>NZ_JARRIR010000002.1:0-42425 GCF_029601685.1 Rhizobium sp. YJ-22 | reverse complement strand
CGATACGCAGGGCGTGAAGAACCGCAAGCAGCGTCGTTCGAAGTACGGTGCGAAGCGTCCGAAGTAATTCGGACTTTTCAGTTTTTTCCAGCGCCGCGCGAGGTACTCCGCGTGTTAAGGCGCTTTCCAGTTTGAGAGACAAGTAAATGTCCCGTCGTCATAGTGCAGAAAAGCGCGAGATCAATCCCGATCCGAAGTTCGGCGATCTCGTCGTCACCAAGTTCATGAATGCCATCATGCTTCATGGCAAGAAGTCCGTTGCGGAAAGCATCGTCTACGGCGCGTTCGACGCCGTTCAGGCAAAGGCGAAGCAGGAGCCTCTCGGCATTTTCCATAGCGCGCTCGATAACGTTGCGCCGCATGTGGAAGTGCGTTCGCGCCGCGTCGGTGGTGCGACCTACCAGGTTCCGGTCGACGTCCGTCCGGAGCGCCGTCAGGCGCTGGCCATCCGCTGGCTGATCGCCGCCGCCCGCAAGCGCAACGAGACCACCATGGTCGATCGCCTCTCCGGCGAACTCATGGATGCCGCCAACAACCGTGGCAGCGCCGTCAAGAAGCGCGAAGACACGCACAAGATGGCCGACGCGAACCGCGCCTTCTCGCATTATCGCTGGTAATCGACGGCAATTTTTGAAAGGCAGTCCACAATGGCTCGCGAATACAAAATCGAAGACTACCGCAATTTCGGTATCATGGCGCATATCGACGCCGGCAAGACCACGACCACCGAGCGTATCCTTTACTACACCGGCAAGTCGCACAAGATCGGCGAAGTTCATGACGGCGCAGCCACGATGGACTGGATGGAGCAGGAGCAGGAGCGTGGTATCACCATCACCTCCGCTGCCACCACGACCTTCTGGAAGGGCCGTGACGGCAAGATGCGCCGCTTCAACATCATCGACACGCCCGGCCACGTCGACTTCACCATCGAAGTCGAGCGTTCGCTTCGCGTTCTCGACGGTGCCATCGCACTCCTCGACGCCAATGCCGGCGTCGAGCCGCAGACCGAAACCGTCTGGCGTCAGGCTGAAAAGTACAACGTCCCGCGGATGATCTTCTGCAACAAGATGGACAAGACCGGCGCAGATTTCTATCGCTCGGTCGAGATGATCAAGACCCGTCTCGGCGCCACCGCCGTCGTCATGCAGCTGCCGATCGGCGCTGAAAGCGACTTCAAGGGCGTCGTCGACCTGGTCGAGATGAATGCGCTCGTCTGGCGCGACGAATCGTTGGGTGCAGCCTGGGACGTCGCCGAAATCCCGGAAGACCTGAAGGCCAAGGCTGAAGAATATCGCGAAAAGCTGATCGAGACGGTTGTCGAGATCGACGAAGCCGCGATGGAAGCCTATCTTGAAGGCAACTACCCGGACAACGACAAGATTCGCGAACTCGTTCGCCGCGGCACCATCGACGTGAAGTTCCACCCGATGTTCTGCGGGACCGCATTCAAGAACAAGGGCGTTCAGCCGCTGCTCGACGCCGTCGTCGACTACCTGCCTTCGCCGCTCGACATTCCGGCGATCAAGGGCATCGATGCCAAGACGGACGCCGAGATCGAGCGTCACGCCGACGACAGCGAACCGCTGTCCATGCTCGCGTTCAAGATCATGAACGACCCCTTCGTCGGTTCGCTGACCTTCGCCCGCATCTATTCCGGCAAGCTCGAAAAGGGCTCGTCGGTCATGAACACGGTCAAGGACAAGCGCGAGCGCGTCGGCCGCATGCTGCAGATGCACTCGAATTCGCGTGAAGACATCGAAGAAGCCTTCGCAGGCGACATCGTTGCTCTCGCCGGACTCAAGGAAACCACCACGGGCGACACGCTCTGCGATCCCCTGAAGCCGGTTATCCTCGAGCGCATGGAATTCCCCGAGCCGGTCATCCAGATCGCGATCGAGCCGAAGTCCAAGGGCGACCAGGAAAAGATGGGCCTCGCGCTCAACCGCCTGGCGGCCGAAGACCCGTCCTTCCGCGTCAAGACCGACCAGGAATCCGGCCAGACGATCATCGCCGGCATGGGCGAGCTGCATCTCGACATCATCGTCGACCGCATGCGTCGTGAGTTCAAGGTCGAAGCCAACGTCGGCGCCCCGCAGGTTGCCTACCGCGAAACGATCACCAAGCTCTGCGAAGAAGACTATACGCACAAGAAGCAGACCGGTGGTACCGGCCAGTTCGCGCGCGTCAAGCTCGTCTTCGAACCGAACCCCGATGGCGAAGATTTCGTCTTCGAATCCAAGATCGTCGGCGGTGCCGTTCCGAAGGAATACATCCCGGGCGTCCAGAAGGGTATCGAAAGCGTTCTGTCTTCCGGTCCGCTGGCCGGCTTCCCGATGCTGGGCGTCAAGGCGACCCTCATCGACGGCGCCTTCCATGACGTGGACTCCTCGGTTCTCGCCTTCGAAATCGCATCGCGTGCCTGCTTCCGTGAAGCCGCCAAAAAGGCCGGCGCACAGCTGCTGGAACCGATGATGAAGGTCGAAGTCGTGACGCCGGAAGATTACGTCGGCGACGTGATCGGCGATCTGAATTCGCGTCGCGGTCAGATCCAGGGTCAGGAATCGCGTGGCATCACGATCGTCATCAGCGCGCACGTTCCGCTCGCCAACATGTTCAAGTACGTGGATAACCTGCGCTCCATGAGCCAAGGCCGCGCACAGTACTCGATGACCTTCGATCATTACGCACCGGTCCCGTCGAACGTTGCCACGGAAATCCAGGCCAAGTATTCCGGCCAGAAGTAATCGGCCTTCGGGCTTCTGAAAGAAACAGGAACATCCCCCCGATAGAGGGGGGAATCAAGAAAACGGAGAGCCGAAAATGGCAAAGAGTAAGTTTGAGCGCAACAAGCCGCACGTGAACATTGGCACGATCGGCCACGTCGACCACGGCAAGACGTCTCTGACGGCTGCGATCACCAAGTTCTTCGGTGAATTCAAGGCTTACGACCAGATCGACGCAGCACCGGAAGAGAAGGCCCGCGGCATCACGATCTCGACGGCGCATGTCGAGTACGAGACCGCCAACCGCCACTACGCCCACGTCGACTGCCCCGGCCACGCCGACTACGTCAAGAACATGATCACCGGCGCTGCCCAGATGGACGGTGCGATCCTGGTGTGCTCGGCTGCTGACGGCCCGATGCCGCAGACGCGCGAACACATCCTGCTTGCCCGCCAGGTCGGCGTTCCGGCGATCGTCGTGTTCCTCAACAAGGTCGACCAGGTCGACGACGCCGAGCTGCTCGAGCTCGTCGAGCTGGAAGTGCGCGAACTGCTGTCGTCCTACGACTTCCCCGGCGACGACATTCCGATCGTCAAGGGCTCGGCGCTGGCCGCTCTCGAAGATTCCAACAAGGAAATCGGCGAGAACGCTGTCCGCAAGCTGATGGAAGAAGTCGACGCCTACATTCCGACGCCGGAACGTCCGATCGACCAGCCGTTCCTGATGCCGATCGAAGACGTGTTCTCGATCTCGGGCCGCGGTACGGTCGTGACCGGTCGCGTCGAGCGCGGCATCGTCAAGGTCGGTGAAGAAGTCGAGATCGTCGGCATCCGCCCGACCTCGAAGACGACGGTGACCGGCGTTGAAATGTTCCGCAAGCTGCTCGACCAGGGCCAGGCCGGCGACAACATCGGCGCGCTGGTTCGCGGTGTGAACCGTGACGGCGTCGAGCGTGGCCAGATCCTGTGCAAGCCGGGTTCGGTCAAGCCGCACAAGAAGTTCAAGGCCGAAGCCTACATCCTGACGAAGGAAGAAGGCGGCCGTCATACGCCGTTCTTCACCAACTACCGTCCGCAGTTCTACTTCCGCACGACGGACGTGACGGGCATCGTGACGCTGCCGGAAGGCACGGAAATGGTGATGCCGGGCGACAACGTGACCGTTGACGTCGAGCTGATCGTTCCGATCGCGATGGAAGAAAAGCTGCGCTTCGCGATCCGCGAAGGCGGCCGCACCGTCGGCGCCGGCATCGTCGCCTCGATCATCGAGTAATCGATGATGACGATGCCGTAAGCTTGCCGACGGCAAGTGAAGACCTGCAAATGACGCGCAAGCGCGATTTGCAGGCGGCGCCGGCATCGTCGCCTCGATCATCGAGTAATCGATAGGCGCACGCCTCTGGCGACGCTTTGATCTTGCGAATAGGACAATGCCGTGGGTAACCACGGCATTGTCATTTGAACGAAAAGAATCAGTTGATATGCCGCGGCAAGGCGTGTATAGGCGGGGTCATCTTCGGGTGGTTTCCCCTGATCTTTGAAAATTTGCGGCGCCACGATTAACTAGAAGTCACCGCGTGCCTTTTTCCGGGCGCGTGAACTGAAAAAGACAAGGATAAAGTGAATGAACGGCCAGAATATCCGTATCCGCCTCAAGGCGTTTGATCACCGGATCCTCGATGCCTCCACGCGTGAAATCGTGTCGACCGCCAAGCGCACCGGCGCCAGCGTTCGCGGCCCGGTTCCGCTGCCCACGCGTATCGAAAAGTTCACCGTCAACCGTTCTCCCCACGTTGACAAGAAGAGCCGTGAACAGTTCGAAATGCGCACGCACAAGCGTCTCCTTGATATTGTCGATCCCACCCCGCAGACCGTCGATGCTCTGATGAAGCTCGACCTGGCTGCTGGCGTCGACGTCGAAATCAAGCTCTAAGGTCCGGCGAAAGCCGTAACAACAAGGAAGGTACGTGGAGAAATCCAACGTCTTCCAAACCGGGAGACCTGAAGGGTCGTGAGACCTCTTAGGGAACTCCTCCAACAAAAGAGGCTGTAGGGGTTTGCCCCGACGGGACTCGCAAGAGGATTGAACCATGCGTTCAGGTGTGATTGCACAGAAAGTGGGCATGACCCGCGTCTATAACGACGCCGGCGAACATGTTCCCGTAACAGTATTGCGGATGGAAAACTGCCAGGTCGTTTCCCACCGCACGACCGAGAAGAACGGCTACGTCGCCGTGCAGCTCGGCGCCGGCCAAGCCAAGGTCAAGAACACGACCAAGGCGCTGCGCGGCCAGTTCGCCGCTGCAAGCGTCGAGCCGAAGGCGAAGCTCGTCGAGTTTCGCGTTTCCGAAGACAACCTCATCGAGGTCGGCACCGAGATCAAGGCAGGCCATTTCGCCGCCGGCCAGCTGGTCGACTGCACCGGCACCACGATCGGTAAGGGTTTCGCCGGCGCTATGAAGCGCCATAACTTCGGCGGTCTTCGTGCAACGCACGGCGTCTCCGTTTCGCACCGTTCGCATGGTTCGACTGGTAACAACCAGGATCCGGGCAAGGTCTGGAAGGGCAAGCGCATGGCCGGCCACATGGGCCAGACGCGCGTCACCACCCAGAACCTCGAAGTCGTCTCCACCGATGACGATCGCGGTCTGATCCTCGTCAAGGGCGCAGTCCCGGGCTCCAAGGGCTCGTGGATCGTCGTTCGCGATGCTGTCAAGGCTGCGAAGTAAGGAGCCATACCGATGGAATTGAACGTCAAAACACTCGAAGGCAAGGACGCCGGCACGGTCTCCCTGTCCGACACGATCTTCGGTCTGGATCCGCGCGAAGACATCCTCGCACGCATGGTTCGCTGGCAGCTCGCTCGCAAGCAGCAGGGCACCCACAAGACCAAGACCCGCGGTGAGGTTTCCCGCACCGGCGCCAAGATGTACAAGCAGAAGGGCACCGGTCGCGCACGTCACCATTCGGCTCGCGCTCCGCAGTTCCGCGGCGGCGGTCGTGCACACGGCCCGGTCGTTCGTAACCACGAGCATGATCTTCCCAAGAAGGTTCGCGCTCTGGCCCTGCGTCACGCCCTGTCGGCCAAGCTGAAGTCCGAAGGACTGATCATCATCGACGAGCTGGTCGCTTCCGAAGCAAAGACCAAGGCTCTGGTCGGTACGTTCCAGACGCTGGGTCTCACCAACGCCCTCTTCATCGGCGGCGCAGAGTTGGACGCCAACTTCGCACGCGCAGCCCAGAACATTCCGAACATGGACGTTCTGCCGATCCAGGGCATCAATGTTTACGACATTCTGCGTTGCGGCAAGCTCGTCCTGTCCAAGGCTGCAGTTGAAGCTCTGGAGGAGCGGTTCAAATGACGGATCTTCGCCATTACGATGTGATCGTCACGCCGGCGATCACCGAAAAGTCCACCCTGGTTTCTGAATATAACCAGGTTGTTTTCAACGTTGCGAAGACCGCGACCAAGCCGGAAATCAAGGCTGCTGTCGAAGCGCTCTTCGGCGTCAAGGTCAAGGCTGTCAACACGCTGCTGCGCAAGGGCAAGACCCGTCGCTTCCGCGGCATTGCCGGCCGGACCCAGGACGTCAAGAAGGCGATCGTCACGCTGGCCGAGGGTCAGACGATCGACGTCTCCACCGGCCTCTGAGGATTAAGAACATGGCATTGAAAACTTTTAATCCGACGACTCCGAGCCAGCGCCAGCTGGTCATCGTCGACCGTTCGGGCCTCCACAAGGGCAAGCCGGTCAAGGCGCTGACGGAAGGCCTGTCGAAGAAGGGCGGCCGTAACAACCTCGGTCGCATCACCGCCCGCTATCAGGGTGGCGGTCACAAGCGGACCTATCGTCTCGTTGACTTCAAGCGTCGCAAGTTCGACATCGAAGGCACGGTCGAGCGTCTGGAATACGACCCCAACCGCACCGCCTTCATCGCGCTGATCAACTATGCCGATGGCGAGCAGGCCTACATCATCGCTCCGCAGCGCCTCGCTGCCGGCGACAAGGTCATTGCTTCCGAGAAGGCGATCGACGTGAAGCCCGGCAACACCATGCCGCTTCAGTATATCCCGGTCGGCTCGATCATCCACAACGTCGAGATGAAGCCGGGCAAGGGCGGCCAGATCGCCCGTTCGGCCGGTGCTTACGCACAGCTCGTCGGTCGCGACCAGGGCATGGCGATCCTTCGTCTGAACTCTGGCGAACAGCGCCTCGTGCATGGCTCTTGCCTTGCCTCGATCGGCGCCGTTTCCAACCCGGATCACGCCAATATCAACGACGGCAAGGCCGGTCGTTCGGTTTGGCGCGGCAAGCGTCCGCATGTTCGCGGCGTCGTCATGAACCCGGTCGACCACCCGCACGGCGGTGGTGAAGGCCGCACCTCGGGCGGCCGTCACCCGGTTACCCCGTGGGGCAAGCCGACCAAGGGCAAGCGCACGCGTTCGAACAAGTCGACCGACAAGTTCATCATGCGTTCGCGCCATCAGCGCAAGAAGTAAGAGAGGTAGTCAGGAATGGCTCGTTCAGTATGGAAAGGCCCGTTTGTTGACGGCTATCTTCTCAAGAAGGCTGAGAAGGTTCGTGAAGGCGGTCGCAGCGAAGTTATCAAGATCTGGAGCCGTCGCTCCACGATCCTGCCCCAGTTCGTCGGCCTGACGTTCGGCGTCTACAACGGCAGCAAGCATGTCCCGGTCAGCGTCAACGAAGACATGGTCGGTCACAAGTTCGGTGAATTCTCTCCGACCCGTACCTATTACGGTCACGGTGCGGACAAGAAGGCAAAGAGGAAGTAATTATGGGCAAGGCTAAAGCCGAACGCCGGCTGAAGGACAACGAGGCGCAAGCAGTTGCGCGCACGATCCGCGTCAGCCCCCAGAAGCTCAACCTTCTTGCCGCGATGATTCGCGGCAAGAAGGTCGACCGTGCGCTCGCAGAACTCGAATTCTCGCGCAAGCGCATCGCCGAAACCGTCAAGAAGACCCTCGAGTCCGCAATCGCAAACGCCGAGAACAACCACGATCTCGACGTCGACTCGCTGGTTGTTGCCGAAGCTTTTGTCGGCAAGTCGATCGTGATGAAGCGCTTCCACGCCCGTGGTCGCGGTCGCGCTTCGCGTGTCGAAAAGCCGTTCGCTCACCTCACGATCATCGTTCGTGAAGTCGAAGCCAAAGGGGAGGCCGCATAATGGGTCAGAAAATCAATCCGATCGGTTTTCGCCTCGGCATCAACCGTACCTGGGACAGCCGTTGGTTCGCCGACAACGCCGAATACGGCCAACTGCTGCATGAAGACCTGAAGATCCGCGCTTACCTGATGGAAGAGCTGAAGCAGGCCGGCATCGCCAAGGTGGTCATTGAGCGTCCGCACAAGAAGTGCCGCGTCACGATCCACTCGGCTCGCCCGGGCCTGATCATCGGCAAGAAGGGCGCCGACATCGAGAAGCTTCGCAAGAAGCTTTCCGAAATGACGAACTCGGAAACGCACCTCAACATCGTTGAAGTGCGCAAGCCGGAAATCGACGCGACGCTGGTCGCCCAGTCGATCGCCCAGCAGCTCGAGCGTCGCGTGGCTTTCCGCCGTGCGATGAAGCGCGCTGTTCAGTCGGCCATGCGTCTTGGCGCCGAAGGCATCAAGATCACCTGCGCCGGCCGTCTCGGCGGCGCCGAAATCGCCCGTACGGAATGGTACCGCGAAGGTCGCGTTCCGCTTCATACGCTGCGTGCCGACATCGACTACGGTACGGCTGAAGCCGAAACAGCGTTCGGCATCTGCGGCATCAAGGTCTGGATTTTCAAGGGCGAAATCCTTGAGCACGACCCGATGGCATCCGAGCGCCGTTCGCTGGAAGGCGACGCGCAGGGTCCGAGCGGCCGTGACCGTGACCGTGGCGACCGTCGCCGCGAAAACGCTTGATCGACGTTGGCGAAAGATAAGTTCGGAGAAACAAGAAAATGTTGCAGCCAAAGCGCACCAAGTACCGCAAGCAGTTCAAGGGCCGCATCAAGGGCGTCGCCAAGGGCGGTTCTGAGCTTGCATTCGGCGAATTCGGCCTGAAGTCTCAGGAACCGAACCGCGTCAACGCACGCGAGATCGAAGCGGCCCGCCGCGCGATCACACGCTACATGAAGCGTGCGGGCCGCGTGTGGATCCGGGTGTTCCCGGATGTCCCGGTGACCGCCAAGCCTACCGAAGTTCGTATGGGTAAGGGTAAGGGTTCCGTCGAATACTGGGCTTGCAAGGTCAAGCCTGGTCGTATGATGTTTGAGATCGATGGCGTCAGCGAAGAAATCGCTCGTGAGGCTCTGCGCCTCGGTTCTGCCAAGCTCTCGGTTAAGACGCGCTTTGTACAGCGCATCGCAGAGTGAGGATTGAGACGATGAAAGCAGCAGACGTTCGCGCGATGAGCGCAGACCAGCTCAAGGACGAGCTTGGCAAGCTGAAGAAAGAGCAGTTCAACCTGCGCTTCCAGCAGGCGACCGGCCAACTCGAGAAGTCCTCTCGCATCAACGAAGTCCGCAAGGACATCGCACGGATCAAGACCATCGCCCGCCAGAAGGCGGCGGAAGCTAAGGCCTAATTAGGGAAGAATAATATGCCGAAACGCATTCTGCAGGGCGTCGTCGTCAGCGACAAGAACGAAAAGACGGTAGTAGTCCGCGTCGAGCGTCGATTCGCTCACCCGCTGCTCCAGAAGACTGTCCGTCGTTCGAAGAAGTACAAGGCGCACGACGAAAACAACCAGTACAAGGTCGGTGATATCGTTTCCATTGAGGAATGTGCACCGATCTCGAAAGACAAGCGCTGGACGGTGGTCGCCGCCCACGCCTGATGCAGCTTTCGCCGCCCGGCTCGATTGCCCGGCGGCGCAGGATGTATCGAGACAAGACGTTTGGAGCGGGGTGGCCGAGCGGAAGCGACGCCATCCCGCTTTAGTTTAACAGTTTCGCAGGCCGGGCCTTGCTTATCCCGCGAAAATCTGTATGAAGCACCGCAAGGACGCTCGGCGACGGGCGTTCTTTTGCTTTATTGCGCACGGTAGGTCCAAAGAGGAAACCACCCTGGCACGACCCACCCGCGCACACTGCGAGATTTCATAAGCTGGAACAGGGGGCTGCTCGTCGGGCTAGCCCAACCGGTCTGGTAACAACAAGAAGGCGACCTGACATGATTCAGATGCAAACAAACCTCGACGTGGCGGATAATTCCGGCGCACGTCGTGTCATGTGCATCAAGGTGCTGGGCGGCTCCAAGCGCAAGTACGCTTCGGTCGGCGATATCATCGTCGTATCGATCAAGGAAGCGATCCCGCGCGGCCGCGTCAAGAAGGGCGACGTTATGAAGGCGGTCGTCGTTCGCACCGCCAAGGATATCCGTCGTCCGGATGGCAGCGTGATTCGTTTCGACAACAACGCAGCCGTCCTTATCGACAACAAGAAAGAGCCGATCGGCACTCGTATCTTCGGGCCGGTTCCGCGCGAGCTTCGTGCGAAGAACCACATGAAGATCATCTCGCTGGCTCCGGAAGTTCTGTAAGAGGGGCGTGAAGCGATGCAGAAGATTCGTAAAGGCGACAAGGTCGTCGTATTGGCCGGTAAGGACAAGGGTCGTACCGGTGAAGTGGTTCGCGTCCTTCCGAAGGAAGACCGCGCATTTGTCAGCGGTATCAACGTCGTGAAGCGCCACCAGCGCCAGACGCAGACCCAGGAAGCTGGCATCATCGCCAAGGAAGCGTCGATCCATCTGTCCAACATTGCTGTTGCGGACAAGGACGGCAAGCCGACCCGCGTCGGTTTCAAGGTGGTTGATGGCAAGAAGGTCCGTGTGGCCAAGCGTTCGGGAGATGTGATCGATGGCTGAGGCAAAGTACGAGCCGCGGCTCAAGACGGAATATGTATCGCGCATTCGCGCGGCGATTCGGGAACAGTTCTCCTACGCCAACGAGATGCAGATTCCGAAGATCGAAAAGATCGTCATCAACATGGGCGTTGGCGAAGCCACGGCTGATTCCAAGAAGCCGACGGTTGCTGCCGCCGACCTCGCAGCGATTGCCGGCCAGAAGCCGGTCATCACCCGCGCACGCAACTCGATCGCCGGCTTCAAGGTTCGCGAGAACATGCCGATCGGCGCAAAGGTTACGCTGCGCGGCGCCCGCATGTATGAATTCCTGGACCGCCTGATCAACATCGCGCTGCCGCGCGTTCGCGACTTCCGCGGCCTGAATCCGAAGTCCTTTGATGGCCGCGGCAATTTCGCCATGGGCATCAAGGAGCACATCGTGTTCCCGGAGATCAACTACGACAAGGTTGATCAGATGTGGGGCATGGACATCATCGTTTGCACGACGGCTAAAACGGACGACGAAGCACGAGCTCTTCTGAAAGAGTTCAACTTCCCGTTCCGTCAGTAACCGTAACGACGAGCGTAGAAGAGGAACTCAATATGGCGAAGACAAGCGCAGTTGAAAAGAACAAGCGCCGCCGCAAGACCGTCGCCAGCCAGGCCACCAAGCGGGCCGCGCTGAAGGCGATCATCATGAACCAGTCGCTCCCGATCGAGGATCGCTTCAAGGCGTCCTTGAAACTGGCGGAACTTCCGCGCGACGGTTCCAAGACCCGCATCCGCAACCGTTGCGAAGTGACTGGCCGTCCGCGTGCGTTTTATCGCAAGCTGAAGATGTCGCGTATTGCCCTGCGCGAGCTGGGTAACACCGGCAAGGTGCCGGGCATTGTCAAGTCGAGCTGGTAAGGAGACGGGAAATGACAATGACTGATCCTTTGGGCGATATGCTCACCCGTATCCGCAACGGCGTTTCGCGTCGCAAGTCGTCGGTAAATACCCCGGCGTCCAGGCTGCGCGCCCGCGTTCTCGATGTCCTTCAGGCTGAAGGCTACATCCGCGGTTATTCCGAAGTGTCGGAAAACGGCAAGACCGAACTTCAGATCGAACTGAAGTATTACGAAGGCGCGTCGGTGATCCGTGAGATCGGCCGCGTGTCGAAGCCGGGCCGCCGGGTCTATGTCTCGGTTAAGTCCATTCCGCAGGTCGCGAACGGCCTCGGCATCACCATCCTTTCGACTCCGAAGGGCGTGATGGCCGATCACCAGGCTCGCGAGCAGAACGTTGGCGGTGAGGTTCTCTGCTCCGTATTCTAATACGGCGCAGTGATCTCCATGACGAACAGACAGGATTGAAAAATGTCTCGTATCGGTAAAAAGCCCGTTCCGGTTCCTGCAGGGATCACGGCCGCCATCGACGGCCAGAAAGTGACTGCGAAGGGCCCGAAAGGCGAACTGTTCTTCGTCGCGAATGACGATATCAAGCTGGCTCTGGAAGACAACGCCGTTGTCGTACAGCCTGCCAACGACTCCAAGGAAGCTCGCTCGAAGTGGGGCATGTCCCGCACGATGATCGAGAACATCTTCAAGGGCGTCAAGGACGGTTTCGAGCGCAAGCTCGAGATCAACGGCGTCGGTTACCGTGCCTCCCTGCAGGGCAAGAACCTGCAACTGGCGCTCGGTTTCAGCCACGACGTGGTTTACGAGCCGCCGGTCGGCATCACGATCGCGGTTCCGAAGCCGACGGAAATCATCGTTTCCGGCATCAACAAGCAGCAGGTCGGCCAGGTTGCGGCCGAAATCCGCGAATATCGCGGTCCTGAGCCCTACAAGGGCAAGGGCGTCAAATACGCTGAAGAGCGTATCGTCCGCAAGGAAGGCAAGAAGAAGTAAGGATCACGCGAAATGGCTAGCAGGAAAGAAACACTTGCACGTCGCGCCAACCGCGTGCGTCGTCAACTCAAGGCGGTGGCCAATGGCCGCCCGCGCCTGTCGGTTCATCGCTCGTCGAAGAACATCTACGTACAGGTCATCGATGATGTCGCCGGCCGGACGCTCGCGTCCGCCTCGACTCTCGACAAGGATCTGCGTCCGTCTCTGAAGACGGGCGCTGACACGGCCGCCGCTTCTGCGGTTGGCAAGCTCGTCGCCGAGCGTGCCGTCAAGGCTGGTGTCAAGGACGTCGTGTTCGACCGCGGCGCGTTCATCTATCACGGCCGCATCAAGGCTCTCGCCGATGCAGCCCGTGAAGGTGGCCTGAACTTCTAAGAAATTCCCGCCCGGTATGGCTTTCCATTCCGGGCGGGCGCAGGTATATGCATCGCCAACCGTACGGATGGGATTCGTCTCGTCTCATGCGGTTTTTGTTGTGATTTGCCACTTGCACCCGCAAAAGAAAAAGGACAAGGACAATGGCACAGGAAAAGAGAGGCTCTCGCGACGATCGCCAGAGCCGTGAAGAACGCGACAGCGAGTTCGTCGACAAGCTGGTCGCGATCAATCGCGTCGCGAAGGTCGTCAAGGGTGGCCGTCGCTTCGGTTTCGCCGCTCTCGTCGTCGTCGGCGACCAGAAGGGTCGCGTCGGTTTCGGCCACGGCAAGGCCCGTGAAGTGCCGGAAGCGATCCGCAAGGCCACTGAAGCCGCCAAGCGCGAACTGATCTTCGTTCCGCTGCGCGACGGCCGCACGCTGCATCACGACGTCAACGGCCGCCACGGCGCCGGCAAGGTTCTGCTGCGCTCGGCCAAGGCCGGTACGGGTATCATCGCAGGCGGCCCGATGCGCGCCGTTTTCGAAACCCTCGGCGTTCATGACGTCGTTGCCAAGTCGACCGGTTCGTCGAACCCCTACAACATGGTTCGCGCAACCTTCGACGCTCTGAAGCACCAGGTTCATCCGAAGGACATCGCAGCTCAGCGCGGCTTGAAGTACGCCACGCTCCAGGCTCGTCGTGCCGCTTCGGGCAACTCTGCCGAAGAATAAGGAGCGCCCAAGATGACGAACAAGACCGTTACCGTCGAGCAGATCGGCAGCCCGATCCGCCGTCCGAGCGTTCAGCGCCAGACGCTGATCGGCCTCGGCCTGAACAAGATGCACAAGCGTCGCACGCTGGAAGACACGCCTGCCGTTCGTGGCATGATTCGCTCTGTCCAGCATCTCGTCCGCGTCGTCGACGAGAAGTGAGCCGGAGTAGAAAATCATGAAACTGAATGAAATCAAGGACAACGAAGGTTCCAGCCCGAGCCGCAAGCGTCTCGGTCGTGGTATCGGCTCCGGCAAGGGCAAGACCGGTGGTCGCGGCGTAAAGGGTCAGAAGGCCCGTTCCGGCGTCGCCATCAACGGCTTCGAAGGCGGCCAGATGCCCATCTACCGCCGCCTGCCGAAGCGTGGCTTCAACAACATCTTCGCAAGCGAATTCGTTGTTGTTTCGCTGGGTCGCATCCAGACCGCGATCGATGCCAAGAAGCTCGACGCTTCGCAGGCCATCACCGCCGAATCGCTCAAGGCTGCCGGCGTCATCCGCCGCGCCAAGGACGGCGTTCGCGTCCTCGCTGACGGCGAGTTGACCGCAAAGGTCTCGATCGAAGTCGCCGGCGCCTCCAAGGCCGCCGTCGAGAAGATCGAAAAGGCCGGCGGTTCCATCAAGCTGCTCGCCGCTTCCGCCGAGTAATTCATTGGACTTTAAACCGCCCGGCGTGCTACACGCCGGGCGGTTTAGCTCTTATATGAGCCTCACGTCCTTCAGGCGGATCGCGACCGCGTCCGCCAGGATCATAGGAAAACCACGGTGAGGCATAAGGTTGCATTGCAATCTGCTGTAAACCCGGTTTTCTGTACACGGTTGAAAGACTGCTTCCGGGTTGCTGACGCAAGCGCGCGAGCCCGGATTGGCTAGGCGGAGAATTGCATGGCGTCTGCAGCGGAACAATTAGCATCAAATCTGAACTTTTCGACTTTCGCCAAGGCTGAAGATCTGAAGAAGCGCCTGTGGTTCACGCTGGCTGCGCTTCTGGTTTATCGCCTGGGCACGCATATTCCGCTTCCGGGTCTCAATCCCGAGGCCTATGCCCACGCCTTCCGTGGCCAGGCCGGCGGTATTTTCGGCCTTTTCAACATGTTCTCGGGTGGCGCCGTCGAGCGCATGGCGATCTTCGCGCTCGGCATCATGCCCTATATTTCCGCTTCGATCATCGTGCAGCTCATGACCTCGGTCGTGCCGGCGCTGGAGAATCTGAAGAAGGAAGGTGAGCAGGGCCGCAAGATCATCAATCAGTATACCCGCTACGGGACGGTGATTCTCGGTCTGTTGCAGGCTTACGGTATTTCCGTCGGTCTGGAGAGCGGGCAGGGCATCGTCAACGATCCGGGCTGGTTCTTCCGCATCTCCACCGTCGTGACGCTGCTTGGCGGCACCATGTTCCTGATGTGGCTTGGTGAGCAGATCACGTCGCGCGGTATCGGCAACGGCATTTCGCTGATCATCTTCTCCGGCATCGCCGCGGGACTTCCGAACGCACTCGCCGGCACTTTGGAACTCGGCCGCACCGGCGCGCTGTCGACCGGTCTCATCCTGACCGTCATCGTCGTCGCCGTCTTCGTGATCGCGCTGATCGTCTTCGTCGAGCGCGCCCAGCGCCGCCTGCTGATTCAGTATCCGAAGCGCCAGGTCGGCAACCGCATGTTCCAGGGCGATACCTCGCATCTGCCGCTGAAGCTCAACACCTCCGGCGTCATTCCGGCAATCTTCGCCTCGTCTCTGCTGCTGCTGCCGGCGACCGCCGCGGGTTTCACCAATTCGACGGCGCTGCCTTCCTGGGCGACCGCCATCGTTGCGGCGCTCGGCCATGGCCAGCCGCTCTACATGGTGCTTTACGGCGCCCTGATCGCCTTCTTCGCCTTCTTTTATACAGCGATCGTCTTCAATCCGAAGGAGACGGCCGACAATCTCAAGAAGCATGGCGGCTTCATTCCCGGTATTCGTCCGGGCGAACGCACCGCCGAATATATCGATTACGTCCTGACGCGAATCACCGTTGTCGGTGCGATCTATCTCGTCTTCGTCTGCATTCTTCCGGAAATCCTGGTCTCGCAGACCGGGGTGCCATTATCCCTTGGTGGTACGTCGCTTTTGATTGTTGTCAGCGTGACGCTTGATACTGTAGCACAGATACAGGGTCATCTTATTGCCCAGCAATACGAAGGACTGATCAAGAAATCCAAGCTGCGTGGAGGGAAGAGGGGACGATGAGACTGATTCTGTTGGGGCCGCCGGGTGCGGGTAAGGGGACCCAGGCCCAGCGCATCGTGGAGAAGTTCGGTATTCCGCAGCTCTCCACCGGTGACATGCTGCGCGCGGCCGTTTCGGCGGGCACGGACGTCGGCAAGCGCGCCAAGGCGGTGATGGATGCGGGCAAGCTCGTATCCGACGATATCGTCATCGCCATTGTGTCGGAGCGTATCGACCAGCCCGATTGCGCCAAGGGGTTCATCCTTGATGGCTTTCCGCGCACGCTCGTTCAGGCGGACGCCACGGACGCGATGTTGAAGGCCAAGGGGCTCGATCTTTCCAAGGTTCTGGAAATCAAGGTCAACGATGAGGTCCTGGCTGATCGCGTCTCGGGTCGCTACACCTGCGCCAACTGTGGGGCGGGTTATCACGATACGAATCTGAGGCCCAGGCAGGAAGGCGTGTGCGACCGTTGCGGCTCGACTCACTTCAAGCGCAGGCCGGACGATAATCGCGAAACGGTCGTGACTCGCCTGCAGGCTTACTACAAGGAAACGTCGCCGCTGATCGGCTATTATCATGCCAAGGGCAAGCTTGCCTCGGTCGACGGCATGGCCGATATCGATCGGGTGACGTCAGATATTGAAAAGATTCTTGAATCCGCCTGAGGCGGGCCAAGAAACTTGGGCGAGGCGGTTGCTTTTTCGAGGCGATTCCGCTAAACACCGCGCCAACTCGCGACAATAGATGCGGTCGGCGCGGATTTCGAAGGGCAATTCTCCGGGATGCCCGGTCAGGAAATCCGGGTTCGATCGTTTCTTGTTGTGAACCCGAAGATAAGAACTGGCGACCCACCGGTCGCTGCGTAACAAAATCCCTCTTGTCGGATGACAACAGGCACGCAAGGAGAACAGACGTGGCACGTATCGCTGGCGTCAACATCCCGACGGCAAAGCGCGTAGTCATCGCGCTGACCTACATTCACGGGATCGGCCCGAAATTCGCGCAGGAAATCATGGTGAAGACTGGTCTTCCCCTCGACAAGCGCGTTCATCAGCTCACCGACGCCGAGATCCTCGCGATCCGCGAAACCATCGACCGCGACTATCAGGTCGAGGGCGATCTGCGTCGCGAAACCTCGATGAACATCAAGCGCCTGATGGACCTCGGCTGCTACCGCGGTCTGCGCCATCGCCGCGGCCTGCCGGTTCGCGGTCAGCGCACGCACACCAACGCCCGCACCCGCAAGGGTCCGGCCAAGGCGATTGCTGGCAAGAAGAAGTAATTCCGGCGTCGAAACCGGATGCGGGAGGCTGGCGATTTTCGCTGGCCTCCTTTTTGAATTGGTGAAGAGCGTTTCGCCTTTCACCGGTGTAGCCGCTGGTACTACGGCGGTGAAGAGATCCAGAAAGGTATCACAATGGCAAAAGAAGCCGCACGCGTTCGTCGTCGCGAACGTAAAAACATCACGTCGGGCGTCGCACACGTCAACTCGACGTTCAACAACACGATGATCACGATCACCGACGCGCAGGGCAATGCGATTGCCTGGTCGTCGGCTGGCGCCAAGGGCTTCAAGGGCTCGCGCAAGTCCACGCCGTTCGCAGCCCAGATCGCTGCCGAAGACTGCGCCAAGAAGGCCCAGGAACACGGCATGAAGTCGCTCGAAGTCGAAGTTTGCGGTCCGGGTTCCGGTCGCGAATCGGCTCTGCGCGCCCTGCAGGCCGCCGGTTTCATGATCACGTCCATCCGCGACGTCACCCCGATTCCGCATAACGGTTGCCGTCCGCGCAAGAAGCGCCGCGTCTGATCAGTTCTCGATGGTCGATGGTCGCGGTGGCGGCCATCGTTGCTTTTCATGCTCGGTTGCCACGATTGGATGGTGGCAGCGATCGGAAGGAAAACACATGATTCAGAAGAACTGGCAAGAATTGATCAAGCCGAACAAGGTCGAGTTCACCTCTTCCGGCCGGACGAAGGCGACGCTCGTCGCCGAGCCGCTGGAGCGGGGCTTCGGCCTGACGCTCGGCAACGCGCTGCGTCGCGTTCTGCTGTCGTCGCTGCGCGGCGGTGCCGTCACCGCCGTCCAGATCGACGGCGTGCTGCATGAATTCTCGTCCATTCCGGGCGTGCGCGAAGATGTGACGGACATCGTCCTCAACATCAAGGAAATCGCCATCAAGATGGATGGCGACGATGCCAAGCGCATGGTCGTTCGCAAGCAGGGCCCGGGCGTCGTCACGGCTGGTGATATCCAGACGGTTGGCGACATCGAAATCCTGAACCCGAACCATGTGATCTGCACGCTCGACGAGGGCGCGGAGATCCGCATGGAATTCACCGTCAACAACGGCAAGGGTTACGTTCCGGCGGAACGCAACCGTTCCGAAGATGCGCCGATCGGCCTCATCCCGGTCGACAGCCTGTATTCGCCGGTGAAGAAGGTCTCGTACAAGGTTGAAAACACCCGCGAAGGCCAGGTTCTCGACTACGACAAGCTGACGATGACGATCGAAACCAACGGCTCGATCACCGGTGAAGATGCGATCGCCTTCGCGGCCCGCATTCTCCAGGATCAGCTTGGCGTTTTCGTCAACTTCGACGAGCCGCAGAAGGAAGCCGAGGAAGAAGCCGTCACCGAGCTGGCGTTCAACCCGGCGCTGCTCAAGAAGGTCGACGAGCTGGAGCTTTCGGTCCGTTCGGCCAACTGCCTGAAGAACGACAACATCGTCTATATCGGCGACCTCATTCAGAAGACCGAAGCCGAAATGCTTCGCACTCCGAATTTCGGCCGCAAGTCGCTTAACGAGATCAAGGAAGTTCTCGCTTCCATGGGCCTGCACCTCGGCATGGAAGTGCCGGCATGGCCGCCCGAGAACATTGAAGACCTCGCCAAGCGCTACGAAGACCAGTATTAAACCATTAGACTGCGGGCCCTGCCTGCAAGTAAAGGAGACCAGAGATGCGCCACCAGAACGCCGGTCGCAAACTCAACCGTACTGCCAGCCACCGCAAGGCGATGTTCGCCAACATGGCTGCGTCGCTCATCACCCATGAGCAGATCGTCACCACCCTGCCGAAGGCGAAGGAAATCCGTCCGATCGTCGAGAAGCTCGTCACCCTCGGCAAGCGCGGCGACCTGCACGCACGTCGTCAGGCGATCTCGCAGATTCGTGACGTCGCCGTCGTTTCGAAGCTGTTCGATGCGATCGCGACTCGCTACGCCAACCGCAACGGCGGCTATCTGCGTATCATGAAGGCCGGCTTCCGCCAGGGCGACAACGCGCCGCTCGCCGTCATCGAATTCGTCGAGCGCGACGTCGATGCCAAGGGCGCAGCCGACAAGGCTCGCGTTGCCGCTGAAGCAGAAGCTGCCGAAGCCGCTTGATCCCTAAGACGTTCCGTCAGGAACGCCTTAATTGAGCAATGCTTTCAAACCCGGTCGGGCCTGACGGTCCGGCCGGGTTTTTTGTTGCCCGGTTTTTGCAAGGGCGAGGACCTATGGCCGCTCGCTCTTCTTCGCGTCCTGCCAGAGGTCTTCCATGCGGTCGAGGCTGGCGGAGGCAAGGTCTTCGCCGTTGGCTGCGAGTGATGTCTCGATATGGCGGAAGCGGCGGCGGAATTTCGTGTTGGTGCCGCGCAGCGCCTGTTCCGGGTCGGCGTTGACGTGACGGCCGATATTGACGAGGGCGAAGATCAGGTCGCCGAGCTCGTCGGATACCTTGTCCTGTCGGCCTTCCTGCAGCGCTTCGCGCAGTTCGGCGACTTCCTCCTCGATCTTGTCGAGAATCGGTTCCGGCTCGGACCAGTCGAAGCCGACCTTGGCGGCGCGTTCCTGGATTTTCAGGGCTTCGGTGAGGGCCGGGAAGCTGCGCTGGACGGTGTCGAGGTGGCCGTTCTTTTCGGCCGTATCCAGGCCGTGTCTGGCGCGGCGTGCGGCGCGTTCGGCCTTTTCCTCCGATTTGATCGCATCCCATTGCTGCTTGACGGCATCGGGCGTATCGGCATCCGAGCGGGCGAAGACATGCGGATGGCGGCGGATCATTTTTCGCGTCACCGCCTCGACGACGTCGCCGAAGGAAAAGGCGCCGGCTTCCTCGGCCATGCGGGCATGGAAGACGACCTGGAGCAGGAGGTCGCCGAGTTCGTCGCAGAGATCGTCCATGTCGTGACGCTCGATGGCGTCGCCGACCTCATAGGCTTCCTCGATCGTATAGGGTTTGATCGTCTCGAAGGTCTGAACGATATCCCAGGGGCAGCCGGTCTCGGGATCGCGCAGCGCCGCCATGATCTCGATCAGCCGGCTGATGTCTTTGGAAGGTCGCATGGTTGCTCCGGTCAGTTCAGCGGAATGGCGTTATCGGCCTTGGAGGCCTGGTAGATGGCTGAGAGGCGGTCGTATTCGCCGCGAATGCGGTCGCTTTGAGCTTCCAGTTCGGCGCGGCGTGGATCGGCGACGACGAGGTCGCGGATCGAAAAACTGTTCCAGAAAGCATTGTTCTTGCGGTAGCCGCCGGGCTCCAGACCAAAAACTTCCTTGAGAATCTTCAGGTCATGGGGGATGGCAAAGCTGTCGCGCGAATCCTCATAGCTGAAAAAATAATAAAAATTGTCGAAGCCGGCCCAGGTGATCGCCGCCATGCACATCGGGCAGGGCTCATGGGTGGAGAGGAAGACCAAGTCGCGCGTATCCGGCCGTTCGCCCAGTTCGTAGAAACGTTTCAGCGTGTGGACCTCGCCATGCCAGAGCGGATTTTCCAGCTCGTTATTGGTCTCGGCCAGCACCAGCGACAGGTCGGATTTGCGCAGGATGGCGGCGCCGAACACCTTGTTTCCGGTAGCGACGCCCTTTTCGGTCAACGGCAGGATATCCTGCTCGATGACATCGAGCAGACGGGAGGCGGGGATGGGCTGGGGCAAGGGCGGGGCTCCCTGAAGAACTACGGGCAAAACGGCTTCGGCCAGCAGAAACGGAAATCCGGGGGCATGTCAACGCCATCGGCGGCGCATGGGCATTTCGCCTGGCATCGCGGAGATTTGCTCAAATTCGCCGCAACGCGAGAAAAACAAGTCTCGCAGCGCATGCCCAAAGAATTTCTGTTTCTTCAATATTTTGCCCGCATCCATGATAGTCTGCGCAACCTGGATGGAAGGATAGAATGACTGAAAGCTGCGACAAGCTCTCCGCTTTTCCGGCCTTTTTCCGCATTGCGGGTAAGGTTGCGGCGGTGTTCGGCAATGGCGATGAAGCCTTTGCCAAGGTGCGCCTGCTCGGCAATACGTCGGCGCGCATCGTCGCCTATGCGGACCAGCCGGAGGCTGACTTCGGCGCCTATCTTTCCGCCCACGACATAGAACATGTCGCGTCTGCTTTTTCGCCCGAGCTGCTGAACGGCGCGACGCTGGTCTTCGCCGCGACCGGCGACAAGGCACTGGACGCACGCATTGCCGCTGCGGCGCGCGCGGCCCGTATTCCGGCCAATGCCGTCGACCAGCCTGCGGAATGCGATTTCTACACGCCGGCGCTGGTCAATCGCGCGCCCGTCGTCGTCGCCATCGGCACGGAAGGCGCGGGCCCGGTGCTGGCGCAGATGATCCGCGCGCAGGTCGATCAGCTGCTGTCGCCGTCGCTCGGCAAGCTGGCGCGGCTGGCGGTCGAATATCGCGAAGCCGCAGAGCGGCTGCTGCCGCGCGGGCTGACGCGTCGCATCTTCTGGCGACAATTTTTTTCCGGTGCCGTCGCCAATGCCGTGTCGAACGGTGATTCCTTCGCTGCGCGGCGCGAGGCGGCAAAGCTGCTGAGCAATCCCGGCGAAGCCGAGGGACGTATCTGGCTGGTCGGCGCCGGCCCGGGCGCGGAAGATCTGCTGACGCTGCGGGCGCAACGGGTGATGATGGAGGCCGACGTCATCGTCTATGACGCGCTGGTGCCGCAGGCGATCGTCGACATGGGACGTCGCGATGCCGAGCGCCTGTCGGTCGGCAAGCGCAAGGGCTGCCATACGAAATCGCAGGACGAAATCAATGCGCTGCTGGTGCGTCTTGGGCGCGAGGGCAAGCGCGTGGTGCGCCTGAAATCCGGCGATCCACTGGTCTACGGTCGAGCCGGCGAGGAAATTGCCGCACTTCGGCAGGCCGGTATCGGCTACGAGATCGTACCGGGCATCACCTCTGCCTTTGCGGCTGCGGCCGATTTCGAGCTGCCGCTGACGCTGCGCGGCGTCGCCTCGTCGCTGGTCTTCACCACCGGCCATGACCTTACCGGCGACGTGCTGCCGGATTGGGCAAGCCTTGCGGTATCCGGCGCGACGATTGCGGTGTATATGGGACGGACGGTCGCCGCATCGGTAGCGACGCGCCTGATCCAGGCAGGACTTGCGCCGGAAACCACTGTCGCGGTGATCGAGAATGCCAGCCGCGCCGATCGTCGGCTGCTGCACGGCATTCTGCGGGAGTTGCCCGACCTGGAACATCGCGACGAACTGACCGGGCCTGTGATGGTCATCATCGGCGAGGCGGTAGCCGGCGCCAATATCGAACATTCCAAACCTCTGGCCGAACCGCTATCGCGCGGCCGGGTTCGGCAACAGGACATGCAAGGAGCTTAAACGATGGTGGACAAGGTTCTGACCGCAAACCGGTTGACGGACGGCGTCTCCGTCTGGCTGAATGCCGCGGGTGAATGGGTGACGTCGCTGCAGGATGCGCTGGTGGCGCGCCATGCGGAAGCCTTCGCCGCGCTCGAGGAGATCGGCAGAAAGGCCTATGCCGACAACAAGGTGGTTGACGTGAACCTGATCGAGGTTCAGGAAACCGATGGCATTCTCTGGCCGCTGCGTCTGCGCGAGCGCATTCGCGCCCAGGGGCCGACCATGGCCTATGCACCCGGCTACGCGCCGGCCGATCCGGAATTCATCGCCGTCTGAGGAAATCATGTATCGTTACGACGAATTTGACCACGCTTTCGTTTCCGAGCGTGTCGCGCAGTTTCGGGACCAGGTGGAGCGACGTCTCGCCGGCGAGCTCTCCGAGGATGCCTTCAAGCCGCTTCGCCTGATGAACGGCGTCTATCTGCAATTGCATGCCTATATGCTGCGCATCGCCATTCCCTATGGCACGCTGAATTCGAAGCAGATGCGGATGCTGGCGCATGTCGCCCGCACCTATGACCGCGGCTACGGTCATTTCACCACCCGCCAGAACCTGCAGTTCAACTGGCCGAAGCTTTCCGACATGCCCGACGTGCTGGCGGAACTCGCGACCGTCGAGATGCATGCCATCCAGACCTCGGGCAACTGTATCCGCAACGTCACCGCGGATCACTTCGCCGGTGCTGCTGCCGACGAGGTCGCCGATCCGCGCCCCTATGCGGAAATCCTGCGGCAATGGTCGTCCGTGCACCCCGAATTCTCCTTCCTGCCGCGCAAGTTCAAGATCGCCGTCACCGGCGCCGAGCGCGACCGCGCCGCCATCCAGGTGCATGACATCGGTCTGCACCTGAAGAAGAACGACAAGGGTGAGCTGGGCTTTGCCGTCTATGTCGGCGGCGGGCAGGGGCGCACGCCGATGATCGCCAAGCTGATCCGGGAGTTTCTGCCGGAAGAGGATCTTCTGTCCTACACCACCGCGATCATGCGCGTGTACAATCTCCACGGTCGCCGCGACAACAAGTACAAGGCGCGCATCAAGATCCTCGTGCATGAAACGGGCGTGGAGGAACTGACGCGCCAGGTCGAGGTGGAATTCGCCAAGCTCAGAGATACCGAGCTGAGGCTGCCGGAAAAGGACGTGCAGGCGATCGCCGCCTATTTCGCGCCGCCGGCTTTGGGCGAACGGCCGGAAGGCTGGGAAAACCTGGCGCGCTGGAAGAAGGCGGACGAGGATTTCGCCCGCTGGGTGAAGCAGAACGTCCAGCCGCACAAGAACCCGGATTACGGCATGGTGACCATTTCGCTGAAGCCGATCGGCGGCATTCCCGGTGACGCGACCGATGCACAGATGGACGCCGTCGCCGAAATCGCCGAGGAATATGCTTTCGACGAAATCCGTGTCAGCCACGAGCAGAACCTGATTCTGCCGCATGTGGCGCTGGCCGATCTGGAGCCGGTCTACCGGGCGCTGGTCGTCGCCGGGCTTGCAACCGCCAATGCCGGCCTGATCACCGATATCATCGCCTGTCCCGGGCTGGATTACTGCGCGCTTGCCAATGCGCGCTCGATCCCCGTGGCGCAGGAAATTTCCGCCCGCTTCGGCGCACCAGAGCGGCAAGCGGAAATCGGCGAGCTGAAGATCAAAATCTCCGGCTGCATCAATGCCTGCGGCCATCACCATGTCGGCCATATCGGCCTGCTGGGCGTCGAGAAGAAGGGGGCGGAACTGTACCAGATCACGCTCGGCGGCTCGGGCGACGAGCAGACCTCCATCGGCGAAATCATCGGCCGCGGCTTCGAGCCGGATAAGGTGACGGATGCGATCGAGAAGATCGTCGATACCTATCTTGGCCTGCGCCTCGATCCGCAGGAAACCTTCCTGACGGCCTATCGCCGTGTCGGCCCGCAGCCGTTCAAGGATGCGCTCTATGGCGGCAATGCCGCCGAAGCGGCTTGAGGAGGCGACCATGATCAAGATCTGGAGAGAAACCGGCTTTATCGCCAACGATCCCTGGGTGATCGAGACCGACGAGGTGAAGGCTGCTGGCGAGCAGCGGCCGCTGCTGTCGCTGGATGGGCTGGTCGCCCGCGCGAACGAAAGCAATGATGTCGGCCTCGGCGTCGTCATCACGCCGTTTGACGATGTCGCCCGGCTGGAGCCTTATCTTTCTCGGCTGGAGATCGTTGCCGTCTCCTTCCCGGCTTTCAACGACGGCAGGGCTTTCAGCCAGGCCTCGCTGCTGCGCGCCCGTCTCGGCTACACCAACGAGCTGCGTGCCGTCGGCGACATATTGATCGACCAGATTCCACTGATGCTGCGCGTCGGCATCGACAGCTTCGCGGTTAGCAATCCGACCGCGCTGAAGCGTTTGGAAGAGAGGCGTCTGCCAGGTATACCGCACTACTATCAGCCGACCGCGCAGGCGGCAGAAGCCGGCGAGACCTATAGCTGGCGGCGCAAGCCATCGCCGGCGGCGTGATGCCGCATGGTAAAACCTTAACGGGTGAGATAGGTATTTCCCACCAGTCAGCATTCACGAAAATGCATTCCTTCTCTTGTGCCGGATCTTGTATTATCGGCACAGTGGTTTTTTGAGAAGCAGAAGACGAGAAGCAGGAAGACAGGATGAACGCTCCCGCACGCAATGAGGAATTCGCTGAATCGATCCCCGCCGGCGTTTATGCTGAGACGGTTCTGAGCGTTCAGCATTACACCGATCGTCTGTTCCGATTCCGCATGACGCGTCCGGCGGGCTTCCGGTTTCGTTCGGGTGAGTTCGCCATGATCGGCCTGATGGTCGAAGGCAAGCCGATTTATCGCGCCTATTCCATTGCCAGCCCGTCTTGGGATGAGGAACTGGAATTCTTCTCGATCAAGGTGCCGGACGGTCCGCTGACCTCGCATCTGCAAAAAATCCAGCCGGGCGACATCGTGCTGATGCGCAAGAAGCCGACGGGAACGCTGGTGCTCGACGCGCTGACGCCTGGTAAGCGCCTGTACATGTTCTCGACCGGCACAGGCATCGCGCCTTTCGCCAGCCTGATCCGCGACCCGGAGACCTATGAGAAGTTCGAAGAGGTCATCCTCACCCATACCTGCCGGGAAGTCGCCGAGTTGAAATACGGCCTCGACCTCGTCGAGGAAATCCGAAACGACGAGATGCTTGGCGAAATCGTCGGTGACAAGCTGCGTCTTTATTCGACGGTAACGCGCGACGACTATCCCTTCCAGGGCCGCATCACCGACCTGATTGCCAACGGCAAGCTGTTTGCCGATCTCGGCGTCCCGGCCTTCGACCCTGCGGTCGATCGCGGCATGATCTGCGGCTCGGCCGCGATGCTGAAGGACACCAAGGAACTGCTCGAAAAGGCAGGTCTCGTCGAGGGCGCCAACAACAAGCCCGGTGAATTCGTCATCGAGCGCGCTTTCGTCGGCTGAGTCGTCCGCAACCGCATTCTCCGCGCCGGCACCGAAAGATTGCCGGCGCTTTGCATTTGAGGTCGCCTTTCAGGGCGTACCCGTCATTTCCCTGCCATATTCAACACTGGATTGTGCCTGCGGCCCTTGCGGAACACAGTGGGAACAGATAGTGTTC
The DNA here is from genome assembly GCF_029601685.1 of Rhizobium sp. YJ-22. Taxonomy (NCBI): domain Bacteria; kingdom Pseudomonadati; phylum Pseudomonadota; class Alphaproteobacteria; order Hyphomicrobiales; family Rhizobiaceae; genus Rhizobium; species Rhizobium sp. YJ-22. Next base: position 16,391 of record NZ_JARRIR010000002.1, on the reverse strand, counting down.
GTTCTGTATTTGTTTCACGAATCTGGTGGGTGCTATGCTGACGCGCAAGCAACAGGAACTTCTGCTCTTCATCCATGAGCGGATGAAGGAATCCGGCGTGCCGCCGTCTTTCGACGAGATGAAGGACGCCCTGGAACTGGCCTCCAAGTCGGGCATCCATCGCTTGATCACAGCGCTGGAGGAGCGCGGTTTCATCCGCCGACTGCCGAACCGGGCGCGGGCGCTGGAGGTCATCAAGTTGCCGGAGGCCTATTCGGCGACGGCCGCCCAGCCACGGCGCGGTTTTTCGCCGAGCGTCATCGAGGGCAGCCTTGGCAAGCCGGCGTCTTCCGCACCTGCGGTCGCGAAGCCGGCGACGCCGGCCCTGCCTGAGGCGGCCAATTCCGTCTCCGTGCCGGTCATGGGTCGTATCGCTGCCGGCGTGCCGATTTCGGCAATCCAGAACAACACCCATGAGATCGTCGTGCCGATGCAGATGGTCGGGCAGGGCGAGCATTACGCTCTGGAGGTCAAGGGCGACTCGATGATCGAGGCCGGTATTCTCGACGGCGATACGGTCATCATTCGCAACACCAACAGTGCAACCCCTGGCGATATCGTCGTGGCGCTGGTGGACGACGAAGAAGCGACGCTGAAACGTTTCCGCCGCAAGGGCGCCTCTATCGCGCTGGAAGCGGCAAACCCGTCTTACGAGACCCGGATTTTCTCCTCCGACCGCGTCAAGGTGCAGGGCAAGCTGGTCGGCCTCATCCGCCGCTATCACTGAGCAACGAGCGAATCTCCGCCGGCAGACGGTGCGTATAATCATCATCGCGCCAGGAATAGGCGCGGTGCTGCGTCCAGGCCCGCCGGTTTTCGGGATCGAAAGCGGGGCGGATGCGTAAAGCCTGGCGGGCATCGACGGCGAAGGTGATTTCCACCGCGCCGGTCTGTCGCAGGGTTTCGCTGTCCAGGACGGTTGCGCCGGAGCGGCAGCGGGCGAATTTGGCGCGGGTCGGTGTGACAATCAGGCGGGCATTGTCGCAGGCAAAACCAATGTAGCGACCGTCTTCCAGCACCATGACCGGGCCGATGGCCGTTTTCGCCAGGCACCATTTCTGGCGGACACAGGCGAAACGACGATCCGCGCTCGTTTCCATGATTTGCTGGCGCAGCATGTCGGCATCGACCAATTCGTCTTCATCCAGTGGCTGCTTGCGTCGCTCCGACCAAGGTCCTTTGGCCGGGAAGGCGCTGTCGAGTTGCTCCGGAGGACCATGGGTATGGATGGTGAGAGCGCGGCGCCATTGGTCGAAGATGAAAGCGCTGGGCTTGCGGCGGTTGCTGTTCAGAGTGTCGCCGTCCAGCAACGCGACCAGCCTGCCATCCTCTGAAATAAGGAGATCGGGCTTTTGCGGGGTTGCCAGCAGGCTGGTGGCCAGCGCCAGCAGGAAGAGGGCGGTGCCGATGTGGCGCAGCCGTGTACGCAGCAGTAGGAACAGCACCATCCCAGCGACGGCGAGCGGCAGGAACAGCGGCGGCTGGCGGCCGATGATCAGTTCTCCGCCCCAGCTTGCCACCGTCTTGGCGATGGTGATGACGATGCCGAGACCCCAGCCCATGACAGCGATCGGCCATTCGTCGAGACCGAAGGGCATCAGCAACATGCCGATCAAGCCAGCCGGCATGACGACGAATGAGATGACCGGCATGGCGGCGAGATTGGCGGCAAGTCCGTAGGTGGCCAGCTTGTGAAAGTGTTCGATGGAGAAAACCGATGTCGAGAGACTGCCGATCAGCGAGGTGAGGAAGACACTGGCGACGAAATTCCAAGTTTCCGTGGCGATGCCGGACACGGGGAGTCTCGCAGGCTCGCGACCGGCGGAGTGGCCGCTCCAGAGATTGTAGCCGGAGACCAGCGCCAGGGTTGCGGCAAAGGACATCTGGAAACTGGGCCCCATGATTTCCGAGGGCGCCATGGCCATGATGACGATGGCCGAAAGCGCGACATTACGCAGGCTGATCGACGGGCGGTCTACCAGGACGGCGATCAGCAGGATGGCCATCATCAGGAAGGCGCGCTCGGCGGAGACCGCAAAACCCGAGACGAGGTAATAGGCGCAGACCATGATGAGCGCGCCGGCGGCGGCGAATTTCTTTATTGGATAGCGCTGGCTGAAGCCGGGGAACAGGGAGAAGATCGAGCGGACACCAACGAAGAAGATGCCGGCGGCAAGCGCCATGTTCAGCCCGGAAATGGCGATGATGTGGGCAAGCCCGGAGAGGCGCAGCGCTTCGGTCGTTCCCTCCGACATCGCCCGCCTTTCGTCGGTGACGATGGCGGCTGCAAAGGCACCGGCATCGCCGGGCACGATTGCGCGAATGCGGTCGCCGATGCCGCTGCGCAGGTCGAAGAAGAACAGGGTGATGGATTGAATGAAGCCGGGGCGGCGGGCGGCGCCAGACGGTTCGGCGACCTCCGGTTTGCCGAGCCAGAAGCCATAGGCGCCGATGCCGTCGAAATAGGCGGAGAAAGCGAAATCATTGAGGCCAGGCAGGGCTGGACCGGAGGGTGGCGACAGCCGCGCCCGGCCCTTGACCACGGTTCCGGTTTCGAATGGCGCCGGCTGGCCGCGCATCAGCAGCGATACCTGCTCGGGTGGCCGTTTCAAGCGGGGTTTTTCAGTGTCGAGGATGTGGACGAGATAGCGCCAGCGGCCTGCGCCCGCAGCCTCCCGTCGGTCGATGCGGGCGGTCACGGTCGCTGTAACAGGAGAATCGAGAATAACGGTCTGCAGGCGCCAGCTTTCGGCCGCCGCCAGAACTCCGCCGCCGAGGATCAGGGCGGCCGCCCAAGCCATGCGGCGGTTTATGCCGGCGGCATGGCGCAGTTTCGTCGCCAGCAAGGCGCAGGCGAGAAGTCCGGCGAGCAGCACCCAGAGCGGCGGCTCGACGCCGACGGCGAACCAGCAGGCGGCTCCGATTCCCAGGAGCACAGGAACGAACAGAAAGATTCGACCGTGATCGCCTTCCTCTTGCAGCATTTTGTCGCAGGATGAGACAAGGATCGCGAGTCGCGTCGCCGATGGCGAAAGCGATTCCGGCAGGTTGGACTGGCGTCTGGCGGGCGACGAAAAGCTGGCGGAAAGGCCTCTCGCCGTCTCTAAGTCAGACTTATAATCAGTCTCTATAGCCATAGCCGGATAATCACTGGCTTGTTCGCGCGGAGTTTGAAGTGGTTGCTCGTATTTTGCAACCGCTACGCGCTCCGATTTGCCGGTTCGTCAGGCCTTGGCCGGGTGGCGAAAGAAGAGGCCGCGGATTAAGTGCGCTGCCGCAAAATTATGCATTGCACAATACGGAAGAGGGTATAGCTTGGCATTAACCTCTCTATCATATAGCTACATCCACGTTAAAATCTGTGGCGCTTTCGGGGCGCCATCCCGCCAGTTCGGAGGACCAGCATGACGGATAAAGACGCTGCACTGACACTTGGAACGAAATCCGTAGAACTCCCCGTCAGGGACGGAACGATCGGCCCAAGCGTCATCGACATCGGGTCGCTCTACAAGAACACGGGCGCGTTTACCTACGATCCGGGGTTCACCTCCACGGCCGCCTGCGAGTCGAAAATCACCTATATCGACGGCGACGAAGGTGTTCTTCTCCATCGTGGTTATCCCATCGAGCAGCTTGCCGAACATGGCGATTTCCTGGAAGTCTGCTACCTATTGCTTTACGGTGAACTGCCGACCGCCGCCCAGAAGAAGGATTTCGATTACCGCGTCACGCACCACACCATGGTGCATGAGCAGATGAGCCGCTTCTTCACCGGCTTCCGCCGCGATGCGCATCCCATGGCCGTCATGTGCGGCACGGTCGGCGCGCTCTCCGCCTTCTATCACGACTCGACCGACATCACCGATCCGCATCAGCGCATGGTCGCGTCGCTGCGCATGATCGCCAAGATGCCGACCATCGCCGCCATGGCGTTCAAGTACCATATCGGCCAGCCCTTCGTATATCCGAAGAACGATCTGGATTACGCCTCGAACTTCCTGCGCATGTGTTTTGCCGTGCCTTGTGAGGATTACGTGGTCAATCCTGTGCTGTCGCGCGCCATGGACCGCATCTTCATCCTGCACGCCGACCATGAGCAGAACGCATCGACTTCGACCGTCCGCCTCGCCGGCTCGTCGGGCGCCAACCCCTTCGCCTGCATTGCGGCCGGCATCGCCTGCCTCTGGGGCCCGGCGCATGGCGGCGCCAACGAAGCGGCGCTCAACATGCTCGCCGAAATCGGCAGCGTCGATCATATCCCGGAATATGTGGCCCGCGCCAAGGACAAGAACGATCCGTTCCGCCTGATGGGCTTTGGCCACCGCGTCTACAAGAATTATGATCCGCGCGCGAAAATCATGCAGAAGACCTGCCATGAAGTGCTGACGGAGCTCGGCATCAAGGACGACCCGCTGCTTGAAGTCGCGATGGAACTGGAAAAGATCGCGCTGACGGACAGCTACTTCATCGAGAAGAAGCTGTATCCGAACATCGACTTCTATTCCGGCATCACGCTGAAGGCGCTGGGCTTCCCCACGACCATGTTCACCGTTCTGTTCGCGCTCGCCCGCACCGTCGGCTGGATCGCACAGTGGAACGAAATGATCGAGGATCCGCAGCAGCGCATTGGCCGTCCGCGCCAGCTCTATACCGGCGCGCCGAAGCGCGATTATCAGCCGATTTCCAAGCGTTGATCGCTTTCGCGGCGGCCCGCCCGGCGGGCCGCTTTGCCGATCGAACGAAGAAGGCCGCCGGATTGCTCCGGCGGCCTTCTTCTTTCGCAATGGCGGAAGCTTATTCCGCCGCCTGCTGGTAATCCTCGACCGGGGGGCAGGTGCAGACGAGGTTGCGGTCGCCATAGACATTGTCGACGCGGTTGACCGGCGACCAGTATTTGTCGACTCGGAACGCGCCCGGCGGATAGCAGGCCTGCTCGCGCGAATAGGGGCGATTCCATTCGCCGACCAGATCTTCCACCGTATGCGGGGCGTTCTTGAGCGGGTTGTTCTCCCGGTCCATGCGGCCGTCCTCGATTGCGCGGGCTTCCTCGCGGATCGCCAGCATGGCGTCGCAGAAGCGGTCGATCTCGGCCTTGGTCTCCGACTCGGTCGGCTCGATCATCAGCGTGCCGGCGACTGGCCAACTCATGGTCGGGGCGTGGAAGCCGCAATCGATCAGCCGCTTGGCGACGTCGTCGACGGTGACGCCGCTGCTGGCGACCAGCGGGCGGGTATCGACGATGCACTCATGGGCGACGCGCCCGTTCTTCGCCGTATAGAGCACATCATAGGCGCCCTTCAGCCGGGCGGCGATGTAGTTGGCGTTGAGGATCGCCACCTTGGTCGCCTGCGTCAGCCCTTCGCCGCCCATCATCAGGCAGTAGCTCCAGGAGATCGGCAGGATCGAGGCCGAGCCGAAGGGGGCGGCCGAAACCGCGCCATCACGACCGTCCGTTTCCGGGTGGCCCGGCAGGTACGGCGCCAGGTGCGCCTTGACGCCGATCGGGCCCATACCCGGCCCGCCGCCGCCATGGGGAATGCAGAAGGTCTTGTGCAGGTTGAGGTGGCTGACGTCCGAGCCGATATCGCCGGGGCGGGAAAGCCCGACCATGGCGTTCATGTTGGCGCCGTCGAGATAGACCTGGCCGCCATGGGCATGGACGATGTCGCAGATATCCCGCACCGTTTCCTCGAACACGCCGTGCGTCGAGGGATAGGTGATCATGCAGCAGGAGAGGTTTTGCGCGTATTGTTCTGCTTTTGCACGGAAATCTTCCATATCGACATCGCCGTTGTCGGTCGATTTGACGACGACGACCTTCATGCCGGCCATCTGCGCCGAGGCCGGATTGGTGCCGTGCGCCGAGGTCGGGATCAGGCAGACGTCGCGATGGGTGTCGCCATTGGCGATGTGATAGTTGCGGATCGTCAGCAGGCCCGCATATTCGCCTTGCGCGCCGGAATTCGGCTGCATGGAGAAGGCATCGTAGCCGGTGACGGCGCAGAGCTTTTTCGCCAGATCGTCCAGCATCTCCTTGTAGCCGAGCGCCTGATGCTGCGGCACGAAGGGATGGATTTCGGAAAATTCCGGCCAGGTGATCGGCAGCATCTCGGCTGTCGCATTCAGCTTCATGGTGCAGGAGCCGAGCGGGATCATCGCCCGGTCGAGCGCGAGATCCCGGTCCGACAGGCGGCGGATGTAGCGGGTCATCTCGCTTTCGGCGCGGTTCATGTGGAAGATCGGATGCGCGAGATAGCCGCTGCGGCGCAGCAGGTTTTCGGGCAGGCGATAGCCGGGCGTGAAATCGGCGATCTTGAAATCGCCGCCGAAGGCGCGCCAGACGGCCTCCAGCGTCGCCGGACGGCTGCGCTCGTCGAGGCTCATGCCGATGCGGTCGTCACCGATCTTGCGCAGGTTGACCTCTTCCGCTTCCGCCGCGCGCAGGATCAGACCCTGAAGATGGCCGACCTCGACGGTGATCGTGTCGAAGAAGGCGCTAGGCGAGACCTTGTAGCCGAGGCGCTCTAGCCCCTCGGCCATCATCACCGCCTTCTTGTGGACGCTCTGGGCGATGGCCTTGATGCCTTCGGGGCCGTGGAAGACAGCATACATCGAGGCCATGACTGCCAGCAGAACCTGGGCGGTGCAGATGTTCGACGTCGCCTTTTCGCGGCGGATATGCTGCTCGCGGGTTTGCAGCGACAGGCGATAGGCGCGGTTGCCGCGGCTATCGACGGACACGCCGACGAGACGACCGGGCATGGAGCGCTTGTGCGCATCCTTCACCGCCATATAGGCGGCATGCGGCCCGCCATAGCCCACCGGCACGCCGAAGCGCTGCATCGAGCCGATGGCGATATCGGCGCCCATTTCGCCGGGTGATTTCAAAAGCGCCAGCGCCAGCGGATCGGCGGCCATGACGGCAATCGCGCCGGCGGCATGCAGCTTGCCGATGATATCGCTGAAATCATGCAGGTGGCCATAGGTGCCGGGATATTGGAAGATGGCGCCGAATACGGCCTGCGGATCGAGCGCGGCCTGCGGGTCGCCGAGGACGATCTGCCAGCCGAGCGGCTCGGCGCGGGTCTTCAGCACGGCGATGGTCTGCGGGTGGCAATTCTCGTCGACGAAGAAAGTTTTGGCCTTCGACTTGGCAACGCGTTCGGCCATGGCCATGGCTTCGGCGGCGGCGGTCGCCTCGTCGAGCAGCGAGGCATTGGCGACGTCGAGGCCGGTGAGATCGGTGACGAGGGTCTGATAGTTGAGCAGCGCTTCGAGGCGGCCCTGGCTGATTTCCGGCTGGTAGGGCGTATAGGCCGTGTACCAGGCGGGGTTTTCCAGGATGTTGCGCTGGATGACCGGCGGCGTGATCGTGCCATAATAGCCCTGGCCGATCAGCGAGACCAGATGCTTGTTGCGACCGGCGATCTCGCGCAGGCGGTCGAGCGCCTCGCGCTCGGTCATGGCCGCGCCCCAGACGAGCGGCGCCTGCTGGCGGATACCGCCAGGCACGGTGTCGTCGATCAGGGCATCGAGGCTGTCATAGCCCAGCACCTTCAGCATATCGGCCATTTCCGCCGGCGACGGGCCGATATGGCGGCGATTGGCGAAATCGTAGGGCTGGTAATCGGTGAAGGAAAATTCCTTGGGGGAGGACATCAGGCGATCTGCTCCAGATAGGCCGCTTCGTCGAGAAGCGTATCGGCGTCGGCGCGATTGGCGAGCTTCAGCTTGAAGAACCAGCCGGCGCCCTGCGGATCGGAATTGACCAGCGACGGATCGGCGGTGATGGCGGGGTTGACTTCGACGATTTCGCCATCGAGCGGACAATAGACTTCCGAGGCGGCCTTGACGGATTCGACTGTGGCGGCATCGTCTCCCTTGGAGAAGGTCGCGCCGACATCCGGCAGTTCCACGAAGACGAGATCGCCGAGCTGTTCTGCGGCATGGCGGGTGATGCCGACGGTGGCGACGTCGCCTTCAAGCTGCAGCCATTCGTGTTCGACGGTGAATTTCAGCATGGTGTTTTCCTCTGGAGGCGTTCAGCGTTTGTAGCCGGGAGTGATGAAGGGCAATGCGGCGACGGTGACGGGCAGGTATTTGCCGCGCACCTCGGCATGGACGAGCGTGCCTGGGGCGGCTTTGTCGACGGGCAGGTAACCCATGGCGACAGGGCCTTCGACGCTCGGGCCGAAGCCGCCGGAGGTGACGCGGCCGATTTCCTCGCGGCCTTCCGGGTCGGCAAACAGCGCGGCGGGGGCGCGCACCGGCGCCTTGCCCTCCGGCTTGAGGCCGACGCGGCGGCGCGCGGCGCCGTGCTCCAGCTCGTCCAGGATACGCGCCGCGCCGGGGAAGCCGCCGGCGCGGGCGCCGCCCTTGCGGCGTACCTTCTGGATCGCCCATTCGAGCCCGGCCTCGACCGGCGATGTGGTGCGGTCGATGTCGTTGCCATAGAGGCAGAGCCCGGCTTCGAGGCGCAGCGAATCGCGGGCGCCAAGGCCGACCGGCTGGACGTCTGGATGTTCGAGAAGCCGCCTTGCGACATCCTCGGCATAGATTGCGGGCAGGGAGATTTCGAAACCATCCTCGCCGGAATAGCCGGACCGGGTAATGATGCAGGGCTGGTCGTGCAGATGACATTCCGCGACGTCCATGAAGCGCATATGGGCGACATCGGCCCACAATTCGGCCAGCACGTCGACAGAGCGCGGTCCCTGCAGCGCCAGAAGCGCCCGGTCGTCCAGCAAGGTGATTTCGCAGGTGTCGCCGATCCGTTTCACCATATGGGCGACATCGGCCTGTTTGCAGGCGGCGTTGACGACCACGAAGAAATGGTCGTCGCGATTGGCGATCATCAGGTCGTCTAGTATGCCGCCATTCTCGTCCGTGAAGAGGGCGTAACGCTGCCGGCCCTCGCCGAGGCCCAGCACATCGACCGGCACCAGGCTTTCCAGTGCGCGGGCCGCATCGGCATTGTCGCCGGAACGCGCGCGCACGATCACCTGGCCCATATGGGAGACGTCGAACAGGCCGGTGGCGGCGCGGGCCTGCAGATGCTCCTTGAGCACGCCGGCCGGATATTGCACCGGCATGTCATAGCCCGCGAAGGGCACCATGCGGGCGCCAAGCTCCAGATGCAGGGCGTGGAGAGGGGTGGTTTTCAGTTCGGCATGGTCGTTCACACGAACGCCTCCAGGGTTATGCGCGAGTCACGCGGGCTCTACCGATGCGGCCATGCGGCCGCGATGATCGAGCCCCCTCTGTCCCTTTGCCTGAGATTGTTATCCCTTCGGCGCACCGGTCTCTTGCGAGCCGGTTTCTCTCCAGAGTTCCTGTCGGCCCTGTTGGTCCTTTTGCCTGAGAGTTTCCGGGGCGGTTGCTCCTTCGGCACCGTATCGAAACGGCTTCTCCCAACAGGTGATGTTGTCTCTGGATTATCGAGCAAGTCCCCCGCTTGGCAAGGGCAAATGTCGTTGCGACGCAAAAAATCGTCGCTCCCGGCGAACTCCGTAACGCTGGCGGATGCGCATGAAAAAAGCCGCCGCGCATGATAACGTAGCGGATGCAGAACTATTTATCTATTCAATAACAATGCATTAAAAGATAAACTTCACGATTCGAATCCTGGATCTCACTCAACGTCAGGTGGGACGGCTTCCTCGGATACGTCGCGATAGGCTTCCAGCGCCTCCTGGATGGTGGCGTGGGGATGATGGTCGTTGAAATTCATCATCGCCAGTTCGGCGGAGGCGGCGCGTATGACATCGGTGCCTCCTTCTTCGCCGCCGTTGCGGGCGGTTTCGTAGTTCTTGACGGCTTCCTGAACAAACTGCTTGCGCGGCACGCGCGGCGCCGGCTTCAGGGCCTCCATCGCATAGGCTGCCGTATTCGCGGAAACTGTCACCACCTGCGTCATCGCGTGAAATCCATTCCAGCTCATCGAAGCGCAAGCTTAGCAGACAGGCGTTCCCGCTGATTTAAGCGGAAAGCTAAAGCTTTACTTAAACTGCGGTTTGCTGGCCGTTAAGATAATGCGGTCTGGGCGATTCGCCCCATCTTGCGTGAGACCAGCCGGAAAGAGGAAAAGGCATGCATGTCGTACTTGTCGCAGCCGGCGGCGCCGTCGGTTCGGTAGCCCGCTATCTGGTCGGTGTCTGGTCTGTCCGCGTGCTTGGCCTTGCCTTTCCCTGGGGAACGCTGATCGTCAATCTCGTCGGTTCCTTCGCCATCGGCCTGCTGGCCGAGCTGATCGCCCGGCGCTTCAACGCCTCGATGGAACTGCGCCTGCTGCTGGTCACCGGTTTCCTCGGCGGCTTCACCACCTTCTCGGCCTTCTCGCTGGATACCATCGCGCTTTATGAGCGCGGGCAGGTGACGACGGCGGCGGTCTATGTGTTGGCCAGCGTCGTCCTGTCGCTTGCCGCCACCTTTGCCGGCATGGCTGCGATCCGCAGCCTGCTCTAAAGCAACATTTTCCGATTCCGATTTCACCTTTGCGCCAAAATGCTCTACAGGGGCAGCAACAAGCGCAGGTTACGCGCAGAAATCGGAAAGGTCGGCATGGCTGGCATCGAGCATATCACCGTCGACGCGGACGAGGCCGGAATGCGGCTGGACCGCTGGTTCAAGATTCATTATCCCGGCCTCGGCTTCGGGCAATTGCAGAAGCTGCTGCGCTCCGGCCAGGTTCGTCTCGATGGCGGCCGGGTCAAGACCGATACGCGTGTCGAGCCGGGGCAGGTGGTGCGCGTGCCGCCGATCGACATCGATCTCAAGGCGGCGAAGAGCGGGCCGATCGCCGGGCGCGAGCTGAAACATTCCGGCGATGCCGAGCTTCTGTCGCGCATGTTGCTGCATGAGGACGACAAGGTCATCGTGCTCAACAAACCGGCCGGTCTTGCCGTGCAGGGCGGTTCCGGCGTCAACCGGCACATCGATAAAATGCTGGAAGCCTGGACCAGCCAGAAGGGCGAGAAGCCGCGCCTGGTGCATCGCATCGACCGCGACACCTCGGGCGTGCTCGTCGTGGCGCGCACACGCGGCGCGGCGCAGAAGCTGACCGCAGCCTTCCGCGAGCGCGATACCAAGAAGACCTACTGGTCGCTGGTCAAGGGCGTGCCGCGCAAGCATGAGGACCGCATCTCCACCTGGCTGGTGAAGGAACAGACGCCGGACGGCGACCGCATGCGCATCGCCAAGCATGGCGAAGAGGGCGCCGATCACGCCGTCTCCTATTACCGCGTGCTGGAAACGGCGGCGCAACGTCTCGCCTGGCTGGAGATGGAGCCCTATACCGGCCGTACCCACCAGCTTCGCGTCCATGCGCTGCATATGGGCCATCCGATCATCGGCGATCCCAAATATTTTATCGATGATCCCAACTGGGATTTCCCGGGCGGCATCCAGAAGCGGTTGCATCTGCATGCCCGCCATATCGACATACCGCATCCGAATGGCGGGCGCCTGCGTGTCACCGCTCCGCTGCCGCCGCATATGGTGCAGAGCTGGAACCTGCTCGGCTTCGACACCGACCGCGTGGGCGAGGACGATTGATGCAACTTGTGCTGTTCGACTGCGACGGCACGCTGGTCGACAGCGCCGGGCTGATCCATGAGGTAATGGCGCGAACGTTGACGCAATTCGGCTTCGAGCGGCCGGCGCTCGGCGTTACCAAGGGCGTCATCGGCTTGTCGCTCGATCTGGCGATCGCCCGGGTTCTCGCCCGTGAGCATGTCGACGAGGAAGCCATCGCCATGGCGGCGCACTACAAGTCGATCTTCGCCGGGGTGCGCGCCGAGGCGCAGCACACCGAGTTGCTGTTCGACGGCATCCGGCCGTTGATCGATACGCTCTGTCAGCGCGATGCGCTGCTGCTTGGCGCCGTCACCGGAAAATCCCGGCGCGGGCTGGATACGGTGTTTGATGCGCATGGCTTCCGGCCGCATTTCATCGTGTCGCGCACCGCCGACGATTGCCCCTCCAAGCCGCATCCGGCGATGGTGAGCGAATGCTGCCGCGAAACCGGCATGGATGCGAAGGACACCCTTGTCATTGGCGACGCGGTTTACGATATGCAGATGGCGAAGGCCGCCGGAGCCCGCGCCATCGGTGTGTCCTGGGGGTATGCCTCGGTCGAGGCGTTGCGCGCGGCGGGCGCGGATGCGATCCTCGATCATCCGCAGGAGCTGCTGCGCTATATTGGATAAGGCAGGACGACATGCGTGATTTGTTGAACGACCTCACCGAGGGGTTGAGCCATCCCGATCCCGCCCGCCGGGCGCAAATCCAGATGCAGAAGCCGCTGCCGAAGCGTTTCTACAAGACGGTTTCCGTCGAGGAGATCGATGGCGAACATGCGGTGCTGCTCGATGGCCGCGGCGTGCGCACACCGGCCAAGCGGCCGCTGCGGCTACCGACCGCAGCGCTTGCCGAGATCGTCAGGGGCGAATGGGATGCACAAGGCGAAGACATCGATCCGGGCACGATGCCGGTGACGCGCCTCGTCAACACCGCAATCGACGGCATCGCCGACGATCCCCAGGCGGTGTTCGAGGATATCCTGCGTTTCGCGTCCAACGACATGCTCTTCTACCGCGCCGGCGAGCCGCGCGAACTGGTGCAGCGCCAGGCCGAACAGTGGGATCCGGTGCTGGATTGGGCCGCGCAAACTGCCGGCGCGCGCTTCTTCCTGATCGAAGGCATCATCCATCAGGAACAGCCGAAGGCGGCAATCGATGCGCTCGGTGTCGTGCTGCGTTCGCATGACACGCCGATCGAACTTGCCTGCCTGCACACGCTGACGACGCTGACCGGCTCGGCGCTGCTGGCGCTGGCTTTTGCGCGGGGAGCGTTTTCGCTCGACGAAATCTGGGCCTTGGCGCATCTGGAAGAGGACTGGACCATCGAGCATTGGGGCAGCGACGAGGAAGCGGAAAAGCGCCGGGCGCTGCGCCGCGCGGAAGCCGCCGCCGCCGCATCCGCCTTTGCCGCGATGCGGGCCTGAGCCTCATCTTTAACAAAATCGTCGGCGATTTATTATTTCCTTAACCATAAAGGCGAATCCTGCGGGAAAATCTCGTCTGCGCTGGATTCGCATCATGGCACGTCTCTTCTTTCGCACGGTCTTTCTGCTGCTGCTCGCTGTCGTCGCATCCTGTGCCGCGATGAAGCGCAACCTGCAGGAGGAGCGGGCGCCGCTCTATGATGTGCGGGACGTGACCGTATTCGCCACCGCCCGCAACGCCATGAGCGTGATCGGCGGTGTCGATCGGCGCGTCTCGGATGCGATCGCCGTCACCCGCCGCTACGAGCCGGCGCCGCGCGTCGTTCTGACCGTGCGCATCGATCGCGTGGCGCTCGGCCTCGGCGAGGGACATGACCGCAACGAGGCGGATTTCACTGTCGACGTCGTCTCGGTCGATAGCGGCGCGGTGTTTGCGACCGGCGGCTTCAAGGCGATCAATTACAGCCTGCCTTCGGCCGGCACCGAGGAATTCCTGGCGGAGACCATCGCTGCCCGCATCCGATATGTCTTCTCGCTGATGACGCCGCCGACGGCTTATGTGAGCCCGCAACGCTTCCCGCCGCGTCCGGCCGCTCCGGCGCCCGATATTGAGGACGAGGCGCCTGCGCGCGTTTCCGCCGCCCCGCAGGTTCAGGACGATTTCATCGCGCCCTCGGTCCAGGCGACGCTCGATGCCGAGGACAAGGCGGCTAAGCCGGCCGAGCTGAAGGCGGAGGAAATTACGCTGCCGGTAACCACGCCCGCTCCGGCTGTCGCCAAGGCGAAACCCGCCGCATCGAAGAAGGAAAGCCATGCCGCCGGCTCCGATCTCGAGGCCGGCGCGCAGGGGCGCATTTCGATAAAGCCGCCGGCTGGAAATGCACCGGCAACGACGGCCTGCGACACGGGCGCGGCCGATGCGTGCCCCGCCACCAGCGTACAGCAGTAGGGGCGGTCAGGCCGCGAGCTTCAGCCCGGCAATGCCGGCGATGATCAGGCCGATGCAGGCAAGGCGCGCGGCCGTTGCCGGCTCGCCGAACAGGAAAATCCCGAGCGTCACCGCGCCCAACGTGCCGATGCCGGTCCAGATCGCATAGGCCGTGCCGAGCGGCAGGGTCTTTACTGCAAGCCCCAGCAGGACGACGCTGGCGACCATGCTGATCACGGTCAATGCGGTGGGGATGGGACGGCTGAAGCCATCGGTGAATTTCAGGCCGACCGACCAACCGACTTCGAGCAGTCCGGCGATCAAAAGCAGGAACCAAGCCATATCTCTCTCCATGCTCGGCCGCCATGCTTTAAGCATGGCGGAGAAGTGAGCGAGGCCGTCCCCGCGACGTGGTTGTCCGCCGAAGGTCGGGCGGACAGCGCAGTCGTCTGCGTTGGTGTCCTTATGCCCGGCATTCGCAGACCGGGCAAGGGGGATTTGGGCCAAGTTTATATGGGTGTTGCCTTCAGGCGAGCCGTTGCGCATGCCAGCGCAAGTGATCGTCCATGAAGGTGGAGATGAAGTAGTAGGAGTGGTCATAGCGCTCGTGCATGCGCAGCGTCAGGCCGATACCGGTGCCCTTGATCGCCTCTTCGAACAGCCAGGGGCGCAGGCCGTTTTCGAGGAAGCTGTCGGCCTTGCCCTGGTCGATCAGGAATTCCGGGAAGCGGGCACCGTCGGCGACCAGCGCGCAGGCGTCGTAGGGGCGCCAGGCGGCCTTGTCGGCACCGAGGTATTTTTCGAAGGCATCGACCGACCAATGGGCGGTGGAAGGCTCGACGATGGGGGCGAAGGCGGAGCAGCTGCGGAAACGTTCCGGGTGCTTCAGCGCGATGGTCATGGCGCCGTGACCGCCCATGGAATGGCCGAAAATGCCCTGCCGGTCCATGTCGACGCGGAAATGCTCGGCGACCAGCTTCGGCAGTTCCTCGGTGATGTAGGTATACATGCGGAAATTCGTCGCCCAGGGCATTTGCGTGGCGTCGAGATAGAAGCCGGCGCCCTTGCCCATCTGCCAGTTGGTCAGTTCGTCCGGCACGTCGTTGCCGCGCGGGCTGGTGTCGGGGCAGACGATGATCAGGCCGAGCTCGGCGGCGAGGCGGCGATATTCGCCTTTTTCCATGACGTTCGCGTGGGTGCAGGTCAGGCCTGACAGATACCACAGGACAGGGCAGGGCTTTTCGATTGCCTGCGGCGGCACGAAGACGGCGAAGGTCATCTCGCACTGGCAGGCTTCGGAATCATGGGCATAGACGCCCTGCATGCCGCCGAAAGCGGCGTTTTGCGACAGGATTTTCATGGGATCACTCTCCGGTGTTCCTGGGTATGGTCTTTGCCCGGCGGCAGAGCCGTTCGAGCGTTTCGAGAAAATTCGAGCGGTCGCGGGCGGAAAAGGAAGGATTGTAGCCCTTGCTTTCGCCGGTCTCCCGCAAATGCGCGCCGAGATCGCGCATCGCGGTGGCCATGCCGATATTGCCCGGGTCGAAGACGCGGCCGGAAGGGCCGGTGACCAGCGCGCCGCGCGCGACGCAACGCCCGGCCAGCGGCACGTCGGCGGTGATTACGATGTCGCCTTCGCCGGCGCGCTCGGCGATCCAGTCATCGGCGGCATCGAAGGAGCCGGGAACGATGACGTTGCGCACCATCGGGTCGCGCGAGGGGCGAAGGCCCGAATTGGCGACGAAGGTCACCTCGATGGTGTGCCGCTCGGCGACTTTCAGGATCTCCGGCTTGACCGGGCAGGCATCCGCGTCGACGTAGATCATCGTTCCGTTTCGCTCACGACAGGACGCTGCATGTCAATATGCGGAATGCCGTCCTCGACATACTCCGGTGAGGTCGGCTCGAAGCCGAGGGAGGCATAGAAACGCTCCAGATGGCTTTGCGCCGAAAGCGCGATCGGCTCGCCGGGAAAATGCGTCTCACAGGTCTGGATTGCCTCGCGCATCAGCGCATCGCCGAGGCGTTTTCCGCGGTGGCCGGGCGACACCAGCACCCGGCCGATGCGCGGCGGCTTGCCCGCCGGTCGCCACAGCCGCGCATAGGCTGCGGCCTCGCCGTCGATCAGCAGGCGCAGGTGCAGCGCCTCGCCGTCCTTGCCGTCGAGTTCCGGATAGGCGCAAGCCTGCTCGACCACGAAGACGTCGACCCGCAGCTTCAGCAGGGCGTAGAGCTCGACGGCGGAGAAGGCGTCCAATCTCCGCACGTCGATGCTATAGGCGGGTGTGGTCATCAATAGACCACGACGCCGCGAATGCTCTCGCCCTTGTGCATCAGGTCGAAACCCTTGTTGATGTCGTCGAGCGGCATGGTGTGGGTGATCATCGCATCGATCTGGATCTTGCCCTCCATGTACCAGTC
>NZ_JARRIR010000019.1:8637-52158 GCF_029601685.1 Rhizobium sp. YJ-22 | reverse complement strand
ATGCTGGCCGGAATGAAATCGGAATGGGTGGCCGGCTTCGTTTCGGAATCAATGGCCGGCTTCATCGGAATACGCACAGCCTTGCGCCGGGTGCTGCCGATCAGTTTGCAGAACATGTCGATCGCAAGGTCGGTGATTGCCGCCTGCCTCTCGATGACGAACGCCGTCAGCGTGGCGTAGCGGCGCTCGGATGTAAGGCGTCGTATCTCACGGGCATGCAGAATGCGGGCGTCCCGGGCGATGATGCCATAGCGGTTGGCATGGATCGTTTTACGTCGCTCATCGGAAATCGCCGCCGAACGCAGAACCTCAAGCCGGGCAATCAGGCCCTTGAGGTTTTTCAGTTTCGTCCCCTCCGGCGCTTCCGCAATCCAGCCGAGATGGCTCCGATCACCGGACCGATCGATGAGAAGCTGATCAAGCGCCTCGATGGACGGTTGCTCCATGCCCCGGATCAAGCCGCGATAAGCCTGTCGTCGCGCTGCCGCCCGGCCCGCCATCGCCAGACGTATCAGCAGTTCCGGCACAGGAACGAGCAGCTTCCTCTCCTTCAGGGCTTCGATCACGGCCTTGGTGATCGGCTCGCCTTGTTCGGTAGCGGCTGCCTCGCGTGCCGCCGCGGTGATCAGGGATCGATAATCGCTCGCCCGGACGGGCCGGAGATCCAGTGCGACGACAATCTCCCGCGTATGTTCTCGACGGGTTTCCTCCCGCTGGGCATAGAGTGCGAACACCGCAGCGTCGATGCCCAACTGGTCGGCGACAACGGAGACGACTGCCTGAGGCGGAACTTCCCCAGCGCGGAGCGGACGACCGAGATCACGCACCAGGGCGAGTTGGATGGCAAAACCCAGACGATTATGCGATCGGCGATGCGCCCTGCCGAAAGCGATGTCCTCAGCGGACAGCGCATAGCGCGCGA
This sequence comes from Rhizobium sp. YJ-22, assembly GCF_029601685.1. Lineage (NCBI taxonomy): Bacteria > Pseudomonadati > Pseudomonadota > Alphaproteobacteria > Hyphomicrobiales > Rhizobiaceae > Rhizobium > Rhizobium sp. YJ-22. The sequence continues at coordinate 51,236 of NZ_JARRIR010000019.1, read as the reverse complement.
GGGCCTCTTCATAAACATCGGGTGGGTCGAACAGAACGGTGCGCGACTGCGCGTCGAGGAAGGCCATCGGTCACACCCGCTCTCAAACTGGGGGAGCAGGCTCATCTTCTTTGCCCGGTCCGGTCCATCCGGTTCGCCGCAATGTATCGATGAGAGTCGAGCGCGGCACCTTGAATGTCCGACACACCGACGCCTTGCTGGCGCCGGCTTCCAGCGCCGCCAGAATCTGCTCAACCTTTTCGGTGTCAATCGTCGGTGGCCTACCGCCCTTGCGACCGCGCCGGCGTGCCGCCGCCAGTCCAGCGTTGACCCGCTCCGTGATCAGCACTCTCTCGTATTCGGCGAGCGTGCCAAACAGGTTGAACAGGAACGCACCGTGCGAATTCGTCGTGTCGATAGCTTCCGTCAAAGAGCGGAAAGCGACCCCGCGCATCTTCAGATCCTCAACGATTCTGATCAGGTGGGAGAGTGATCGGCCCAGACGGTCGAGCTTCCAAACGACCAGCACGTCACCCTCGCACAATTCCGCAAGGCAAGCCTTCAGCCCCGGCCGATCGTCGCGCGCGCCCGAAGCGCGATCCTGATGCAGGTGACGCTGATCGACCCCGGCCGCGAGCAGGGCGTCGCGCTGCAAGGCAACCGACTGCCGCTCATCACCGCTCGATACCCGCATGTAACCGATCAACATGCACGACAAACCTCAAATTCCGTGTTGCCGCACAGTCTCACATTCCGACAGGGTTTGTCGCGCAAATAATTGCCCAGTCACCCCGTCGATTTCGACCCGCCGAACCGCTACGCGGAAATCATCCGTTTTCCGTCACGCCAAAAATCTCTTAGCGGGTAATATTGCAGAGATTCCCACGGAGCCCCGCTATGGCCGCATTGTCCTTCCCGGAATCGCCGGAGTTCGGGCCCAAGGTCGTTTCGAGGTTCGTTGGCTCAGTCATGGTCATCGATCGAAGGCCGCGAGGCGTCGTTCAGGAAACGTGGGCTTCGGGCGAGAGCGCCCACTATCATGTTTATCACGCGGCCTGCCGCGATCGCGGTGACGTCGTTGACATCGCGGGAAGGTGTCATCTCCACGATGTCCATTCCCACGACACGCCCCTTGCGGACAAGGCCCTGCAACAGGGCACGAAGCTGATGGTAAAGCACGCCACCGGGCGCGGGAAAGGCGACAGCGGGCATTACCGAAGGGTCCATGCCATCGGCGTCCAGCGTGATATAGTAGTTCCCGCCATCGGGAATACGGTCGAGTACGCCCTGCATACCGACTTCGTGCAGATCGTACGCCGATACGATGTGGGCACCGTATTCGGTCGCGGCCCGAACCTCGCTGGCACCCGCGCTGCCTTGACCGCGAATGCCGATCTGGAACATCTCCCCGACATGCGCCATCTCCGAAGCGCGACGCATCGGACTGGAATAGCCGTCCGTCACGCCGTGAACCTCGTCGCGCCAGTCGATGTGGGCGTCGATCTGGATGATCGTCAGCTGGCCGTCATGCCCGGAATAGGCCTTGAGGACCGGTATCGGTATCGAGTGATCCCCGCCGAGAACGATCGGCACCGCCCCGGCGTTCAGGATTTTACGGATGGCGTTTTCGATGCGTACCGATGTACCCGCCAGATCCTCGCGATCCACGGTGACGTTACCGCAGTCGACGACCTTGATTTCCCTCCCGTCGAGTACCGTGCCGCCGACGTCGAAATCGAACCGCTCGTCCATGGACTGAAACCGTCCCGACGCTGCCCTGATGGCATCGGGAGCGTTCGCCTGGTCGCAATCTAAAGCTTCGGCGCTGTAAGGCCGCCCGATCGGTGCGCCGATGACCGCGACATGTGCGTCGAGCTGATCGAGGTCGGAGACCTTCGGGCATGAAAATATCGTCCCAACGTCGCTGTACTCGGTTGGCATAATCCGTTCTCCAATGTGCATGATGGACCACTTCCCTCGGAAGGTGTCAGGGTGAAACAGGGTCTCCGGCGGAGGGGGTGAATTGCGGGAGGTCGTGCCGCTGGATGACTTCGTCAACCGGAGCGTCGCGTAGGACGCGGCCTTTATCGAGAAGAATGGCGCGGTCTGCTACCCGCCGCGCGAAACCGAAATCGTGGGTCACGATGGCCATCGTCGTTCCCTGGGACGCGAGTTCCCTGAGGTAGATGCCTGCATTCGACGCATAGCGTTTTCAGCTAAAAGGCGAGAACGGTACTCTAGAAGGTTTTGAAAACAAAAAAACGCGGGGCCTCGTCGAGGATACTGTATTTGTATGGCAATAACGAATTCATTATCTCATTTAATACTTTGATATAAGCAGATAGAATGCTGTTTCGCAAGGAATACGCTAGGATAAATTTTTTCTAGGAGGAAATGCCTATTTTGTATTTAGGTCACATTGGTGAATTTGGGACATGTTTTGCTGATTTCCACAAGTATCGCGAAATCAACGTGCTTCTCGGCGGTGTCGTAGTTCCATAATTTTGCTTATGCAATCAAAGGTTGCATTAAAGAATGCCTACATATAAAGGGATCACATGATCTGTTCTAACTGATGATCCACAAGGAATTTTAAATGCGACACTGGCTGGACAAGCTGACCGACCTCGCCGCCATTCCTGGCGATGAAAGCATATTGAAGGACGCGCTAGCAAACTTTACCGAACAGATCGGTTTTATAGGCTATGCCTATCTGAACATCAAGCCAGGACGCTCACTCGCAATCTCGAACTATCGTCGTGAGTTTCAATCCGACTACTTCGCGCGAGGCTATCTTGCGGTCGACCCAGTCATTCGACGCGCCAAGTCCCTGAAACGAGCCTTCACCTGGAGCGGTAAACAGGAGAGTCCACGGCTAACCAAAGCGGAACGCTTGTTCTTTGCGCATGCAGCCGATTTCGGAATTCGCTCCGGCATCACGGTGCCCATCAAGGCCGCACACGGTTCCATGGCGATGTTCACGCTTGCCTCGGAGAAGCCGGCAATCGACATGGACCGCGAGATGGACCCTGTCGAAGCTGCATCCGCGGTCGCGCAACTTCATGCCCGCATCAATCTCGCTGATCCGACCCCAAGTGTCGAAGAGCCGATTGGTCTCGATCCCAAAGGGGCCGCCTATCTCAGCTGGATCGCTGTCGGCAAAACGATGGAGGAAGCGGCGGACCTCGAGGGCGTCAAGTACAACAGCGTGCGCGTCAAGATCGCCGAAACAAAGAAACGTTTCGACGTGCACACCCTGACCCACCTGACCGCCGTCGCTATCCGCCGAAAACTGATCTGAGCCTCAGTTCACCGACACTTTCGGAATATGACCAAGAATGGTGACCAGCGTGTTCACCACATACATCTGCGCATGCATCTCCATGCAGGACTGGATGTAAGTGAGGTGCTGCGCGCCGCCCGCCTCCTTACCGGATTTGTAGGTGTCGGGCAGTGCCTGGAACAGCCGATCTGCAGTATCGACCAGACGCCGATGGGTCCTGATAGCATCGACCGTCAAGCTCTCCAGGTCAGACTTGGGCAGACCCTGCGTCAGCCCGTACACGGGACGCATTTCCAGTTTGTCTTCCGATGTCGGCGCGTCCGGTGTCATTCGATCCAATCTCCGGCTTGTCCGCGGTGCGCCCCCGCAAACGTTAATCCCTGATCCCAAGCCGGGGGTTGGAAACTGTACTCGGACAGTCCTGCGACCTTTAGTACCGAGGCACCTGGACATACGTCACAGGCCCCCGGCCAAATGGCCAGAGGATTCTGATGTCGAAACGGCCGACACCAACCACCGAGTAGAGGTTTCCACACCCCGAGGCAGCGCGTACTGCCCTGCCCGCCCTTATAGAGGGCGGACGCTGAATTCGCCAGTGCAAACATGCACATGATCACGTAAGTGGCATAGTGACCTTCGCGAGCATCAATGTCATTTGGCACCGATCCCCGAGAGATCTACACGAATACCCGCCTTGTTGGGATCGTCGCTCCGGGCTCCGTTCGTGACAGGATCGCTCACTTCCTCCCCGGCAGAATCTGCGGACGCGTCGATCGTGGACTCGTCCCCACCAGGTTCAGGGGCCTTCACCTCACCAGGGTCCGGCGCGCGGAATACGGCCATTCCCTCGAAATACCCCGTCTGCCAGGCGATGATCGCATCATCGAATACCTGTGGCAGCACTTCCTTCGCCGTCGGGTCGCCATACCATTTCATGACGATCCGGTAGACCTTGGCGAAGAGCGCCGAGCCCATGCGGAGATTTTCACAAGGATCGACCAGGTCCGGTTTCAGCGCTCCGGCCTCCATGATGCCAAGACCCGCCGGATATTGGGTGACGCCGACACGCACGATGTTGCGGCCGACATGCTGGCGGATCAGTTCCATCGCCTCGCCGGACGTGGCGGGCTTCGGCACCAGAACAATGCGGTTCCCGGATCGAACCGTGATCGCGAGTGGTTCCTGCGACCCCGCCCGCTCGATGAACTGTTCGACAATCGCGGGCTTTAAGCCCGGATCGGCGCATTGCTTGATGAGGGCAGCATCGACCATCTGGCGATCTCCATTATGTGTTGAAGGCCATGACGACGGGCAGGTCGAAGAGCTTAGCCCAGGCGGTCACGCTCGCCTTCTGGATAGCAACGATCGAGGTGCCTTCGGTCCACCAGCCGTTACCCGTTGCGACGATGACGCCAGGGGAATGCAGCATCGACTGCAGGACCGGCCAGAGGATGAGTTGCTCGTAGCAGATGAGCGGCGCAATCCTCGTTGTCCCAACCTCCACGACCGGGTTCGCGAACAGGTGCGCCTTGGCGCCGCCGCCCTGCCCTGTCCATCGCAACCATGGCTGCCACATGGAAACCGGAACCGGCATGCGCTCCTTGTAGAGGATGCCAGCGGCGCCGGAACCAACCGCCACTATGACGTTGTCGTAGCCTTGCGCATCGATGACGGCTGCGCCGGCGACGACCGTGAGGTCGAGCCCGTTCAACCCCTCCCGCCAAAGGCGAGCGACCGTCGGCGTCCAGAAGCCGAGCGCGCTCTCCGGAAAAACGACAACTTGCGCGCCCTTACTTGCGGATATGCGCGCTGTGGCGATCAGGCCACGGTGATGCTCGAGCGACCCGTCCCGGCCAAGGCTTCGTCCCAATTCAAGGTCTACGCCCATCCATCCTTCCGGTAGATTCGGCCCTGTCCACGTGGCAGTGGACCAGAGCCAGAAGCCTGCGAGGCCAATGGCGGCAGCCGACCAAAATCTCGTCACCATGACGAGCAAGCCGGCCGCAGCCGCAGCTAGGCCCCACCATCCCCATCCGGGAAACAGTACGCCGGCTGCGGTCAGCGGATGCGCCCATCCGGTGATGCCGAAGGGCGGTAGCCCCGTCAGCACCGCTGCCGCCAGATAACGCACCGCCCTTCCCTTTCCCGGTCGCCTTGTCCACGCCGCCGCATGCACGGCGACGAAGGAGGCCGAGGCCGCCATCCACAGCAGAAGGCCCGGCCAAAGATCGGATGAATAGAAGTTTGCAACTCCCTGAGGCAAACCGCGCGAGGCGGCCAGAAAATAGCAGGCTGACACGAGCGCCGCGACCCTGCGCGATGGCGACATCGCCCACAGCGCCGGGAAGAGCATCGCAACCGGAAGGGCGAGCACATTGCCGCTCCAGCCGAGTGAGCTGCAAGCGACGGATGCGACGATGAGCAAGGCGGATCGCCAACGATCCGAAATATGATCACGGATCGAAGGTGATGACCGGCCGGGCAAGGCCGAGAAGGCCGCTGTCGGGGACCGACCCGAAGTATCGGGAGTCATAGGAGCTCGCAAAAGAAGAGTAGAGATAGAGATGTCCTGATGGCACGATGCCACCAGGATATGGCGTGATCGTCCTGTCCTCCCCGTCCGTCTTCCGGACGACAGATGCGGCAAGGGAACCGCCGTCGATCACGACGTGATCCGTGATTTCGACATGCTGTCCGGGAAGTGCTGCGATCATCTTGATCAGCGGCGCGAACCCACCGGCGCACAAGCCTCGTCGGAGATACCCTCGCCGTCGTGCCTCCTCGAATATTGCGGTCGGGGGCGGGCAGATGAAGACGAGATCTCCGGCCTCGAGCGGACGATTGAGTTTCTCGATGCGCCAGAGCCCGAGCGGCTCGCTCGGCGTCAGGTTCAGTCGATAGCCACCGACGACCGCAGCCGTGACGAGGCCCGCGATAGCAACCAGCGACGTGCTCAACAGCATGATCGCACCGCGTCGCCTCATTGCTTCACAACCGGGCTCTGGCGTTGCGCGAGACGCAATTCCTCGACCTGCCGCAGGGTCTCGGTCGTACGCTCATGGGCGGCGAGCTGCTGGGCCGTGCGCATGACTGGCCAAGCTTCCTTCAGGCGTTCCTTCTCCTGTGGCTGCATTCCCTCGGAGAGCTTGTCGAAGAGTTTGCCCGATGGCTCACGTGCGGCATTGGTCAGCAGGGTGCGTTCGCCAAACCGTTGGGCCACAGCCTTGTTGAACTCGTCAATCTCCAGCTTCGTCTCGCGATTGCTCAGCGCATATGCAAGTGCGGCCGGCAGATCGTTCCTGTCGATCGCGTCGCGTACGCGCTCCAGCACGGCGCGCGCGGCCGGAGACAGCGCCGGTATGTCGATCGAGACACGCTGGCGCAGCGTGTTCTCTTCGGCTTCATGCCGTTGCACCGCGCTCTCGCGCATCTGCAGATAGCGTTCGAGGTCACGCCTGAGCGCCGGCACATTGATCTCGGCGATACGGCGCGCCTCGCGCTCCGCCTTGCTGGCGAGAATGCCGGTCTTGCCCCTGAGAGGACCGATCGACGCCGGCTCGGCCTCAAGCTTCTGAAGCGCCTGTCGCGCCATGTCCTTATCCGCCAGCACGGCGTCAAAGTTCATCGCCCGGAAGGCAGTTTCGGGATCGGCGAACACATAGCGGAACCGGATCGAAACCTCCTCCCAGTGCCTCTTCAATGCGGGATCAACGTCGAGCTTTTGCCCGACCGCGTCCGCAACGGAATTCTCGAACCGAGTTATGCCGGCGACCATGGGTTTCGACTCCTTAGCTGATTGGGTTGGCGGGGATTGCCGCAAGCCGAGCCGTTCGCCGAGAGCGCGAAGGCGGCTCGCGAGATCGGTGAGCTTGCTTTTCTGGCGCAGCGTCCAGTCGAGCCGGTCGCGCAGCAATGTTCGCGCCACCTGCAAGATGCGCAGCCCTCGGTTTTCGGCGAAGGCGAGCGCCTCGCGGTAGAGCGTACCGCGCTCGTAGTCGAGCGTCGTCTCCTTGGCGTTTCGCCGCGATAGGATCTTGGCCAGCCCGCCGTTCATCTCGAAGGAGCGGCGACCGAAATAGACCTGAAGGTCCTCTCGATGGCGCGTCATCGCGACATAGGTCAGGTGGCGATCCAGAGAAAGGGAAGCCAGTACCTTCACCCTATCGACGGTGGCGCCCTGGCTCTTGTGGATCGTGGTGGCATAACCGTGGTCGAGATTGTTGTAGAACCGCTGCTCGACCCTCACCTGCCGGCGCTGATCGCCCTCGCCCACCACCGCGACGATGCGGTTGGGCGCGGCCTCGATCACACGGCCGATCATCCCGTTCTTGACGTCGAGCGAACCCTCGTTCTTCAGGAAAACGATCTGGTCGCCGGCGTCGAACTGGCGGGTGCCGTCGGCGGTCCTGAAGACGTGTCCCTCTCCGACGATACCGCGCTCGACCAGCTTTGCGCGCGCCATCATGTTCAGCATGCGGACGTCGCGGCGCAGATGCGCCAGCATCAGCATCGACCTGGCGGGATCGTAGTCGTGGTTCCAGGCCGAGATGAGGCTCTCGACGGCTTCCGATTTCAGGTTTTCTCCAACGACATGACCGCGAGTGCGATAGGCCAGCAACCCCTGTTCGATGTTGCCGCGCGCGAGATCGAGCGAGGCATGCCGCATCCACTCCTCGCGCTGGCGGTAGATCGTCTCGAGCTCGGCGTAACCGATGCGATCGACGATGGCGCGGAAGGCAGCACCCGCCTCGATCGGCTGCAGTTGCTCGGGATCGCCGACGAGCACGATCTTCGCCCCCGCCCTGACGACGGCTTCGACGAATCCCGCCATCTGTTTCGAGGCGACCATGCCAGCCTCGTCCATGACGAAAACGGTCCTGGCATCGAGCGTGTCACGCCCCTGTTGCCACCGCAGCTCCCAGGAGGCGAGTGTGCGGGAGACGATGCCCGCCTCCTTCTCCAGTCCCTCGGCCGCCTTGCCGGCAAGGGCACCACCGACCACGCGATATCCGGCGAGTTCCCACGCCTCACGGGCCGCCTTCATCATGGTGGTCTTGCCAGCACCTGCGCGGCCGACCACGGCCGCGATGCGCGCGGAACCCGCAACATGCTCGATGGCAGTCCGCTGTTCTTCCGACAGACGCGAATGACGGGCGAAGGTGGCCTCCAGCACCTTGTCAGAGACGCCATGCGACGCGCTTGCCGCGAGCCAGCTCGATCGACGCGCCATCTCCGCCTCGAGCCGAATCAGCTCGCGCGTCGTGTAACGGGCCGGCACTCTTTCGCCGGTCGCGAAGTCGATTGTGTCGCGCTGGAGACGCAGCACCTCCGGGCTCTGTATGATCCGAGCCAGAAGCTGCTGGAACACGGCCGGATCGTCGACATACCGGTTCAAAACCTTCGCGACATCCCGGCTGTCGAAGACGCTTTTCTCCCGCGTGATCAGGTCGAGCACGATCGCGGGATTGCGCAGAATACGGCGGGTATTTTCGCTGCGGCGTTTCTCGTTCAGCTCGATCCGTGCCAGCTCCGCCCGGACGCCTTGCCTCTCCGCCTTGCGCTCGATGGCCTTTGCCCCGACGCCGAGATGGATGGTCGGCTCAAGATCGATGCCCTGCTTCTCGTAGGAGCGGCCGTCGACGCGCAGCGAGATCCCGTTCAGCGCCAGGTGATGGTTGAGACGCTCGAACCAGGCGTCACGAAAAGCACTGAAGTCATCCGTCCCGCCGGCCCAGAGCTCGTAGACGATCTTTCCCGCCTTGTTGCGCAACGGTTGCCCGTCTTCGCCGAGAACCGGCATCTTCTTCGCGCCAAATCCGTCCTCGGTGAGCGGCCGCAATGTCGTCATCAGGTGGATATGCGGATTACCGGGGTTGTCATGATAGACCCAGTCCGCGACCATGCCCTTGGCGAGGATATGTTTCTCCACGAAATCCCGTATGAGCGCGATGTTCTGCTCGGGCGTCAGTTCCAGTGGCAGCGCGATGGTCAGGTCCTTGGCGAGTTGCGCATCGGAGCGCTTCTCGAAGGCCTCGACCTTGTTCCAGAAGGCTTCGGAGGCTCCCGGAATCGAGCGATCGGCTAACAGCATCCGCGCCCATTTCGGGGCGTCGACGGGCAAGACAAACTCCTCGTGCAGGAGCCCCTGTTTGCGGGTGTAGTCGATCGTGCGGGCCTCGCGCTCGTATTCCATCCTGGCGCAGTGCCGGTAGGCCGCCGACAGCACGGCGCTGCGGCCGTCGCCGCGGCTGACGATGCTGACGGAGAAGTGGGCAATGGCCACGGCGACAAAAGCTCCTGGTTCGAACCTCGTTCGTCGGAGCTGGCCAGGCCATTCAGAGCCCAACGCAAGGCGTCGCGTCAGCGACGTATAATTGCGCCCTTGGAACCGCTCCTTCGGAACGGCCGGGATCATCCTCCAAAGTGTAGGCCTTGCCGACGTGCAAATCTGCACATTTCCTTCCAAGGGCATCCGGAGGAGTTTTGGCGTCGCGCATGCAACGCCAAGACAGCCAGGGAGTGCCACCGGCATGAAGAAACCGTCATCGAAGATCAGGGAAGAAATCGCCAGGCTCCAGGAGCAGCTCAAAGCAGCAGAAACACGCGAGGCCGAGCGCATCGGCAGAATCGCGCTGAAGGCCGGTCTCGGCGAGATCGAGATCGAGGAAGCCGCACTTCAGGCGGCGTTCGAGGACATCGCCGGACGGTTTCGCGGAGGCAAGGGACAGACGACCGGAAAGAAGAATGCCGGCGACGGCAGGACCGGCGGCGACACGTCCACGGCGGTCGCGTCTGGCGCGGATGCGGGCGGCTCTGGCGAGGCTTGAGCGGATGCGGCGAACGACATCGACCGATGCCCGTAAGAAGGACACGCGCGAAAAAATCGAGCTGGGCGGCCTGATTGTGAAGGCCGGCCTGCGCTACGAAAAACGGGCGCTGCTGCTGGGGCTGCTGATCGATGCTGCCGGGCGTATCCGCGGTGACGAAACGGAGCGCTCGCGCCTGACCGCAATCGGTGCGGAGTCGTTTGGTCATGACGGTGAATAGGCTCCTTCTTGCGACCCTGCCCGCGGCATTGATGATCACCACCATGTTGGCAATGCTGGGCATTGAGACCTGGCTCTCGGAGTTCGGAGCATCGCCTCAGGCGAAACTGATGCTCGGGCGGATCGGTCTCGCCCTGCCCTACGCGGCCGCGGCCGCGATCGGCGTGATTGCCCTGTTCGCGACGGCGGGCGCGGCCAACATCAAGACTGCCGGTTTGAACGTATTGGCTGGTGCTTCCGTCGTCTGCATCGCAGCGATCGCACGCGAGGGGTGGCGGCTGCACGCTCTCGTCGATCGGGTGCCTCACGGCCAGTCGGTGTTCGCCTACACTGATCCATCGGCGATGCTTGGCGCATGCGCGGCCGTCTTCACAGGGATTTTCGCACTGCGCGTCGCGATCAGGGGGAACGGCGCCTTCGCGAAAGCAACGCCGCGGCGGATCGCGGGGAAGCGGGCCGTGCACGGCGAGGCCGACTGGATGAAGATGGCTGACGCCGCCAGGCTGTTTCCCGATGCCGGCGGCATCGTGATCGGTGAACGCTACCGTGTCGACAAGGACAGCGTAGCGGCCATGCCGTTCCGGGCCGATGAGGCGCGGAGCTGGGGCGCCGGCGGCAAGTCTCCACTTTTGTGCTTCGACGGCTCGTTCGGTTCGTCGCACGGTATCGTCTTCGCCGGCTCGGGCGGCTTCAAGACGACATCCGTGACGATCCCGACCGCGCTCAAATGGGGCGGCGGCCTCGTCGTGCTCGACCCGTCGAGCGAGGTTGCGCCGATGGTTGTCGATCACCGGCGCAAGGCTGGACGCAACGTGATCGTGCTCGATCCCGCCACGCCCGCGATCGGTTTCAACGCGCTCGACTGGATCGGCCGTCACGGCAACACGAAGGAAGAGGATATTGTCGCGGTCGCGACCTGGATCATGACCGACAATGCGCGCACCGCGTCGGCCCGCGACGACTTCTTCCGGGCATCCGCCATGCAGCTCTTGACGGCGCTGATCGCCGACGTCTGCCTTTCCGGCCACACGGACGAGAAGGACCAGACGCTGCGCCGAGTCAGGGCCAATCTTTCCGAGCCGGAGCCGAAGCTGCGCGAGCGCCTGACGCGGATCTACGAGCAGTCGGAATCCGAGTTCGTGAAGGAGAACGTTGCCGTGTTCGTCAACATGACACCGGAGACATTTTCCGGCGTCTACGCCAATGCGGTGAAGGAAACACACTGGCTCTCCTATCCGAACTATGCGGCGCTCGTGTCGGGCGACAGTTTCTCGACCGATGATCTCGCCGGAGGCGAAGCGGACCTGTTCATCGCGCTCGATCTCAAGGTGCTGGAGGCACATCCTGGTCTGGCGCGCGTCGTCATCGGCTCGCTGCTGAACGCGATCTACAATAGCAATGGCAAGGTCAAGGGACGCACGCTCTTCCTGCTCGACGAGGTCGCCCGCCTCGGCTATCTGCGCATCCTCGAAACCGCGCGCGACGCCGGCCGGAAATATGGCATCACGCTCACCATGATTTTCCAGTCGATCGGCCAGATGCGCGAAGCCTACGGCGGCCGTGACGCGACCAGCAAATGGTTCGAGTCCGCGTCGTGGATCTCGTTCGCGGCGATCAACGATCCGGACACGGCGGATTATATTTCGAAGCGCTGCGGCGACACCACGGTCGAGGTCGACCAGACAAATCGCTCGATGGGGATGAAGGGATCGTCGCGCTCGCGATCGAAGCAGCTCAGCCGCCGGCCACTGATTATGCCGCACGAGGTCCTGCGCATGCGCAGCGACGAACAGATCGTCTTCACATCAGGCAATCCGCCGCTCAGATGCGGTCGCGCCATCTGGTTCCGGCGCGACGACATGAAGGCCTGTGTCGGGCAGAACAGGTTCCATCGCGAAGAAGAGAGAGGTGGATGAGAGCCGCGCTCGAACGAGCTTTGTCTGATGCCGGCGGAAAGCCGGTCCGCGAGAGGATCGCAACCCGCATGGGACGAAACCGCTTGGCGGGTTCGGTGCGCTCCAGCGCATAGAGCCGTGCGGCAAAGCCGCCTCGCCCACGCCCCTCTTCCTCCGGAAGGGAAAACCATCAGCGAGATGAATCGATCACACCGCACCGATTCATGGAAGTCGTTGGACGCGGGCTCGCAAAGACGCGAGAATCCGGGCATGCAAAACGAGGAAACACGCCTGGTTCATCTTCACCGTATCGACGCTACACAGAATATGCGGCGCTTCTATATGCTCGCGATCCAGCCGACCCTGTTTGGTGGCGCCTCCGTCATCCGCAACTGGGGCCGGATCGGATCTAACGGTCAGACGATGATGGAAACCTTCGACTCTCAAGAAGATGCGGATACAGCGCTGTCGCGCCTCGAACGTACGAAACGAAAGCGGGGTTATCGCAACGTTCGCTGCGCCGAATGACACACCTTCAACATCCCGAGCCTGCTGTTTCCTGTGGTTTTCTCGCATCTGGCAACACTTCCAGCATTCGGACCTCTATCGGCGCCACACCTTCATCGTCATAGCTGAAGGACATCCACAAGCAGAGGAGACTGTCCTTCATGACCACCACCAATGAAATCGCCGACAAGATTGCATCCGAGCAGAACCTGACCAAGGCACAGGCCAAGGCCATCGTCGAAAGCGTGTTTAGCCAGATCGCCGAGGCAGCAAAGAGCGGCGCGGAAACATCCATCCCATCCTTCGGCAAGTTCAAGATCAAAGACACGCCGGAACGCGAGGGCCGCAATCCCGCAACCGGTGCAACGATCAAGATCGCCGCTTCGAAGAAGCTGACGTTCACGCCGGGCAAGGCGGTCAAGGACGCACTGAACGGGTGAGGCGAGTGGGCTGCTGAGATCGGCACCCCTATGGAAGGCTCCTAGAAAGGAGGCTCCCCGCTGATGCGGCCGTCCTGTTCGGCCTCAACGGCGGCAAGCTCGGCCTGGGCCTGTTCCAGCTCCACCGCGATCTGGCGGCGCTCGCTCGCGTCCAGAACGGCCCTGAGTTCAGCTTTCAGTTCCTCGATTTGCATTTCGAGAGAAATCGTCATCGTCGTCTCCTTGACGTTTGTGAAAGACGACGTCGCGCGTCATGGCGGAGCGGAGGAGTCCAGGAGCGCGGAACGCGACCGCCGGAGGCGGCGAGCGGGGGAGCCGAAATGCGCCAGCATTTTGGGGGTACCGCTCGTGCTGGACGCCGTCGGTCCGCCATGGCATTCTCGGACGAACTGAGCAGACCCCCAGCTCTCCGTATGGCACCGAAAAGCCGGAAGCGGGTTCGAGGCCCGCGACCGGCTTCCTCATCCGGGAGAGGGAGAGCCCCGCCTGCCGGCGGAGCTCCTCGGGTTCGGATCAGGCTTCCCGCTTCGGGCGGTTCCAGATGAGGGCGTATTCCCCTTCCTTCTCGCTCGGCCAAAGCGCCGCGGTGATCGGGGCGTTGAAGCTCGGGTCGTCCAGCTTGACCGAGATATATTCCTCGCCGTCGTTGGAGACCGCCTTCCAGCCCGCGCCGACCTCGACGCCGTTGCCGGCGGTGATGCGGAAGTCCGGGGCGTCGCGCGAGACGCGCTCGATGGGGTTCAGGCGGGCCTTCATGCTGACCGTGAGCGTGCGGACGTTGCCGATAATCGAGTTGTTGCCGTTGGTGGTGAATTCGCCGATGACTGCCATTGTCGTGATCCTTTCCGGTTTGCTCGAGCCGCGCCCACCGCGGCCTCGATGGCGGTGTAAGGACCGATGGCGATCGACGCCGCACCCCGGGGGGCCGGAACGTGAGTGGAGGACGGCCGGGAGCGGCTTTCTTGGTTACCGCGAGGAATGCGAACGCAGTTCGCAGGGGAAGAAAGTTGCGGACGGCCGTTGCGGGATGGCGATCGAGACGAAGTCGTCCTTCGGTCACACCAGATCCATCGAGGTCTGCGTGGGTGTGGCCCGCTTCAATCGAGCAAGGAACACCGATCATGGCCCGGAGTTCATCGGCGATCCCCGACGGCGACCGCGGTGATGGCACCGCTCTCTCACGATGGCTCCCGTCCGCACGGCTCGCCGTGTCCGTCGATCCCTCACCGACGCCCCATCCGCATCATGTCCATGACGAATGCGCTGGTCGGCGCCGATCTTATGGCGGCTCTTCCATCGCGCGCGTATCCTCGGACAAGCGGGCAACCCGGGTTTCACGGCACCTCCCTGGAGGGCGGTCGAGAGGAAGGAATGGGAGCGCTTCGAAACCAACAGGCTCGCGGCATGCCTATATCGACCACACCAGATCCGCCGTCGCGCGGCGGGGCTCGTTCCGCGTGCCTGCCGACTTCGCCCGCCCGATCAGAAGGGCCTACACGTGACGATCGCCGACACTGCACCGCGCCGTTAGACGTCGCTCGGCGAAATGAGCTTCGGCCCTCTCGTCGGGAGTGTCGGCCCGGGAATCTTCCAAGGCCTCCTGCACCTTCGCCCGAAACCAGCCATCATGGCCGGCCGCGTCAGGGTACGGTGTCGACGTCTGTCTGTCTGAACTCATCTGCCGTCGCCAGAATGGGTACGTTATAATATTTGGCGCATGCATAATGCAGGCAGTCACCGAGATTGAGGCCCCGGCGGCCCGCGCGATAGCGATGCGCGGCGGAAAGAGCGATCCGGGTCGTCGCGTCCGCAGGCGGGAGATCGCGGATTTCGATTCCGCGCTCATCGAGGAACTCGATGACGATCGGTTCTACCTCCGCCACGGCGAGGCCGAACTTGTCGGAGCGGGCAAGGCCGAGCACCGCTTCAAGCACGGCAACCGGGGATGTGAAGGCGACCTTCGCGGACGCGATCGCATTGGAGACACGCTCCGCTTCCGGCTCGTCGGAGAGGAGCGCTATGATGGCGCAGGCATCGACGAACATCAGCTTTCCCACAGTTCGTCGTAGGCTTCGTGCGGAAGCGGCTGTCTCGCAGCGGCATCGAGTTTGACGCCATGTTGTTCGCGGAGCCGGGCAGCGGTTTGCAGCGGCGTCTCCTCGTGACGGCGGCGTTCGATCGCCTCTTTCATGGCAATCACGATCGCATCAGTAATGCTGACGCCAGCCATATGCGCGAACTTGCGCGTGAGCGCGTCCGCTTCAGGATTGTTGACGTTGATCGGCATGGGTCACTCCATGTAGATAAATTCAGGAAGTAATGTAGATCGCCTCGCCCATATCTGCAAGGTTTCTCCAACGGGTGACACGAAGGTCGCGCGGCCGACGGGGAAGGCGTCTCGCCCTCCCCGTCGATCTCCGAGGCGGAAAGCATCAGGCGGCCTGCCGCCCGGTCTCCGCATTCGGCTGGAGGTCATGAAGATAGGCGACAGCGCGTTGCGCATGTGCGGCCGCCTGGAAGATTGCCCGGCGGTCACCGTCGAGCAGCTTCAACCACGAGGCCACATAGCTCGCGTGATCCGGCCGCGGCTCCAGTTCCGGGACGATCCCGAGATCGGCGCAGAGGAAACATGCCCCTATGTCGGCACAAAGCTCTTCGCGCGCGCGATCCGTGCGATCCTTATGGTAGCGGCTCAAATCCCGATTCAGCCGGTGGCTTGCGCCGACCCAGTGGGTGACCTCATGTCCGAGGACGGCGTAATAACTCTCGGCATCCCGGAACGTCTCGAAACCCGGCATCTGAATGCTATCGCTGGATGGCTGATAGAAGGCCTGTGACCCACCATGCCGGATCACCGCGCCCGTGTTGGCGAAGAAGCGGTCCGCGTACTCGATGCGCCCGAGCGGCTCTGCGCCCGGTTCCGGGCGGTGATAGTAGTGATCCGGAAGCCCCTCGATTTGATCACAATTGAACACCGTGTACGCCTTGAGGAACGGTATGTCGCGCTCGACTTCACCGCCGTCGGCATCCTTCTCGGTCTTCGTGAAGCGGCTGGCGTAGACGACGGTCGCGCCGCTCTCGCCCTTGCGAACATGGGCGCCAAGTTCGTTCGCCTGGCGCAGCGTCATCCAAGTCGCCGACATGAACCCGCTGGCGATACTCTCGGACCAGAGCAGGAGGACATTCAGCCCCGTATATGGCTGGCCGTTATGGCGCAGCGGCCGGGTGATCCGGCCGGACATGTTGCCGGCACTCCAGGGCTGCACCCACGGGCGCACGCCCTTCTCCAGATCGGCGACAATGCGCTCCGTGATCCGCGCATAGATGTCAATCCTCGGACTTTCTGATTTCCTGCTCATTCTTCTGACCTCCGTGTGAGGCCGCGCCCATCGCGGCCCCGTCGCGGAGGGCCGATGGCAGGAGCGGTGAGGCGGCATGCGCACCGGACCGGCCGGAACGAAGAGAAGGACGGCGTAGCCGTTGCGCCTGCCGTCGGCTCCTGCAGGACCGACAGAAGGGACGGGCCGCGATGGCGCCTGTCTCTCGCCCCGATTTCTTTCTCTCTCACCTCTCCTGATGCGACTTCGCCGCGACGTCGAAACACGAAAAGCCGCCCCCCGTGAGGAGACGGCTTCTTCCTGGATACGATGAAGGCGGAGCCGAAGCTCCACCAGGTCGGCCTCAATCGAAGGCCGACATCTGCGCGGCAGCCGCCTTGCGGTCGAGGGACTGGCCCGGATTATCAACCGGCCGGTCGAAGGGCTTCCATGCTTCGCCAACGATCTGCTCGTAAGCGGAGACGGCACCTTCGGCGGCCGTCCTGAGCGCGTGGGCCTGGATCCCCATGTCGGCGGCGAACTCGCGCTTGCGCTGGGCGGCGCTGTCATAGCCGACTGGACCGTCAAGATCCTCGTCGCGGGCGTCGGCGGCTCCCTTGGCGGTGGCGTCACGCGCCTCGCTGACGGCGCGGGAGTAGAACTGGCCCGCGCCATGAGCGGATCCGACATACGCTCCAACGATGCGCTGCAGATGGATCTGCATCGCCCGTTCGCTTAAGCCCTCGGAGAGTCCTGTGGCGGTTTCGATGATCAGGCGCTCGTGCATGTCGCGGATGCCGTCGCTGTCGAGAATGGCGGTCCCGAAGCTCTCGGCGATCCGGAGCGCCTGCGCTTCATCGGGGCATGTGAGGCGGACCATTTCGATGGTGGCGCCCTTGCGGAGCTGGACGACTCGGGCGGATTGGCGGGACTGGGTTGCGGACTTTGTCATGGTGGTTTCCTTCCGGTTTCCCCGAAGCGGTTCGGCCCCCTTGGCCGATCTGCCCTTCGGTGCGGTCAAGAGGAGCCGGCGCAAGCCGGGCGTTTCAGGGTCCGGTCAGGCCAGATCGAGCGGAGCCGGTGCGCGGGCAAGCGGGTCTTTGAGACCTGCGAGGCCCGCGTTCCTGCTCTGCGACAAGCGGCATGACCGGCCGCCCCGCGGCGCGACAGCGGCCTTGAAACGACCGGCAGCCGGTTCAGACCGCAACGAAAGCGAAGGGCAGATCGGCAAAGGGATAGACATCGGATGCCAGAGCCGAAGAGGAAATCAGGCAAGGCGCGCGCCAAACCAGTTCCCATCTGCCGGAAGAGCTTCGATCACCAGGTTCGGAATGCTTTGCCGCCCTCCTGATGTCCGCTGGTCTGCGAGGCGCTCTCGATGGGAAAGCGGCGGCGGTTTGCTCTCGGCGGCTTTCCGCGATAGATGCGCTCCTGACATGCGGGGCCGTTGCAAGGTCTCCTACGGAAGGGGCACAACAGATGAGCGACCAGAGCAACGACGATTACGTCTATGACGAAGCAACCGGGGAATGGCGGCCGGCCTCCGAACTTGCCGCGGAGAAGGCGAAGGCAGCCGAAGTCCGCGATGCCTCCGGCAATGTTCTCGCCGACGGCGACTCCGTCGTGCTGATCAAGGACCTGAAGGTCAAGGGCGCCGGCCAGACGCTGAAGCAGGGCACCGTCATCAGGTCGATCCGGCTCACCGATAATCCGGAAGAGATCGATTGCCGCCACGACGCGATCAAGGGGCTGGTCCTGCGCACGGAATTCGTGCGCAAGCGTTGACGGGGTGCGCTACCGTTTGGGCAAGCGGTAACGATCAAGCCAGGTGGGGCCGTGCGTGTTGCGAAGTCGGCGTAATATCCCGACATCGTCATGGGGCGCTTCGCCCATCCAGGCGTGGTTCAGGATGCGCTTCCACGAGCGGCCGTGTCTGGCGGCATAATCCTGAAGGGCATTCACCTCTTCCTCGGTCAGAGGTGGAAGCGGCTCGGCGTCAACGCGCCTCATGGCGCGCTCCTCTCACGACGGTGATGACGACATTCTCGTTCCGGGCCCCGGGCGGAAGCATTGAATTCCGGTCGCGCCTGGAAAGCGGCGATGGCCGCCTCCTGGCGCGCGAGCTTGCGGGCAAGAGCATCGATCTCCGGCTGCCGTTCCGCGGTGATCGCCGCCAGACTGGAGCGATAGCGGGCGAGGAAGGCTTCCGGCGCGGGCGGTTTACCCCGCCGGTATCCGCTTCGGCGCCGCCCGAGCGACGGGACGAGAGCCGTCATCTTGGCGGTAATCTGCCGGTCGATCATGTCGAGCTGGCGTTGAGTCTGGCGGCGGGCCTCTTCCATCCGGAAAAGCAACGCCTGACGTTCCGGGGACCGGGTCATGATGTCTCCCTCCCCTGCCAGACGACAAAGCTCGACGGCCCGTCATAGGACCGATGACGATCGACATCGATGACGAAGCCGAAACGGCCCGGTTCGTATTCGGCAGACGGCACGAGAAAACGTCGTTCCCCGGTATTGTGCTCCCGCTTCCCGCCGCGCGTGGCGATCACTTCGGTCATGCCGGGATGATGATCAGAGCGAAGGGCGGAGATGACGATCCAGTCACCGGCATGGGCCGCCTCGAAAGCGCGACGGTCCTTCACATGAGATTCACCGGGCGCCAGGGTCGTGCCGAAGATGGTTTCCCAGGCGTCGGGCCACCAATCCTTGATCGACCGTTCCGCGCAGCGGCGTTCGAACGCGGTGAACAGGAAGGGGAAGGTGATCGCGACGATCGCCCAAGCGGAGTCCTCCTCATAGAAGCCGTCTTTCGACCGCAGCAGCGGGTGAACCTTTCGGTTGCGCTCAGCCGAGAGCTTGAAGCCGCCGTGCCCGGCGGTGGAATGGCACTCGACGCCCTCCGCATAGACGATCGTGCGCTGCGACATTCCCCAGGGCGTATGGACACGGGTGAAGATCTCGCAGCGGCCAAGTGCCTGCCGTTCGCGTTGATGTTCGGCGTTCTCGATCACGCGTGCACGAAACGCCGCCTCGTCGGCGAGTTCGCCGGAATGACCGTAGAAGTCGGATCGCCGCCACTCGGCGAACGGCCGGGCGATCTTCCAGCCAGTGGCAAGATAGTGCCGGCCTTCACGGCTAGGCAACATCGCGAACGCCGTGTCGTGCAAGCGGGCGACCGGAAACCCGTCGGCGGATCGCCCAAAAGAGACCTCCGGATATCGGGAGGTATCATTGGCTTCGGTCATGACAGGGCTGGTGTTCATGCTGCCGCCCTCCCTTCCACGACGGCGGCTGCGACCTCATCCGCAGTGACGACCTCCAGCACGGCATGAGGATAACCATGTCGGGACAGCCATTCCTCTGCGACTTGGCGGTTCGCTGCGAGATGGACGAGCTCGGCATTGTCGCCGGCGCGGTCGAAGACCCGGCAACTGCCGATGGCAGGCCGTTCGACGATCGTGAACGTCAGACTTGTTTCCAGCGAAAAGCTGCGGTGGACGCGGATGGCGATGACGCCACCAGCGCCGTGGTCGGCCTCATGAAGCGTAAAATTAGCTGGCAGGATGATGTTGCCGGCGGCTCGTTCGTCCTGCTTGCGGATCAACCGGCCGCTGCTGTTATTGCTCTGCCATGCAGACAGCTTCCTGCGATGGCGTTCGGGTGGCTGCGGCGTGCCATCCGACCAGGCGATGAAGGAGCCGATGGGTGCCATAAATGCGATATGCGCTGACATGCAAGTTCTCCCTGAGTTTCGAGGGGTTGCGAAAACGAAACCGCCGCCGCTGGAGATCACCGGCGGCGGAACATCATTCGGAAGGAAAGTGGGGCGTGCGGCTATTCCGCCGCGACGCGATAGGCGGCCTGCTCATCGTCGGGATCGGTTGTCGCCGGAGCATCGTCGAAGGTGTCGGGCAGATCGTCCCCGCCTTCGAACGGACCGAGACCGTCACCTTCAGCGGCGGGGCGGCCACCGCCCGGAGCGCCTTCACCAGTATCTCCACCCGTCTCCGTATCGACCGCGGCGCCCTCAACGGGCGCGTCGAGGCCATCCTCTGCGGCGTCAACCTGGGCTTCCTCGTCGTCGAGGGTGTCGGCATGCTTGATCAGATCGGCGACATCATTCGGATCGGGCGCGAAAAGCGCCGACGAATGAACGAAATGACCTTCCTTGAAGTGGTCGACCAGGGCCGCACGGGTTTCCCGCACCTTCTGGCGGGGGAGCACATTGGCCTCCTTCGCCGCCGCTTCCAGTGCCTGCCGCGACAGGCACAACAGGAAATCTTCCGAGCCCATGTTCGTGAGATACCCGTCGGCGCCGATGGCTTCACCGGCGATGCGGGAAACGACACCGCTGTTCGACATGCCGCGCCTGCACGACAGGACGTCGATCAACATGGAGCGGGCGGCGACGCGCACCGTCTCCGTATCGAAGGCGAGCTTTCCGTCCTGGGAAAACAGACGTGCGGCATGGCGCCGGAAACGCTTCGGTCCGAACACGGTGTCGTTGGCGCCGGAGTCGACGCGGACGTTCTGGCCGGCAAGTGAGAGAACCAGCAACGCCATCAGCATGTCGTCCTCGATCGGCGCGCGGCCGAGCGCCTCGTGAAGCGCGTCGGTGCGGAAATCGCCGATCATGTCATGGCCCTTCTGCGTGACGTCGGGGCGCGGCTTCGGCGTGTCGATGATCCTGCCGTCATGGACATCGCCCTGCCCGCCTGTCGTGGAGACGCCGGATTTGCCTTTCGCTTGTCTGTCCTCCGGCATCCGGAAAGCAACCGACTGCACCTTGCCGTCACGGTCGAGATACATGGCTACATGATCGGACTTCGACGGCTTGCCGTAGACGCGTTCCGCCTTCTTCGGCAGTTCCGGCTGACCCCAGTTGTTGACCTCGACGATCGCACCCTTCTTCGGAAGGTTGCTGGTCATCCATTCCTGTTGGGCGCCAAGAAAAGCCTCGACGTTGGTGGTATAGCGCGTGTCTTCGTCAGCCGGCGAAAACAGGTCCTCGACCCACCCGATGCCGTAAGCCGCGGCGAGGTCGTCACCGAAGCTCGCATCCTTCGCATACATGCGGGTTTTCGAGAGCGCACGGGAGATATTGTACCAGTCCGCCCGCTCGTTCTTCTTCGGCTTGTGCGCCTTCCACACCTCTTTCTGTTCGTCGAGCGACGCCGCGGCGACGGTGCGGAGCTGCTGCTCGTTGGGCATGTCGCCGAGCGCCATGTGGTCGAGCATGGCCGGCAGCACGTTGGCGAGTAGCCTGAGTTTCCTGATCTGGCGAACCGGCAGGGCGAGCGCAACGCCGATCCCTTCCTCCGTCCAGCCCAGCGCAACGAGCCGTTCTATGCCGCGCCACTGGTCCACCCCGTTGAGAGGTTCTCTCGCGATGTTCTCGACCATCGAGCGCATGGCGCCGTTATCGTTGGCCGCCTCGCGGACGATCACCTCGATTTCCTCGAGGCCGGCGGCGATTGCCTGCCGGACGCGGCGGTGGCCGGCCTGAATGATATAGCCGTTCCCGCCATCCGTCTGCGGTGACACGACCGGGGGCTGGATGATGCCGACCGCCTTCACCGTCGCCAGAAGCAGTGCGTCAGCCTGCGGCGACGATTTGGACCGGCGCGCATCGTCGGGATTGTCCTTCAGCGCACGGGGATCGAGTTTGAGGATCTGCATGGGATTTGCTCCTTCCGGGGTTTCGGAGCGGTGCTGCCCGCTCTTGTCCGCCTTCAGTTCTTTCCGAAGACATCTCCCGGACCGCAGGGCGGGCAGACTGGCGCAACTGCGCCCGAGCGGCCCTGCCGGTATGGGCGAGCGGGGCAAAGCCTTGCGAGAACGACCGGCAGGGGTGAGGAGGGGGCGGTTGAGCGCAAGCGGCGACGGGTCGACCGGTCTGCGACCGGTTTTCCCTTTTCTTCTTTCCTTTGCCCCTGCCCCGTTTAACCGCCCTATGGCGATGAGTTAAACAAATCGCTTTTATCGCCCACTTTAATGCGGCATTATGGGCGATAAATATGGGATTTATCGCTTATGGCATGGAATTGGGAACTGGCGGAGTGGCCGGATTTCGAATGGAACCCGGAGCTGCTGCGGGTCAGGGAGCAGGCATTCGTCGAGAATGCGGCTATCGCCGTCGGCACCATACGCCATCTGGGGAAAGACGACCGTGAGGAGGTCGTGATCGAGCTGCTCAGCTCCGATGCTTTGAGCACATCGGCAATCGAGGGTGAAGTCCTTGATCGCGACAGTGTGCAAACGTCCCTTCGGCGGCAACTCGGAATGTCCGCTGCAGCTTTCCGCAGCAGGCCGGCCGAAGCTGGCATTGCCGAGATGATGGCGGACCTCTATCGACACCCGCTTGACCCCATCACCGAGGAGCGGCTGTTCGAATGGCACCGAATGGTCATGAACGGCCGCCGCGACATCGCCGATATCGGCAGCTATCGCGGCCATGACGAACCGATGCAGATCGTCTCAGGCGCATTCGGCCGCCAGCGCGTGCACTTCGAAGCACCTCCATCCAATCGCCTGGCGGCCGAGATGGGCAGGCTTCTGGAATGGCTTGAACAGACCTCTCCCGAAGGACCCGACCCGCTTGCCGCTCTCACCCGTGCCGGCATCGCCCATCTGTGGTTCGAGAGCATCCATCCTTTCGAGGACGGGAATGGCCGTATCGGCCGAGCGATCGCCGAAAGCGCGCTTGCACGGGCAATTTCGACGCCAACCTTCAGTGCCTTGTCGAAATCGCTGCTGCGACACCGCAAGGACTATTACGCGATGCTGGAGGCGGCTAGTTCCACACTTGTTATCGATGACTGGCTCTCGTGGTTCGCGGACCGGGCGCTCGAAGCCCAGAAATCCGCGGACGAACTGGTCCGCTTCCTGATCGAAAAGACGCGGTTCATGGACAGGCTGCGTGGTGCACTGAATGAACGACAGGAGAAAGTCCTTCTTCGCATGCTGGCCGAAGGTCCCGAAGGTTTCGCTGGAGGCTTGAGCGCCGGCAACTACGCCACGATCACCGGCGCTCCGCCTTCGACCGTAACCCGCGACCTTGCCGACTTGGTCGACAAGGGCGCATTGCTGCGCACCGGCGAGCGCAAGGCGACGCGCTACCGGCTGTATCTCGAAAACGACACATAGGCGACCTGGTCGAGGACGCCAGTGAGCGGATTAAGCCGCGATACCTTGCTTTTCGTCATCATCGCAAGCGGATTTGGCGAGCACCTCCTCGACCTCACGCAGCTTCTGGCGCTTCTCAGCCAGTTCGTCGGCAAAGGCAAAGGTGCCACCCTGACGCGACTGGTAGGAGGAAAGCCGCCGCTGGTACTCAGCCAACCTCAGGCGATAACGTTCCCGCTCCTCTTCGAACCCGCTGAGTGCATGCTCGAGGCGGGAGATGGCACCAAGCGGCGTGACGGTCACCGGCAGATCGATCTCTTGGGTCCCGCCGGTGCGCTGGAGCAGGGTCTGATAGTGGTAGTTGTCACCCCGGCCGAAGCGCTCGCCTTCATAGACGAGATCGAAGCCGCCGATGCGGGCGAGACGGACTTCACCCTCCTGCTGGAACTGGACGACGGTGAGGATCTCCTTCATCAACGCCCGACCGGCATCCTTCCGCTCCGTGTATGGCTTGCCCATCACGGTCATGGTGAAGGTGTCGCCGGAGGTCGGAACCAGCCGTTCGATGTCCTGGCCGATTTCGCCGATACGGCGGGTTGCCGTCTCGATCTCGCGCTCGGCATCGCGGAGCTGCCGGCGAACAGCAAAGAGATCGTCGTCATGAGCGGCGCGCAGGCGCTCAAGTCGGGCAATATCGGCTTCCAGGCCCGCTTTCTGCATCAGGCGCTCATCGCCACTGGCAATAGCCTTGGCCATGGCGAACTGGTTGGCCTGGCCTTCGTTCAGGTCCTCCAGCCTGCGAATCGAGGTATCGCCGGAGAGTGCCGCTGCTATGAAGCGCGCTTTGCGCTCGTTCTGCTGCCACATCGTCGCGTCGAGGCTTCCCTGCGTGGCGTAAGCATAGATATCGACCTCGTCGTGCTGGTTGCCCTGACGCACGATGCGGCCCTCCCGCTGCTCGATCTGTGACGGAAGCCACGGCACGTCGAGATGGTGCAGGGCCTTCAGGCGAAGCTGGGCGTTGACGCCGGTGCCCATCGTTTCGGAACTGCCGATCAGGAAGCGGACCTTGCCGGCGCGGACGTCGCCGAACAGGCGCTGCTTCGCTTCGGTCTTCTTGTAATCCTGCATGAAGGCGATTTCTGACGGCGGCACGCCCATGCGGATGAGCTCGTCGCGGATCCAGCGGTAGGCTGAGAAGCCGCGGCTCTTCTCGACATTGATCGTCCCGAGATCGGAGAAGATCATCTGCGCCGCACCGGGCAGCTCGTAGACTTTGCCGTCCGGGCGGCGATAGCTGTTCTCCGAAGTTTCCCTCCAGATACGGAAAGCGTTACGGACCAGCAGATTGAGCTTGTTCTCCGGCTCGTCATCTATTGCCGGCATGACCAGGCGCAGATCGATCGCGGCATGGCGGCCATCAGTGATAACGGACAGCAGGATGTCGTCACCGGGTTGCGCCGGCCCCTCGCGCATCTCGATCGCCTTGATGCGGGTTTCGAGGATCTGCTGGTAGGCTTTGAAGGCAGGCGTTGGCGCGGCGGTCAGGATTTGCCGCTTGCCCGTCGCGATCTCCGGCACCCTGACGTGCGCTTTAAGATCCTCCGGCATCACCACGTCGGCGAAGGCCCGAAACATAGCAATCAGTTCGGGGACGTTGACGAAACTGGCGAAGCGGCTGACCGGCTTGTATTTGCCGGATGGCTGAAGCTCCAGTTCGGTGCGTTCATCCCCGAAATTGCTCGCCCAGGCGTCGAACTCGTGAAGCCCGCGCTCACGCAAGGCCTCGTAGCCGAGCAGGCGCTGGATCGAAAACATCTCGCCGAGCGTGTTGGTGATCGGGGTGCCGGAGGCAAGCACGAGCGGCCGGCCCGGATTCTTCGTCTCGATGTAACGGGATTTCACATAGAGGTCCCAGGCCTTCTGCGAACCGTTTGGATCGATGCCCTTCAGCGTCGACATATTGGTTGCGAAGCTGAGTTTTCGGAACTCCTGCGCCTCGTCGACGACGATCTGGTCGACGCCGATTTCAGAGATGGTCAGAAGATCGTCCTTGCGGGTGGAGAGAGATTCCAGCCGCTCCTGCAAGGCCTCTTTCAGCCGCTCGAGCCGCTTGCGGGAGACCCGGTCCTCGTCATCAACTTTGGTCAGCAGGTCCTCGTAGAGCTGCAGCTCGTCGTGGATCATCTGTTGTTCGAAGGCGGATGGCACGCCGATGAACCTGAACGCGGAGTGCGTGATGATGATCGCATCCCAGACAGCCGTCGCAGCCCGCGACAGGAAACGTTGACGCTTGTCTTTGGTGAAGTTGGTCTCATCGGCGACGAGGATGTTCGCCGAGGGATAGAGCGCCAGGAACTCGCGTGCCGCCTGTGCGAGGCAGTGGCCGGGAACGACCAGCATCGCCTTGGCGATCAGGCCCAACCTCCGCTGCTCCATGATGGCGGCTGCCATGGTCATCGTCTTGCCGGCACCCACGGCATGGGCGAGATAGGTGGAGCCGGAGGAGATGATCCGCCAGATGCCGCGTTTCTGATGCCCATAAAGAACGAAGGCGCCAGAGGCGCCGGGTAAATTCAGATGGGAGCCGTCGAATTTGCGCGGCGCGATGTTGTTGAAGCGGTCATTATAGACCCGCGCCAACCGGTCGGTGCGATCCGGGTCTGACCAGACCCAATTCTGGAACGCCTCCTTCATCCGCTGAAGTTTGTCACGGGCGGCTTCCGTGTCGACGACATTCAGCACCCGCCGCTCTCCATCGGCGTCCTTCAAGGTGTCGAATATCTGCGGCACGCGGCTGTTCAGCGCATCCGCCAATAGTTCGCCGGCATGGCGGCGGCTGGTCCCCCATTCCGATGTGCCGGCGGCGCTGTAACCAAGCTGACGAGCCTCGACCGTCCATGAACCAAGCTCGGGCATATGGTGGATCCTGATCTCGGCACCCATCGTTTCCTTGACGAAGGTCACAACGTCGGAGGCCGGAATCCAGGGCGCCCCGAGCCGAGCGGTAATATCCGACGGACGCAGATCGGCGGGCTGGACTTGCCTGAGTGCCACGACATTACGCTGGAAGACGGGATCAAGCGCAGCGGCAGCCTCCGCCGCCGCAAGCTTGGTGCGGACCGGACCGGAGAGATAGGCGTCCGAGGTCTGCCACGAACTGTCGGTCGGATCGCGGAAGATGGCATCACCGAGTTCGGCAATCACCGCCTCGGAGTCGCGGTGCAGGAGTTCGGCGATATGGTCGATATCGACGCGGCCGCACTCGTTGAGCACCACGGCGAGCGCATCCGCCGCGGACGTGATCACCGGGGCCGCGGGAGGTGAGATCACCCTTTCGGAGAAGATCGGACCGGGACGGGCGGTATCGGTTTCGAGATCATAATCCTCGATGGAGGCGACCAACCAGCAATCGGGATCGTCACGGAAGGGCTGAAGGTTCGGCTGCCGATGGGTCTCCCGCACCTCGCCAGTCTCGGTATCCTCCGAGATCGAAACCGTGGTGTGATTGATCGGGCCGAAATCACGGACGAACGAGGACCAGGCGATACGCAGGCGCACCTGAAGATCCTTCCACGGGTGGTCCTGTTCCTGGGCCTTCAGCACCTCCCGCACGGCATCCCGGACCGGGATCAGCTTTCGGATGATACGGACATGCTTTTCCGGAATGCCTTCCGCGGAGCGGCCCTTGCGGACCTTGATCTCGACCGGAGAGCCGTCGACCATCTGCATCAGGCCGTGCCTGGCGTCGATGAAGAAGCTGCCCTCGCGGACCTTCTCGTCCCTGGGGCGGAGATCGACGATCTCGCCAAGCTCGTCCTCCAGGTCGATGTCGATTTCGGTCGACTCGCCGTCGTAACGATCTTCCGGGAGGAGAGAAATGGCGGCATTCAGCGCCGCTTCGAGATCGACGCCAGCGCGACCACGGCACGTATAGGTCTCGCCGAACGGACCGGCCGTCAGCGCGTGGTCACCGAGCACGAAATCCGGATGCTTCGCAAACCAGCGATTGACGCGGATAGCGCCTTCGTCTTCTGTTGCAGGGCGGACTTCATCCACGTCGAGCCAGGTCTGGTCGCCCTCAGCTTCTCCAGCCTTGCGCTTGCGGAAGAACAGGATGTCAACGACGGCGTCCGTGCCGGCATCGCGGCGGAAGCTGCCTTCGGGCAGACGAATGGCCGCGATCAGGTCGGCCGATCTGGCGATATGCTCGCGGGCTGTCGCATCCGCCTTGTCCATCGTGCCGGAACTGGTGACGAAGGCCGCGAAGGCGCCGGGCTTCAGCAGATCAATGGACCTCGCGATGAAGTAGTCGTGCAGTCTGAGACCAAGTGACCGATATTGCCGGTCCGAACGCACGGTACGATCGGAAAACGGTGGATTGCCAATGGCGAGATCGTAGATCGGCGAGAGATCGGTGCGCGCGAAATCCCCTTCGATGATCCGGGCCTTCGGCTGCAGGAGCTTGACGATCCGCACTGTCACCGGATCGAGCTCGACGCCGGTGACATAGCTGCTGTCGCGATACGCCTTCGGCATCAGCGCTGGAAACAGGCCCGTGCCGATGCCGGGTTCCAGCACGCGACCACCGCGCCAGCCCATGCGCTGCAATCCTGACCAGATCGCCCGGATGATGAACTCCGGCGTGAAATGCGCATACTGCGTGCAACGCGACAGGCTGGAATAGTCGCTCTCCGAGACCGCACTTTCGAGCGACGAGCCGAGATCGTCCCAGCCCTCCCGAAAATCCACCTCGCCCGGACGGCGGAACATGCCGTTCGCCAGTTCGGAGGCGCCGAAGCCGGTGAAGCGGATCAACCGCTGCTGATGCTCGCGCGTGACCGGAATGTTGTGCCGCTCGATCTCGTTCGCGGTCAAAATGGCCGCCACACTCAATCTCGCGCGCTCTTTCCACGACGCAGCAAGGCCGCGATCCTCGCCGTCATCGAGGTAGAAGTTCGCACGATCGCCCTGCCGGCGTGGTGCTGACCTCTGGGGCAGCGCGATCGGCAGCGCCGGTGCGGGCGCCGGCGGCGTCGGATCGGGATCGTCGTCATTCGCAGGTTCGGGGGCCGTCTCGGGCGCAAAATCACCGAAGGCCGTGACGCCAAGGCCGACCCCCGACGACAGGGCTGTGTTCCCGAACATGTCGAGGGTGCCAGAAGGATCAAGTGAAAAAGGATCGTTGGGCATGAAAATGCTCTCCTTGGAAAAGGGGCGAGCGCCATCGTTCCGCTGGAGATGAGCCTCTGGGCGGGGCGGTCGCAAAGTTGTTGGAAGGGTGCGGCAAGCGCCGCGTCAGCGGCGGATCAGGCTGATGGATATGGACGTGTCGTCCATCACGATCCGCAGATGCGTCGCGTCGGGCTGAGCCGGGACGAGCTTTTCGAGTTCGACGGCGTCGATGAATTCGACCCCGTCATCGCCCCCGAAATATCGTCGCTTGTAATGCCAGTAATCCGGATTGGTCTTCGGATCGCACTCCTCGGCATAGATGACGAGCGGACGCTGTCCCTCGGCGAGTTGCCCGTTCGAGAGAACATATACGCTCTCGTCACCGACCAGCCACAGGCCGGCTCTGGCCTCGGCTTCAGGGGATATTCCCTGATACGGAAGGCGAAATCCGCCGTTTGCGGCCGCGTCGGCCCGACCGCGGGCGAGCACAGCGCCGATGTCGGTGAGGGAGAAGGTGAACATGCCGCTCTCCCTCACGCTGCGATCGCGTCGGGCAGGTAACGCAGATGGACTGGCAGCTTCGCCGCGACCTCCGCGTCGGTCAGATCCTCCAGCACCTTGAGCGTGGTGCCGCCTGGTCTGGCGAAGAACATCACCGTGCGCTTGCCACGATCATCCTCTGGCCAACGCTCGCCGGCATAGCCGCGATAGTCGTCAGCCGTGCTGCTCCAGATGTGCTCCAGACGCTCCTCGCGCGTCATCGCCCGGACAGGACGGGATTCACGCTCGATGATCGCCGTGCGCATGCGCTGGGGCGAGCCCTTGTCGGCGAGGTCGCAATAACCGTGGAAGTGCCGGATTCGCCCGTCGATCGACAGCGTGAAAAAGATGCTGGTGATCGAGCCGGTGAGGAATTCGCGCATGGCGAACATCTCACCCCGCATCCAGAGGGGCGGCAGGATCTCGAACATGTAATCGTGGCAAGCCTCCCCGATCTCGAACCATTCGCCGCGATAAAGCGCACTGTCGTCGCACTCCCATCGGTTCGGGCGCTGCGCATGACGGTCGAACATGCGGAACATCTGGCGGCGATCGGCGATGCCCTGATAGACTTTACGGATGGGAGAGAGGTTCATGAGCGGGCTCCTTTCAGCCTCGTCGGGCTGAAGCGCGGCTCATCGTTGCGATGACTCCATCTTCTCTTCAGCCCTTCCTGACCCCTCCCCCGCGGCCGCCTCTCCGTCCGGTCGGGTCAAGGGCCGGCTTCAGCCGGGCGAAGCTTCACCCTTGACGCGGCCGGCGGGCATGCGGCAGGCCTCCCCTACCCACCCTTCTTTCCTTTTCTTCTCCTTTTCTCTCCTGCAATGCGTCGTTCCAGTCCTCAGCCGGCGGCGTCAGGCGGAACCAGTCGCAGCCGGCATCTTCTGCGATATCGCGCAGGCGGCCGGCAAAGGCCTCGCCCTGACTGTTGGCATCCGTGGCGGCGACGAGCTGCGCGCCGGGGCGCGCGGCGAGCACGCGAACCGCGGCTTCTGTCGTCGGCGACCATCCCCCGCCTGTGCTGAGATAGAGGCTTCCCTCTCGCATTCCTTCGAACGCGGCCAGGCTCATGGCGTCGATCGCCGCCTCGGTGACGCACAGACGCGGAGCATCGAGAGAACCGAGACGGAAGAGCACCTTCGACCCTCCGGTCGAGAATCCACGCCATTCGGGGCCGCGCTCCTCCCAGCCGGTGACACCGCCATCGGCATCGACATGGGCGGCCCACATGCTGCCGTAGGGACCTTCCCGCAGGACGTTGTGACGGATGGCACCGCGGATGATGGCCTCCGACAGATATCTTTCCTCGCGCAGATAGCGCCACGTCATCGATCCCCGCCACGGTTTGCGGCGCTGTTCCCATCGTTCCGGAATGGAACCGTGCGGTGTGGAATCGCGAGTGGGAGGGGTCCAGACCGGCTCTTTCGAGACAAAGCCGACCAATGATGCGATGCGGTGCAGAGCCTCGACGAAGGGTACGTGGTCGAGGCACTCGACAAGGCTGAAGACGTCGCCCTTCGCGTCGGACAGGGGATCGAACCATCCCCGCCCCTCGTGGATGACGATGACGATCTCGGCCCCGCGTCGATACTTGACCGCTTTGCGCGTGCTTTCTTTCACGTCGACCGCAAAGCCGGCCTGCTCAAGCACGACTGTGCAAGGAACACGGTCCCGCATTTCTTCAAGTTCGTTTTTCTCCATTATCCTGCCGGCGCCCTCGCGTCCGCCTTTCTTTCCGGATTCTTCATTTCCCGCAGTTTGCGGGATCGTTTCCGGCGGTCCGCGAAGAGCAAAGGAGGCAAGGGCGCGGCTGGCAACCAGCAGATCTACACCTCGGCACCTGCGGCCGTGCCAGCTGCGGCGAAGCTTCCCTTGCCGCCTGCCGCTCGCAAGCGGCACCTGAAAAGGGGAAGGCCGGCTCAATGAGCCGGCCCGTATTCGAAGGGATCGAATTCGGCGATGGTCTCGACCTCGCCGTCATCGAGTTCGTCGCTCGGAAGAACGCCGAACTCGTTTCCGGACCTGAAGAGCGTGACCGGCACCATGAGGGTGCGGGCAAGTGCGAATGCGTGGCGTTGAGCGAGTGCAAGATCCCGTGCCATGTGAGAAACCTCCGTCCGGAGCGGGCCGATCCCGCTCGATGGCTCCTCGAAGGACCGGGGACGGTCGCGATCACCGCGAAGGCGAAGCCAAGCGGCCGCAGCTTGCTAGCGGACCCTCAACGGGTTGATCGACGGAGATCCGGACCTGGTCCAGGACGCCATCGATGAAGAGCGGGATTGGTTTGCTTCGGAGGGCCAGGCGGTTTTCCGGCACGGGTCGTTCACCTGCACCACAGGTACAGCGTCAACTCGACATTATTTCCGCCACGCACAGTGCAGGTGTTTAGCGGCGACCGGCGCTTTCCTGATCGGCAATCGCCTTGACGACCTCGAAGTCCATCTCGGCATGCGGTTCGATGCGGGCGACTTCGCTGGCAACCTTGGCCCAATGCCAGTATTCACCGACATTACCTTGCGCTCGGCTGCGGGCGGCTCTTCGCTGCGCCTCGTAATAGGCACCAACCGGGTCCGTTGCGGCAAGCCGCCTAGCATCTGCCCGCCAACGGCGGCGGATAGCTCGCCGATGTTCGATCCTGCCGTAAGAATCCAATCACCACCAACTCACCTTTGCATCTTGATGCAGGCTGCTTAGCTCGACACGAAATGCTGTGATGAGTCACGACACCAAAGACGTGTTATGACTCATCATCAAAAACGTTTATTAAATCATCACCTTGAACGTGTATTGAATCGACGTTCAAAACGCGCATATAAACGACATCAAAAACGTGCAATGATGCAGGCATTGCCTTATGAGACGCGGCATTGTGAGTTCGCGCAAGAACACCGAGGTCGTGAGAACCAAAATGGCTACACCAAATGAAAAGTTGGCTGACGCCCTGCAAGCCCTCAAAACATTGCAGGATGGCGGGCGTCGAATATTCAAGTCCGACGAGTTCAGCCGACTACACCGAGAGCGCCTTACACGGAGCGGATTTCTCCAAGAAGTCATCCGCGGATGGCAAATGTCAACGGGACCCCAGTCCCAAGACGGCGACACAACCCTTTGGTACGCTTCATTCTGGGAGTTCTGCTCCCTCTACTGCAACGACCGCTTTGGACGGGAATGGCATCTGTCACCGGAACAATCGATGCTACTCCACGCAGAAGCAACTGCGATTCCGCCCCAGGTGATTGTCAACAGCCCAAAGGCAATGGGCAACAATTTATCACTGCTTTTTGGCACATCCATCTACGATCTCAAGACCAAGCAAATGCCACCGCGCGAGGATCTTGTCGAGAAAAACGGATTGAGGTTCTATACTGCGGACGCCGCCCTGGTAAAAGTTGCTGAAGCGTTTTTCAAAAGATCACCTATCGAAGCCCAGATCGTGCTGAACTCCATGCGCGATGTGTCGGGTGTCCTCGGTCGATTACTCGACGGAGGGCATTCGGCCGTGGCAGGCCGTCTGGCCGGGGCGTTTCGGCGCATAGGAAAAGGCGAGTTCGCCGACGATATCTTGAAAACGATGAAAGGCGCGATGTACGACGTTAGAGAGACCGACCCGTTCGATCAAAACCAGCGAGTATCCACCTTAGCTGTCGGTGGATCTCCCATTGTGGCGCGTCTCAATGCTATATGGGAAAGCCAGCGTCAGGCGGTCCTCGATGTTTTTCCTGCTGCACCCGGACTTCCCTCGGACACCGTCGCTTTCATGAAATCGGTCGAGGACATATACAAGAACGACGCATACCATTCACTTTCGATCGAAGGGTACAGCGTTACTCCGGAACTCATTGATCGCGTGCGCGCTGGTACGTGGGATCCGGATGTGGATCAGCAGGATAGGCAAAACCGGGACGCCCTGGCAGCACGCGGTTATTGGCAGGCATTTCAGAGCGTGAAAGAATCTGTTGCGGAGATTCTCCGCGGTGCACCGGCTGGAGCCGTTATCCGTAAGCAACATAGGGATTGGTACCGCGAACTGTTCGGTCCCTCCGTAGCCGCAGGTATCCTGAAACCCAGCGCCCTCGCGGGCTATCGAAACCACCCTGTATATCTCCGCGGATCATGGCATGTACCACCGCGTTCCGAAGCAGTTCCGGATGGAATGGAGACCCTGTTCGATCTACTGGAGAAGGAAAGCGAGCCGGCGGTTAGGGCAGTCCTTGGCCATTGGTTGATAGGCTATGTTCATCCCTATCCTGACGGCAACGGACGGATGGCGCGCTTCCTGATGAATGCCATGTTCGCCTCGGGTGGTTTTCCATGGGCAGTGGTTAGGGTTGAGGATCGGTCAACTTATTTGGCCGGCCTCGAACAGGCGAGCGTCCATATGAACGTCAAACCGTTCGCGGAATTCATCGCCGAGCGCACCTCTTGGTCGATGAGTAAGGAACTCTAAAATCATCGATCGCCTTGACAGGATTCGAACCACCGACCCGTTCGCCCGCCCCTAAAATCAGCGAACGCTTCGGCTCTTGATTTACTGATTGTCGATAGGTGATCCTTGAGCGCAGCGTTTGGGACGTTTTGCTCGACCCAACGGTTTTGTGAAGACGCTAATCAGGTCGTTTTCAGCGGCGACGCTGGCCGTGGAGCGGGTCGGCTAAAGCGTCCAGCCGCTTGCCGAGGCGCGGCGCATTTTGATAGTCGCCGTGAATGTCTGAACTCGCATAAGGGAACGGTCCTTCCACTTCCGGCCATGGACCACGCACGGCTTGCCGACCGTCGAAGTCTAGGTTCGGTATGTCCCTGGGAATATGATGTCCTGATCTACAAGAACGTTGAACCTGTAGCCGGGCCGAATCTTCAGTGTTGGCTGGACATTGAAATTGCGACTGATTGTTTGCTCCGCGAGGCGACCGAAGCTCTCCGCGAAATTCCGCCTTGCCGCATCTGATGCCGTATCCTGCGTGGCAAGCGTCGAACTTTCGGGTATTGACGCATCGATCCCGGTTCCAATCAGCGCGATCAGCGCCGCTGAGCCGAACGTCCTCCAATAATGGTTGTTCACCTTGTCGTGGAAGCCACCGTACCCTTGCGTGTCCGTGCCCGCCATCCCGCCAATCTGTAGCGTGGATCCATCAGGGAAGATGATATCGGTCCAGACGACGAGAACGCGACTTTGCCCGAACGACACCTTGCTGTCGTAGCGCCCGAAGAGCTTCGCTCCTTGCGGGATCAGCAGGCGATGCCCTGTAGCGCTATCGTAGACATTCTGACTTACCTGGGCTGTGATGCGACCGGGAAGGTCCGAATTGATGCCTGATATGAGCGTCGCCGGAATGACCGAACCGCGCTTGAGTTCATACGGTGATTGCTGAGGCACGACCCGATTGGGGAGATATCCGAGTTCTTTGAGATCGGCGTTGAAAAAGTCCTCTTTGGAGTTCTGCCCGTTCGGATCGACATTCTGCCCGCCGAGACCAGCCCGCAACGCGGCGGCGTAAAGATCTGAGTTGGCGCCGGCGGTTGTCGACGGCGAAGTGTTTGTCGTTGTTCTGGTGGTCTCGTCCGTCCGCGCCGCCAGCGTGCTGCGATCTATCGCGAGCGGTGCGTCGTAGGCCGCATCATTCGCCTGCAGCCGGGCCATGCGTTGTCGATGCCGCTCACGCAGATATTGCTCCCTCTGCTCGCGTTCAAGCCGTGCACGCCAGACCTCCTCGTTTTCCAAATCCTGCCCGCGCTGCTGTTCCTCGTTTTGTCCCGGTTGCGGCGTGAAGGGATTGCTTGACTTTTCCTCGGCCTGCTTCGTCTCGACAGATGTCGGCTGAAACGTGGTTTGCTGCTGTGGCTCACCGATGATGCCATCCGTCACACCACGCTTGATCTGGTCGGCGAAGGTCGATGCCGGATTGCCAGAACTCGTCTCTGGGCCGGTGTCATTGCCAAAGTAGAGTCCGCGGGAAGTGAGCCCATAGAAAATCACGCCAAGGAAAGCGATGACCAGAACGATCACCACGATGATCGGCAGGCGGTTGATCCGCTTGATGCGAGATTCCGCTTCGGCATTTGCTGCGCCGCCAAGTTGCAAGGATTGGACCATGATGCTTCCCTTCAGCCACGTCGCATCAGCGAGAGTGCACTTGCCGGCGCAGCACCGCTTGATGTTACGGTGTAGGCCCGGCCGAGCTCGACGCTGTCAGTCGAAAGACGCGCCAGCACTTGTCCGTCGAAGGGTACGATCACATAGGCGAGTGGGATGATCTTCATTCCGTCGTCCGTCTTCTGGTCGGTGACGACGGCGTAACCCCATCCCTTGAGTGCTGCTTCGAGCGCCTGCCCGAAGGGTGAGGCGTCCGCCTTCAGCGCAACTGTTGCCTTGCCGGGTCCGATCTGCTCGGCAAGACGGCTGACCATATCGCCGGCAATGGCGCTTGCCGCCGGGCCGGAGATTTCCGCCGGCGCGTTGCTGGCGACGAGACCGTCAGTCCCCAACGACTGGCATCCGGAAAGGAGGATGGTGAGGGCGAAGGCTGTGGCAATAGCGCGGATGGGGCGCAAGAGGAGATTGTCGGCAAAGGGTCGCATCATCGCCCTCCCCTTCTGATCGTCACCTTTTCCTGTTTCCATCCGACGCCCGAGACCAGCACCGCGCGATCGATGTGATAATCGACCACCATCATGTCGTTCTTCATTCGGTAGTTGACGATTCGGTTCTGTCCGCCGGACGTCACGAACAGCACCGGCGCATCCTGGCCGGAGATCGAGCGCGGGAACTGGATGTAGGTCTTTTGCCCGTCCGAATAGACCCGTGTCGGCCGCCAGCCGGCCCTGCCTGACACCGAATAGGAGAAGTTCAACTGCTCGGCCGGCACGCCGGCTCCTGGGATCGTACTCGCCTCGAGACGGGCATTGATGTCATCGAGTTTCGCCGAGACGTCTTCCGGATATTCGAAGCCGACGCGGGCCATATATTGGCTCGAATGCGACTTGAGCTGGATATGATAGGTCCGCCGCGACGTCGTCACCACCATCGAGGTGACGAGACCGGGCTCAGACGGTTTGACGATCAGGTGGATCGCCTGGCCACCCGCCGCACCTGATGTCGCAGGTTCGACCTTCCAGCGCACAGTGTCGCCAACGAGTACGTCGCGAACGACCTCGCCTCCCTGAAGCTCGATGTCGCAGACTTGCAGAGGTGAGCAGACGACCGACGGCTGAACCTCGCCGTAAAGAAAGATCACCTTGCCGTCGGCGCCCTTGGTCACGAGACCACGCGATCCGCGCCACTGGCCGGAGATGCTCACGCCCTTCGCCTCATTGGCTGTGACGCCATCGGCCGCAAGGGCATCGAGAGGTGCAAGGGCGGAGAACGCCAGCGCCGCTGATATGATGGCGCCGGCAGTCAGCATGGCCGAATAGTTCTCAAGACGGATGTTCATGTTCGGGCCATGCCTTTCAAAGCTGTGCAGTCCAGTCGAAGTCTCTGACATAGAGACCGATGGGGTTGAGACGGATGACGCCTTCGTCCTGCGGCGGTGTGAGGGTCACAGTTGCGATGCCGCGGAAGCGGCGTGTGGCCGTCTCCTTGCCGCGGCGGTCGCGCTCGAACTCGGTCCAGTCGAGCTGATAGGACTGGTTCGACAGAGCGACGATGTTGTTGACCTCGACCGCCACCGTCGCAGTCTTCGCTTTCTCGAAGGGCGAATTGGAACGGAACCAGGCATTGACCTTCTCTGTCGCCGGATCCGAGGTCCGGAGCAGGCCGTAGGTCCGGTCGATATATTGCTTTTGCACGACCGCATCCGGCGTCACGCTCCGGAAATTCGAGACGAAGCTGCCGAGCGTGGCGCGCACCACGCGCGGATCGGCATATTCGATCTGCTGCGGGAAGCCGGCATTGGAGGCCGTTCCGAGCTTGTCGACCTCGACGATATAGGGAACGAGTTTCACCTGCGTGCTTTGGTAGAGCGCGTAAGTGAAACCGATCACTGCCATCACTATGCCGGTGACGCCGACGATGCGCCAGGCCGCGACCGCCTTCACATAGGAGCCATAGCGCTCGTTCCACTCGTTGCGCGCCGCGAGATAGGGATTGGCGATAGGGGAATTCTCTGGCGGATTGCGTCCGGCCATGGGTGATCATCCTCCAGCTACTTGTTCTCGTTGATGGGTGGTGGCGGCGGCGTTGGTCGGCCTGATTGCCGCGTCTGGTCGAGCTTGGCGTTGGCAAGCCCGAGCAGCGATCCGGCATAGGCGCCGGGTGAGGCGATCGCCTTCTCCTTTGCTGCCGATCCGGCAGCCCATCCAGCACTTCCAATACCGGACGCCATGCCGCGAAGTGCCGCTCCCGCCATCGAAGAGCCCCCTGCCCGCGCCGAGCTTGCCGTCTGCGCCCCTTTCGTTGCAGCACTTGCGCCGAGGAACGCCCCGCCGGCTGCAAAGGTCGCGGCCTGGCCGCCGTGGCGGATTGCTTCCATGCCGCCGGCGATGGAGGCGCCTTGGACCACGCCCTGCAGGATCGGCGGGACATACATGGCGATCACGAAGACCACGACCGAGATGCCGGCGATGGCAAGTGTGGTGATGAATTGTTCGGATGTTGCGGTCGGCGCTTCGGCGAGTCCGAGCAGGATGTCGGATCCGATCTTGGCGATCATCACCAGAGCCATCAGCTTCATGCCGACGGAGAAGGCGTAGACCAGATACTTGACCGCGAAATCCTTGGTGAAGGACGAGCCGCCAAGACCGAGCATGATCATGCCTGCGAGCAGGCCGACATACATCTCGACCATCACGGCGACGAAGATCGCCGCGACGAGCGAAAAGGAGACGACGACCACGACCATCGCGAAGACTGCGGCGATCGCCAGCGCATTATCTTCCCACAAACCGAACTTCGCCTGTTCGGACATCTTGGTCGCGACCCGGAGGCCCGCGTCGAAGATGTTTGCGGGCGATGCCGAGCCACCTCCGGCGCCGATCTGGTAGAGGCTGTCGACAACGGCCTTCGCGAAGGACGGTCCCTGGTCGAGAATGAAGGCGAAGAGTCCGATGAACATGATCCGCCGCACGAGCTCGGTAAACCAGCTGTCGAGCGAGGCGGCGTTGATCGCCAGCCATACCGCGGCAATCCCGATCTCGATGCCGGCGAGGATCCAGAACAGCGAACGCGCCGCGTTCATCACAGTCGTCTCCCAGCCTTTCGCGGCCGTGACGACGGAATTTTCCAGTGTGGTCAGAACCGAACCCTGTTGGGCAAGGGCCGGTGTCGTCGCCAGCAGGATGATGCAGATCGAAATGAACGAAAGCTCCAGCTTCCGGGAAGGACGAACGATTACCATCGCGGTTTCATCTCCTGCCCGCCACGGACGTTGCGATCCGGATCACTGCTGAAGAATTTTTCCCGATGTTCACGGCGTTCCACATCGGAGGTGGTTCGCGTAGCGGCTGCGCCGGATCCGGACACGGGGGCCGGGCGGAGTTGGACCATGTTCCAGGTGACGGTGCCGGCGCCGAGTGCGGCCAGCCCCGCCAAGACGAGGATGATAATCAGACGCGGGCTCACCAGCGTGGCTCCATGGTCTGGCCCCCGCGTATGTCACGCTCGGTCCCGTTGAAGAACTGCTCGCGACGCGCCTGGGCCAAGTCCTTCTGTGCCTGCTCGGACTGAAACCACGTTCCCATCATGGTCATCTGCTGTGAGACGAGGCCCCGCAACTTCTGCATCTGCGCAACCTGTTGGGCGGCGATCTGGTGTCCGACCTGCAGCGCCTTCATCTGGCCGTCTGACGACTCCGACATCGAGCGCAGCGACGACATCGTGCTCTCCTCGCTCGAGAACTGGTCGGCGGTCAGGTTCGCTGCCTTCAGCGTTCCGGCGATCGTGTCGCGGTTCGTGTCGGACCAGGTCTGGTAGGTCGTGGAAAAGCTCGCGCCATCTGGCAGATTGCTCTTCATCCCGGCAAAACTCTGGAAGCGCTGCTTCAGCACGTCATCGATATTGCCCATCGAGAAGGCGACGCCCTGTCCTTGCGCGACGACGTTCTGCAGGCTCTTCAGGTCGCTTTCGACCTGCCCCCAGATGTGGTGCGGGAGCTGGGCGGTGTTCTGCAGGAGATTGTTGTAGATGTTGAGCTGGTTCTGGATCTGCTCTGCAAGCTGGGAGATCTGGGTGATCTGATTGTTCACCTGCTCCGCGGACTTGCCGACCAGCGAGACGAGCTCGGCATTGTTGGCGAGCTGCGTCCATTCGGTCGCTTGGCCTGTCACGCCACCGGCCTGAACGGGGAGTGGCAATGTGGCAGAGAGGGCGATCGCCGCGACGAACACGGTGCGGGCTGTCTCAAGAGGTCGGGAAGAGTGTTTCGGCATGGGCGATCCCCCTTTGCTGGAGCCAGTGGAGAGGCCAACCGGCCCCGTATTCGGAATGCAGGGCGCGAATGCGCTTCAGATCTTCTTTGCCGGACGCGCCGACAAACGAGAGCGCGACGGGACCGAGCGCCATGTCGAAGAGCCTGCGGCCCTCGGGCGAGACGACGTAGTATTCGCGCTTTGGAAGCGCCTTCGCGACGATCTCGATCTGCCGTTCGTTGAAGCCGATGCGCTCATAGAACTCGCGCGTGCCGGGCTCGCGGGCAGCTCCATTCGGCAGGCAAATCTTGGTCGGGCAACTCTCCTTCAGCACATCGATGAGGCCGGAGCGCTCCGCATCCGAGATCGACTGGGTGGCCAGAACCACGGCGCAATTGGCCTTGCGCAGAACCTTCAGCCATTCGCGGATCTTGTCGCGGAAGACGGGATGGCCGAGCATGAGCCAGGCCTCATCGAGGATGATCAGGCTGGGTGCGCCGGTCAGGCGTTTCTCGATGCGACGGAACAGGTAGGTCAGCACCGGCACGAGATTGCGCTCGCCCATGTTCATCAGTTCCTCGATCTCGAAGCACTGGAACGCGCCGAGCGCCAGACCATCCTCTTCGGCATCGAGAAGCTGACCCATGGGGCCGTCGACGGTGCAGTGATGCAGCGCGTCCTTGATCTCGCGCATCTGGACGCCGGATACAAAATCGGAGAGCGACCGGCCGCGCGATTCCGCCATCAGCCCGATCTGCCGGGAGATGGCGTTGCGATAGTCTGGTGTGATGGTCACACCCTGCAGCGCCACCAGGGTCTCGATCCATTCCGACGCCCAGGCGCGGTCGCCATCAGTCGAAAGTTCGGCGAGCGGGCAGAAGGCAAGCGCCCTCACTTCGCCTTCTGCCGAAGGACCGATATCGCCGCCGATCTGGTAGTGATCGCCATCGAGCCCCAGCGTCAGCGGAAGCATCGAGCTGCCCTTGTCGAAGGCAAAGACCTGCGCGCCGGCGTAGCGCCGAAACTGCGCGGCGATCAGTGCCAGCAAGGTGGATTTGCCTGAACCGGTCGGCCCGAAGATCAGCGTGTGCCCGACATCATCGACATGCAGGTTCAGCCGGAACGGCGTCGAGCCACTGGCCACCTGCATCAGCGGCGGCGAGCGAGCCGGATAGAAGGGGCAAGGCGCCGTTGGGCTTCCCGACCAGACGCTATTGAGAGGGATGAGATCGGCGAGATTGCGGGTATTAATCAGCGGCTCGCGGATGTTGGCATAGGAAACACCCGGCAGGCTGCCGAGAAAGGCGTCGGTTGCATTCAGCGTTTCGATCCGTGCGCCGAAACCTTCCGCCTGGATCAGCCGGCGGATCGCCTCGCACTTCTCTTGGCAACGAGACTGGTCCTCGTCGAAGAGGACGATGACCGGGGTGTAGTAGCCATAGGCAACGAGTTGTGATGACGCTTCGGCGATCGCGTCCTCGGTCTCCGCCACCATCTGCATGGCGTCCTGATCGACGGAGCGGGATTGGGTCTGGAAGAGCTGATCGAAGAAGGGCCTGACTTTCTGCTGCCATTTCTTGCGGGTGCGTTCCAGCTTCGCCCTCGCCTCCTCGGCATCGAGGAAGACGAAACGCGA
Organism: Rhizobium sp. YJ-22; assembly: GCF_029601685.1. Taxonomy (NCBI): domain Bacteria; kingdom Pseudomonadati; phylum Pseudomonadota; class Alphaproteobacteria; order Hyphomicrobiales; family Rhizobiaceae; genus Rhizobium; species Rhizobium sp. YJ-22. The sequence goes on along the minus strand of NZ_JARRIR010000019.1, from coordinate 9,950 downwards.
CGACCAGCGATAGGTGAGCGGCATCAGGTCGAGGCTGTTGAGGATCCCCGGCCAGCTCTCGGCCGGCAGGCCATCGATCGCCACGACGCCGAGAAAACGGTTCTCGACGAGCGGTGTCAGCCCGTGCTGCAACTCGGCCGTCACCAGCCAGTCGAGATACATCGGGATGTCCGGAAGACGGACCGGGTGGTTCTCGCCGGTAATGCAAAAGCGGATGAACTGGAAGAGCTCGTCATAGCGAGCGACCCGGAAGCCGCCGCGTTCTTCGGTCTCGCGCGTCATCATCCGGCGGACCGACACGACATTGGCGAGATATTGTTCGACCTCGCGGATTGAGGCCAGGAAGCTATCGAGCGCCTTATCGGCATAGGTCGCGGAACGGCTGGTCGCATCGGAATAGACATAGCGCGTCAGCCCCGAGCGCCGCGGCTCCGGCGGCCGCCAGGTCAGGATCATTGCGTGCCGGCTCTCGAAATGCCCCCTCTCCTTCTGGAAATGGGCTCGCCGTTCGGCGTCGATCGCCCGCGTGACCGGATCGGGGAAGTGGCAATCGTCCTCGGCCGGATAGTCTCCGGTCGGAACCCTGATGGCCTCAACCTGGATCATCCAGCCGGAGCCGAGCCGTGACAGGATCGCGTTGATCTGCCGCGAGACTTCGTTTCGCTCGGCGTCGGTCGAACTCTCGCTGTCCGGCCCCGCGAAATACCAGCCGGCCATCAGCGAGCCGTCCTTGAGCAGGATCACGCCATTGTCGACCAGGCCGGCATAGGGCACCAGATCGGCAAAGGACGGACCAGAATGACGGAATGACTTGACGGCAACCATCGAGAACCCTCAGAACTTGCGCCAGGGCGAGGACGTTGCTCGATAGAACGCCTTGTAGGAGATATGGCGGACATAGACCCGCCGCATCAAAGGATCGGCCTTTGCCATCATGCGCAGTGCCGCGAGAGCGATCAGCCAGATCGCGAGGCCGAAGAGCGCTGCGTACCAGGTCAGCACAACGAAGATCAGGATGATGGCGGCAAGTGCCGTCAGCAGCACCAGCTCGCGGTCGGCGCCCATCAGCAGGTTCGGACGCGATAGCGCCCTGTGTACAGGCGAGCGGGAAAGGTTGGAGCCGGGCTCAGCCATGCGCTCCCTCCCCTTCTCTTGAAGGTTCGCGCGGCCGCGTAGCGATGTCGGTCGCTGACGGTGTGTCGGCCGCCCCGATCGACGCACCGGTCGCGCCGAACAAGGCGACGATCTGTGTTGAGCCAAGCAGGACCCCGCCGACAAGGGCGATGAAGCAAAGCCGCCGCGCGAAATCATTC
>NZ_JARRIR010000019.1:6834-8603 GCF_029601685.1 Rhizobium sp. YJ-22 | reverse complement strand
TGGCAACGGCTGCCAGGGCAATAAAGCCGGCGACGGGTCCGGTGATCGATTGCTGGATCTGCTGCAGCGGCGACTCCCATGGCAGGCCGCCGCCGCCCGAGGAGGCCAGTGCCGGTTCTGCGAGGGTTAAAGCGATGGTGGCGAGGCCTAGGGTGGCGAGATTTATCCTTGTCTCATGCGGCATGGCTGTCCTCATCAATCTGGGCGTAGTGTTCGGTCCGGTAGCGGGCATTGCTGAACCCCTCGACATGGATCACGTCCCGTACCCGTCTGCCCTTGCCCGTGCGCTCGATGGAAACGACCAGATCGACGGCCTCGCCGATCACCTCCTGCATCGGCTGCTGGCTCGCTTCCGCCGTCAGCTGCTCCAGCCGGCGGAGTGCTGACATCGCCGTATTGGAATGGATCGTGGTGACGCCTCCGGGATGGCCGGTGTTCCAGGCCTTGAGCAGCGTCAGTGCCGCGCCGTCCCGGACCTCGCCGACGATGATGCGGTCGGGTCTGAGACGCATTGTGCTTTTCAGCAGCCGGGCCATATCGACCGTGTCGGTGGTGTGAAGCGACACGGCATTTTCTGCCGAGCACCGGATCTCGGCGGTGTCTTCCAGGATGACCATGCGATCGTCGGGGGCTGTTGCGACAATCTCGGCGATAACGGCATTGGCAAGCGTCGTCTTTCCCGACCCGGTTCCGCCTGAGATGACGATGTTCATGCGCGAGGCGATCGCGCTTCGCAAAACCGAGGCCTGCGCTTCGGTCATCACCTTCGATGTCACGTAGTCGTCCAGCGGAATGAGCCGCGATGCTCGCCGCCGGATGGTAAACGCTGGCGCCGATACCACGGGCGGCAGCAACCCCTCGAACCTGTGACCACCGATCGGTAGTTCGCCTGAAATGATCGGCCGTTCATCGTCTGCTTCCGATTGCAGCGCATGGGCGACGCTGCCGATGACGATTTCGGCCGTGGCAGCGCTCATGGCGCCGGCCGGGGCGACGCCGTGCCCCAACCGTTCGATGAATAGCTTTCCGTCGGGATTGAGCATGATCTCGACGACCGTCGCGTCGTCGAGTGCGATGCAGAGCTGGTCGCCGAGGGCGTCCTGGAGTTTGCGCACGAGGCGGGGATGGGAGCGGAGTTGGGTCACGCGGCGCTCCTGAAGAGGCCGGAACCGTTGCGCACGATTGCCGAGCGGTATCCTGGCGGGCAGACCTGTTCGAAGCTGGCGCGATCAGCCGGCAGACTGCCCGCGACGGCGACGGTGTTCCCGATCGCAACCGGATTGCCGAGGCGGTGCATTGGCCAGCCCGCACGCTTCAGGATCCGTTCAAAACGAAGATCGGTCGCGGTGACGATCTCGCTGTAACCGTTCGCCATCGACCATTCGATGATGCCGGCGAACATGGTGAGCGTGACGTGATGGAGGCTACCTCTCCTCCCCGCTTGAAGCGACGTGTCGACGCAGAAGCGTGAGCTCTCGACCATTGCGGCATGGGGGTCGAGCGAACCGCGCTCCAGCAGTTGCGCGAATGTCTGCTCCAGCATCGTCGGGCCAGATGCAGGCAGCAGGCGCGCGCAGCCGACGACTTTCTGGTCGGTTGAGATCGCCAGAATGTAGGTTGGGTGGAGATCATCGTACTGATCCCGCTCTCCCTGGTCCGTAATCGTGACATCCCATTCCAGGCGGTCGCCAAACACGGCGGCCCGAAGACGGTGCATCTGGTTCAGGTAGTTGTGGTTGCTTGCGTAGTGGTCGGCCGAGACGCTCAGA
>NZ_JARRIR010000019.1:6102-6731 GCF_029601685.1 Rhizobium sp. YJ-22 | reverse complement strand
CGCTATACGTCTCAAACGCCGGTTGGGAACCGGGTTCTAGGATGTTGATAAGAGGTGCAGATCTGCATTTCGCTGTCAGTGGCGCCGGCGGACAAAGCTGGGCTAACATGCGGAAGTCTTTGGATGAATCGATATTCTGTCAGCCACTCCTGCAGTTCCGTTAACTACTTGTTAACTTTAAATCTCTTGCGACGATGCCGGAATCGCAGGATAGTTTCGCAAATGATGGCGTTCGAGCCATTTTTTCGAAACTGACGACCTCCGGGAAATAGTTCGCAAAATGAGCAATATGCTGCCCAACAGATTTGATATTGAGATTGCCGAGCAAGGGGCGAAGATCTCAAGCGCGTTGCATATGTTGCGCAGCCAGCAGTACCCGCCTGATGCTCGCAAGGGACTGCGCAAGTTTCAGCTTGCTGAAGTTGCGGACTTCATGGGTGTCACCCAGACGCACCTGAGGCAACTCCATTCTGACGGGAAAGGACCGGAAATCGAGTCCATCGGTGGACGCCGATATTATACGGCTGACCAGATGCTCGAGCTTCGGGATTATCTCGAGGCCAACAAGAAGTCCGACAAGAGATACTACGTGCCTAGGCGGAAGGAAGGAGAGCCGATGCAGGTTGTAT
>NZ_JARRIR010000019.1:5731-5993 GCF_029601685.1 Rhizobium sp. YJ-22 | reverse complement strand
GGCATCACTGACTTCGCTTTTCGGGATCCAGCCGGAGCTTGATGATACTGCCTCTCTTTATGAGGCTCTTCGATTTGACGACGAGCGGAAGTCAATCGCTGACGTCATCCAGCCGACCAACATTCCTGGACTGGATGTCGTGCCCGCTAACCTGGTTCTGCAGGAATACGAATATGACGTGCCACTGGCGATTTCCTCTAAGAAGGGGGAGGATGGCCGACTTTTCTATATGCGGATCGCCAGCGCTCTGAAGCAGGTGGAT
>NZ_JARRIR010000019.1:4189-5452 GCF_029601685.1 Rhizobium sp. YJ-22 | reverse complement strand
GCACAGCAAATGCTGAGAAACCACGTTCTGAAGTCCACTGCGATTTCCGATGCTTCGATAAAGAAGCAGACATTGTATGAGGTCGAGCGCGGTGAGTTTGTTCGGGCAACCTACGACAGGGCAATGGAGAGCTTGAATGCCGCTAACGCGGAAATCGTTGAGCTCATCCACGGTGTCTGGGGGAGAAAATGAGGCACTTGTCAGCCGTTTTTTTCCGCGTTTTGCAAATAGATGTCAACGAGTTACCGGTTCTGAAAACAGGTTGGGAGAGCACCTATGTCCCGTGAAAATCCTTTCGCCAAACTGGATATGGCGTCGATCTCGGCAAACCAGACGCCTACAAAACCCGGTTACGGCATGACAGGAGCCGCCAAGACGGTTGTTCGCTCCATTGAAGATATGGCCGAGAACACCAAGAAGCTCATGGAAGGTGAGGTGATCGTGGATCTTGATCCGCGATTGATTGACGTGTCCTTCGTGGCCGACCGCCTTTCAGACGACGGAGAAGAGTTTCAGGACCTGCTCAAGGCAATCAAGGAATCAGGTCAGGCGACACCTATCCTTGTCCGCCCCAGTTCCACGGATGCCAAGCGATACATGGTCGTGTTCGGTCACCGTCGTCTCAGGGTGGCTCGCGAACTCGGAGTTCCGGTAAAGGCGATCGTAAAGAAGCTCGACGATATCACCGCGGCGATCGTACAGGGACAGGAAAACGCAGCCCGTTCAAACCTGTCTTTCATTGAACGCGCCTACTTCGCTCAGAACCTGATCGCGTCTGGAATGAACAAGGAAACGGTTCGTTCGTCGCTCGCCATCGATGAGGCGATGCTGTCGAAGATGCTTGCTGTCGTCGAGGCGGTGCCAGCGCCAGTCATTCAGGCCTTGGGTGCATCGAAGAAAATTGGGCGCGACCGTTGGCTCAGCCTCCGGCAGTTGCTACTCGCCCCTGCCCTCTCCAAGGTCGCTGTTGAGCACGCAGCTTCGGCCGACTTTCAAAGGCTTCCTGAAGCCGAGCGGTTTGATGAACTTCATGACTACGTGAAGCGATACAAGGCCAAATCGGCTGCAAAAATGCCCAAAGCCGATACCGCAGCAAAAGACTGGATCTCGTCTGATCGCTCGCTGAATTTCGCGATGACCGCCAAAGCGAAGAAGGTTGCCATCGAGCTCACGAATGTAGAAGCCAAGCCTTTCAGCGAATGGCTGTCTTCTCGCATGGATCGCTTGTACGAGGAGTACAAGGGGTCGCAAAACGAAACCAAC
>NZ_JARRIR010000019.1:3046-3965 GCF_029601685.1 Rhizobium sp. YJ-22 | reverse complement strand
CAAAAGACAGATGGCGATCAAGGATCCGGATCACAACACGCGGATTGAAAAGTGGAAAGTGTTTCGCGATGTCTGCGAGGCGCGAGAACGCCTTGGAGTTCAGGATCGGGCCTTGGCCGTTCTCGATGCTCTCCTGACGTTTTACCCCCACGGGGAGCTCGATTCGAGCAGCGGGCTTGTCGTTTTCCCATCCAATGCGCAGCTATCGGTTCGCGCTCATGGGATCACGGAAAGCACACTCAGGCGGCAACTCGCGGCACTTGTCGAGGCCGGGCTCATCTTGCGCCGCGATAGCCCCAACGGGAAGCGGTACGCACATCGCAGTCGTGACGGTGAAGTGGAGCAGGCCTACGGCTTCGATCTGACCCCTCTTCTGGCTCGCGCCCATGAACTCGCGCAAATCGCACAGGATGTCGTTGCGGAGCGAACACGGTTCCGTCGGACAAAAGAAGCTCTTACGATCTGCCGGCGAGACGTGCGCAAGCTCATCTCAGCTGCGGTGGAGGAGGGCGCGCCCGGCAACTGGGGGCAGGTAGAAGCGGTCTACGTCGACATTCTTGCGCGCCTTCCACGCTATCCGGAGAGGAGCCAGCTCGAACTCGCACTCGATGAAATGCAGCTGCTCCGGGCAGAAATCCTCAACATTCTGGAAATGCAGCTGAAACCTGAGAATATGCATGGCAATGCCGTCCAGGATGACCGGCACATACAGAATTCAAATACCGAATCTATCTATGAACTTGAACCTAGCTCTGGAAAAGAGCAGGGCGGAAACCCGGAGGATGAACGTCAGGCCAAGAGCGAGGCGAACGGGGGAGCGAAGGCCAAGCCAGAGCCAATAAAGGCCTTCCCACTCGGGATGGTACTTCGGGCCTGCCCGCAGATTGCCGACTATGGTCCCGGCGGACGTATAGAAAAC
>NZ_JARRIR010000019.1:0-2941 GCF_029601685.1 Rhizobium sp. YJ-22 | reverse complement strand
GTGGCTATGGCCTGCATTCTTGAACGGTCGAACTTTATAACATCTGCCGGTGGCTATCTTCGGGATCTCACCAGGCGCTCGGAACGTGGGGAGTTTTCACTCGGGCCGATGCTTATGGCTCTCATGAAAGTGAATGACCCGGGAAATCGAAGGACTGCTTGACGTCAGTGAGGCGAGACGGGCGAAGGAAATCGGCGCACGGGCTCTCTCGGGGCATGCGACTTGTCAGCCGTTTTTTTCCGCGATTTCCTGTTGCAATACAGGGTTTTACGGGTTTTGAAGGCTAAATTCCGACTGCGGATGGTAAGAGTCTTAGGCTTTGGTCAGTCTTTGGTGTTGTCTTCCGATTTGCGCCGGAAGCGGTCACGGATGCCTAAGCAATCGGACCTCGCCGCGATCAGGTTCGCTGCGACAGATTTCAAACCCAAACCCCATGGGCATCTTTCAAAGTTTCCGTTAGTCTCCCCAATACCGAGGGGTGCCCTGTCAAAGGGCTGAGATGGGCTTGTCGCAAACTTTCGGGCTTAACCGTATGTTGACCATAGGCATGGAATTTGCCGCTCCGAAAGTTGCGGAGCGAGCCCATGATTCTGAATGCTATTGCCGAGAAGCTGAAGCGCCAATCAAAGGATGACTTCAAAGGCAGGCATTTCGAGGCCTGGTTGATTGTACAGGCGGTTGCCTGGTACTTGCGCTACCCGCTCAGCTATCGTGACTTGGAAGAGATGTTTCGCGAGCGGGGCTTTGAGGTCGATCATAGCACGATCAACCGCTGGGTATTGGCCTATGCGCCGATGATCGAAAAACGGCTTCGGCAGTTTAGGCGCCCCCATTGCGGCTCGGTCAGAATCGATGAGACGTACGTCAAGATCCGCGGCAAATGGCGCTATCTGTACCGAGCCATCGACAAGCATGGCAATCCGGTAGATTTCCTGTTGACCGCTAAGCGCGATCTCGCCGCCGCCAAGCGGTTTTTCCGCAAGATGCTCAAAGACGAACCCTTGTTGTCGCCGACCAGGATCGGGACCGACGGGGCCAACACCTTCCCGTCAACGATCAAAATGTCGGTTGATGATGGGCTCCTCCATCCCGATCCCGTCCACTATGTCACCAAGCACCTCCAGCAAGGCATCGAAAGTGACCATTTCCGGGTAAAGAAGAACATGCCAAAGATCGGTGGCTTCCAATCCTTCAACACGGCGCGGCGAACCATCGCGGGTTTCGAGGCAATGCTGTGGTTGAGGAAAGGCTTCAGCTTTTCCGGCGGTTGGACTGTCAACGATCAGAACGATTTTCTTGCGCGCCTCTTCGGACTGCAAAAGATTAACAAAGCATGAAAATGAGGACGCTCAGGGGATAATCGCGCGCTCCGAAAATGTTTGCGACAGGCCCCCGCAACGTCATGGCTGTCTCAGCGATTACCCGACTTGAGCGTCGAACGTGTGTTGATCACTGCAGGTGCTCAGGGAGCGTTCCACGCAATCCTTAATATCCTGGCGGAGCCGGGGGACACGATCTGCACTGAACCGCTGACGTATCCGGGCTTTCGAGCAGTCGCCTCGCATTTGCGCTTAAACCTGCTTCCCATAGAGATGGATGGCGAAGGCCTTGTACCGGGTTCCTTCGAGCATGCATGTCGGACCGCGCGTCCGAAGGCCCTCTACTGCATGCCGACCTTGCACAATCCGACGACCAGGACTCTGCCAATCTCGCGTCGGAAGAAGCTGATCGAGATCGCCCGATCGTTCGGGGTGCCCATCATAGAAGATGATGCTTATGGGCACATCGCGCTAGGTGCGCCCCCGCCGCTAGCGGCGCTGGCGCCCGATATCGTTTATCACGTCGCAAGCCTTTCCAAGTGCCTTTCACCGGGGCTCCGCGTCGCCTACGCCGCTGTGCCTGACGCGCGGTCCAGTTACAGGATGGCGTCTGCCGTCAGAGCGTCGGCGTCTATTGCTTCACCCATTACGAGCGCCATTGCAGCACGTTGGATCGAAAGTGGGGTTGCAAAGTCAGTTGCCGCCGAGATCGTAAGGGAGGCGACTGCCCGTAGCGCCCTCGCGTCGAGAATACTTCCCGGAAACGTGGAGGTGTCGGGTAACGGGTTCCATGCCTGGCTCAACGTACCGTCTCCATGGACGAGAGGCGAACTCATTTCGCGTCTTCGTTCGGTCGGGATAGGGGTTGTCGGCAGCGACGCATTCGCCGTCGGAACTCCACCGGAGGCGGTCAGATTGGGTTTGGGTGCCCCAAAGACCGTTGTCGACCTCGAAAGGGGTCTTCAGATCGTCACCGACCTCTTGTCTCAGCAGCCTGCAGTTTCAACATTGGTTGTGTGACTTTTTCAGGCGGCCGAGGTGCCCGCCGAAGGTACTACAAAACGTTTGTCAGGCACTTCAATCCGCGAGAAGTCGGATCATCAATAGGCGGACGGCCAGTTGGTACTGGTGAAGCCCGCATGTTTCCGAGCGGCTGGCGAGGGAAATGCGTTCGAAACATCACTCGCCTCCACAAGAACGCTTCTGAACAGCGTCATGCAGTCCCAAAGGCAATGAGCAAAAGCCAGTCAGCGCTCGTCTTGCTTATCGGACCTCACCTAAGTTCCATAATTCAGCTTATGCGATTTTCGGTAAGCTGCGGAAATCATTAATAATTTCAAGACGGTTTGTGCTAGAATCTCCTGATCAGCTTGCAGTTTAGCCGCTCCTACCCGCCTAGGGCTGCTCTTGCCGAATTTCGTCTCATTTACTTCTAGACGCTCGGGACGCCGCGTCTCAAAACGGGAAGATCGTCCAAATGACACACTGAATATGTCTCACGGATGCTGTCTCAGCACGTATACCTAACCGGGAGTGGACGGCTTCGCGCCAACAGCGGACATTGCAGTCCAGCGCATACGGCTGCGTTGCGGCAATTTCTAAAGCGAGCCGAACGCGGCGAT
>NZ_JARRIR010000018.1:0-60575 GCF_029601685.1 Rhizobium sp. YJ-22 | reverse complement strand
AGCAGGCATTCTTCAAAACCTCCTTTCTCAATGCATTCCAGTCATATGCACCCCGGTCTATCCGGGACGAGGCGCACTATAGGTGATGTCCGTGACCCATGCCCTGTCCGCAGCCTCGACGTCGAATTGCCGGTCGAGCGTATTATCGACAATGACGGAGGGGCGGCCGCCATATTTGCCAGGACGACGTTTGTAACCGATCTCAGCCTTGATCCCGGCAAGCCTTGTCAGACGTGCGACGCGGTTCGGGCAGCACATCTCGCCTTGGTCGAGAAGGTCGTCATGAAGCTTCCGATAGCCATAGACCTTGCCGCTCTCTTCCCAAGCTTGAAACAGGAGATCGGTCTGTCGTTTGTCCTCGCTGGCCCGTTTGCTCAACGGGTTCTTCAGCCAGGCATAGAACCCGCTCGGGTGCACATGGAGAAGCCGGCACATCGTCCGCACCGAGAACCGCAGGCGATACAGGGCAATGAACGCGTACTTCACTTTGCATCCCTGGCGAAGTACGCGGCCGCTTTTTTTAGGATGTCGCGCTCCTCGGTAACGCGAGCCAGTTCCTTCGGGCGTGTCGCAAAGCCGGCGATAGGACGCGTTGAGCCGATAATCACCCAGCTTTTACGCTTTGTTAACCTTTTGAAGTCCGAAGAGGCGCCCGAGCAGATCATTCTGATCGTTGACGGTCCACTCGCCGGAAAAGCCGAAGCCTTTCCGCAGCCACAACATCGCTTCGAATCCGGCGATCGTCCGGCGCGCCGTTTTGAAGGACTGGAAGCCGCCGATCTTGGGTATGTTCTTCTTCACTCGGAAGTGATCGCTCTCGATGCCTTGTTGGAGATGTTTGGTGACATAATGTACCGGGCCTGGATGCAGGAGCCCGTCCTCGACAGCTGTCTTGATCGTTGAAGGAAACGTGTTGGCGCCATCGGTGCCGATCTTATCCGGCGATAGTAGCGGCTCATCCTTGAGCATCTTACGGAAGAAGCGCTTGGCGGCGTCGAGATCGCGCTTAGCGGTGAGCAAGAAGTCGATCGGGTTTCCGTGCTTGTCGATGGCGCGGTACAGGTATCGCCACTTGCCCCGGATCTTAACGTAGGTCTCGTCAATCCTGACTGAGCCACAATGCGGTCGGCGAAACTGGCGAAGCCGCTTCTCGATGACAGGTGCATAGGCAAGGACCCACCGATTGATGGTGCTGTGGTCGACCTCAAAGCCGCGCTCGCGGAACATCTCCTCGAGATGAGAGCGGCGGTGCAAAAGTCGGCCACGGTAGCGGCGGCATAATGCTGCTGCGGGCGGAGTAAAATCCGGCCACCTATTTCCTTTCTGCAACGAGTGCAGGGGGGACAGGGGATCTACACCGTGGAACTTTATCTGAGGGTTCGGCTGGCTGTTTCAGAAGGAATGACGAAGCGCCAGGCAGCTAAGCATTTCAACATATCGCGCGACAGCGTGGCCAAGATGGTGGCCTATTCGACGCCGCCCGGCTATCAGCGGCGATCACCGATCCGGCGTCCGAAGCTGGATGCATTCGTTTCGACGATCGACCATTGGCTCGATGAAGACCTGAAGGTGCCGCGCAAGCAGCGCCATACGGCCAAGCGGGTGTTCGACCGCCTGCGCGACGAATGCGGGTTCACCGGCGGCTACACGATCATCAAGGATTATATGCGCGAGCGTGATCAGCGCCGCCAGGAGGTGTTCGTGCCGCTGTCGCATCCGCCCGGCCATGCGCAGGCGGACTTCGGTGAGGCGACGGTCGTGATTGGCGGCGTGGAGCAGAAGGCGCGCTTCTTTGTGCTCGATCTGCCGCATAGCGACGGGTGCTATGTGCGGGCCTATCCGGCGGCGGTGGCCGAAGCCTGGGTCGATGGCCACATCCATGCGTTCGCGTTCTTCGGGGCCGTACCGCGGTCGATCGTCTATGACAACGACCGCTGCCTTGTGGCGAAGATCCTGCCGGACGGCACACGCAAGCGGGCAGCGCTGTTCAGCGGCTTTCTGTCCCACTATCTGATCCGGGATCGCTACGGTCGTCCGGGGAAAGGCAACGACAAGGGGAATGTCGAGGGTCTCGTGGGCTATGCCCGTCGCAACTTCATGGTACCGATCCCACAGTTCCCGACATGGGATGCGTTCAACGCTTTTCTGGAAGAGCAGTGCCGCAAACGCCAGCGCGACAAGCTGCGGGGCGAGAGCGAGACGATCGGAGAACGGCTGCAGCGCGATCTTGCGGCCATGCGTCCCTTGCCGGCGTCGTCGTTTGATGCCTGCGATCAGGCCAGCGCTGTTGTGACTGCCCAGTCGCTGGTGCGCTACAAGACGAACGACTATTCCGTGCCGGTCGCCTACGGCCATCAGGACGTCTGGGTTCGGGGCTATGTCAATGAGGTGGTAATCGGCTGCCGCGGCGAGATTATCGCGCGTCATCCGCGATGCTGGGAACGCGAAGACGTCGTCTTCGATCCCATCCATTACCTGCCGCTGATCGAGCAGAAGATCAATGCGCTGGATCAGGCAGCGCCACTCCAGGGCTGGGACCTGCCGGAGGAGTTCGCGACGCTGCGCCGGCTGATGGAAGGCCGCATGGCCAAGCATGGGCGGCGGGAATATGTGCAGGTTCTCCGTCTCCTGGAAAACTTCGACCTTCCCGATCTACATGCAGCGGTGAAGCAGGCGATACAGCTCGGTGCGATCGGCTTCGATGCGGTCAAGCATCTGATCCTGTGCCGGGTCGAGCGCCGGCCGCCGCGATTGGACCTGGCGATCTATCCCTACCTGCCAAGGGCGACGGTCGAGAAGACCTCGGTAAAAGCGTATATGCGCCTCCTGTCGTCTGATGCGGGAGAAGCGGCATGAGCACCGAAGCACCAGAGATCCTGCTCGCCCATTATCTCAAGACCCTGAAGCTGCCGACCTTCCAGCGGGAGTACCAGAAGCTGGCCCGGCTATGTGCCACTGAAGGTGTCGATCATGTCGGATATCTCTTCCGGCTTGCCGAGCGGGAGATGATCGAACGCGATCGCCGCAAGGTCGAACGCCGGATCAAGGCGGCCAAATTCCCGGTCGTCAAAAGCTTGGATAGCTTCGACTTTACCGCCATACCTAAGCTGAACAAGATGCAGGTGCTGGAACTGGCCCGATGCGAATGGATCGAGCGCCGCGAGAACGTCATCGCCCTGGGCCCCAGCGGCACGGGTAAGACGCATGTGGCTCTCGGCCTCGGCCTGGCCGCATGCCAGAAAGGCTTGTCCGTCGGCTTCACGACGGCCGCCGCCCTGGTCAGTGAGATGATGGAGGCGCGTGATGAGCGGCGTCTGCTTCGGTTCCAGAAGCAGATGGCAGCCTACAAGCTGCTCATCATCGACGAGCTGGGCTTTGTGCCGCTGTCGAAGACCGGTGCGGAGTTGCTGTTCGAGCTGATCTCGCAACGCTACGAGCGCGGCGCTACTCTGATCACCAGCAATCTGCCTTTCGATGAATGGACGGAAACCCTGGGGTCCGAGCGTCTAACTGGTGCCCTGCTCGATCGCATCACCCACCATGTCAACATCCTCGAGATGAACGGCGACAGCTATCGTCTCGCCCAGAGCCGCGCCAGAAAGACCGGCTGAAATGCTCCTTCAAAAAATCGCCGCGCCGGCCCGAGACCCCCGCTCGGGCTTAAGCCCTCCCGGCGGTCTCAGGCCGGCGCCGCAGTGGCCGACTTTTGCTCCGCCCCGTGGCCGGTTTTTACTCCGCCGTTGACACGAGATCTCTGTAGCTGAGCGGATACCGTAGATACCATGTCACTGCCTGCACGATCAGCCATGCCTCGAAATGCCGCCCTTTGAAATCGTCCTTCGACTGGCGCTTCAGCTTTTCGGCAATGGCATTCAGAATCATGGCTACGCTCCGCTACATCGGGAGCGGAAATTCCACCGTCGTGGTCAACAGCTAGTTAACCAAAAGAATTTGCGACACGCCCGCATTTGATCGCATCAGTTCCATAAATATGCTTATGCGATATGTTATTGTTATCATAACAGGAAATTAATGGGGGAATGCGACTGACACCGGGCCTTATCGCCCTCACTTATGGAGCAACCAGAAATGAATGCAGAAAGGCCCTCTCGTTTCGAGAGGATTGCGCTTGAGGTCCAGGACGCCAAAGACGTCCAAGAGTCGCTTCAGATTTTCCAACTGGCATACGGGGTGGATTTCGCAACGTATCACCTCGCGCTCACGATAGTGGACATCGTCGACACCCCTTATGTCCGGACGACTTACCATGCAGCTTGGGTTTCCCGATATCTTCTACACGACTACGTCAAGATCGACCCTGTTCTCCGCGAGGGTCTCATACGGCAATTGCCCTTCGACTGGCGTGAAGTCGAAATCCCGCAGGCCGCTCACGAGTTCCTTCTCGATGCACAGGATCATGGTGTTGGCGCCAACGGCTACTCGATCCCGATCGTCGACAAATCACGAAGGGCGCTATTGTCATTGAATTCGCGGCAAGTTGGCGACGACTGGAGCGCTACCGTCGCCCAGTATCGGGACGAGTGGGTGGAGCTTGCCTTTCTGATTCATCATAAGGCGATCTTCGAGCTCCATGGTGAGCATGACCCCATTCCGCAGCTTTCAGCACGCGAACTCGAATGCCTGCATTGGAGCGCCCTTGGAAAGGATAGTGTCGACATCGCCGTCATTCTGAAGCTATCCGAGCATACCACCCGAGCCTACATCAAATCAGCCCGGAACAAGCTTGGCGGTGGTTCGATCACCTACACGATCGCCAGAGCGATGCAGCTGCGCCTGATTCAGCCCTTTGGCAATACCCCCAACTAGGCGTATCCACTTGGGGGATACATCGCACGCCCTGTTATCTGCATGATCGCCTCCATCAACCTATGGAGGCACTCATGTATGTTCTTGTTCAGGCACACGAATACCACAAGCATCGCCAATTGCTCGATCAGTCGTTCCGATTGAGAAAAAAGGTCTTCGCGGACAAACTGGGCTGGGAGGTCGCCGTGTCAGGCCTCCGCGAGCGCGACAGCTATGACGATCTACACCCGGCCTATCTGCTATGGTGCGACGAGGAGAAGCAACGGCTCTTCGGTTGCGTTCGTCTGATGCCGACGACAGGCCCGACCCTGCTCTACGACGTATTCCGTGACACGTTTCCCGATGGCTGCGACCTCGTCGCACCAGGAATATGGGAAGGCACGAGGATGTGCATCGACGAAGAAGCAATCACACCGGAAATACGTCCGGATCGCGCATTTTGCCTGTTGCTGCTGGCGTTGTGCGAGGTCGCGCTCGACAGTGGCATCCACACAATGATTTCGAACTATGAGCCCCACATGCGGCGCGTCTACAGACAAGCGGGGGCGGAACTCGACGAACTCGGCCGGTCCGATGGGTACGGTCGCTTCCCGGTCTGCTGCGGCGCGTTCGAGGTTTCAAGCCGTGTACTCGCGGCGATGCGCCAAAAACTCAACGTTACAGATCGGCTTTACCGCCGGCCCGCCTTCCCCACCCGGACAATCTCTGAGCCCGCGCGAATATCAGCGTGAGACGCCTTATTCCGGCCGAAGACACGCTCCGTTCGGCTGGATCGGTTCGAAATCCTGGAGTTGCTGCCATGTACAAACATATCGCTGAAGCATTCGTGCCCGTTGCGCATGCCCGATGCGTCGCCGAACAGCTTTGCACAAAATGCTGCGGTTATTGCCTGTCGGTCGCTATCGCCGGCGCCGACAAGCTCCTTACCTTCGAGGACGCCCGCGCGGTCCTGCGGCCTGCGGATACCGGCCTTCAGATGCGGGTCGAAGGACAGAACCTGGTCGTTTTCTGCGGCGTTCGAACGCTGCTGCAGGGCCAGCTTGCGACAGTGGCCACTGTCCAGGGCACAGCGGTCGAATGGCATCCCGCCGGCCGGGTGCCCTTCAAGACGGATCGTCCCGTCCCATGAGACTATCGAGACCGAGGCAAGTTCGGCAGGCCCTGAGCCAGCCGATCTTGCTACTAACGGCGGAATCCAATCTGGTTTCCACGAGAAAGATCACGGTTCTGGCGTAGGTTTCTCTCCTGCAAAGCCCGCGTCTGCTCATGGACCTGTCTCAGCGACGCGGCCTGATCGCGTGTCGCCCCGAGCGACGAGGCGAGCCGAGCGACATTTCCCTCCTTCAGATCTGCCTTGTCTGCCGGCGATAGCCGCCTGCTGATTGCAAGCGTCATCGTCTCCAGCTCGCGACGAAGGGATGGTTCACTGTTCAGGCGACGAACCTGATCGTGACCGTCGCTCCTCAAGATCTCCGTCAGCTTCGCCGACGGCGCCGGGATTTCCACGCGCTGCCGCGCTTGAGTTTCACGATGCTGGGTCACGATCTGGTGGCGCTCGAAATCCACCGCATGTCCGTAATCCGCGAGCGCCGCCGCAAGCTGCGGCGCATGAGCTTCGGCTGACTGCCGCGCGGGACTTGGCCCCCGCAACCAGCCTCTCCCATCCCCGGCCATTTCGCCAATACGGCCTTCCCGGACATCGTCGCCGGCAGCCGCACCGCTTCGTGCATCGCGAATGCTCGCCACCGACGAAGCGACCGCCTGGCTATTGCCGAAGACCAGCCGCGACAGGTTCTCGATCTCGGCCCGCTTGCCGGCGAGGCGCACGGAACCATGCAGCCTGTCGGCGATCTCTTTCTCGGTCAGATCGGGAAGATCCCGACCAGCCACGAGAATATCGGGGCGACCGGCGCTGCGCCCCAATGCCTGGCCCACGCCAAGACTGCGCTCGTTATCGGCGATGCCACGAGCAAATTCCTCGGCCGCGCGCCGCCGCTCGGCGTCCAGCCGTTCATGCCTCGCGGTCTCATCGAGGATTGCCTCCATCATGGCCTTTGCCCGCGCCCGGTTTTCGAGATCGCCGGTTCGCAGTCGCAAGTCATCCAGCATCTCGCGGAATGGTTCACCGCGTTGATCGACGATCGAGGTGGCGATGGCGGTCCGCTCGGCAAGTGCCATGTTCCGATCCAGGCGCTGGCGAGTGTGTGCGACCGCTGCAGCGTATCCCGGCTCCACGATATCCGACATGGCAGCACTGGCGGACTTGCGTCCGGACGCGACGGCGTTTGCTGCCCTCGCCAACGTCTTGCGCATGCCGGCAGTCTCAAGCCAGGAATCGACCACATTAGCCATACGGGAAAGGCGGTCCGTTCGAGCAAAGACATCGCGATCGACGGCAACCTGGTTGAGCCCCACATCGAAATGCTCGGTCAGCCGCTTGCGCTCGCCATTCGGCATTTCGACAGCGAGATCGGCCGGCAGGCGATGGGCGGCGGGGTACTCCTGGCTCCCACGCTTGTCCTGAACCATGGCGCGTGTTGCGACGATCGTGCTGTCATCGGGCAAACGGCCAAGGTCGCGGACGGTTTCGACGAGTTTCAATGCCATGTAACTCTGCGACAGCCGCCCGAGCGCATGTGCCTCGATGTTGCCGATCGGGCGGTGCTCGGCGTCGCGTAGCGCATTGTCGTAGAGCTCGACGAACATACCAAGCGCATCAGCGCGTGTCTGGAAGATCGATCGCCCACGCCGTGATCCATCATCGCCGTCCGCCTCGCGACGTTGCGCAAGCAAATGGTTCACGTCCTCGACGGCTCGTGTTCTGACGGCCGCTATGCGGTCCTCGGGCGCATGCCGTTCCTCGATGCGACCGAGAACATGGCTCCAGTCATCGGAGAAGCGCTGCAGTTCGCCGCGTGTCATCGGCCGCGTTTGCTCGCGCTCGAGGGTGGCCCGCGCCTCCGGGGACCGCGACCAACCGGCCGCGCCTCGCTCATTGTCATAGAGGACCGTGCCGCCCCGCGTTCGAAGCTGGACACGGTCGACGAGATTTTCTGTCTCGACCTTCTCGAGGCTTACGCGCAATCCGGTAACAGCTGCATCGTGGACATGCTGCGGCGGAATGCGAGCCGGATCGCCGGCGTGCAGCATTTCCTCAAAGCGAAAATGATTTCCCTGCCAGCTGAGCCGCGGGTTGACGGCGACCGCTCGAACCTCGACCTCGTAACCGGCGGCGCGGGCCATGCCGATCACGCGGGCGACATTTTCCGGCGTGCGCATCGTGGTTTCGAAGACGATGTTCACTTTGCGCTCGGCGGCCGCCGCCAGCAGCTTTTCCGTCCACCGGCCAGCATCGACCTGGGTGAACTGCGACGCGGTCTCCGGATCCTGTTTCTGGAACGCACGAAACTGCGGGTGATAGGAGCGCAGATCGTCGCCGACGATGCGGATCGTCGGCCCCGATTGTTCGAGCTCCGTCTGGCTCGCGATCAGAACCGCCGTCTTGCCAGCCCCCGGCTGGCCGCCGAGCAAGATCATCCGCGGCCGCGCCGCCGGCCTCATCGTCTCTGGCAGGTAGTCGGGAAGGATGTCGTTGCGGAAAATGCTCTCATTCCTTTCCGGCGAAAGTGGGCCGGATGCCTGAGCGTCCGCCATGATCAGAACTCCGCCCAGAACCGGGCATCGTCCTTCACGCGCGGCCCCCAGAGCGCGATGACGTTCTCGACAGACTCGCGATCGGCGACGGTGATGCTTTGCTGCTGGGCGATCAGATCACGGCGCCGAGACCGAAGCGCTTTGGCAGCATCGGGATCGGATGCTTCGAGCTCATAGACACGCGCGGTGACGATGGCCCGCGCCTGATTGAGGATTTCGATGGCGATCTCGGCGCGGACGATCGCGTCGTAAGGGACTTCCTGTTCCGTCATGGTCTTCTCCTTCTCTGTTCGTCAAAATGCTCACCGGATGACGCCGCGGCCGCGGTCGATCGCGCGCCGCTGACGTTCAGCTACAATCTGCTGGCTGCTGCCCATGCGAACGGTCTGCTGCAATATCTTCAGGCGCTCCTGCATCGCTTCGAATGGACGGCGCTGCGCCGGCGACACGCGGTTGATCACATCCTTCTCACCGCGCAGGATGGCATCGCGGCCGAACCGCAGATCGAGCGCTCGGCTGACACCGGCAAATTCCTCCCAGATGCGGGCATCCAGCGATCCGGCTGCGACATTGAGTTTGGCGTCCTTCTTCTTCATTGCCGCGGCAAGCTCGCGCAATGCTTCGTCGGCCGCCGGCGACAATCCGGGAATGGCCACGCTCATCCGTTGGCGCTCTTCTGTAATTGTCTGGGTCACTGTCGCGAGGGCTGTGGCATAGGACGAGCCCAGCGACCGGACGCGGCTCTCCGCTTCCGGCACAGCCTGAAGCGCATCTTTTCGCTCGCGGCCGACAGCGAGCAATCTGTCCATGATGCGATCGGAACCGCGCAGCGCACCATAGGCCGCGGGTTCGTTCGCAACCGCCGCAGCGATCCGCTCGCCCGAAATGCCCTTGATGATCAGGCTCTCGACCTTGTCGACGGCGCCGGCGGGATCGCGCCAGATGCGCCCGGCCGTTTCGACAAGGGCCGCGCGATTGTGACCATAGTGGGCAACCTCGCGCGCCCTCACCCGCGCTTCGTCTTCCACCGAGGTCTTGAACTCCGTCACGGCGGCAAGCATGGGCAACACGGCACTCGTCTCCTTCCCCGGCTCGACACTGGCGCCGGCGACCACCTTCGAGCGGTCCTTCTTTTCCGCAAGATGCTGTTCCTCGGCAAAGCGGCGCACGACCTTGAAGAGCCGCGCCAGTTTCTCGCGTCGATCGGAAGCAAGATCGTCCGGCATGCGCTCGACCATGTTGCGCTCGGCAATGGCATCGGCTTTCTCCGTGAAGGCGGACCAGCCGAAGCGCGCCGTCAGCGCCTCATTGACCGCCTTCACCTCTTGGACCAGCAAGCGATCCTCGACCGCATAGGCAAAGGCGGTCTTATAGGCGTCGGGTCCGCCGCGCTCACGGACCGCCTCGATTTCGACAAGACGCGCCATTGCCGGTTTCGAGAGCGCGGGGATCGACAGGGACATATGCCCACGCCTCTGTTCCTCGCGAATGCCGAAGCGTTCGGCCTGGCGGCGGAATTCCGTCGCATGGGCACGCGCCAGCGGCAGCAGATCCGAAAGGGCCGCTATCGCTGCATTCCGTTCGTCCCGCGCGGCGCGCCCGTCGACCATGAGGTCGGATCCACGCATGCGGCCAAGTCGCTTCGGGCTGGCTGCGAGATCGTCTGCAAGGCGGCGCGGCTCCATGCCGGCATCCGACGCCAGCGTATTCAGCCTGGCGAGCGCGCCATCGGGATCGCGATAGATTTTCTCGAGGACCGGACGGAGAATAGTCTCCCGCTCCTTCCAGCGATCCGAGGCGAGTTGCGCGCGGCGGGCTTCCTCCTCGACGCTACGGGCAAAACGGGTCGTCGGCGCGATGAGGTATGGCCGGTCCGTGGAAACTTGTGCCGCGACGGTTTCGGAACGATCCTCATTATAGGAGATGCTCTTCTCGCGTTCGATGGCGAAACCGAGCGCCACGCTGGCGCGCTCCCACAGCTTCGCTACCTGCCCGCGCTTTTCGACAAGCCAGGCCAGCCGCCGGGAAGCCCCCTCCTCCATCCCGGCCGCGACCTCGGCGAATGTGTCGATGCCGCGGCGCCGGGCAAAATCGCGCGCATGCGTCTGGTAGCCAGCCTCGCTCTCGAAATCGAGTGTCGTCGTCTTTGCACCGGAACGGCCGAGACGCTCGACCATCTGCTTGAACAGCTCTGGACGATGGCTCTCTCGCTCGATCCGTTCCTGGCGAGCATCGGCCGATTCCTTCAGCTCCGCCGTCCAGACATTTCGCTCGACCTCACGCTTCTCTGTCCGCTTTTCGCCTGTCTCGTCATCGGTGACGACAACATCCACCTTGACCGTTTCAGTACCATCCTTGCGAAGCGTGACCGTATCGCCGACAAAAACGCCGCCCTTGGCAAGCGCCTTCGGCAGGCTCACACCCCAGACACGCTGGACGGTTCCGTCATCCGTGCGGACATCGGCATAGGGACTTTCCTTGGCATCCTCATCGTCCGGCCGGAACTTCGCCTCGCCGGTCTCGACCAGCTCCCCGGTGACGCCGGCGGCGTGATCGGCGCGCGGCTTTCGTCCCCATTCCGGCTTTGGCTCGAAATCCTCGCGCGCCGCATAGAGCGTTGCCTGATCGCGATGACGGGTCATCGAGACATAGGTCAGATGCTGGTCCATCATGCCGGTGGCGAGCACGAAGGTCCGGTCGACAGTGGCGCCCTGAGACTTGTGGATCGTCGCGGCATAGCCATGGTCGATATTGCGATAGCTGTCCTCACTGATGACGACGTCGCGACCGCTGTCGAGGCGAACCGAGAGCAACGGACCACCATGCAGGTCGCCGGTCGCAACGACCGTTCCGAGCATGCCGTTCTTCACATATTGCGGGCCGAGGCGGCGCGCCCTTGGTTCGAGGAAGCGGGCGTTTTCGAGAAAGATGATGCGATCGCCGGCGGCGAATTCCCGCACGCCGCGCTCTGTCTGGAATTCGCGCGCGCCCGTCAGCGCGCCGGCGGCATTCATCACGCCGCGCAACTCTCCATTGAGACGCTTCACATCCTCGTTGGTGTGGGCGAGCACCAGCATCTCGTCGCCGCGCAGCCGGCCGTCATGACCTTCCGCCTGTGACCGCGCGATTGCTTCCTCGCGTGCTGCGCTCCAATCCGCGACGATTCGCTCGACGACTTCAACGCGCTGCTCGGTCTCGACGATCCGGCCTCGCTGGGCATAGGCGTCCAATCCCTCTTCGGCCTTGCCGCGGGCGAAGAGACGCGAGGCATCGCGCGCCCATGCTTCCCGCTGCCGGCGAACCCCGGAAAGCTCGGCGGAACCGATCCGTTCCGATATTGCCCGGAAAGCCGCGCCCGCCTGGATGGGCTGAAGCTGCATTGCGTCGCCGACCAGAACCGCCTTTGCGCCGGCATCCTCGACCACCTTCAATACACGCGCCATCTGCTGCGATGACACCATGCCGGCCTCGTCGATGACGAAGACATTGCCCCGCTCCAAGAGATCACGCCCGTTCTCCCAGGCCAATTCCCATGAAGCGAGCGTGCGCGACTTGATGCCGGAACTGTCTTCCAACCCTTCTGCCGCCTTGCCCGCAAGGGCAGCGCCGAAAACGCGATGATGTTCACCCTCCCAGGCGACGCGCGCGGCGGCAAGCAACGTCGACTTGCCGGCGCCGGCGAGACCGACGACGGCAGCGATACCATTATCACCGGTGACATGACGAACCGCCCCGACCTGTTCCGGGTCGAGCTTGAAGAGCCGTTGCGGATCGGCGGTTTCGACCTGGCGCACGGCTTCGGCAACCTTTGCTTCCGCGATACCGAAACCGGTCCGCTTCGACAGGACCTCTGCCGACTGCGCCATGTCATATTCGATGCGCAGAATCTCGCGCGTGGTGAAGATCGCCGGCTCCGCCACCTTGCCGGTCTGCCGCTCCACCTGCTGGGGCTTCAACAGAACCAGATCGTCGGACGCCATCAGGCGCGCGCGAATGTTCGCGAAATCCTCGGGGTCGTCGACATAACGATGCAGGGCCTTGGCGATATCCTTCTCATCGAAGGTCGACCGTTCGTTGGCAAGCTGCTTCAGGAGAAGCTCGGGCTCGGCCAGCAGCCGGTCGGCCATGTCCTGCCGCCGCGCCAGATCGGCCGGCGCGAAATGCATCTCGACGCCCTTGCGGGCGAGTGCCGCTTTTTCGGGGCCGAGATGTCTCTGCGCAATGCCATCGAGGCCCTGCTCCGCATAGGAGCGCCCATCGAGACGGATATCATGGCCGGCGAGCGCCAGATGCCGGTTCGCCGTTTCCGCCCAACCCATCTTCCACGCCTTCATCGTCTCCTTGTCGCCGGCCCAGAGCTTGTAGACGATCTTGCCGTTCGGCCGGTCCGGCGTGACGACGCGCAGCGGCTCGCCGTCTTGGCCGAGGACCGCAACCTTCTTTCGCCCGAACCCCTCCTCCGTCAGCGGGCGCAGCGCCGTCATCAGATGGATATGAGGATTGCCGTCCTTGTCGTGATAGACCCAGTCGGCGATCATCCCCTGTGAAGTCAGATTGTCCCGGACGAATTCCTGGACCAGGGCGATGTTCTCCGCTCTCGTCAGCTCCTCCGGCAGGGCAATGATCAACTCGCGGGCAAGCTGTGCGTCCGCCCGCGTCTCGAAGGCTTCCACCGCATTCCACAGCGCCTCGCTCGCGCCCGCAACGCTCTTGCCTTCGATAGCGATCCGCAGCCAGGCCGGAACCTGGTCCGGCAGCGCCAGCTCCTCATGCTTCAGTTCTGCCGCGCCGCCGCGATAGCTGAAGGAGGTTCCGACCTGCTCGTCCATCATCCGGGCGCGGTGACGGTAAGCGGCGGCCGAGACGATGCTGCGCCCTGCCCCTCTGCTGATCACCTGCGCTCTGACGAATATGATCGCCACGACTGTCTCCCGATCTCCCAGGCACGTCGCGCCAGCGACGTATATTGCGCCCTCAAATCGATCGAACCGCAGGTCCGATGCCGCTTTTCCGGAAGACGGCCCAGGCCGGAATTCCGGCATCGACGTTTTGGGGACTTGCACAAGGTAGCTTATTTTACTATCTGTTTCTAGTGAGTATGATCGACAAACGGCAATATTCGATCCGAGAGAGGAAACCGCATAAATGGCTGCAAAATCGTCAATTCTGGATATCGATGCGCAAATCGAGAAGCTGCGTGAACGTCGTAAAACTTTGATAGTAAAATCCGCCGAGCGTTTTGCACGCGCCGCCACGAAGGCGGGATTGGCGGAGATGGAGATCGCGGACGAGGAGGTCGATCGCATCTTCGAAGAGATCGCGGCGCGATTTCGCAAAGCGGAGAAGAAGGGGGCTGGTGGCGCATCTGCTTCACCGCGTGGACAGGCAGGTGGCGGGACTGGAGCGGCGACGGAGGTTCCTCATGACGGCTGATCGCAAGAAGGAGGCCCGCGACAAATTCCTGCTCGGCGGGATCGTCGTGCGCGCCGGACTGTCGAAGGCCGACCGGGCGTTCCTGCTCGGCGGGCTGCTTGAACTGGCCCGCGTTGTATCCGGTTCGCCGGAATATCGGCGGCTGCGTGATGTCGGGGAGGAAGCTTTCAAGGCTCCTGACCTTGATGGTGGTCGACCGGTGCTGGAGGCTGCCGAGTGATGGTACGACCCAAACCGCATCCGAGCCTGTTGCTCATTCTGGTGCCGATCGTCGTTTCCGGTTTTGCCTTCTATGTCGCCAACTGGCGCTGGCCGGAGCTAGCGACCGGCATGACTGGGAAGACGCAGTATTGGTTCCTGCGGACGTCGCCGGTTCCGGTCCTTCTCTTCGGACCGCTCGCTGGGCTGCTCACGGTCTGGGCGCTTCCGCTGCATCGGCGTCGACCGATCGCTATGGCAGGCTTCATCTGCTTTCTGCTTATGGCGGGATTTTATGGGCTGCGCGAGATCACCCGGCTTTCACCCTATGTCGAGCGCGGCGCATTGAGCTGGGATCAGGCACTATCCTTCCTCGACATGGTCGCGGTTGCCAGCGCGGCGGTCGGATTCATGGCGGCCGCGGTATCGGCACGCATTTCCAGCGTCGTGCCCGAACCGGTCAAACGCGCCAAGTACGGAACCTTCGGCGACGCCGATTGGCTGCCGATGGCGGCGGCCGCGCGGCTCTTTCCCGACGATGGCGAGATCGTCGTCGGAGAACGCTATCGCGTCGACAAGGAATTGGTCCATGCGCTGCCGTTCGATCCGAACGATCCGTCGACATGGGGCAAGGGCGGAACAGCGCCGCTGCTCACCTACAAGCAGGACTTCGACTCCACGCACATGCTCTTCTTCGCCGGGTCCGGGGGCTACAAGACGACGAGCAACGTCGTACCGACCGCGCTGCGATATACCGGTCCGATCATTTGCCTCGACCCGTCCACCGAGGTCGCGCCGATGGTGGTCGAGCATCGGCGGAAGACGTTGCGGCGGGAGGTCATGGTGCTCGATCCGACCAACCCGATCATGGGCTTCAACGTTCTCGACGGGATCGAGGCCTCGACGAAAAAAGAAGAGGACATCGTCGGCATCGCCCATATGCTGCTGTCGGAAAGCGTGCGCTTCGAAAGCTCCACCGGCTCTTACTTCCAGAACCAGGCGCACAATCTCCTGACCGGGCTTCTGGCGCATGTGATGCTGTCGCCGGAATTTGCCGATCGGCGCAATCTGCGTAGCCTGCGCCAGATTGTCTCGGAGCCTGAGACCTCTGTGCTCGCCATGCTCCGCGACGTTCAGGAGCATTCGGCCTCCGCCTTCATCCGTGAAACGCTGGGCGTGTTCGTCAACATGACGGAGCAAACCTTCAGCGGCGTCTATTCGACGGCATCGAAGGATACGCAGTGGCTGTCCCTCGACAATTACGCCGCCCTCGTGTGTGGCAACACGTTCAAATCGTCCGAAATCGCGGAAGGCAAGAAAGACGTTTTCCTGAACATTCCCGCTTCGATCCTGCGGTCCTATCCGGGGATCGGCCGCGTGATCATCGGCTCGCTGATCAATGCCATGATCGAGGCGGACGGCGCGTTTGATCGGCGGGCGCTGTTCATGCTCGATGAGGTCGACCTGCTCGGCTATATGCGGGTGCTGGAGGAGGCGCGCGATCGCGGCCGCAAATACGGCATCAGCATGATGCTGATGTACCAGTCCGTCGGCCAGCTTGAGCGGCATTTCGGCAAGGACGGCGCGGTGTCATGGATCGACGGCTGCGCCTTTGCCAGCTACGCCGCCATCAAGGCGCTCGATACGGCGCGCAATGTCTCGGCGCAATGCGGGGAAATGACCGTCGAGGTGAAAGGCAGTTCTCGCAATATCGGCTGGGATACGAAAAACAGCGCCTCGCGGAAATCCGAAAGCCTCAACTTCCAACGCCGGCCGCTGATCATGCCACACGAAATCACCCAGTCGATGCGCAAGGACGAACAGATCATCATCGTGCAGGGTCACAGCCCGATCCGCTGCGGGCGCGCGATCTATTTCCGCCGCAAGGAGATGGATTCCGTCGCGCGAACCAATCGCTTCGTCAAGCGAGCGCCCTGAGACGCGCAGCGTCTCGGGCGAAAACTGGAACTGGACGAAGTCAGCCCCGGATACCAGACTTTTCATTCGCAAGAACTTGGGAGGCCGAATGGACCAAAATCACTATGTTGCGACAGGAGGCTGCCCGGCTATTAGCAATCGAAGGCACTGAGAAGGGAAGGGCGGAACGTGCCGCGGAATGATGTCAGATCGAGAGGCATTTTATGGAACTGTTATTTACGCTCGGGGGTCTGATCGCGATTGCGATCGTGCTCTATCTTTTCATGTCACAGCGGGGAAATCGTCTTTCGTGGCGCGTGAAGTGCCTGATCCTGAGCGTGCTGGTCGCGTTATTGGCCGCGCTTTGGTGCATCGTCTACGGGCCAGATCTGTGGGTATTGATCCAGGCGGGGATCCTTATCGTCGTAGGAACGGTCGCGAGCATTCTGTCCGCGCGGAAGGAGTGATCAAAGGGAAAAGTCGCAATGCCCGCAGATCGCTTGCTCGGTCAGCGGCGCGGCGATCGGACCGGGCAGCGATGACGGAGGGCCTAGCGCGGTGGCTCGATCCAGTCGACGAACTTCGAATAGCCTATGGAGACGCCGACGAAGCCGGAGGCCATCAGGAGGAAAACCCAAAAGGGTGTCCCGTTGGCCGCCTCCGGTTTGACGAAGGCGACGAAGGCGACCAGCGGCATTATGAGGCCGCCGAGCATCAGCACGTTCATGACTGGCCGGAGCAGGCTGAGGACAGAATAGGCGAAGCACCAAGCGCAAAAGAGTATGCCGCGCGCGACTGCGACCGGCAAGGCACCGACCGCGCGGGCGACATATCGCAGCGGACGAAAAAGCGGGCTCCGCTCTTCGGTCCGTCCGTTCATATCGACAATGGCTTGCTCTTCGATCATCGCGACAACATCCTTTTCCTGAAAGGTCGCGCCTTCGACTGACAGACGGCGCATACTCTCGGATTTCAGTGAGTCTAGTCTTGGCGGGAGAGCGAGGCAAGCAAAGATCGGCGCGGTGAGCGTCCTATTGGGGAGACCGGTCCCCCACGTCAAATCTGTGTCCGCGTAGCCGAATGCAAAAGAGAAGGGAGGCGCGAACGCCTCCCTTCCTGTTGTTCAGACGCGTGCGGCGATGAACTCGATGCCGGTCTCGCTCCGGATGCGGTCGAGGATTTCGCCGAGGTCTCCCAGCTGCTCGGTGGGAACAACGGTGTAGTCCAGACCGACCCGGCAGGTTTCTCCCTCCGCGACGACATCCTCGTAAATTTCATCGAGGATCGAGATCGGGCCGCTTTCCATCCACAGATGTTCGAAGGTCGTGCAGGTGTGGTAAATCTCGTACAGGAAATCGCCGTCCTCGGTTCCCTTGCCGGCGGCGAGCCGCATTTCCGTCTCGATTTCCTCATGAAGCGCGGCGACGGCTTTGTCGAGCTTTGCGGCAAGCGTGTCGTGCAAGGGGGTCGCGAAAGCGGTTCTACATGCGGCGCGGTCCGCGAGGACTTCGTCGCGGAAGGCTGCGATGGTCGGTACGAGTGTACGTGCGTTGAACGTCATCATGAAATGTCTCCTTTCGATTGACGAAAGGTGTCCACGTTGTTGCCCGGCGGGGGTCAAGGACCGCGGAACGCGGCTTGCAAGCGGATAGACAGATTTTCTGACGTCGCCTTTCGGGCGGCGGCAGAAAATCTGTCTATCCGCGCCGTCCTTGAGGCCCGTTGGGCTGGCGTATAATTCGAAGTCAGAAGAAGAGCCCCCGCGCCCCCTGGGGCGCGGTCCGTATCCGGCGGCGAGCCGGCAGGGAGCGCGAGGGGAATCCCCTCGTGATGAAACGGCCGGTCGATCCGGCCGATTCATCCTGCGAGATGTGGGCGTTACCCGTATGGTAGGAGACCGCTTGCGGGCTCCGTGAGCGAAGCGAATAGCACACGGTCGGCCGCAGGCCGGCTCGCCCGAAACCCCCGCCGTCCAACGCCGCCAACCATCACGGAGATGAATCGGATCATCGGGATCGATTCGAAACTGTCGTTGGACGCCGGAAGCGGGACAGGCGATTCTGCGATAATGCTCACCCAGCCCTATCACCTCTATGTCGAGCGCGTGGATCCTGCCCGGAACATGGCACGCTTCTATACGCTCGCGATCGAACCCACGCTGTTCGGCACGCCTCGCCTCTTGCGGCGTTGGGGAAGGATCGGGACATCAGGTCGGACGATGGTGCATCATTTCGAACGGGAAGAAGAGGCTGTCGCGCTGTTTTTGGGCCTGCTGCGAGAGAGGCGTGCCCGTGGATACCGGGTGAAGCACATCGAGGCACCGGCGGGCGCGTAATAAGTGACGAGGATGGGAACGGAGACGCGGGGGCGAGGCGTAGCCTCGGGCCGGGGCGCCGGTCGATCCGGCGCATCGGCCCCATCGTGCAAGGCAAAAGCCTCCCTCAGTGGGGAGGCTCGGCGTCTTCGGCGGCGAGGAGCGCGGCCAGTTCGGCGCGGGCCTGTTCCAGCTCGGCCTCGATCTGGGCGCGCTCGGCCGGGTCGCAGTGGTTCGCTTCGCGGCGCAGTTCTTCGATGTGGTTTTCGAGGGTCATCGTCATCGTCGTCATCTCCTTGTTGATGTGAAAGATGACGGTGTCGGCCATGACGAAGCGGTGTGGGTCAAAACCCGCTTTAGCGGCTCGCGCGTGGGGGAGCCGATTTTTTTGTCGAGCCGCTTCAGCGGTTCGGCGGAAAAATTGGGGGTACCACGCGGTTTTGACGCGCGCCGCTTCGTCATGGCAGACTTGGCTTTCTGAGCAGACAGACCTTCCTCTCGTGGGGCACCCTGACAAGCGCGCCGATGGGCGCGATCGGGGCTGGAAGCACGCGAGGAAGCCGGCCCCTTGCGGGGCCGGTTCGGTTCGGCTCACTCCGGGTTGTTCCAGAGGAGCACCTTCTTGCCGTCTTCGCCGCCCGGTGCGGGGGCCAGGTTCCCGAAGATGACGCCGATCTCGGGGGCCTCCATCCGGATCGAGACGTATTCTGCCCCGCTGCGCGGCGAGACCCGGTTCCAGCCCGCGCCGATCTCGAACCCGGTGCGCTTGTTGATGACGCGGTAGTCCGGGGCGTCCTCGCGGGACTTGTGGGCGTTGGGGAGGACGGCGATCGGGGCATTGACGCGCAATGTGGCAAAAACGCCTTCCATCGAGCCGTCGGCCTTGGTGGTGAGGTTTGCGATCGTGGATGCCATGGTAGTTCTCCTTCGGTTCCATCGGGACCGTTCCCGATGGCGGCAAAGGAGAGGGCTGATCTGCTGCGGTCAGCTCGGCGGAAAATTTTGCAAAATTCGATTTGCCGCCAAAGCGGACAAACCGAAATCGAATTTTGCAAAAATTTCTGTCGAGTCTTACCCCTTCAGGGGTTGGCCGCAAAAGCAGGCAGTCCTCTACAAAGTCGGCATCAATGGGAACGGGGCAGATGGAACCGGAGGCGATGCCTGCCGTGGCGTCCCGACTTGCAGCCTCTCCGCCAGCGCTGCGACCGCTCGATGGAAGGTGTCTTTGCCTATCGGTTTGCGCGCCATTGCCTTCGCCGCCCTTCCCGCACGACCACCCCGCGAGGGCGCTCCGGGGTGCCGACGTCATCGCAAGCGCCCGGCGTTCGACGGCGCGGGTTGGGACTGGGGTGAGACGTGCAGCGGGTCCGATATGCCGCGTCTCGACCCGGATGGAGGTCTTCGAGATCGGCGTTATCTTTCGCATCGGTCCTGGCCGTCGCCCCGGCGGCGAAGACGGCGAGAAGACGATCTTTCTGCGCACGACACCGGAGGGGCCGAGCGACTGGTCTCGCAAGGGGCCGGCTTCCTTGCAGGCGGCGGGAAGCCACGGGGATCATCGCGGAAAGCGTCGGCGTGCTGTCGGCCGGCGGCCGGCGGGCTCGCCGCCCGCCGAACAGGCGTGTCATCTCCCCTTTGCGAGATGGCGTTCCTCGTCGGTCATGCGCGCCTCGATCCGCCCCACCAGATCCCGGCCGGCGTTGCGCAGCATCTCCTGCCAATCGCAAACGTTCCGAAGCGTGAACTTCGCGCTGCGCATCGTGTCATAGACGACGCAGGGCGAGCCGGCTGCCGCAAGGCGCAGCATGTTGAGGCAGGTTCCCGGCGAAGCGCCATCCCAGACCATCAGCCCGTAGTCAGCGCGCCGCGCCATCTCGCGGTCCTTTTCGGCATGAAAGGCGTAGCCATGCGCGCCTCCCGACGCGGGCCGGTGATAGGCCGCCCAGTCGCCGAGATTGTTGCGCGGCTCGCTGCCGGCATGGAAGACGCCGACATGCTCATAGCCATAACCGGCGAGCAGGCTCTGCGCCTCCGCGTCGGCTCCGGGCGCATCGCCGACCAGTACGCCATGCTCGGCGGCGATCATCGCGCCGATGCGCGCTATCACCGGTTCCGGCAGCTCGAATATGTCGCGTGATCCGCCTACGAATATCATCGCCATGGTCGCTCTCCTTTTTCCACCAACAGACCTGCCCCTCCCGGCCCGCCTCTCCCTCTCAGCGACCGCATCGCCTCGAAGGAGCGGAACGGCGAAGCCGTTCCGCGAGTGGCAGATGGTCGGGCCGGCCTTCGGCCGGCGTTTGCTGCGCGGGGAGAAAGAGGGAACCAGCGTGCCAGACGTTTGCTCGGATCTGCGGCGATGAGCTTCATGCCCAGCGTCGCAACCGCCATGCCGATGTCAAATATTGACATTGAGGTTTCGGTGCGGGAAAATCCGCCTCGACAATTCCAACCGGGAGGGCGCGGCCATGACCAGCAGCCTGCATGTGAGTTTGCCGGACGAAATGCGCGCCTTCGTCGATATGCGCGCAAACGGCAAGAACCAATACACGACGCCGAGTGAATATGTGCGCGCGCTGATCCGCGAGGACATGGCGCGCGAGGAAGACCGCCGTTATGCGGTCCGGTCCTTGCTGAAGGCGGAGGAAGAGTTCCGGCGCGGGGAAATGCTGCCCCTGTCCGCCCTGGATGCCGTCGACGCGGAACTGGACGAAGAGCTGCGTTAGTGGCTCCCCGCATCCTTATCCTGCCGACGGCGTTGGAAAACTACCGTCTGGCGATCCGCGAGACGGCGCGGATCTGGTCGCCGCAACAGGCGAAAGCCTATGGACGCCTGCTTCGCAAGGGCTTCGAGGAGATCCCCGAAGCCTATGCCCGCGTGCGCACGAAGAAGGACGAGCGGGTGGGCCATTCCCTGTTCCGCCTCCACAAGATCGAGCATCACTATGCTGCCTATATCGTTGTTGACGACGCGACTTTTGTCGTCGCCGCTGTTCTCCACGAACGGATGGACATTCCCGCGCAACTGCGCACCGTCGAACGATTGACCGACCGCGAATATGAGAGCCTGATGGGACATCCTCGCCCGAAACGCTAGGACGCTTCGACGCCGGGCTGAGCGCCCGGCGGAAAAGAGTCTGAAGAGAGAAAGGGCGCTCACGCGCCCTCTCCTTTCAGCTCCCAGACGTTGATGCCGAAGCGGCGGGCCTTGTCACGAAGATTTTCGGTGATGCCAGAACCCGGGAAGACGATGACGCCGGCCGGCATCACGGAGAGCATCTCGTCGTTGCGGCGGAACGGAGCGGCCTTCGCGTGCTTGCTCCAGTTCGGCTTGAAGGCGACCTGCGTCACGCCGCGGGATTCGGCCCAGCACGCCGCGATGCGTTCAGCGCCCTTGGGCGAGCCGCCGTGCAGCAGCACCATGTCGGTGTGCTTGGCGAGCGCCTTGTCGAGTGCGGCCCAGATTCGCTCGTGATCGTTGTAGTCCAGGCCGCCTCCGAAGGCGATCTTGGTGCCGGCCGGGATCAGAACCTCGGTCTCGGCGCGCCGGCGGGCGGAGAGGAAGTCTCTGCTATCGATCATCGCCGCGGTCATGTTGGCGTGATTGACCTTGGAGCCGGTGCGCGGCCGCCATGTCGAGCCGGTCTGCGCCTCGAAGAGGTCGCCGGCGAAATCGCGCATGAACTCAAAGGCGTTGCGGCGCTCGAGGAGCGAGATGCCCTCCATGATGTGGCGTTCGAGTTCGACGCTCTTCACCTCCGAGCCGTCCTGCTCGCGCTGCCCGTTGCGCTGGGCGTCCTCGTTGCGCTGCAGCTCGCGCTGGATGCGCTCTGCGGATCGATGGAAGAGATTGACCGTCGACCAGAGCAGGTCTTCGAGATCGGGTTCCAGGCGCGTGTCGCCGAGCATCTCGAACATGGCGTCGAACATCGCGGTCAGCGCGGACTGGACGACCGGCTCCTCCGGCAGCGGGCGCGGGTCCGGCTCGTCCTGGAAGGGACGATAACCGTAGACCTGCATCTCGTAGATGAAGCGGTCGGTCGGGGACGATGCGTGGTGGAGGTCGGTGGCGGCGTCGATGGGAAGCAGGACGTTCATGATGGTCTCCGTCGGTTGGGGCCGCGCCTCTCGCGGCCTGACGGCGATCCCTTCCATCCGGCGAGCGGGCCGGAACCGCGGCGCTCGCGCCGCGGCCCAGCGCAGCGCCGGGCCGCCGGGGACAGGTTTTTTTTGCTCCGCGAGGAGCGCCGGCTCCGCCGGCGCGGGGAAAAAAGCTGGCCGCCGGCGGTTGGAGGCCCGAACGCCTGATGGTAAGGGTCGCCTCTCGGCAGGCCCGCGGGCGCGCGCTCCTCCGTGCGGCGACCGGCATGCCCTGCCCTCCCCTCCGCCGCTCCCGCCCCGACGCATCTCCCCATCACGGCCTCATCACGACGGCAGGAAGACGGTTGCGTCCTCTGGGGCGAGCTGTGCCCTCAGACTGGCGATGAGCCGGCTCGAGTCCAGCCGCAGATCGTCGTTGAAGTCGCCGAGATCAGGGGCGAGCACCAGCGGCAGGATCCCGCGAGCCTGCGCCCGGCGGCTCAGTCGCTCGATGCCGTTGCGGCCAGCTGCGTCGGCGTCGGCGGCAATGTAGAGGCGCACGCATTCAGGCGGCAGCTCGAAGGCCGCGAGGTGATTGGCCGTCAGCGCCGAGACCATCGGCATCCCGGGCATGACGTGTGACAGCGACAGGATGCTTTCGAGGCCTTCGCCGGCGGCCATGACCGATACGGGGCGGTGGACAGGAAAGGCGAAGCGGACTGCATTGCCGAGCAGACCGCCAAGCGCGCGGCGCGGATCCTCGACCTGTGCCTTGCCGCCACCGTCGGGGTCGAGCCAGGTGCGATGCACGCCGGTGATCGTGCCGCCGGGATCGGTCACGGCTGCGATCAGCGCGGGGAAGCTGCTCGTCCGGCCCGTCACGAGATCGCGATAGTAGCAGGACGGGTGATAGCGAAGCGCCGGATGCAGGGATGCCCGCAGGATGCCCCGCTGGCGAAGGTAGCTGTCCGCCAAGGTCCCGGCCAACGGCTGCGTCATGCGGAAAAGGCGCTGCGCGCGCTCGTCTGCCGGTCTGTCGACCGGCGGATCGGTTCGGGCGTCGTCCCTGCGGGACGCCGCCGGAGCGGGACGGGGCTCGTTAAGGAAACGCCGCGCTTCGTCGGCAACGTCGCGGAAATCGACCAGCCCGCAGGTCTCGCGCACGAGATCAAGCAGGTCGCCATACTCGGCCGTGGCTCCGTCGGCCCACCGGCCTGCGCGCGGGCCGGTGAGGTGGACATAGAGCGACTTGCCCTTGCTGTTGGCGGTGTCGCCGACGATCCAGTAATTGCCGGCCCTGCGGCCGGCGGAGAGATAGTGCCGGCAGACCGCCTCGGCGTCGCGCGCGAGACGGTTCGCCAGTTCGGAGGCCCAGAGCATGGCGATCCTCCTTCAATGCCGGCTGACGACATCGAGCAACCGATGGCGCTGCATCAGGCGTGAAAGGATCGCAGCGCCTTCATCGGTGACCGGAATGAAGAAGCGCAACTTCCATGCGATCATCTCCGAAAATAGCCCGATCGAGCGCAACCAGTCGCGCATCCCGTCCGTGAAACCGGTCAGCTCGACGCGGTTGTCGTTCATGACCCGGACGCGGCGCACCGTCATCTCACCGGCAAGGCTGATGATGGAGGAGCCATCGACCACTGATCTCCATGCCTGCTCCGGGTCGAGCACCTCGCTCCGGTCGATCCCGAAATTATTGCACAGCCGGGAGAGACCTGCCGGCGCGATCACGCGGCCGACGATGCGCTCGCCATCGTCGGTCTGCAGGCGGTAGACCCGGCAATAATCCTGCGGCAGCAGTTTCCAGATCGGCAGCAGCAGGCCCGAGACGACATGCAAGGTCGAGGTCGAGAATTCCGGCACCTTGGCGACCTCGGCACTCCAGGCCGCGGCGAAGACCTGTTCGTCCGCTTCCTCCCAGTTCGTTTCCTCAAGCTGGCGGGCCTCGAAGCGCAGCTCGTCCATCGGCCGGAACAGGGCGACGCGCGACTGGAGCGAGCCGTCCTCGAGCATGATGGAGCGCGTCGGGGCCATGACCGCGGCGCGCTCCGACTTTGCGTTGATCATCAGCTTCGCGCGCGGGTCCTGCGCCACCAGACGGAGGGCATTCTCAAGGAGCATCGGCCGGTTGCGGTCCATGCGCTCGATGGTCAGGAGGTGCGACTGCGCGCCCGTGACCGGATGAGTGTAGACGAGCTTGCGATCCCTGAGCGTCATGCGATCGGCGGTCAGAGTCTCCAAGCCCTTGTCATAAACGCCGGCGGCGATCGCCCCCTCGATACGGGCCGCCAGCAGCTCCTCGAAGGACTCGAACAGGACGTTTTGCATGGCGATGGTCAGCGCCAGCATCCGATTGAGGAAGGTATGGATGGGCGGCAATTCATCCCTCAACCCACCATCCTCGTCAGAAAGGGAGAGCCCGGTGATCGCCTCGAAGGTCTCCAGCGAGCAGCCGGCGACCTCGCCGAGATGGACGCGCTTGTAGAATTGCCGGAGCGCATCGCGGGCGTATTGGGATTCGAGGTTGTCCTCGGAGCGGAACATGCCTTGCCCGCCGGTCTGGCGCTGGCCACGGGTGATCGCGCCGAGCGTGTCGAGCCGACGAGCGATGGTCGACAAAAAACGCCTCTCTGCCTTGACGTCCGTCGCGACCATTCGGAAGCGCGGCGGCTGGGCCTGGTTCGTGCGATGGCTCCGTCCGAGGCCCTGGATCGCGACGTCGGCGCGCCAGCCGGCTTCGAGCAGATTGTGCAGGCGCTGGCGCTGATTCTTCGCACCGAGGTCGGCGTGGTACGATCGTCCCGTGCCGCCGGCTTCTGAAAAGACCAGGATCGACTTCCGGTCGTCCATGAATGCGCGCGTCTCGTCGAGATTGGCGCTACCCGGCCGGCTCTCGACGGCGAAGCGTGCAAAGGCGCCGTCACCATCGCGGCGAACGATACGACGGGAGCGTCCGGTGATCTCGGCGACTCTCTCCGTCCCAAAATGCTGGACGATCTGGTCGAGTGCGGTCGGGATCGCCGGCAGGCTGCCGAGTTTTTCGAGCAATTCGTCACGGCGGGCGGCGGCTTCGCGGCAAAGAACCGGATTACCGTCGGCGTCATAGACCGGCCGGGAAAGGAGCGTGCCTTCGCTGTCCGTGTATTCCTCGAAGAGCTGGGTCGGGAAGGAGTTCATCAGGTACTCCGCGACGATCTCGCGCGGCGTGACGTCGACCTGGATGTCATTCCATTCGGCGGTCGGGATTTCCGCAAGCCGGCGTTCGGTGATCGATTGTCCCGTCGAGATCAGCTGGACGATCGCGGCATGGCCGTCTGCCACATCCTGGTTGATCGTGCCGAGCAGCGTCGGCGTCTTCATCGATGTCAGGAGGTGATTGAAGAAACGCTGCTTCGTGCTCTCGAAGGCGGAGCGCGCCGCGGCTTTGGCGTTTTTGTTGAGCGTTCCGGTCGCCGAGGTGATGCTGCAGGCTTCCAACGCCTGATCGAGGCGATTGTGGATCACCTGATAAGCCTCGGCATAGGAATCGTAGATGCGGACCTGTTCCTCGGTCAGCGCATGTTCAAGGATCTCGTATTCGACGCCCTCGAACGACAGCGAGCGGGAGGCATAAAGCCCCATCGCCTTGAGGTCGCGGGCCAGCACCTCCATTGTCGCAACGCCGCCATCCTCAACGGCGGCAATGAACTCGCTGCGCGTGGCGAAGGGGAAGTCGGCGCTGCCCCATAGGCCGAGCCGCTCGGCATAGGCGAGCGACTCGACTTCGGATGCGCCGGTTGCCGAGACATAGACGACGCGGGCGTCCGGCAAGGCGCGCTGAAGGCGAAGGCCGGCGCGGCCCTGCTGCGAGGCGGCCTTGTCGCCACGGTCGGACTTGCCGCCGGCGGCATTGGCCATGGAATGCCCCTCATCAAAGATCACGACACCGTCGAAGATCCTGGCTTCATCGATCGCCCCCTCTTCATCTTCGCCCTCGCAGAGCCAGTCGACGATCTGCTGGACGCGGGAGGACTTGCCCTCGCGTTCGTCCGTGCGAAGCGTCGCGAAGGTCACGAACAGGATGCCCTCGTCCAGCTTGATCGGCTTACCCTGCCGGAAGCGCGACAGAGGCGTGACCAGGAGCTTCTCCTGGCCGAGCGCCGACCAGTCACGCTGGGCGTCCTCGATCAAAGTCTCGGATTTCGAGATCCAGACGTGCCGCCGGCGGCCCTTCAGCCAATTGTCGAGAATGATGCCCGCGGCCTGCCGGCCCTTCCCGGCTCCCGTGCCGTCGCCCAGAAACCAGCCACGGCGATATCGCACCGCGCCTTCGGTTTCCGGGGTGACGGCCGTCAAGTTGTCGAAGGAGGTATCGACTTTCCAAAATCCGGCGAGATGGCCGGAATGGGCTTCGCCGGCATAGATCACACTTTCGAGCTGCGCGTCCGACAGATCGCCGGCGGTGATCAGGTTCTTGGGGAGGTGGGGCCGATAGCTCGGCTTGGGCGGGGCAACCGATGCCATGGCGACGGACTCGACCAGCTTGTCAGGATGCGGCCTGGCGTCCGGAATGCGGATCGCCCGGAGCTCGTAGGGCTCGTAGATGCCGTCGGCGGCATCCAGCCGCGCCGATGGCGGTGCATCACGCAGCTCGTAGGCGAGTTCGACGATTTCGTCATGGGCAGGCGTGGGGGCCACGGCCGCCCGGGTCGGGGCGCGGGAAGAGAGCGCGGGGCTCGACCGCAATCCCCCAACTGCGGCGGGGCGCAGTGTTTCGGCGGCCTTGCGCGCAGCCATTTTTGCGGCGCAGGCGCGCAGAATGCCGTTGGACAGCGCGCCGATGGAGTTCGCTGCCGTCGACGGAGAGCGCGGTGGCAGGCCCGAGATCCAGGACAGCAAGGTTGTGAGATCGGGTGCGACACCGCGACTTTCAATCAGCTTCGTCGGGTCGGCCGCCGCAATCTTGTCGATGACCGTCAGTCGCGTTTCCATCGTCGTGCCGTGACGGGCATAGACGCTGCCTGCGATCGCAGCGCTGAACACGACCGTGCCGCGCTCCTGCAGGCGAACGAAGGCGTCACGCCATTTCGGATTGTCGGGAGAAAGGCTGGAGCCGGTGATTGCAACCAGGCGGCCGCCGGGCACAAGGCGGGCGAAAGCCGAGGTGAGATGCCGCCATGCCGCATCGGCCATGCGACCCTCGACATGCACACCGGCCGAAAACGGCGGGTTCATCAGCACGACGGTGGGACGGGCGACGCGATCGAGATAGTCGTCGAGATGGGCCGCGTCGTGGTGCGTGACCGATGTTTCGGGAAACAGATGTTCGAGGAGGGCGTGTCGGACCGGCGCATATTCGTTGAGCACGAGGCGCGCGTGGGCGAGTTCGCCGAAGATCGCCATGAGGCCGGTTCCGGCGGACGGCTCAAGCACGACGTCGTCCGCCATGATGGAGGCGGCCCGCGCCGCGACGTAAGCGAGTTCGACGGGCGTGGAAAACTGCTGGAGCCGCTGGGTTTCCTCGGATCGGCGCGTGTGCGTCGGGGTGAGCGCCGCGAGCCGGGTCAGGATGGAAAGAGCCGCCTCCGGCGTATTCGTCCGGGCGGATATAGCCGAGCCGAATTTGCGAAGGAAGAGCACCTGGGCGACTTCCGTCGCCTCGTAGGCGTCCTTCCACGACCAGAATCCCTCGGCGTCCGAACCGCCGGATTCAGTGGTGAGGACGGCGCGCAGGTGTGCCGATGTGATGGACTGGCCAGCTTCGAGAAGCGGCAGGAGCGAACCCCCGGCTGCAAAGATGTTGCTGGCGCGGCTGCGTTGTTCGGGCAAGCGGGGCTTGCTGGCAAACGGGTTCGTGGCAAAGGAGGACCGAGCGTTCATGGGAAACCTCATCGAGAGCGGAAAGGAGCCGGCCGCCGGGCGCTCTCCAAGCCCGCCAGGCCACCCCTTCCCGGCCCCTCTCTCCCTCTGGGCGGGGCTGGCGGCGGCGCCCGGCCTTCAGCCGGGCGCGAGCTTGAGGTTTCC
The DNA here is from genome assembly GCF_029601685.1 of Rhizobium sp. YJ-22. Lineage (NCBI taxonomy): Bacteria > Pseudomonadati > Pseudomonadota > Alphaproteobacteria > Hyphomicrobiales > Rhizobiaceae > Rhizobium > Rhizobium sp. YJ-22. The sequence goes on along the minus strand of NZ_JARRIR010000018.1, from coordinate 32,143 downwards.
GAACGCCGCGACGCCGGCGACCGAGACTTCGTGCAGGACGGCGTTGCCGCCGGCGGCGATCCACGCGGCTGCCTGCTCGGCGGACAGCTCATGCACATGGACAAGGTTGCGCTCGGCGGCCGCGCGCTGGCGCTCGAAGGCTTCACAGTCTTCAAAGGCGTAGAGCGTATCCCCAGGACCATCCCAGAAGACGATGGCGAAGCGCGTCGGCTCGACGACTTGCGAACGGAAGTTCAGGAAGATCGGCGTTGCGACGTAAGGGCGGGCGAAGGCTGAAAGACTCATGTTGCTCTCCTGAAAATGCAGAAAGGCCCGGCGCTCCTTTCGGAGCACCGGGCCTGGCTGGGAGGAAGGAAGGTGAATTGCGGGCAGTCGCCTACGGCTGCCAGAATGCGACAGAGTCGACGCGGGTGATCGCCAGAATGGGCTTAGCGCAGGCTGGCGACGGTTGCACCGCGGTCCACCGGGATGTGATGAACCGCCGGTCCGTCAGCGTTCGCGATTTGATCATCGCCGCTTGAACGGCGCCGGAAAGCTGTCGAGCCCCTGGCTCCTCGCGGGTATCATCGAGGTAAATCGTTTCCCCCGGTCGGAGTGTCAGGAGCTTCGACACCAGTGATCCCTCCTTGACCCTGTTCGATCTGGTGGAGTTTTTCATTGGATTCCTCCTTCTGGCAATGAAGTCACGCGCGGGTCCGCACGGCAAAACCGCGGGGGATGCCGTGTTCGATCGATCGGACCGAGCTTCTGACAACGCGGCTGGATCACCGCTCTCGGGAGCGCGGCGCGAGCGTTGCAGGTCAGCGGCGCAAGCGCGCCAAACGCAGTCTGAAACGGGGGGGACCGGCCGCCTAGCTATGCGTGGAGTCGTCGGCTTCTATACATAACCACATCCCGCACCAGGGAAGCGAAACAATCCGCGCACGCCCTGCTGCATCTGCAAAGGCGCGGTCTGCGGATGTTGATATTCCATCCTGCTTGAGGAGCTCGGTCGAGGTACCGACGGGATCTTCGGCCCCGATCAGACGCCAAAGAGCGCGCGCCGCGGCTGTGTCGCACTGCGGCTCGCCAGTGTCGATTCCGATGTCATAATATTCGGCCGAGGATCGATCGAACAGAGTGCCCAAGCGATCATAGACCTGCGATGTCCTTTCGATATCGGAGAGCTCGGTTGGAACCGTCTTCGCGATGTGAGCGTCGGCGAGCGCAGACAATGCAGCCTGGGTGCGCAAAAGGCGGTGGCCATCGACCCAGGCTAAGGCTGCATAGAACCGCCGTCTCGGTGTATTGGTCGAGCGTTCCGCCAGATTGGCGTCAATCTCGAACCGCATATCCTCCGCCAGGGCGCGTAGTTTTGCGGCAATGGGGGGAACCGGCTCGTGGGCAGAATCGGCTTCCTCCGCGTCGTCCGGACCTGCGGGCTCGGCAAAGCGTTCGGCCGCGGCACGATCCATGAATGCGAACCCGCCCGGCGCGCTTTCCCAGGGACGGAAGTACCATCCACCCTGCTTGCGCGCCTGATTTCGGAGTGCGCTGAATTCGGCGCAGTCGAATCGTTCGTCAACAACGCAAATGAAGATCGGGATGCCCCTCGACGTGTGCACATGCTCCGCGATGGTGAAGCGAGGGGCCGCCCTCGCACCGTCCACGGGCGCGCCGACGACGTCTTCGAGACGGGCGAAATTGGTTTCGTTCTGCATCATGCTTCTCCATTGCTGCAGACGTCCGCGCCGACGGGATCCATGCGCCCGGCGGTCAGAGCAGGTCGGTGTTGACGTGATGAGAGCGCGGGATCTGCTATGTGAGATCAGGCGACGCCGGCGCGGTCTCGACGGATTGTTTCAGGAAGGAGTGGGTTCTCGTGCTCTCCCGAAATGTGGAGAGGCGCGGCGCTCCTTTCGGAGGACCCGGCCTGACAGGAAAATGAAGATGAGGTGCGGGCGGCGGCCCGCTCCTGTCGGGCTTTCGCAGACGGACCTGTGTCGACGAAGACCTCGTCGCTATTGGCTTCGAGCAGCATCAGGATGCGGCCGCCGACCGCGACGCATTCATTGATCCAACAATGGTCAGCGGCGGAATGCCGACCGAACCGCTCCACCGGCACATAGATGATCGTGAAATGCGTATACTCGCGACCATCCTGTCCGCGATGAATGGTAGGGCCCTCGACCGCGACGACGATGCCGCCCGTCCCATACGATGTGCGAACAGTCATGCCCGGTTGCACCAGAACCGGGACATCGGGCGCGCAGGGCGGCGTCAGGCGATATCGCCCGGGGTCATGTGCGCCGAGCTCGGCCGAGTAGAGCGAATGGGCAAGATGCAGGCCGGGCTGGCCGGGACGGGGTTTACGCCGAATTTGCATCGTCGCCTACCTTTCGGTTTCTGCTGCCGTTGCGGTACGGCGGGTCGTTCGAAACCTCGCCATCACGCAGAGGATCGAGGAAATTCGGAGATCCGAAGCCCTTGTCGAAAAGCTGCTGCGCTTCGTCAGCATCCTCGGCGAGAACTTGCCCGGTCCCCTCGATGCGCCAGTCGATCAACCAGAGTTTCTTAGGCATATCCACCTCCCGCCGTCAGGGTGAGCATGCAGGTATTGACCGTCGTTCCCGCCGAACGGAAAGAGCCGTGGGGAAGCGGTTCGATGGCTCCGCCGTTGTCGGCGACGAGATCGCGAAACGCTGCCGTCAGCTTGTTGGTTCTGAACAGCACACCGGCGGACATGATCGCGACCAGCCGGCCATGGGGCTTGAGGAACCTGAAAGCATGCATGACGTGACGGATGTCGTCCTGCCCGGCAAAGGGCGGGTTCATGACGACGCGGTCATAGGAAGCATCGGACTGGATACCGAGGAAATCCGCCTGTTGCCCAGTGCAGAATGATGCCGCCGGCATGTCGAGATCTGCGACCCTGAGCGCCAGGCGAGCGCATCGCGTTGCGTCGATCTCGATTGTATGGACCTGTCCGCCGGCGGCGATTGCTTCCACGGCGATGTTCCCGAGCCCGGCGCTCGGTTCGAGGACCCGCATCTGCGGCCTGACGTCGGCGCGGTCGACGACTTCGCTGGCAAGAGGTTGCGGCGTATCGAACTGGCCGAAGTCCTGTTTGGTGCGGGAATACTCGCCCGTAAGCAGGATCGGTTCCAGCGCGTCGGCGGCATCCTCTTCGAAGATATGGGCTTTTGCGGCGCGGTTCCACTTTCCTCCGGCGGCCTGAAGGACCTTGTCGACTTCGAGATAGAGCTTGTAATCGAGCTGGTTGACAAGGGAGACCTTCGAGCCTTCGACGACGGCGGCGCCGAGAATCCTGAGTACGTTTGTCGCGATCTGCGGCATTGTTGAATTCCTTTGTTGTTGAGGGGAAGCGAGAAGACCCGCCGCGCATCGGAGTGAAATCCGTCGGCCAGATGGGTGGCGTCGCGGCTGGGGATGCCGACCATGCGTCGGGTGATAGGCCGTCAAAGACGGAAGGCGTTCACCAGTTCACGCCGGTCGTGTCGATGCTCTGCGAGCATCGAGCGGTAGAAGCGCTTGCGCGCGAAACGGAAGGCAGGGTCATGCCGAATCCGGCGATCGAACTGGCAGGCGGCAGCGCGCACGACGGCGCGCCAGTTCGCGTCCGCGCGGATGCGAAGGCGTGGATATACGGGATCATTCATGGGGATATTCCGTGGAGCGCGAGGGAGTAAGCCCGGGCCGCTGTGCGCTCTCTCCAACCTTCAGCCGGGCCGCCCGGCCCGCAGCCCCCCTCCTGCCCGGCCCTCCAGCCGCTCCGCCTTCCGCTCAGCGCCCTCAGCTCCATGGTCGGCCCCGCAACCCGCGCTGGCGGATGCCAGAAAGCGGGCGCGGCTGTCGGCATCACGCCGGACGCGGAAGGCATCGTCGACGACGCCGTTGACCCGCGCCCAATGGTTCCACGAGAAGTTCCGCCCGAGCCCGACCGTCGTGTTCGAGCTGGGGAAGCGATCGGCGTTGCGCACGAGGTCTTCCCAGGACGCGCCGAATTCGATTTCGTCGAACCGGCTGTGCTTGCCGGTCAGCGCGTTACGCTCCAGGTACAGCGCTCGTTCCAGAAGGTCCGGATGATAGGCAGCAAGCCAGAACAGCTCCCAGACTTTGCTCGCCGGGCAGAAGAAGCAGGCCGACTTGATCGGGACACACTCCGGCCCGAGAACCTCGGTGATGACCGCGACACAGTCCTCTCGCGACCAGCCGAGGATCTGGAGAGGATAGACGTAGTCGAAGTCGACATCCGCCGCCGGGAGGTTGCGGGAACGGCGTATGTCGGCGCGGCCGCAGTCATAGCCGATCAGCTTGACGATCCTCTGCCCTGTCTGCTGCGCCTCGATCCAGATCGGGTGTGGCGGCGCAGCGTTCGGGCCGGATCGCGACCCCTTCAGCACCTGGTCCTGCGGCTTCTGCTTCCACTTTATGGAACAGCTTTTCATGCCGAAAGCCAACGACGGGAGGGTCTGGTTCGCAATGCAGTTGCCGTAAAGGTCGTCGTAGCCGGTCGATGCGAGCGGCACCTTCCGGCAGACGATGATCGGCGGCCAGCCCCAGTCGGCCAGGATTGCGCCGATCCGGTCGAGATGGGCCAATGTCTCAGGTTTTTCGGCGGCAACGTCTGCGAAGGTGATGACGTCCGGTCGGAGGCCTGCGAGACGCAGGGCGATCAGCATCGCCGTCGAATCCACCCCGGCCCCAAAGCATACTGCGAGCAGGCGTCCGCTCAGCGCGCGCAAAAGGCGTTGCTGCCCGGCGGCTCGGAGCCGCGGGGTTTTGTGGGTCAACATTGTGGGAGTCCGTTCAAAATCTAATGGGGTCGGGGGCGCCTTGTCCGGGCGACGGGAGCGTCGGCCAGCGTGCACCACGGGCACAGCCGACACGGCGGAATCCGTCAGGCGTAGCTGACGTTTGCCTCGGGATATTTCAGGAGGAACGCATCGACAGCTGCCTCAGCCTCCTCGGTGGTAGCCAGATCCACCGCCTCGTCGAGAAGGTCGCCATCCTCCGCCTGAACGGCTACGTCCCAGAATTCCGGAAAAAACGGATGCTCGGCGATTTCCGCAGAACCGTCCGGTAGATTTCGCATCGGGAAAAACCGTGATGTCGGTCATCATTGAATCCTTTCATGAACGTATGAGCGGCGGGATATCCGGTCGCGGACGTGACGCCGGTGGCAGATGCCACCGACTTGGTCGCGGGAAGGCGCGCTCTCTCCACCTCAGCCGGGCCGCCCGGCCCGCAGCCACCCTCTCCCTCGCGTCCGGATCTAGGGGAGGAGCCCCGGCGTCGGATTAGCCGAACCGACGACCGGACGCAGTGAAGGTGTAGGCATTTGCCACGATGGTCTCGTCGACCATTTCGTCGGAGGTCAGCGCGTTGTATTCGTTCTCGAGCCGGCGGTAGAGCCATCGGGCGAGATCGCGAAGAGCCTCGATGACCGTATCCTCAGCGTCAGCGGTCATGTCCTGATAGTTGAGACTTTCCCTCCTGACAGAGATCGCCATGCAATATTCGTGATAGTAGTTCCCGCGATGGCTGACATCGGCTCGAAGCTGGTAGAAGTTGCGGCGCTGGATCGCCTGCAGGCCGTCGGCAATCCCGTGCAGCATCGTATCCTTCGGCGCATGGTCCCGGATCGCGCGGGGCGAGCCCTTTCGATAGGAGTAGAGTGCCTGGAAAGACGCACCGTCTCCTTGAGACCAGAAGCCCGTGAAGTGTATTCTTGGCTCATCCCGTGTGCCGCCGCCAACAAGATGGACCGGAGATGTTTTAAGGCGAACGCCAAGGCATTCACATATTCGGCCGAAATCCTCGAAGACAAACTCGTACCACTCGTAGTCGAAGCCGCCCTCTCGATACCAGGTGCGAGCTTCCTCCTTCGCTTTTTCCGACAATTCCTCGAATTTGTAGACTGTGGTCTCAATGACTTCGGGCATACGAACCTCCTGAATTGCAAAAGCCCGGCGCGGGGCCGGGCTCGAGGGGAATGGACAATGCCGGCGATTGCCGGCGGCTGGATTGGATAGCGGCTCGAAGGGGGCAGCGGAAAACTCCCCTCAGCGGTGTGCGGCAGCGCACAACATCGCCAATCTCTTTTCCGCGGCGCGTTCCTGCTCGCAGCCGGTCGCGCTGCGCCCATCATTCGGCCGGTCAGACAAGCCGGCGATCGACGTTTTACTATATGGATTTTTGATAGTATAACGCCACCACGCCGCGCAGGGTTAGGCCTGGGAAGGGGAGAGCGACAGTGCGAACATTCACGATCGGCGACCAGGTGTTCTCGGAAAACTCCCCGGAATTCCGGGCGCTTCTTCCGCGTGCCTATGAAGAGCGGCTCCGCCCGATGTGCATGTGCAGGCAGCCGGCTGTTGCGATGTACATCGCCCGAATGGACGACCAGTATCTTGTCAAACGCATGCCGCTATCCGGGCGCGAGCACGATCCGGCCTGCCCTTCCTATGAACCGCCCTACGAACTTTCTGGCCTCGGGCCGCTCATCGGCAGCGCCATCCAGATCGACGCCAGCGGCAAAGCCGACCTTAAGCTCGATTTTTCGCTGACGAAACGGGGTCCGCGCGCCGCGGCCGGTCCGGCGGCGGAACAGTCGGAACCAGCTATTCGCAGCGAGCCGCGCAAGCTGTCGCTCAAGGCGATGCTTCATTATCTCTGGGAGGCTGGCGAACTGACCGAATGGCGTTCCGTCTGGGCCGGACGGCGCGGCTGGGGCCGTGTGCGCACCAGCCTGATCAACGCGGCGTCGCAGATGACGGCGAGAGGTGGACCACTCAGCGACATGCTGTATGTGCCGGAGGTCTACCAGGCAGACGACAAGGACGGCATCGCCGCCCGGCGCGCCACCGCGCTGAAAGGCGTGCAGGCATCCGGTTCAGGGCCGCGTAAGCTGATGATGATCGTCGCGGAGGTGAAGGAGTTCTCTCCGGCCCGCGAGGGACAGAGGATCGTGGTGCGGCACATGCCTTTCCCCCTGATGATCGAGGACGGCGCGTGGCGGCGGCTGGCGGCCCGCTACGAAACGGAACTCGAACTATGGCGCTCCAGCGAGGCGTTCCACCTGATCGTCATCGCCACCTTCGGCATCTCGACTTCCGGCATCGCATCGGTCGAGGAGGTCGCGTTGATGGTGGTGAACGAGCACTGGCTGCCCTTCGAGGACATCAACGAATTGCGCCTGCTGGAAAAGCTCAGCCACCTGAAGAGGAAGAGCGTGAAGGGCCTGCGCTTCAACCTTCCGCGCGATGCGCCGATCGTGTCGGTGACGTTGCCGGAACAAAAGCCCGCGCCGGTGGCCATGTTCATCGTGCCGGCAAGCGCCGGCGACGACTACGAGCAAGCGCTTGCCGACATGATCGAAACGAGACCCGAGATCACGCCTTGGGTCTGGCGTGTCGGCGACGGCGAAATCCCCCGGCTTCCCTGATCGTGGACTTCATGACGCAAGCCGTTGACACGCTCTCGCGAATAAGAACAGCTGGCGGAAAATCGTCATCTGCCACATTCAGCCGGAGCATCATGAAGCCTGAGAAAAAGCCATTCGTCGTCGAGTTCAAGAATCGGCGGCGCCTCCCCCGGAAAGAAACGTCGATCTGGGGACGTATCGACCTGAAGGCCGCCAGCGACGTGGTTGAGGTCGAACAGATGGGCACCGAAGCTGCGTCGATGATCCACGGGCAGACGCCGGAATCCGAGGCGACGCCGACCCCGGCCGGGATCAGCGCCTGATCGCGTCATAGACTGGCGAAGACCGTCCATCAGGATTTTTGCGCGATGAGGTTCTCGCTGGCGACTGCTTCAGCCGCAACGTCCCGTCGGCGGCCCTCAACCGATGCCATGACAGTTTCGAGAAACTCCTCGGGTTCGCCTTCCCGATGCGGCCCGTATTCGGACCAGTCCAACGCACCGACGACAGCGGGAATGAAATCGAAATCGAAGGTAAATCCGCCTTCCTCCAAAGCATCCGAGAGAGCGGTGTATGCTTGCTCTGCAAGAGGTACGATCGCCAGGACATGATTTCTCATCGCCAGCCAGCCGGTCGCATCCCACAATTCGGACATGCGGATAACGCCATCGGGAACCGAGCGGTGGTCCTCGTGAAGGCCGCGGAAATAGAGCATCGCCTCCCAGATGCAGAGAGCCGTTTCCATCTCGCCAACGGTGAAAGAACGAGGGGCGACGGATGGAGCGCCGTCTAGCAGCGCAGGCGGCGAGACCGCCGGCACGAGCGCACGATTCTGCAAGCGGAACCGGTTCAGCAGATCCTCGCTGGTCGCGTGATGGATGCCCTTGCCGGTGATGAGCGACACGCTGGCACCATAGCTCTCCAGCCGCTGCGAAGGATGATTCATCCATTGGATCACCGTGACCTCCGCCAGGCTCGGCGAGCGCGCGACAATATCATGCACGATGAACTGCCACGGGAACTCGCTCAGATCGATCTCTGAAGCGACATCATTACCATCGGGCGACGTCGGCAATAGCGCGAGAATGCGGTTGCCGACGAAGGCATTGAGCGCGCTATCCGCGTGTTGCGCCGAGGCGCCAAAGGCGTCTAGCAGCGCCTGCCGCTTCACACGGATCGGATTGATCGGGCCGACGTCGGTGAACAGGACAAGCCCGGCTTCGGTCTCGCTGCATTCGAGAACGTGGGTCAGGATGAGCTTTTCGAGCGGCGTGATATCGGCAAGCGGGATTGGCGGATAGGTGTAAATTCGGATTTCGAGATTGTTCATGGGACTGCCTTTCCGTCGATACGACAAACCCGGCGCGATGGCCGGGTTGGTGGGAGGAATGCTCGTGCGTTTTTTGATGAGGGCTAAGTCGCCGCGTGCGGCGCGGGCGGCGCACCCACAGGCGGGGAGAGACCTTCGACCGAGATCTTTCGATGTTCGATCCTGATCAGGATCGCGTCTTCGCGCGGCACGCGCCAAACCAGTTCGCGTTCGACGACACGCACGATCGCATTGAGGTCAGCTGCGTGCGCCGTTTCCAGCAAGGCGATGCTCAGATCCTCCGCCTCGTCGGAGAACCATCGTTCCTGCTCCTCGTAGGAGCCGGCTTCCGCATCGTCCGCGGGAGAATAGAGGGCGTCGACAAGGAAGGTGGTCAGATGTGACGGCGTGATAGCCGACTGCTTGGTGACGAGGATCTCCGCCTCGTCCAAGGAACCGTGATCGACCCCTTGGACCATCAGGTCGGTCTCCAGCACCCACTCCGTCTTTTCCGCGCCCGAAACGTCCAAAACCACTTCGAGGCGGTCCGGCCGCGCGTTTGCGCCGAAGAGATCGAAGGGCTCTTTCTCTTCGACCGCGCCGCCAACTTCCATCCTGTACGATCTGATCTGAATGCAACGTAGCCCGTCATACCAGCTGTATCCGGCAAACGCGCTGTGCGGCTCGAATAGCTGCGGAGGCCGGTCCAGTCGCGCGATTGCGCGGGCAAACGTCTGCTCTTCGAGCGGACCCTCGCCTTCGAAGACGAGCGCCCCTGCCTCGACCGGCTCGGGCGCGAGAACAACAATCCGGTCCGTATCCGCGCACGACGGCGTAAATGGTCGCAGGAGCGGGACGGCCTCTTTCAGGTCGATGCCAAGCGTCCGGCCGAAGTGGTAGTCCTTGAACTTCAAGCTGTGCGCACCGCCAGCCGCGATCAGGCGAAAGAACAGGCGCGTGATCTCTTCGAGGAGGGCGACATACATCGCATCGCGCACGACATCCTTGCGGGCCGGAAGCACGAGCTTGAGATGGGCACAATCGACCACGTCGATGCGCGCGAGGTAGCTGCGATGCCAGGATTGCTGAAGCTCAGGCAAGGGAATCTTCAGCGTCACGCCATGGAAATTGGCGTTGTCATCGTGGTAGCGGGAGACATCCCGGCCAAAAATGCCGATCCGAATTCCTCGCCACTCCTCGATATGATCCGCGCTCTCGAGGAAGTCATTGGACGGCATTTCCTCGCCGTTGAAGACGACGGGAACAGGGAAAAAGCAAGCGGCGCGGCGGACCGCACTCGCAAAATGCTCACTCTTTTTCTCCGGGAAGATCACCGCCAAGCCCTGATGGCCATCTGGACCGACGTCGACCGTGACCGGTTCCTTGCCGTGAAAGGCATCCGGTGTCGCCGCGATGGTCCAGGCGTGGCCGGTGCCTTTCTGGCCGGCGACGATCATCGCTCCGCGATTGGCGAGGGAAAAGAAGCCAATGCCGGCGGCGTCCTCTGACTGGGACAGAGCCTTCGACCATTCGCTCCTTCCGAGAGAAAAGAGCGAGCGGGGGTCATCTAGGCCCGCGCCGTCATCGGCGATGCGAATTGCCGGCCCGAACCGTGGATCGTCGATCTGGTCGATCAGGACCTTCGCGGCCCCGGCGCGCCGTGCGTTCTGGAGCAGTTCGTTGAGAATATCGTCGATCGAGGCGTTGAAAAGGCGGCCGACCTTTTCAATGGCCTCCGCGGCGACCTGTGCGTGAAAGGAAAAGCTGGTCATTGTAAGTTCTCCAAAATGGCGAACGCCCGGCACGGTGGCCGGGCGCTGATGGGATAGAGGGGGGAGTGTGTGCGGGAGCGGAACGTGGTCAGGCCGCGCTTTCGAGCAGCTTGCGCGCTTTGCCCTCTAGTTCCAGGCGCGTGTCCTGATGCGCTTTTCCGCGCGCGAGGGCGGTGATGCCCTGCACGAAATCGAAGATGGACTCCGGCGGTCGCCCCTCCTCCGAGAGGACCGTGTCGATGATTTTGCCGGTTTCCGCCTTGGAGAATCCACGCTTGCGCAGGAAGCTGGACCGGTCCTCTTCGTTGCGGGCGACGATCTTCTCGCGGGCAGCACGGATGCCGTTGATAAACGGCGCGGGCGATGAGTTCGCGAAATTCAACAGGGCCGGAGCGGCCTCGTGCGCGAAGCGTTTTGCCGCGAATTTCGAGTGCCGGATGGTGATTTCCTCGAAATTTTCGCAGCCCCAGAGGTTCCGATTCATGCACACGGCACGAAGATAGAAGCTGGCGATTCCAAGCGTTTTCGACCCGACCTCCGAATTCCACGCATAAAATCCGCGGAAGTAGAGGTCCGGCTCGCCGTTCGGGAGACGGCCTGCCTCGATCGGGTGCGCATCGTCGACGAGAAACAGGAAAACGTCCCGGTCGCTGGCGTAGAGCGTCGTCGTATCCTTGGTGATATCGACGAACGGATTGTGGGTCATGGTCGACCAGTCGAGGACGCCGGGCACCTTCCAGATCGTGTCGCCGGTGCCATTGCCGGCAATGCTCATCACGGCGGCGACAAGTTCTTTATCTCAGATGCGCCCATATTCGGGGCCGGTCACCGCCCGCAACTCGACGCGCCCGTCGTCCATTTCCAGGGTCTTGACCAGTTCGGCGCTGTGGTTCAGCAGCCCATGCTGGAGATTGATTGCGGCAAGCGGCGCGGGAAGCTCGCCGGCGCGCCGACAAGGCTGCACAACTGGCCGTAGCTCCAATGGGTCGGCGCTAACGGCACACGGCTGCCGGGAACGACAAGGGAAAGGCGCTCGGCGTTGTCGCGTGTCGCCTCGACGCGGATGTCTGCGCTCTCGACGGTCCGAACGCGGGCGCGTTCCGTCCGCTCGCTGACCGCGCGATGGAGGTCGGAGAGCGAGAGGTAGCGCTCGTCATCCGGCCGAGAGAACCACTCGGACGATACCCGGCCGATGCGCTCACCGCGCGAGATGTCGACCTTGAAGCCGGACGATACAGCGGGCAGGCTGGAAATCATGGTATTCATAAGTCGTCTCCTGAAACGTGAAAGCCCGGCGCAAGGGCCGGGTCGGTGGAAGGAAAAGGGATGAAGCTCAGCGCGCTGGCACCGGGTGGATGCGGTCGTCGTCAAACTCGCCATTTTCGATGACGGGTTCCGTTCCGTCCGCTGTAACGCGATCGATATAGATGATGGTGCCTTCGCGCCGTTGATCGATCTCGATGTGTTCCGGCTGATCGGATGCCTCCATGGCCACCGTCGCGGCTGCCTTGGCTTTCTCGATCGCCTCGGCATCGCTATCGGCCTCGAGAGCGAATCCGTCATAGGCACTCAGCCAGAATCCGATTTTGCCTTTGTATTGCGTCATAGCCGCTCTCCCTCGGCGAGATCGTCGGGATCGCGAGCGCCTGCGAGGATCGCCTCGCCGCGCGCGACGGCAGAGATGGCACGCTCGATCCAGTCGTCCGATGACGCCCGGCCGGTCTGGACATCAGCGAGGAAAAGCTTCAGCAGCCCAAGCAGGATTTCGAAGTGCCTGACCTTTCGCTCGCTCGTTTCCGAAAAGTGCGAGGGAACAGGGATTGCCGGGCCGGAATAGGCGGCATCGACCCCGCTCCATATGCCGGAAATGTAATTCTCGCCGGCATCTTCGTAGCTCAGCTTCTCGCCAGACCAGTCATCGTCCTCGATGGCCTGCCGGCAGGCGAGCGCAGCGGTGTCGGCCTGGTAGGTGCGATGACGGTAAGCTGGCAGGCGGTAGCTTGTTTCAATGGTGTAGTCGGGCATCTCAAGCTCCTGAAACGAAAGAGCCCGGTCGCCGCTATCGCGCCAACCGGGCTGGTGAAGTGGGAATGGATCTGTGGGGCGTAGGTCACTGCGGAACGCCCGCGACCCGCAGCCGTGCGAGTGGGCCTCAGTCGACTGCCTGGAAGATCTCCGAGGCCTCGGGATGATCCGCCGAGTAGGCGTAGAGGCGCTCATAGCCTTCGACGAGTCGTTCGGTCTCAAACTTGAATGACAGGTGCGAGAAGGCGAACATCGTGGCGATGATCCCGGCAGCCTCGGCGGAGACCTCGCCCTGGAAGCATGTGACGTCACCGGTAATCCGGAAACGTGTCCTGGATCTGGGTGCGAGGAAAAGGGCTTACTCTCGTGCTCGAAGAAGTCCCAGGAACCGCCACGATAGTCGAGAGGGCTAAGCCTTTCCATCCAGGCATAGACGGCATTCTCGGCGACGATGAGGTGCGAACGGCCGAAGAGGGTCGGCAGGAAATCCTGACGGGCTTCGTCGGGGACGATCACCGCGCGCGAGGTATCGTTCAACATCACGCCACCCTCCCTTCGACAGCATCCGCGCAGATTTCCTCGACGCAAACCTCCTCGAGGCGGATATTGATGTGACCACTCTCTTCGATCCAACGACGGGCGTCGGCCATGTTTGCGGCAAGGTAGAGCAGGATGCTGTGGGCGCCGTATTCCTGAAGAACACGAACTTCGCCGGCGAGAGGGCGACGGACAACCTCGAACGAGAGATCGCTATCGAGTGGAAAGGCTTCGCGGGCGGCGATCGCAGCATCGAGGTCCATTTGAAACTCGCCCGGTAGGAGCGTAATCGCGCCTGCCGTCGACCAGATGATACTGGAACGAGGCGGCGTGCATCGCACGAGCCAACCGGCACCATTGCATTTCTTCCAGGCGGCGAGGGCATCGGCGTCCTCGTCGGATGGCCGCGGAACCGAATTGCGAAAGGAGATCATCGCGCCGATCGGCGCGCGTTCATAGATGGTCATGACGGACATGTTCGTCTCCGAGTTTCGAGAAACAGAATGGCCCGGCGCGACGGCCGGGCCTTGGATCGATCGTTGTTGGTCCGAGGATTTATTCCGCGGCTTCGAGATGCCCGCCCTGATCGTCATCAGCGTCGGCGGAAGTCTGCTCGCCATCCAGCTCCTCGGTCAGGAAGGCCGGCAGCACGACGTCGCCGGCTTCGACGGCCTCGTCGTCGACGGTCACCGCATCGTTCGTCTCCGCAATCCCGACCTCCTCGGCGATTTCGTCTGCGGGATAGCGCAACACTTCGGGGAGCCATCCGCTACCGTCGAGCAGCCGGGCCGCTTCGCGCGCCATGTCCGGCTTCTTCAGGTGATCGATAAGCTGGGCCGACTGATCGCCCTTTGCTTCGCGAACGGCCTGCAGGATGTGCGCCTTGGTCACGCGGCCCAGATAGTTGTCGACCGTCGGCGTCCAGCCCGCGCCCACCATGCCGAACCCGATCGTCTGAGCCAGCTGCACGGCATGCTGGTTTTCCCTGGTCCGGCGGTTCCATTGCTGGATCGTGGCGTTCAGCGACGTCGACGCGCAATGCGCAAACAGCGCCATCCGGCTGTCCTGATCGAGGGCGATCAGGTAAGCCCAGACCGCATCGGCGTCACCCGGAAGATCGTGCCCCCAGGCCTCCTGGCGCTGTTCGATCTCCTTCGCCCAGACCGTATCGGAAAGGCCCTGCGTCTTGGTCGAGACCGTATGCTGCACCGAGATTTCCAGGCACGACGTCGTGCGGACGTGATAGAACGTGTTCAGCACGAGCAGGTGCAGCATAGCGATGAAGGCTACCATCGGCTCGTTGGCAAGCGCGTTCCTGAGCGCAAGCGTGCGGGCAGCGGTCAGGTCTTCGATGAGCCGTTCCGAGAGCGGCCGGATCTTGCCGTCGTCCTCGTCCGGCTCCTCGACACCAACGGGCTTACCGTTGATCGTCACACCACCCCCTGCGGCAGCGGCGGTGTTGTCGCCATCGTCACCATCCTGCTCGACGCCATCACCATCCTGCGCCTCGACGACAGGTTCGTCTTCCGGCCGGACGAAGCCGCGCTCGATCCTGAGTTCGCCGTTGCCGGCCAGCGAGATGAAGGCGCCGCCGCGAGCGACGTCCTCGGGATCGAGAACAAAGGGGCGTTCATTCAGCGCCGTCAGCTGGGCGTCGAGATCGTCGAGGTGCGCCTCCGTCTCCTCGGAATAGTCGTCGGCAGCTTCGTATTCCGCGTTGAGCTTTTCGAATTCTGCCGTCAGGGCATCATGACGCGCCAGCTCTTCTTCGGTGAGCTCCGGCTGCTTGCCGTAAAAGCGGCGAAGGCCGGAAGCATGGCCGAAGTGGAAGTCGATGGCGGAGTCGACCCACTTCCAACCCTCGCCGGTCTTCAGCGCCTCGGCATCAGCCGTCAGCTTTTCCAACACGAGCTGTTCGAGCAGCGCCGGATCCTGGAGCCATCCGCCGTTGTCCTGCTCGAAGAGATCCCGCATGACAATGCCGCCGGCGGCCTCATAGGCTTCGATGCCGACATAGACCGCACGGCGATCGCTCGCCCGGATCGCCGTTTCGGTGAGCAGCCGGCGGATATAGTAGGGATCGGTGCTTTGCGTGCGCGAAATCGTCTCCCAGACCTGCTCCTGCCGGGCATGATCCTTGGTGATCGAGAACGCCATGACCTGGCCGAGCTTCATCTGGTCATCGCCATAGAGTTCGAGCAGGCGGGGCGACACCGACGCCAGCCGGAGGCGCTGCTTCACCGTCGCGACCGAGATGTGGAAGCGAGCGGCGATCTCCTCCTCGTCGAGCCCCTGCTCGCGCAAAACCATCATCGCGCGAAACTCATCCAGCGGATGAAGGTCTGCACGCTTGACGTTTTCGGCGAGCGAGTCCTCGGCCTCCAGCGTTTCGCCTTCGCTGACGATGCAGGGAACGGCCGTGGTCTTCGTCAGTTGCTTCCGGTCTACCAGAAGCTTCAGCGCGCGATAGCGGCGTCCGCCGGCAGGAATGCGGTAGATGCCGGTCTCCTTGCCCTCGGCGTCCCGTTCCGGACGCACGTTGATGCTGGTCAGCAAGCCACGGCGAGCGATGTCGTCGGCAAGTTCCTCGATAGAGACGCCGGCCTTGGTCTTGCGGACGTTCTGCTGGCTGAGGACGAGCTTGTTGAAGGGGATATCGCGCCCGACGTTGAGCGCGATCTTCTGAATGGCCTGTGCCATGTCATTTCTCCGCGGCGGACCGGCCGGAGCCTCTCTCCAGCCACCTCAATCCGCCACGAACGCCCCGTCCCCCCTCTTCCTCTTTTGCCGGCCGCCGCCCTCACCGCCTGCCGCCAGCGCCCGCGTCGCCGCTGGCGTCGCGCGAGCAACTGTTCAGCCAGATCGCCATCTGCCGCCGCATGATGCCGATCGGCCCGCAGATTTCCGTGATCGCCGCGCTCCCGGTGACAAAGCCATCCTCCTGAAACAGGTCGACGAAGTGCTGCATGACGTCGAGATAAAGGGCGCCACCCACCAGGGAGACATCGACGAACGGTTTCCGGCCGTGCTCCGTCATCGAGGCGATGTGCATGCCCGGATGCTCCCCCGATGGCATCACGGGCCGCTGGTTTTTTGGCGGCGGCCATCGCGCGCCGAGGCCGCCGGCCTTCATGGCGGCCGCAATCTCCGGCGTCATCCGTCGATCGTAGTTTTCGATGGTGGTTCTGGCTTCACGAAAACCGTACTCGGCCGACACGAAGGCAACCCGAGCCTTCTGCTCGTCGGGATCGACATGACGCAGCGTGCGCCAGAGCGGTCCGTCATATCGGTCACGGGCGGGCATATATTGCGGACCGTCGCGCTTGGTCATCGAGCACGAAAGGATCAGCAGGCGGCGGTAGGAAGACGGGTTGCTCATGCGGCCCTCCCCCGGCTGGACTGAAGGTCGAGCAGCTCAGCATACCGAGCATGGATAGAGAAGCGGTCGACATATCGCGCGCGAAATCCCAGCATCGTGCTGACCTCCGAGCGCACCTCCGCGAGAAGATCGGCCTCGCCGTCGGAGAGGATCCGGACCGGCCAGCCTTTTACATAGAGCATCGGTTTCGTCAGCCGACGTTCCGCCTCACGACGTCGATCCGCCTTTTCCTTGGCCATGGCGAAGAGATCACGGATTCTCGGCTCAAGCAGATGAGGAGCGATATCGCCCAACCAGCGGCTGCTTTGAAACGCGAACGTGCTGCGGCATTCGAGACCAACCATCTGTCGATAGAGGTCGTGCGCTTCGGGCTGCGCCGCCGCGGCTACCAGATCGGGAAGCCCCGACATGATACAGAAGCGGCACGAGACGCGCGTGAGACCAAACCGGCGATAGGCGGGATGGGGTTCGATTCCCCAGAAGTCGAGCGATGAAAAGACCTCCTCCTCGGACCAGTCGAGTATCGGCCGCCAGGTCCATATTCGCTCGCCCGGCTTGTGATCGAAGATCTCGGCGCGGGCGCGCTGCGGGCTTTCCTCGCGCCGGACGCCGGTCACGCTGATGATCGGCAGTCTGGAGAACCGGCGTTTGAGTTCCGCATGGATTTTCGAGGTCTTCATCTCGGACGTGCAGTACCTCATAGCTGGCGTGCTCCAGCATGGGACGAGCGTCACGGTGCTGAGGTTTTCGTAGCGCGCGACGTTGGATCGCCATCGGCTTTCCCAGCGGTCCATCAATCCACCCTGCTTGCGGCGAACGACAACGAGTTCGGCGCCAAGGCGATCGGACAGGTGCTCGCAGGTCGGGAGCGAATCCGCCCATTCCACCGAGCCGAGATCGGCATGGATCAGCAGGCGCGGGCCGGAATGCCCGATCCTGTCGAGATACTCGAAGGTCGCCGTGGCGGCGGCCTGGCTGTCCTTGCCGCCCGATACGCCGATGGCGACGACCGCGCCTTGCTGAAGAAGATCCGCGATCGGCGGCAAGATGGAAATCGACGGAAAAGCGCGGGCACTCGATATCGTCGGCCGCGTCTTATGGGTGTCAAATCGCTGGTGCGCGGGATCCACATTCGGGTTGTGACGCATGGTGCGGCTCCATGGCGAGCAGCCGGAGCCTCTCTCCAGCCTCTCAACTCGCCGCCGCCGCTCCGGCCCCCCTCTCCCTCCTCCATCGCCAATCCCCTCCCCATTCTCGGCCGCCAGCGCCATCGACCCGATGCGGAAAGTGGTGCGTCACGCGGGAGCGCGCGAAGAAATTTCAGGACAAATTCAACGGGATGTCCTATCTTCCGCCCCGAAGCGGTACGTGCCGCTTTGGGGCGTGGAAACCCCTGTGAACGGTTGGTGCTGGCCGATACAGCATCACCTCCTTGACCTTTGGGTCGGGGGGCCTGACGCTATGTCCAGGTTCTCCGAACTAAAAGCTCAGGGCCGTTTCACACGGTTTCCAACCCCCCGATCATGGGGTCATTGAGCATTGGACGGCGGGGACGTACCGCCGAAGTTGCTTCAGGAGAAACCGTTGGCTGAAGGTCTCGTCTTCACTTTCTATACCTATGCCGATGCCCGTATTCCGCGCGAGGAGCGCTGGAAGCCGACAGGGCTGCGTGATATTTTCTTCGACAATTACGACGACGTGAAAAGCACCGTTCTTGCGATGCGCGACGACATCGCCGCCGATCCCGACATGGAATGGGAGACGACGAATATCGAAAAGGTGGAGACGGTCCCGATTTGTCAGTCCAGCGTCCTGGCGCTGATGAACGATGGACCTGGTGCGTTTGTTGCGAACTACGAAGTCATCGAGACCATCGGTTGATAGGTTTGCAGGACCTCACCTGCTTCCGCCTTGAACATCTTTACTTTCTGGGCCACTCCACTTATATATTCTCCGCAAGGAGAATAATTGTGGCCGCGACGTATCGAAAGTATACCCCTGCTGAAGCAGCTGCGGTCAGCGGGATTGCTGTGAAGACCGTGCACAATGCCATCGACAAGCGCATCGTCTCGACGGCAACGTCGAGGACTGGCGGTCGAGCGTTGACGGACGACGATCTTCTGTACCTCAAACTGTGGTATGGTGTTGGTTCGATCCTGTCCGCCGAGCGCAGGAAGCGTCTTTTCGATGCAATCGCCGATGATCCGAAAGCTGAGACCGTCCGGGCCGACGATTACCTTATCGTCGACGTCGCTCGCGCGCGCCAGCAGCTGGCGGTTCGCGCCGATGCGCTGCGGGAAGCTGAGGCTGCAATCCACAGCGTCAAAGGCGTCGCCGGTGGAGATGCCGTTTTCAAAGGCACCCGCGTGCCTGTCCGCGCTATCGCCGGCATGCGAGCACAGGGCGCTGCGGTTGAGGATTTGCTTGACGGCTATCCTGCCCTCACCGCGCGTATGATCGAGTTGGCAGAGATCTGGACCGCCGCCCATCCGGCGCGTGGCCGACCCAAGACGCTTTCCGAGCAGGGGTTGCGCTTAAAGGAGTCGAAGAAGGTTCCTCTGAAATCCGTCTCGCGGCCATCGGCAGGCTCGCATTCGTGAAACTCCTGATTGATGAATGCCTTCACACGTCGCTCGTGACCGTGGCTCAGACCCGCGGCCACGAGTGTTTTCACGTCAACTGGCTGGGATTGAGCGGAGAGACCGACTGGGATCTCATGCCGCGCATCGTCGAAGGCAATTTCACCTTCGTGACGAACAATGCCCGCGACTTCCGAAAGCTCTATGCGAAGGAAGAGCTGCATGCGGGCCTCGTCATCATCGTCCCGCAGGTTCTGCCGGCTCGGCAACGCGAGATGTTCGATGCCGTGCTGGACGAGCTGGCGAACAGTGACGAGCTTATCAACGAAATCATCGAGATTTCCGTCGAGGAGGACGCGCTCGTGATTACCCGATACGTCCTCCCCGAAATCGGATAGGCGCCGCCTGGACGGTGGAGCGAAATGCTCTTCGCTGAGCCGGAGAGCCCCAAACTATCAGTGAAAATTCCGGCTCTTCACCTTCAGCCGGTCGATCAGGAGATCGGGGACGAACAGGTCTCTGGCGGGCGCCGCCGCCTTCGGCCGCTCGCGCGGATCCGGTGCGCCATTCCCCCGCGCGAACTCGTCACCCCGGCCATGCGGCAAGGGAAACTGTTCGTCCCGTTCGCCCAGCCGGCCGAGATCGTCCGACAGGTCGAATAGACGCTGCGCGACAAGGTGAACGACGTCCCCTTCCCGCTGGATTTTTCCGTTGATCGCCATCATCGAAGCCGAGAGAAGAACACGGCGCTGGCGTTCGAACAGCGTCGGCCAGACCACCGCATTGACGATGCCGGTCTCGTCTTCGAGGGTGAGAAACATGACGCCCTTGGCCGAGCCCGGCCGCTGGCGCACCAGCACGAGACCGCCGGTCATCAGCCAGCGGCCGTCGCACTCGGCCATCGCCTCGGCGCATGTCACCATCCCCTTCTGGCGAAGGTCTTTGCGGAGGAAGGCGATCGGGTGCTGGCGGAGGGTGAGGCCGGTGTGGGCGTAATCTTCGACGACCTCGTGCCCTGCCCTCATCGAGGGCAAGGCGACCGAGGGCTCCTGCATTTCCGCGACCTGGCGCGCTTCGCGCTCGGCGGCCGCGGCCCAAAGTTCAAGCGGCTCGTCACGCAGACCTTTGATCGCCCATAGCGCGTCGCGGCGCTGGAGCTGTAGCGACGGTAAGAAGGCGTCGGCCTCGGCCAGCTTCACCAGGGCGGCCGTCGGCACGCCGGACCGCCGCCACAGATCGTCAGCAGACGCGAAAGCGTCTTCGGCGCGCGCCGCCACGATCCGGGCGGCGTCCGCGGTCGAGAGCCCCTTCACCATCCGCATCCCGAGCCGGACCGCGCAATGACGGCTTCCATCGACTTGCTCGAGTGTGCAGTCCCAGCGTGAAGCGTTGACGCAGACGGGCCGAATCTCGACACCATGCTGGACGGCATCCCTCACGATCTGCGCCGGCGCGTAAAATCCCATCGGCTGCGAGTTCAAGAGCGCCGCGCAAAAGGCGTCCGGGTGATGGCATTTGACCCAGCTCGACGCATAGGCAATGAGGGCAAAGCTGGCGGCGTGGCTCTCGGGAAAGCCGTAGCTGCCGAACCCTTCCAACTGCGAAAATGTGTTCTCGGCGAACTCGGCCGAGTATCCGTTCTTGACCATGCCGGCAATCAGCTTGTCCTTGAACTTCGAGACGCCGCCGGAGAATTTGAAGGTTGCCATGGATTTTCGGAGCTGGTCCGCCTCGCCGCCGGTAAAACCGGCGCAGACCATGGCGACTTTCATGGCCGACTCTTGAAACAACGGGACACCGAGGGTTTTCGAGAGCACCGCCTCCAGTTCGGCTGTCGGATAGACGACCGGCTCCTTGCCTTCGCGCCGGCGGAGATAGGGATGCACCATGTCGCCCTGGATCGGCCCGGGCCTGACAATAGCCACCTGCACGACCAGATCATAAAATGTGCGGGGTTTCAGGCGCGGCAGCATCGACATCTGCGCCCGGCTTTCGATCTGGAAGGTGCCGAGCGTGTCGGCCTTGCGGATCATGGCATAGGTGCGCGGATCCTCGGCTGGGATCGAGGCGAGGTCGCGGACATCACCCTTGTGCCCGGCCATCAGGGCGAAGGCCTTGGCCATGCAGGTCAGCATGCCCAATGCCAACACGTCGACCTTCATGAATTTCAGCGCCTGTATATCGTCCTTGTCCCATTCGATGACCTGGCGATCGTCCATACGCGCCGGTTCGATCGGCACGAGATCGTCGAGCCGGTCATTGGTCAGGACGAAGCCACCGGGATGCTGGCCGAGATGGCGCGGCGTGCCCATCAGCTGCTGCGCCAGTTCCAGCGTCAGCTTCAGCCGGTAGTCGGCCGCGTTGAGATTGTTCTCCCGGATCTGCCGTTCCGAGACCCCTTCCGACCAGCCCCAGACGCCCGACGATAGCTGGCCGATCATGTCTTCCGGCAGACCGAGCGCCTTGCCAACATCACGCAGCGCCCCCTTGGCCCTGTATCGCGTTACCGTCGAACAAAGCGCGGCCTTGCTGCGACCGTAGGTGTTGTAGATCCACTGGATGACCTCCTCCCTCCTCTCATGCTCAAAATCGACGTCGATGTCCGGCGGCTCGTCCCGCTCCTGGCTAATGAAGCGTTCGAACAGCAGGTCGTTGGTATCAGGGTCGATGGAGGTGACGCCGAGACAATAGCAGACGGCCGAGTTGGCGGCGGAGCCCCTGCCCTGGCAAAGAATCCCCTTCGACCGGGCGAACCGGACGATCGAGAACACCGTCAGAAAATAGGGCGCATAGTTCATGACCCGGATCAGCTCCAACTCGTCGCGCAGGGATTTCCGGACCTTGTCGGGCACGCCCTCTGGATAGCGATTGGTGGCTCCCTCCCAGGTGAACTTGACCAGCGACTGCTGCGGATCGAGCCCAGGCACGATCGCCTCTTCCGGATACTGGTATTGCAGCTCCTTCAGGTCGAACTTACAGCGCTCGACGATCTCGCGGCTGCGCGCCAGAGCGTCCGGGTATTCGGCAAAGAGCCGGTGCATCTCCTCCGGCGCCTTGAGAAAGCGGTCGGCATGGCGCTCGCGGTCGAAGCCGACATCATCGATGGTCGTTCGCGTCCGGATGCAGGTCACGACATCCTGCAACTGCCGGCGGCTTGGCTCATGGAACAGCACGTCGTTGGTGACGACGGTCCTCACTCTGGCGCGGGCGGCCATGGTGGCGATGCCGTGCAGGCGCATCCGGTCGTTCGGCCGGCGGCGCAGGCAGAGGCTCACATAGGCGCGATCACCGAACAGATCCGCCATCTTGCGAAGCGTGACGGCGCAGGCCTCGTCGGCTTCGTCCGGCACGAGCACGCCGATCATACCGGTGGCGTGTTCGGCGACGTCGGCGAAATCGATCAGGCAGTTACCCTTGCCGCCGCGGGCTTTGCCGAGCGACAGCAGCCGCGTCAGCCGCGAATAGGCCGGGCGATCCATGGGATAAACGAGGATCGACATACCGTCGGTCAGGTCGAACCGGCATCCCACGACCAGCCGAACGCCGGTGGCCTTGGCCGCTTCCCAGGCGCGCACGATACCGGCAAGGCTGTTGCGGTCGACGACGCCGAGCGCATCGATGCCGAGTGCGGCTGCTGCGGCGAACAGTTCATCGGCGCTGGATGCCCCGCGCAGGAACGAAAAATGCGTCGTGACCTGCAACTCGGCATAGCGTGTCATCCGAACACCCCATGCACGAACCACAGATGGGAGCCGGTCTCCGGATCGATGCCGTCGCCGGCGCGATAGACCCAGTAACGCTCGCCAAGCTCGTCCTCGACCACGAAGTAGTCCCTGACCGCCTGGAACTCGCGCGGCCGGCGCCACCACTCCCCAAAAATCCGTTCCGGGCCGTCGGCGCGCACGACCTTTCGGCGCTTGCCGCGCCACGTAAACACCGCCGGCGGCTGGTCCGGCAGGAGGGCGATAACCTCGATGCGCTCCGGATCTGCGAAAAGCCGCGTCGGCCGCGGCCATTTCACCGCCCAGGCCTCGCCGATGTCAGGCGCGGTCGCTGCGATCCTCCTAACCGAACGCTCCGGCACGTCGGAGGCGACGGGCGCGACGCGAAACAGCCGGTGGCCGCGATTGCCGAGGATGTCGACCAGCGGCGTGATGTCGGCGATCTCCTCCTCGATCAGCGAGGAAGCGACCTGCCGCTCCTCCAGCGGCTCGGCGAAGACGGCGACCAGCACCAGCTTCTCGATGCCGAAGCCGGGATCGATGGTCTCGATGCGGTCGCAGAGAAGCTTCGACAGCCGAGCCGGATCTCGAACCGGCTTGGCAAGACCGGCACGCAGATGTTGCCTTGTATTGTCGACGCGATAGACGAAGAGGTCGCAGCGCCGTGCACCAAGACCATTTTCCGCAAGGCGCGCTGACAGTTGCCCGACCAGCCGGCGGACATATTTGGCGATCGTTTCCGGCGCCCCGATGGGTTCGGCGAAATTCTTCGCCACCTCGACAAGCTCCGGCGTACGGATAGGTTCGATCGGTTCGGCGATCCGACCGAACATCTGATCGAGTCGGCGCGCGGGCTCGGGCCCAAACCGTAGCGTCAGCGGCGCGCGCGGCATGGCCGAGAGCTGGCCGACCGTGTCGATGCCGAGAACACGCAGGCCCTGGACGGTCTCCGTCGGCAGGCGTAGCGCAACGATCGGCAGATCGATGACCGCCTTCGTCACATCGCCCGCCGGCACCACCGTCGTTTCCGCCGCCAGCAGGCGGGCGAGCGCATGCGCCGCGCCCCAGGTGTCGGCGACGGCGGCGCGCGCGGTCAGCCCGCGACCGCGCAGCATGTTGACGAGGCTGGAGATGAGAAGCGCTTCGCCACCGCGCAGGTGATCCGCGCCTTCGGTATCGATGGCAAGGCCGTCGGCGCCATCGACGGCGACGACCGGGCTGTATTGCCGGAGCGCCCAAAGCGCCAGCCGTTCCAGCGCAGCTGCGTCCTCGGCCGGAGCCGCATCGGCCATGAGGAGATCGGCAACCATGGCCTGCGCCTTGCTGGCGGCCATGCCGATGCGCAGGCCGAGCTTCAATGCGGCGGGATCGGCGGCAGAGATCCAGCGTTTCGAGCCGCGGCGGGCAATGACGACAAGCGGCTTGTCAACCGGCAAGGCTTCGCCAGCGCGCCGTCTGATCCGCTCGGTCGAGAGCTGTGGGAAGAAGACAGATACGACCCTTGTCATCGGGGGCTCCAATTTCGAATTCGGCGCATTCGCCGGCTTTCACGCGCATCAGTTCCGCCAGCCAGCGCGCCCTCCCGACGCCGGCAACAGGTAGTCTTTCCGACGGCAAGGTGCTGATGCGCCACCGTGTCGTTGAGGCCGTCGGCTGCCCATAGTCCGATGCCTCGTTCTGTCGTCGCCATCGCCGCAGCACGATGCCCATGGCCCCCGTCTTCTCGGCGGCGAGCTGAAGGCGCCGCGACGCGGTCATTGGCAGACGGACAAGCTCGCCGACCACGGCGGCAAGCCCGCCGAAGGACAATCCCTCCTCCATGGCCGACAGCGCTTCCTCTTCCCGATCGCTTTCGCAGAACACGACACGGTCCGGATGGAGCCCGGCCTGGGCGACCGCAGGGAAAAACAGATCGGGGCGCGTCATGCACCACAGAACCTTTCCACGGGATCGGGCTGCGATGCCGGCAACGAACAGCGCCGCAGCAGCGCCATCGACCGTCCCTCCCCCGCCGCCGGCGATCTCGTGCAACGCCCCGAAGGCGAGCCCTCCTCCCGGCAGTGCCCGATCAACCTCGGAGACGCCGAAAGGCAGCACTTGCCTTGCGCGCATCGAGCCGCCTTCAAGCTGGCCGATGCGCTCGCGAAGCTCCGCCAGCACGGGGTTGAGGGCATGGTTTGCCACGGCAGAATTGTTACTCCTTCAGGGTTTTCAGCGGTTCTTTAAGCTGATATGTTCATTATTTGTTCCGATTGCCCAACTGAGTCAATCGGGCCTCCGCTCCGGAAGTACCCCTCGGCTAAGTCGTTGAAACGAATCCCTTAGCTTCATCAAGGAGATATCCATCGATCGGAGGGGTAGGAAATTTTTCTTAGGCATGCTGGGGACAAATGGCGGCTGCGCATCTCGAAAAACTCAACGATCGGCAGCGCGAAGCTGTTGAACATGGCGTTGGTCTGCCGGACGGAAAGATTGGCGGCCCGCTGCTGATCATTGCCGGCGCGGGCAGCGGCAAGACCAACACGCTGGCACACCGCGTCGCGCACCTGATCGTCAACGGCGCCGATCCGCGGCGCATTCTGCTCATGACCTTTTCCCGTCGTGCGGCCTCGGAAATGGCGCGCCGCGTCCAACGCATCTGCCGGCAGGTGCTCGGCGACAACGCCGCCATCATGACCGACGCACTGGCCTGGGCCGGCACCTTCCATGGCATTGGTGCCCGGCTCCTGCGCATGTATGCCGAGCAGATCGGTCTCAGCGTCGACTTCACCATCCATGACCGGGAAGACAGCGCCGACCTGATGAACCTCGTCCGGCATGACCTTGGTTTTTCCGCCAAGCAGAGCCGGTTCCCCACCAAGAGCACCTGCATCGCTATCTATTCCCGCGTCGTTAATTCGCAGGCTTCGATCAAGGAGATCCTGAAATCGTCCTATCTATCCCTGGGTGCTGGAATGGGAAGAGGAGCTGAAGCAGCTTTTTGCCGCGTACACGGAAGCGAAACAGGCGCAGAACGTCCTGGATTACGATGACCTCCTGCTCTACTGGGCGCAGATGGTTTCCGAGCCGGAGCTGGCCGAGGACGTCGGCAACCGTTTCGATCACATCCTTGTCGATGAATACCAGGACACCAATCGCCTGCAGGCGTCGATCCTGATGTCTCTCGCGCCGGGCGGCCGCGGCCTGACTGTCGTCGGCGACGATGCGCAATCGATCTATTCCTTCCGCGCCGCGACCATCCGCAACATCCTCGATTTTCCGAAGGAGTTCTCGCCGAGACCCGCCGACGTCATCACGCTCGACCGCAATTATCGCTCGACCCAGCCGATCCTGGCTGCGGCCAACGGTGTCATCGAGCTGGCGCGGGAACGCTATACGAAAAATCTCTGGACCGACCGCGCCTCCGAGCAACGGCCCATGCTCATCACAGTGAAGGACGAGATCGACCAGGCCGCCTATATGGCCCAGTCGGCCCGAAGCTGCGATTTTGGCCAAGTTGAAGAACGAATGTTGAACGTTCGTGCCTACCAGGACCGTTCGTCACCACCGATTTCGTGGATATCGACCTCGATGGAGCACCTGTAGCTCTCGGCGATGTTGAACATCTCTGTCTGGAGATTTTCGATTTCATCATCCAGGCTGACGCCATCGGGCTCGCGGTCATAGGTGATGGTCAGAGTGTAATCGCAGTTACCGGTCTTTTGCATCTGATAATCACGCTTCAGCATCGCCTCAATGCGCTCACGAGCGGGCTTTCTGCCCCGGCCATGTTTGTTGAAGTTCTCGATGATCAGATGCAGGGCTATTGCGGCGGACGGCGGCTTCTCCGGCAGCTCGGTCTTTGGCGGAACGTCGAGCGCCCGATAGACGGTCATTCTCGAGACCTTCAGCTCGCGGGCAACACTCGCCTTGCTTGCTCCGGCGGCGACGCGGCGTCGGATCTCATCGTCATCGACGTTTTTCTTCCGGCCTTTGTAGGCGCCTTCGATCTTGGCGGCTTCGATCCCGGCACGCTGGCGATCCTTGATGAACTTCAGTTCCATGTCGGCAACCATGCCGAGGATGGTGATCACCATCCTTCCCATGGTTCCGGCCGTCGTGACTTCCGGCTCAAGGATCCGAAGAGAGGCTCCCTTTTCCTCAAGCTCATGGACTAGGTTCAGAACGTCGCGTGTGGAGCGGCCGAGCCGGTCGAGGCGCAAGACGACAAGCTCATCGCCGGCGCGCAGGAACTGCATGATCGTCTCAAGCTCCGTGCGCCCGGTTCGCGATCCGCCGGAGCCTGTTT
Organism: Rhizobium sp. YJ-22; assembly: GCF_029601685.1. Lineage (NCBI taxonomy): Bacteria > Pseudomonadati > Pseudomonadota > Alphaproteobacteria > Hyphomicrobiales > Rhizobiaceae > Rhizobium > Rhizobium sp. YJ-22. The sequence goes on along the minus strand of NZ_JARRIR010000018.1, from coordinate 5,106 downwards.
CCGAGCGAACGATTTCGCAACCCGCCGCCTTCAACCGGGCGATCTGGATATCGAGGTCCTGGTCCGTGGTGCTGACGCGGGCATAACCGACGCGGGTCATGAGCAAATCCGTCACATTAGGGTGGCTCCATTCTTGTATCGTCACATTGATGGCGAATCCACCCTTTTGTGACATGTCGCATATGTCACTTTCGATCGTCACGCTAAGGTGCACCCAAATGTGATGATCGGGATTGCCTCGGTCATGCCGCCAGCCGCCCAAAATCGATCCGGCTATTCAGATCGAGGTCGAAACGACCATATGGGTTGACGTGACTGTAAATCAGCGGCGTGAGGCCGCGATAATCCTCCGGCGTCATCCGGCCCGCCCATTTCGGTTCCACCAGCACGGTCTGAAGCATGCGGGTGTTCACGTAGACGAGTGACGCCTGCAGCAAATGCAGCGCAAGGGCGGAGACCTCCTGCCCGTCGACCCGGTTGGTGGCGATCTCGCCGCCCTTGCCGAAGAACACGAACCCGTTGGCGCTGTTCCAGTTCTCCACGACATTCAGCCCCTCGTGGATTTCGCGGCGGAGCGATTCCTGACGAAGATACCGGCACAGGAAGATCGTCTTGACCGCGCGACCGAGCTCGCTCAGCGCCTTGTAGGTCGGGTGCATCACTTCGGCGCGGGCAAACCGGCGCAGGATCGCCTCCGGGTCCGCCGTTCTCGTCTGCATGGCGGCGGCGTATTTGACCATCTCATCATATTGCTGCTCGATCTCCTCCCAGTTGATCGCGCCGGAAAGGATCGGCAGGAGATTCGGGAGCCGCGCGCGCATCGCCGCGTCCGGAATCGCCAGCTTCTGGCAACCGATGGCTTTCAGACGCGGCGCGAGTTCGAACCCGAGAAGGCGACAAAACGCGAAGCCGACCGCGCTCTGACCATGGCTGTCGACATACTGGCGCTGAATTTCCATGTCGGTGCAATGGCGAAGAACGCCTTCGATCATGGAAGCGACCTCCGAAGACGAGCACCGCTTGAGCTGCGAATAAACGCAGGTCGCGCGTTTCTCGACGTGCCAGTAGATCATGACGCCGCGCCCACCATAGCGGGCATGCCATTCCGTCATGAGATTGCGGTCCCACGCGCCGAACTTCGTAGAATCGGACGCGCAGGCCGTGCCCGCGTCACCCCAAACGGCTGCGTTGCGGATCGCCAGCGTCGCGTTCGCAACCCGCGCGCAGGCCTCTCTCAGTGCCGGTGCATGGATGAAGCGACGATGAACATGCAGCAATTCCTCATAGCTCACATCGGGTGTCGCGCCCGCGACCCGCTTGATCCCGGCATTCGTGCCGAGCGCATAGAGGCACAACAAAAGCCGTCGATCCAGCGTCTCTTTCGATAGAGAAACCCTCGACGCCGACGTTTCGAAAGCATCCAGAAAGCCGGTATCGAGTGCAGCCTCCTTCAGCACGTCGAGCAGCCCGGTCATCGGCCAGCGTCCGCCGATCTCGCCTTTGATCGCATCGAGGCCTTTCGGCTCGGGTGCAGGCTTGAACGGTGTGATCGAGATGCGGTTTTCGCCACGCCACAGAAGCCGGACCTTATCATTGTCCGGGATATTGGCATTGAGGAGCAACAGTTACCGCTCAAGCTCTGAACAGATGGCAGACGTAAACGTCCTCGCGTCTGGTGTCAGGTTGAGGCCGGAATAGTAGGCGTCACGCCGGATTTCGAAGTCTTTGGGAAGATCGTCGTCAGGGTTCCGGTAACGGTCCGCGCCAACGACCCAGATTTCCTTGGAGCGAATGCGGTCGCGCAACAACGTGAGAACGCAAAGCTCGAAGCCGATCCGGTTAACACGCCCATCGTCGTCGATGACGGAGCTGCGCCACCTGGCGGGAATAACCTCATCAATCGGAACGTCCTGCACCGGCACGAACCGGCAGCCGTCATCCATCTTGCTCCGAATCCAGTCGAGCGCCGCAAGCACCGGGCGCCACATGGTGTTGTTCGACCGGAATTCCAGAACCGAAAGCAGGCTGGGCAGCATGCGCCGGTAATGATTGGCCCAGGAAGAGCGCATCACCGTAACGGCCCGATTGCTACCGCGGGGAATATGTCTTGACGCGTGCGGCGATCTCTTCGTCGAGGACGAAGCAATCGAGGAACTCTTGCCATGTTTCCGCAGACCTACGCGCGTCGCTGAGCATCTGCCTGAGTTCGTCAACGCCATCGTCTGTCAAAGCTGACGTACTCTCGTCGTCACCGGTCACGACGCTGATGATATTGCCATAGGTCAGGTTGTCATCATTGCTGATGATCTCCCGGAGGAGGTCGACGTCCTCTTCGAGGATTTCGGCGACATAGTCGATGGTGAAGACGAATCTGACCGTTGCCATCAGGCGGCCTCGGCGCAGATGATCGCCGCTGTCGGCTTCCAGTTCCAGGGGAGCAGTTCGGCGAGGCGATTGATCTTGTGATCCTGAATGCGGTCGAGCACGTCAGCCAGATAGGCCTGCGGATCGAGGCCATTCATCTTGGCAGTTTCGATAATCGTCATGGCCCGCGCCAGGGTCTCTGCTCCAGTGTCGGCACCCGCGAAGAGCCAGTTTCGTCTTCCAACGCCGACAGGACGCAACGCCCGCTCGGCGGCGTTGTTATCGATTGCGACACGGCCATCTTCCAGGAACAGGCAGAATGAGGACCACCTGCTCAGGCCATACCGGAAAGCGCCCGCCAGATCACTCTTGCCGGGAATACGCGTCAGTTGCGCTTCGGCCCAGAGGCGGAATGCTTCGACCTTTGCCTTGCTGTGCTTCTGGCGCGTGGCAAGACGGATATCGGCAGACTTGCCTGCAACCTCGCGCTCGATGTCATAAAGCGCACCGATACGGTCGAGCGCCTCGCGGGCAATCTCGGATTTGTTCGAGGTCCAGATATCATGGAAGTCGCGCCGCCAATGCGCCCAGCATGAAGCCTCCCGGAAGCGGCGTGTCCCGTCCGTTCCGGCCTCATATAACTTCGCATAGCCTTTGTAGCCATCGGCCTGAAGGATGCCGCTCGCTTGGCTGAGGTGACGGTGAACGTGCTCTTCCTTCCAGTCGGGAGCAAAATAATAGATCGCCCCGGGCGGAGCTGTGCCCGCCCATGGGCGTTGGTCCCGGACATAGGTCCAGAGCCTGCCCTTCTTCACCCCTTTCCCCAGCCCCTTGTCGCGCAGAGAGCGATCCAGAACCCGGATCGGCGTGTCGTCGGCGTGGAGAAGATCGCTGCTCATGATCGCCGCCTCGATCAACTCGATCAGCGGTAGGAGCACCTGCATGGCGCGGCCACACCAATCCACCAGCGTGCTGTCGGGGATATCAACGCCCATGCGGGCAAAGATTTCGTTCAAGCGATAGAGCGGCAGGTGGTCATCAAATTTCGAGACCAGAATATAGGCCAGGAGACCAGCACCCGCCATGCTGCCCGGTATCGGACGGCTGGGCGCGGGCAACTGCACCATCTTCTCGCAGCAGCGGCAGGACTTCTTCAGCCGGGCAATCTCGATGACCTTCATCTGCGCGGCGATCATGTCAAGGATTTCGCTGACGTCTTCACCGACAAGCCGCAATTCGCCACCGCAAGCGGGGCAGTGCGCGCCGGGATCGAGTTCCCTGCGCTCGCGAACGGCCTTGTCCGACACGCGCGGACGGCGGCGCATGGTCTTTTCCGGCATGATTGCCTCAGACGCGGCAGGCGCCGCTTCCTCGATCTCGGTGAGAGGCTCGCTGCTGCTTTCCGAGGCGGCAATCATCAGGTCCTCCAGCGCCAGTTCCAACTGCTGGATTTCCCGTTCGATCTTTTCCGACGATTTGCCGAAGCCATGCTTCTTCAGCCTGGCGATGCGCAGCCGCAGGGACTGGATCAACTGATCATGCGCCTGCAAGGTCGCCGACATCTTCGCGTTTTGCGCCTCAAGCGCGGCGATCATCGCCTTCAGGAAGGCCGGATCATCGGGAAGATTTTGGCTCGCATTCGACATGAACCTGACTACCACAGGTCAGGTTCAATATCCATAAAAACATGTAAATTCAGTGAGATAAAATCAACAAACACGGGCCGGAGGGGCGCCCCAGTCCGGCCGCCGCCAGTCAATGCCCTCCCACAACATCGCCATTTGCGCCGATGTCAGCCGCGCCGTCCCATCAGCGGCGGATGGCCACGGAAACCGCCCCTTCTGCAAGACCTTGTAATAGAGGCAGAAGCCTTGGCCATCAAAATAAAGAAGTTTCAAACGGTCACCACGACGCCCCCGGAACGCAAAGACAGCACCTCCCGTCGGCTTCTGGCGCAGCACATCCTGCGTCAAGGCAGCAAGGCCCTCAATGCCCTTTCGCATGTCCGTGACACCGCAGGCGAGATAAACACGAACACCTGTCCCAGGCCCGATCATGCCGCTTCAACCGCCCGGATGAGGTGGGTCAGGACCGTCCCATCCACGCCGCTGTCGAAGCGAAGGCTGCGCCCATGGTTCAACCGCAATTCGATCATTGCGGATGCACGCTCCGCCTCCTCGCGCGCGAGCGCCGCACCAGGCATGACGGATATATCGACGGGAAGAAACACTGTATCGGCAGTCGGCGGCAACAGGCCTTTCTTCTTCAGCTCATGCCGCCAGGCGTAAATTTGCTGCCGCATCACGTCGTGCCGACAGGCAACCTCACTCACCGTCGCCCCGTCGAGACCAACTGACATCACAACTTCCAGCTTCGTCTCGTCACTCCAGCGCCGCCGCCGCTCCTTGCCGAGAATTTCCACACGCATTCCTTACCTCGCCCAAGACACGTCATTAACGACGTCGCTAATGACGTGTCTTAGCCAATCAGGCCGCTATCGGGCAGGCGGTGACAATCGGGCGGTTACGCATCACCTTATATATACGCCGATCAAGCGCCCCTTTCGCCTGGCTTTCCTTGACGATCGCCGCCAGCTTATCCTTGCCGACAATCGGGAAAATCACATCGCAGACGCGCCCGGACGGTTCCTCGATCGAGGCGCTGGAGAGGTGGCTCGGTTTGTCTGAACAGCTTCGGGCGTTTCGCTAAGTGGATTTCCGCCTCGATTATGCCGCCACCATC
>NZ_JARRIR010000017.1:0-63781 GCF_029601685.1 Rhizobium sp. YJ-22 | reverse complement strand
CGGAAGGTGCGGGGTTTCCTGGTGTTTTCCGTCACGCCGAATTCCCTTCGTCTGTCCGCCCCTATCTACAGGCCGCCCGGTCGGCGGCACAACCCTCACTCGCGCACAGAGCCAGTGGCGTCCCGCCGCGCATGGGCGGCTGCCTGACTGGACAGCTCTCGGTCGAAGGGCCTATGATCGTCACCCCGATCAATGCGATGCTTCACACATGAATATGGCCAAACCATCTTTGCCGTCTGGCGGCAACGGGGGGGATAAAATCCATTCGAACCCGGTGCGGCTCGGTGCGCGCCTGAAACTTGCGCGGCAGACGCGGGGGCTCACGCTGAAGGTGCTGGCGCAGGCGGCCGAGTGTTCGGAAAGCCTGCTGTCCAAGATCGAGAACGGCAAGGCCTCGCCCTCGCTACCGATGCTGCACCGGCTGGTGCAGGCGCTCGATTCCAATATCGGCTGGATGTTCGAGGAGACGGATGCCGACGAGGGCGTGGTGTTTCGCGCCGGCACGCGGCCGCTGATCGCGCTCGATCCGCTCAGGCGCGGCGAGGGCATCTCGCTGGAGCGCATCATTCCCTATTCGACCGGCCACCTGCTCCAGTGCAACATCCACCATATCGATGCCGGCGGGCAGAGCGCCGGGCCGATCCAGCATGTCGGCGAGGAGGTGGGGTATGTGCTCGTCGGCGAAATCGAACTGATGATCGGCGAAAAGATTTTTCGGCTTTCGGCCGGCGACAGTTTCGTCTTCAATTCGGAGCTTGCTCACTCGTACCGTAACGTCGGTGAAGAGCGCGCATCGATTTTTTGGGTAAATACGCCGCCAACCTTCTGATTTTCCGCCAGAAAAACACCCCTTTCCGCCTTTGCGAATGCAAATTCAAGTCTCTTGACAAGAATTCAAGTCACTTGAATAATGCTGCTCGTAAATTCCTGTCGCCACGAGCGGCATCGAACAAGGGGAACCTCAAAATGGGTCGGACACAATATCTTCTCGGCTGCGCAGCGGCCGTCGCCATGACACTTTCCATGGGCGTTTCCAGCGCTTTCGCCGATACGTTCGCGCTCGTCACCATCAACCAGCAGGCGCTGTTCTTCAACCAGATCAATGACGGCGCCAATGCCGCCGCCAAGGCTGCGGGCGTCGATCTCGTGATCTTCAACGCCAACAACGTGCCCTCGGCACAGAACGACGCCATCGAAAACTACATCACCCAGAAGGTCGACGGCATCATTCTCGTCGCCATCGACGTCAACGGCGTGAAGCCGGCGATCACGGCTGCGAAAAACGCGGGCATTCCGGTCATCGCCATCGATGCGCAGATCCCGGAAGGCGACAACATCGCTTTCGTCGGCGTCGACAACACCGCAGCCGGCGGCGAGATCGGACAATTCTTCTCCGATTACGTCAAGAGCGACATGGGCGGCACGGCCAAGGTCGGCGTCGTCGGCGCGCTCAACTCCTTCATCCAGAACCAGCGCCTCGACGGCTTCAAGGCGGCGGTGGAGAAGGGCGGCCAGAAGGTCGAATTCCTCAACACGGTCGACGGCCAGAACGTGCAGGACGTGGCGCTGTCCGCGGCTGAAAACCTGATGACCGCCAATCCCGACATGAATGCGCTCTACGCCACCGGCGAGCCGGCGCTGCTCGGCGCGGTCTCCGCCGTCGTCAGCCAGGGCCGTGGAGACTCGATCAAGGTCTTCGGCTGGGATCTGACGAAATCCGCCATCGACGGCATCGACCAGGGGTTCGTTACCGCCGTGATCCAGCAGGATCCGGCCGGCGAGGGCAAGGCGGCCGTGGAAGCCCTGGTGAAGGTGAAGAAGGGCGAGAAGATCGAGCCGATCATCAACGTGCCCGTCACCATCGTCACCAAGGCGAATGTCGATCAATATCGCGAGATGTTCAAGTAAGCCGAGCCCGCCGCCCGGTATGGGGATCCGGACCGGGCGGATCTTTCGCGAGAGGCCATCGAACATGACCGATACGCACGCCAGCCGCGTCCGCATGACCGGCATTTCCAAGCGCTACGGCGCTTTGCAATCGCTCGACAACGCCTCGCTCGACCTGAAACCCGGGGAAGTCCTCGGCCTGGTCGGCGATAACGGCGCGGGCAAATCCACCATCAGCAAGGTTTTGTCAGGCGCCGTCATCCCCGATACCGGCACCATCGAGATCGACGGCAGGCCGGTTGCCTTCACCTCGCCGGCGGATGCGCGCGCGGCGCGCATCGAGATGGTCTATCAAGACCTTGCGCTTTGCGACACCATCGACGTCGCCGGCAACCTCTTCCTCGGCCGCGAGCCGAAGCGGCGGCTGGCGGGCGTGCCGTTGCTCGACAAGAAGCTGATGCACGAGCGGGCGCGCGACATGCTCTCCAATCTCGGCATCGTCATTCCCGATACGCGCATGAAGGTGGAAAATCTCTCCGGCGGCCAGCGCCAGTCGATCGCCATCGGCCGCGCCGCCTCCTTCAATCCCTCCGTGCTGATCATGGACGAGCCGACGGCGGCGCTTGCCGTCGCCGAGGTGGAGGCGGTGCTGGAACTGATCCGCACCGTCTCGCAGCGCGGCGTCTCCGTCATCCTCATCACCCATCGCCTGCAGGATCTCTTCCTCGTCTGCGACCGCATCCAGGTGATGTATGAGGGGCGCAACGTCGCCGAGCGGCGCATCGAGGACACCAATATCGAGGATGTCGTCAATCTCATCGTCGGGCGCAAATTCTCCGCCCGCTCCGCAGGCCACAACCGGGAAAAGGGCGTCTGACCCATGAGTTCCGAACCCAACGCCTATTCCAGCCATCCGCCGCGCCTGCGCGAGGCGACGCTCATCGACAAGGTCATCGCCAATGGCGGCGTCATGTCGATCGCGCTGTTCTTCATCGTCTGCTGCCTGTTCTTTTCGGTAACGACCAATGCCTTTCTCAGCGCGCCGAACCTGCTGAACGTCATCCGCCAGTCCGCGCCGCTGCTGATCGTCGCGGCCGCCATGACCTTCGTCATCACCACCGGCGGCATCGATCTTTCGGTCGGCTCCGTGCTGGCGCTGACGGCGACGTTGTCCGCCGCCGCCCTCCAGGCCGGCATCCCCTGGCCGCTCGCCATCGTGCTGATGCTGCTGCTCGGCGCCGCCGTCGGCGTCATCCAGGGCTATTTCATCGCTTACGAGCGCATTCCCGCCTTCATCGTCACGCTGGCGGGGCTTTCCGTCATCCGCGGCTTCGCACTGCTGATCACCGGCGGCTATTCGATCCCCATCGAGCCGACCAGCCCCTTCGTGGCGATCGGTCGCGCCTGGGTGCTCGGCATTCCCGCCCCGGCGCTGATCGCCGTCGTCGTGCTGCTCATCGCCTATATCGCCTTCAACGAGACCCATTTCGGCCGCTACGTCACCGGCGTCGGGGCGAATGCCGAGGCGACGCGACGCGCGGGCGTCAACACACGCCGCGTCATCCTCTGGGTCTATGTGCTCTCGGGCACGGCCGCGGCCGCGGCCGGCGTCATCCTCGCCGCCCGCCTGGGTTCCGGCTCCTCCAATGCGGGCCAGGGGTTCGAGCTGGATGTGATCGCGGCCGTGGTGCTCGGCGGCACCAGCCTGTTCGGCGGACGCGGCTCGCTCGTCGGCACGATCCTCGGCGCACTCACCGTTGCGGTGCTGGCGAACGGGCTCATCCTGTCGCATCTCTCGCCCTTCTTCACGCCCATCGTCACCGGCTTCATCATCCTGATCGCGATCTGGCTGAATTTCCGCCTGTTCCGCGGCGGCGCGAAGGGACGCTGACCATGCTCGACGAACTCTTCTCCGACACGCCGAAGCCGCGCCACCCCATCGGCGTCAACTCCGGCACGGCCATGACCGTCACCGGCCCGGTTCCGGTCGCGGATCTCGGCGTGACGCTGATGCACGAGCATATCTTTCTGGATGGCGCGCGCAGCTGGATCTGCCCCTGCCATCCCGACGAAAAGGCGATCGCCGAGCAGAAGGTCTCGATCGAAATCATCGGCGAGTTGCGCATGAACCCCTACATGAACCGGGACAATGTCTCGCTCGACGACGGCGACCTGGCGCTCGGCGAACTCGGGCGGTTCCAGGCGCTGGGCGGCTGCACCGTGGTGGAGACGACGAATTTCGGCATCGGCCGCGATGCCGCCGGCCTTGCCCGCATCGCCAGAATGTCGGGCCTGCGCATCATCATGGGCACCGGCTTCTATCTCGAACACACCCATCCCGACTGGCTGAAGGGCATGGATGTCGAGGCGGTGACGCAGTTCATCGTCAATGACGTCGGCGGCGGCGAAAGCCAGCCGGACATCATGGCCGGCATCATCGGTGAGATCGGCGTGAGCCGCAATTTCACCGCCGAGGAGGAAAAATCCCTGCGCGCCTCCGCGCGGGCGGCGCGCATCACCGGCCTGCCGCTGTCCATCCATCTGCCCGGCTGGGAGCGGCTGGCGCATCGCGTGCTCGACGTGGTGGAGGAGGAGGGGGCGGATCCTGCCCATACCGTGCTCTGCCACATGAACCCGAGCCACAGCGATCTCGACTACCAGATGGCGCTCGCCAGACGCGGGGCCTTCCTGGAATACGACATGATCGGCATGGATTATTATTATGCCGACCAGGACGCCCAGTCGCCCTCCGACGAGGAGAACGCCCGCGCCATCGCCGCCCTTGTCGACAAGGGCTTTGGCGACAGGCTGCTGCTCTCGCAGGACGTCTTCCTGAAGATCATGCTCACCCGCTATGGCGGCTTCGGCTATGGCTATATTCTCAAGCACTTCCTGCCGCGGCTGAAACGCCACGGCGTCGAGCAGGCGGCCATCGACCACATGCTGATCGACAATCCGAAATCCGTCTTTTCCGCCGCGCGTTGAACGCCGGCCAACCATTCAAGGAGCCATCATGACCAAGAAGAACGTGCTGCTCGCCGGCGAATCCTGGGTATCGACCGCCACCCACATCAAGGGTTTCGACCAGTTCCCGACCGTCACCTATCACACCGGCGCCGACGAGTTGCTGAAGGCGCTGAAGGACAGCCCCTTCGACGTCACCTTCATGCCGGCGCATGAGGCGCAGAAGGAATTTCCGAACACGCTGGAGGGTCTGCAGGCCTATGACGCCATCGTGCTCTCGGATATCGGCGCCAACACGCTGCTGCTCCACCCCGACACCTGGATCCACTCCCGCCGCACCCCGAACCGGCTGAAGCTGCTGCGCGACTACGTCGCCAGGGGCGGCGCGCTGCTGATGTTCGGCGGCTATTATTCCTTCCAGGGCATCAATGGCGGCGCGCGCTTCCGCAACACGGCCGTCGAAGAGGTGCTGCCGGTCTCCTGCCTTTCGGTCGACGACCGCGTGGAAGTGCCGGAAGGTTTTACGCCTGTCGTTTCGGGCGATGCCTCGCATCCGATCCTCAAGGGTATCTCCGGCGAATTCCCTTATCTGCTCGGCTTCAACGAGGTGACGCTGAAGGACGGCGCAAACCAGCTCATGACCGTCTCCAGCGAATACGGCTCGTTGCCGCTGCTGGTCACCGGCACCTATGAAAAGGGCCGCACGCTGGTCTGGACTTCGGATGTCGGCCCGCATTGGCTGCCGCCGGAATTCATCGCCTGGCCGGGCTACAAGACCCTGTTCGAGCAGATGCTCGCCTGGGCGACGGACTGAGCCGGAGCCGCCCATGACCATCCACGTCGTCGGCAATGTCTGCGTCGATTTGAGCTTTCGCCTGCAGCGGCTGCCGCAGCCGGGCGAAACGCTCAATGCAGCCGCCGCCGGCGAGGGGGTGGGCGGCAAGGGCGCCAACCAGGCCGCCGCCGCCGCCCGCACGGGCGCGGATGTGGTGCTATGGGCGCCCGTCGGCAGGGATGCGGCGAGCGAGCGGGTGGTAAACCTGCTCGCCACCGAAATCCCGAAACGGGACCTGACGCGCCTCGACTTGCCCTGCGACCGCTCGGTCATCCTCATCGACCGCGCCGGGGAAAACGTCATCGTCACCGCCGCCGCCTGTGCCGAGGCTTTCGACCCGCTCGCCATGACCGGACTTGCGGACACGTGGGCCGCCGGCGACATGCTGCTGATGCAGGGCAATCTCGAGCCGGCTGTGACGGCAGCCTGCCTGAAGGCCGCCCGCGACGCCGGGCTGTTCACCATCCTCAATCCGAGCCCGCTGCGCGCCGAACCGCTCGACCTGACGACGGTCTCGCTGCTCGTCGCCAACCGGCCGGAAGCCGAGGCGCTGACCGGCGAGGCCGATGCCAAGCGCGCCGCCCGCCGCCTGCAAGGCATGGGCGCGGAAAACGTCATCGTCACGCTCGGCGCGGCGGGCGCGCTGCTTGTCCAGGCCGGTTCGCTCCTGCGCATCCCGGCGGCCGAGGCCGAGGCCATCGACGCCAGCGGCGCCGGCGATTGCTTTGCCGGAACCCTGGCCGGTTTTTTCGCGCAAGGCGCATCGCTGCCCGAAGCCGCTCGCCTCGCAACCCAGGCGGCGGGCATTGCGGTCGGCCGCGCCGGCACGCTCGCCTCCTTCCCCAGCCGGGCGGAGCTTTCCGCCCTCACCAATTCATTGAAACCGGAAAACGTGTGATCGCCATGAGCAACCCCATCGGACGGCAGGACAAGGATACGCTGAAGACGCTTTTCGGGCGCGACAAGCCGGTGATCGGCGTCGTGCATCTCATGCCGCTGCCCGGCGCGCCGCGCTATGACGACGAGGGCGTCGAGGCGATCTACGAGCGCGGCCTTTCGGATGCGCGCGCCTATCTCTCCGGCGGCTGCGATGCGCTGATCGTCGAAAACCACGGCGACGTGCCCTTCGCCAAGCCCGACGACATCGGCCACGAGACCTCCGCCCATATGGCCGTCGTCGCCGACCGCATCCGCCGCGAACTTGGCCGCCCCATCGGCATCAACGTGCTCGCCAATGCGGCGATCCCGGCGCTCGCCATCGCCTCGGCCTCGTCCGCCTCCTTCATCCGCGTCAACCAGTGGGCCAATGCCTATATCGCCAATGAGGGTTTCGTGGAGGGCGAATCCGCCCGCGCCATGCGCTACCGGGCGCAGCTTCGCGCCAGGGGCATCCGCATCTTCGCCGACGCCCATGTCAAGCACGGCGCGCATGCCATCGTCGCCGACCGGCCGGTGGAGGAGCAGGTCAAGGATCTCGTCTTCTTCGATGCCGACGTGGTCATCGCCACCGGCCAGCGCACCGGCCACGCCGCCGATCTCGGCTATATCCGCATGATCAAGGAGGCCGCCTCCTTGCCGACGCTGGTCGGCAGCGGCGTCACCCACGACAATGCCAACGATATCCTCTCCGTCGCCGATGGCGTCATCATCGCCAGCGCCCTCAAATATGACGGCGTCTGGTGGAATGCGGTCGACCCGGACCGGGTCAAGCGGTTCATCGCGGGCCTCGGCCGATGACCAAGGCGCCGGAGGTCAACGCCGCGCGCCTCCTGAAATCCGTCGCCGATTTCGCGGCGATCGGCGCGACGCCCGCCGGCGGCGTCAACCGCCAGGCCATGGGCGTCGAAGACCGCGCCGCCCGCCGGCTGCTGGCCGGGCGTGCGCTGGCGCGCGGCTTCAGCGTCTTCCAGGACGAGGCGGCCAATCTTTTCCTGCGCCGCGAAGGCCGGGATCCGGAACTTCCGCCGCTGCTCATCGGCAGCCATCTCGACAGCCAGCCGACCGGCGGCCGTTTCGATGGCGCGCTCGGCACGCTCAGCGCCTTCGAGTCGCTGGAGGCGCTGGCCGATGCCGGCATCGAGACGGATCGCGCCGTCGAGGTCGTCGCCTTCACCAATGAGGAGGGCAGCCGCTTTTCGCCGGGCTGCATGGGCTCCATGGCCTTTGCCGGGGCGGGCAGCATCGCGGATTGGCGTGCCGCGCGGGCCACGGACGGCGCGCTGCTGGCCGACGAACTCACGGCAACGCTCGCAGCCCTACCGGAGGCCGAAGTGCGCCCGGCCGGTCATGCCATTTCCGCCTTTGTCGAGCTGCATATCGAGCAAGGCCCGATCCTCGAACGCGAGGCGGTGCCGATCGGCGTCGTCACGGCCGTCCAGGGTACGAAATGGCTGGAAATCGCCTTTTCCGGCGAGGCGGCCCATGCCGGCACGACGCCGCTCGAATTCCGCAAGGATCCGATGGGCGCGGCTGCTGCCGCCATTACCCGCATCCAGGGCGACATCATGCCCGCCGATCCGCAGGCGCGGCTGACGGTCGGCCGCATCGCCGCCGAACCGGGCTCGATCAACGTCATCCCGAGCCGCGTCTCCTTTACCGTCGATATCCGCCACCCCGATGCCGATGCGCTTGCGGCGATGGAGCGGCGTGTACGGCAGGAATGCGCGGTCGCGGGCGAACGCTGGGCCTGCGCCGTCACCATCGGCCAGCGTGTCGACATGTCGCCCGGCCGCTTCGCCCCCGCCGTCACGGCGGAAATCGAGGCGGCCTGCCGCACCCTCGGCATCCGCAGCCGCCCCATGGTCTCCGGCGCCTTTCACGACGCCCTGTTCGTCAACCGGATCGCCCCCGCCGCGATGATCTTCATCCCCTGCCGCAACGGCATCAGCCATAACGAAGCGGAGTTCGTGTCGGACGACCATATCGTGGCGGGCGCCCGCGTGCTGCTGGCCGTGGCGGCCTCCCTGTCGCGCCGGTGACGAAATCGGCCCTTGTCTGCAGGGGAGACTCCGGCTTTATAGGGCGAAAGCAATAGCGATTGATCGGCCGAACTCCGATGCAGCCAACCACCACGATCGTTGACGGCCGGTCCTGCGGCACCTGCACATTATGCTGCCGGCTTCCGGACATCGACCTGTTCGACAAGCCCGCCAACGACTGGTGCGCGCATTGTGTCGAAGGCAGCGGCTGTTCGATCTATCCCGACAGGCCATCGGTCTGCCGGGATTTTCTCTGCCTCTGGATGACCGACAACGCCCTCGGCGACGAATGGGAGCCAGGCAGGTCGGGAATGATGCTTTATGAGCAGGGGCCACAGATCACCGTGCTGGTCGCGCCGGAGCATCCCGAAATCTGGAAGAGCGAACCTTATCTATCGCAGTTGCGGACATGGGCGGGCGAAGCCGAGCGGCGCGGTCGCTATGTCATCGTGTTCTGTCAGGACGACGTGTTCAAAGTGTAGATCTGCCGGGCGAAGCTGCCGCCCGAAGCGCGCGGCATGCAGGATGACGCCTTTGCTTCAGGCGACGATAAACCGATCCTGCCAGAGGCGGAAGCCGCCATCGAAGGCGTGGAGGTTGTCGCCGCGCCGGCAATTCTCCGGCAATGCGTCGAGCTTTTCGACATTGCCGCCGCCGATGACGCAATAGTCCGGCAGCAGGGCGGCCTGCAGCCTTTCCACGACGTCGAACACGCTTGCGCGCCACTTTTTCCTGCCGCGACGCTTTCGTCCGGCCTCGCCGACATAGTCCTCGAAGCTGTTGCGCTTGCGATAGGGCAGGTGGGCGATTTCAAGCGGATGGGCGACGTTTTCCAGGATCATGGCGGCCCCGAGGCCCGTTCCGAGACCGAGAAAAAGCATGCGCCCGCCATCGTAACTGCCGATGGCCTGCATGAGCGCGTCGTTGACGAGTTTGGTGGGCTTGCCGAAGCTTGCCGCGAAATCGGTACCCAGCCAGCCGCCGCCCAGATGGCGCGGTTCGAGCAGCACCCTGTTGGCCCGGGTCGGCCCCGGATAGCCGATCGACACGACGTCGTAGCGAAGGCCCGATGCAAGCGTCTTGACGGCATCGACCATCTGGCCCGCGGTCATCTTCGGTCCGGAATCCATCCGAAGCGGCGTCGCGCCCGGCGCGCTCGTCAGGATCTTTACATGGGAGCCGCCGATATCCACGGCCAGCACGACGGGCGGGTTTTCAGGCGCAGCGTCTGGGTTCGTCACTGTCATGGGCTCTTCATTGCTCATGGGGACGGCCCGACCCAACCGTTCGGCGGTGCAAACCGCGTCATCGCCTCGTCCGGCCCCCAGGTGCCCGGCTGGTAGATATGCGGCGCAGACGGATCGTCGAGCACCGGGGCGACGATGCGCCAGGCGATTTCGCTGGCGTCCTGCCGGGTGAAGAGCTGGCCGTTGCCGTTCATCGCATCGTTGATCAGCCGCTCATAGGGCTCCATGTCGCCCGTCGCGTCATCGACGGCGGAAAGCTCCACCTTCTCGCCGGCCATGGCGTCGCCCGCCGCCTTGCGCCGCACGCCGATGGCGACCGCCACTTCCGGAGCGATGCGAAAGCGGATGTAATTGGCGTCTTCAGGCCGGATTTCGTCGAAAACGTCGAGCGGCGGCGGCTTCAGGCGAACGACGACTTCGGTCAGGTGGACCGGCAGGTTCTTGCCGGCGCGAACGAAAAAGGGCACCCCCTTCCAGCGCCATGTATCGACGAAGAAGCGGACGGCGGCGAAAGTCTCCACCGGCGAACCCGGCCGCACACCCGGCTCCTGGAGATAACCGTCGAACTGCCCGCGCACCACGTCGTCCCTGGTCAAGGTCCGGATCGCTCTCAGCACCTGCACCTTCTCGTCGATCAGATCGTCCGCAGAGCGTCCGGATGGCGGCTCCATGGCGAGAAGCAGCAGGACGTTCAGCAGGTGGTTCTGGATGACGTCGCGAATGCAGCCGACCTCGTCATAGAAACGCCCGCGTCCCGCGACGCCGAAATCCTCCGCCATGGTGATCTGCACGCTCTCGACGTGATCGCGGTTCCAGATCGGCTCCAGGAACGAATTCGCGAACCGGAAGTAGAGCAGGTTCTGGATCGCTTCCTTGCCGAGATAGTGATCGATGCGGAAGATCGCCTTTTCTTCGAACACGATATGCAGCACGCGGTTGAGCCAGCGGGCCGATTGCAGGTCGCGGCCGAAGGGCTTTTCCACCATCAGCCGCGCCCCCGCAGCCCCGCCCGACTGCTCCAGCCCCTGGACCACGGGCTCGAACATGCTGGGCGGGACGGCGAGATAATAGAGAGGGTGCCGGCCCGGTCCTATCGCCTCCTTCAACGCGTCGAAGGTGGACTGGTTGCGATAATCGCCGCTGACATAGCGCAGCAGCCCGGCGAGCTTTGCAAACACCTCCTCGTCGACGGCGCCGAGCGCCCGGGTGACGCCGTCCCGGGCGCGGGCCTGCAACGCGGCGACGTCCCAGTCGTCGAGCGCGACACCGATGACGGGTTCGTTCAGCAATCCCCGCGCCACCAGCGCATAGAGCGCCGGAAATATCTTCTTGTGGGCAAGGTCGCCGGTGGCGCCGAACAGCACCAGCGTGTCGGATCTCGTTTCGGTCATGATGGCGTTCCTCGTTTCAAGGCGGTCTTCGATCTCGATCAGGCGTCGCCCCCGGGCTTTTCATGATGGCCGCCGAAGGCAAAGCGCATGGCCGACAGGAGCTTGTCGGCGTAGAGGGACTCGCCCTGCGAATTGAAGCGCTGGAACAGCGCCGAGGACAGGACGGGCGCGGGCGTGCCGGTATCGATCGCCGCCTTCAGCGTCCAGCGCCCTTCGCCGGAATCGGAAACGCGCCCGCCATAGGCCGAAAGCGCCGGATCCTGCTTCAGGGCATCCGCCGTCAGGTCGAGGAGCCAGGAACTGATGACGCTGCCGTGCCGCCAGACTTCCGATACCGCCGCCAGGTCGATGTCGAACCTGTAATATTGCGGGGTTGGCAGCGGGCTGGTTTCCGCATCCGCGTCACGCGGCCTGTTGCCCGCATTGGCGGCCTTCAGGATGCTCATGCCTTCGGCATAGGCTGCCATCATGCCGTATTCGATGCCGTTATGGACCATCTTGACGAAATGGCCGGAGCCGCTCGGGCCGCAATGGAGATAACCCAGATGCGCCGTGCGCATGCCTTCGCCGGCGGCTGGCGCCGTCGCGGCATTGCCGGGCGCGAGGGTTGCAAACACCGGATCGAGATGGCGCACCGCCTTGTCCGGACCGCCGATCATCAGGCAATAGCCACGCTCCAGCCCCCAGACGCCGCCGCTCGTGCCGACATCGACATAATCGATACCCCTGGCGCGGAGCTGTTCGGCCTTGTCGACGTCGTCGTGGTAGTGGGAATTGCCGCCGTCGATGATCATGTCGCCGGGCGACATCAAGGCGGCGAGCTTGTCGACATTGGCGCCGGTGATCGCCGCCGGCAGCATCAGCCAGGCGCAGGCCGGCTTTTCGAGCTTGGCGACGAATTCCTCCAACGAGGCGGCGCCGGTGGCGCCCTCGGCGACCAGGGCCGCGACGCTGGCAGGGTTGATATCGTAGACGACGCAGTCATGGCCGCCCCGCAACAGGCGTCGCACCATGTTCGCGCCCATCCTGCCCAGTCCCATCATTCCGATCTGCATAGCATGTCCTTTCGATAAAGCTGGCATTCTTCAAGCCATGTCCGGCGCGCCGACCGCGACCGAAAAGTCGATATTTTCCCAATTGCCGCCGTCTGGCCAGAAGAAGGTGAAGACGATGGTCTGCCCGCGCTCCAGGTTCGCAACCGGCAGGTCGAGCAGATGCACGGAAAAGTCGTTGGCCCGGGTGAAATCGTCACGGCTGGTCGCCCAGCCGTCGGTGCTCCAATGCACCATGGCCGGGGCCGGCAGCTCCAGCCGCAGCACCTTTCCCGCCGGCAGGGAGCGGATCTTGTTGTTGAAGCGCCAGGCCCGCAGCGTCGAAACGGTCTTGTCGACGATGTAGCGCTTCGGGCCTTGCGGCGGCATATCGAAAACGACGCCGTCGCGCAGCGAGCGCAGGAGCTTGATATATTCCGCATGCGCCCAGACAAGCGGCATGGCGCTGCCCGTCGGGCCGCCGCGCAACAGTTCGCGGTCCGCCAGGTCGTCGCCGTCCCAGACCTGCTCGGGCAGGAGCCCGCCGTGCCCCGCGCAGGCCTCGAACGTGGCAAGCAGGTTTTCGGCGCTTTGCATGCGCCCCGCCGCCAGCTCGTAATGGGCGCGCTCGCCGACCAGCAGCGGCCAGGGGCGGCCTTTTCCGGTGCCGTCGAAGGGCGCGCCGTCTTCATGCTCTCCGTAGCCGTCGTCGGTGTAGCGATACCAGACCGGGCCTTGCGGCAGGTCGCAGCACAGATGCGCGTCGATGGCCCTGACCGTGTTGACGATGCGCGGATCGTCCGCCGCCCGAAGGCCGAAGCGGACCAGCGCCAGCGCATCGGGGCTGACGATCAGCTCGGCTGCCCTGTCCGTGTCGCCGGGCGGCCGGTTCTTGATCGGCACATATCCAAGCGAAGCGGACGAGGCGTCGGCGATATCCGGCGGTGCGATACGCACATAATAGCCGTCGATGCCGAGGGCGGTCGCGGTGCCCGTGCCCGTCACATAGGTCCAGCGCTCGATCTGGTCGTTCCAGGCATCGGCGGTCTCTCGCAGATAGACCGCCATGGCGGATTTGCCGCAATCCTCGAGGAAATCGGCGGCCGCCAGCAGCGCCGCGACCTCGACCGCCAGCGTGAAGGGCGAATATCCCGCATCCTCTTCCCACCGGTCCTCGCCGGTGACGGGACCGTTGCCGACGAGGTAGGCCGCCGCCCGCTCGATCATCGGCAGGAAGGCGGGGAAGAGGTTGTGCGGCAGCGCTCCGTTGCGGCGCAGGGCATCGGCAAGCAGGATCGGAAAACCGCATTCGTCCATCTGGATACCGCTCCAGTAGGCCATGCCATCCAGCCAGGCGTTTTGCGGCCAGTGTCCGTCGCTCTCCTGGATGGCGCGCAGATAGGCGAGGATTTCGAGCGCTTCCTGGCCCGCCCCCGCCGCGAGGAAGCCGCCCGCCGTCTCGACGAGGTCGCGCGGCCAGACGAGGTGATATCCGCCGAGATCGTCGTCTCCCTTGTCGAAACCCCAGGGGACGGACAGGCTGGCGACGACCGGCCCCGGAAAGGCGGCGGAGCGGTGGGCGGCGAGAACGGCGGTGCTGATGCGATAGATGTTCCGCCCGCTTGCGGCGATCCGGTCGAGCGGCTGCAAGCCGCTTTGCCAGGTCCGCCAGCCCAATACATAGGGCTTGGCCGCGGCGTCGAAGCCGGCCATCAAACTGGCGAGCGCGTTGTAGCCTGCCTCATCCGGCCCGCCGGCGAGCCCAAGCGAAAGTAACGCCCGGTTGCTTTCCGCCGAGAAGCCGATCTGGCCCGTGAGCGAAACATTGCCGTCATCGGCGCGCAGCTTGCCGGGCTCGAGCGCGCCGCGATGCAGAAGCTGCCGCCAGCCGTCGCACACCCCGACATAGCCGGCCGACGAGGACAGCCAGGGCAGGGACGAGGCGAGCGCCAGCGAAACCCCGTCGCGGCCGGTCGCAAACAGCATCTGCCATTCCTTGTAGTCGCCGATCCAGGCCGTGTTGCCCATGCCGCAGTTGAAAAGATGCGGGGAGAGCAACGCATAGACACGATAGTCGCAAGGCTGGCCTTTGAGAGGCGTGAAGACGATGTCCTGCAGCACGGAGGGGCGCGACGGATCGGTCAGGATGCGCTTTTCGATCCGGTATGCGCCGTCCGCCGCGGTGTTGGTCAGGCGGTAGGCCGGAACGCCGCTTTTGACGGGTTCTATCAGATGCCGCGTGTGGCGCTTCTCCTCGGAGAAGTAGTCTCCCGGACCTGTGACGACCAGCCCGAGATCGCGCGTGCAGGCGCGGTCCACCCGTGGGTAATAGATTTCGTTGAGAATGCCGTGGCTGACGGTGAACCAGACACGGCTTGCCGGCGAAAGAGCGGTGCCGACGCCGCTTTTGGCGCTCGACGTCCAGCGCGCAGGTATCCCCCGGGGGTAGGTCGACACCCCTTCATCGGTCATTGCGGTTCCTCCTGGCGGCTGGATTTTCGGCATTGCGGCGGGCGATATTCGCCGAAATCTGTTTGACGATTGCGACATATCGATGTTGTCGCGGCCGATCCCGGCGTGACGCGGAAACATCATGCGGCCGCGGTTTTCGCCGAGGCGTCGCACGGGCGCGCGCCTGAGCCACGGGAACCATCAGCAGCCGAAGGGGCAGGATTTCCAGCACGGGGCAGGAGGCCTTCGGTTCCCCCCGGCAGGAGGAGACGACCGGTCGCTTCCGTGCGCGCCGTCGCCGGAAGCGTGAACGCCGGCCTTTGCGCTGCCGCAGCGCCATGACGATGGCCAGCCCGCATGCCATTCCTCATCCGGTAAGCGCATTCCACGCGTCGGTCACGCCCCGGTGCGAGGGCGTCGTGTCGAGGCGCGCCAGCCAGTAGGCGCGCCCTGTCCGCACGCCCTCGACGGGCAGCGGCACCAGCCGGCCCGAAGCGATCTCGTCCGCCAGCATCGGCAACGTGCCCAGCGCCACCCCTTTGCCTTCCAACGCCAGCCCGATCGATTGCGAATAGCTGGCGCAGATCTTCCGCGGCAGTTCCTCAAGGAGGGACGATTGTCGGGACTGGCTCCAGACAGGCCAGTTGACCCAGTTCGGGGAGACCCGGCGGTAATCCAGCCGGGCATACCGTCCGTCGTGCGCGCCGATGAGGAGCGCTTCGGCGACCGCCGGGCTGGCAACGGGCACGAGTTCCTCATCGAACAGGCGATGGGTCGTCCAGCCGGGGATGTCGCCATCGCCATAGGTCACCACCAGATCGAAATCGTCGGTCAAGACATCGCGCGAGGTGTCGGCGAGCGTCAGGCTGTAGGGGCATGCGTCATCGCCAAAGGCGAAGGCGCGAAGGCGTGGCTGCAGCCAGAACATGCCGATTGCCGACATCGACGCGATCCGCACGACGGGATCATGCGGCATGCGCAGATTGCCGAGCGTCTGGTCAATGAAATCCAGCGCGCTGTTCACCCGCTCCCCAAGCTTCGCACCGGTCTCCGTCGGCGCCAGGCGCTGCCGATCGCGGCTGAACAACGGCGTCTCGAGCCAGTCCTCCAATTGGCGAATGCGCTTGCTCACGGCCGCTTGGCTGACAAGGAGTTCATCGGCCGCCTTCGTGAAGCTCCTCAGGCGGAATGCGCATTCGAAGAAGACGAGCGTGTCGAGCGGCGGCAAGCGGGTGCGATATCTTTTCATAACCCCTGGTTATCCATTCAAGCGAAATTTTCCGGTCTTTACTGTCATCGCCATAAACTTATTTTCTTGTTGCAGCAAAATCCACAGGGGCAATCATGGCGAATTTCGACTGGCATGCCGAGAGGAGCGACCTCTCCAACATCGCACTTCTGGATCGGGCGCCGGAGAGCGAGGGTATCGATCTGCGGGCGGTCCGGCTCTATCGCCTGGGCCGGGTTCGCCAGAAGATGGCGGAATACGGCGTCGATGCCGTCATCCTCTGCGATCCGGTCAACATCCGTTATGCCACCGGCACGCGCAACATGCAGGTGTTCAGCATGCGCAATGCGCCGTCGCGCTACCTGCTGCTCACCGCGAACCGCTCGATCCTTTTCGAGTTCACCGGCTGTCTTCACCTGGGTGAAGGATACGAAACGGTCGACGAGGTTCGCCCCGCAAAGACCGCCAGCTTCGTCGCGGCCGGCCCCGGCATCGGTGACCGGGAACAGGCATGGGCGATCGAGATGGGCGATCTCGTCACCGAACTTGCAGGCAAGGGCGCGACGCTTGGCCTCGAACGGCTCAACGCGGGTGTCGCCATCGCTCTGAAGGCGCTCGGTTTCAGGATCGTCGACGCCCAGAAACCGGTGGAGATGGCAAGGGCCATCAAGTCGGCCGAGGAAATGAAATGTATCAATGCATCGCTGCGGGCAACCGAAACCGGTGTCGGCAAGCTGCGCGAGGCCATCCGCCCCGGCCTGACCGAGAACCAGCTCTGGTCGGTGCTGCATCAGTCGATCATCGAGCAGAATGGCGACTATTGCGAAACGCGCCTGCTCAGCGCCGGGCAGCGGACGAATCCATGGTTCCAGGAAACCGCCGGCTACGTCATCGGCGAAAACGAACTCATCGCGCTCGATACCGATGTCGTCGGCTGCCATGGATATTATTCGGACTTCTCGCGGACATTCCATTCCGGCCCGGGTCGTCCCACCCGCGATCAGAAACAACTCTACAAGGTCGCGCATGAGCAGGTCCATTACAACATGGACATCCTGAAACCGGGAATGAGCTTCCGCGACTATGCCGACCGGGCATGGAACATCCCGGAAAGATACTACGCCAACCGCTACTATCTATCGGCCCATGGCTGCGGGATGACGGGCGAATATCCCTACCTCTACCACCATGGCGATTTTCCCGATGCCGGTTACGACGGGATCGTCGAGCCCGGCATGACGCTCTGCGTGGAAAGCTATATCGGCGAGGAGGGCGGCACGCAGGGCGTGAAGCTCGAGCAGCAGGTATTGGTCACCGATACGGGCATCGAACTGCTCTCCCGGTTCCCCTTCGAGGAATCGATGCTGGACTGACCTGGCCGAAGACACCGGCAAAGACCCGCGCCCCAGCCCAATGACATGCATCCACCGCACCCTTCGTCGGCGCGGGGGGGCCGGTTGACGACGAGGCGACGCTGGACCGTGCGGCCATCCAGCATCGTTCAACGGAGCCGCCAAAAGGGAACGGAAATGAAAAGCTTGCTTGCGTCCACCTGTCTCGCATTCGGCCTCCTCGCTGGCGCCGCCGCAGGGCAGGCGGCAGAATGCGGAACGGTCACCATCGCGACCATGAACTGGCAGAGTGCCGAGGTCCTTTCCAGCGTCGACGAGATGATCCTCACCGAGGGTTATGGCTGCGAGGTCGAAATGACCACCGGCGATACGGTTCCGACAATTACCGCCATGGCGGAAAAAGGGCAGCCCGACATCGCGCCGGAAGCCTGGATCGACGCTCTTCCCGATATCGTCAAAAAGGGCGTGGACCAGAAGAAGATCGTCATTGCCGCGACGGCCTTGCCCGATGGCGGCATCAACGGCTGGTGGATCCCGAAATACATAGCCGACGCCCATCCGGATATCAAAACGATCCAGGATGCCTTGCAGCATCCCGACCTCTTTCCCGACCCGGAGGATCCCGCCAGGGGCGCGGTCTATACCGGCCCGCAAGGGTGGGGCGCGGCCGGAATCACGGCGCAGTTCTACAAGGCATACGATGCCGAGAAGGCCGGCTTCACCCTCGTCGACCCCGGCTCCGCCGCCGGACTCGACGGCGCCATCGCCAAAGCCTACGAGCAGAAGAAGGGGTGGCTCGGCTTCTACTGGTCGCCGACGGCTCTTCTTGGAAAATACGAGATGGTCAAGCTCGACTGGGGCGTGCCTTTCGACGCCGCCGCCTGGAAATGCATCACGGTCCCCGAATGCCCGGATCCGAAGCCGAGCGCATGGCCGGTCGACCACGTCGTCACGCTGATCTCCACCAAGTTTTCCGAAACCGCCGATCCGGCGGTGCTCGACTATCTGAACACGCGCGGCTGGTCGAACGACACCGTCGGGAAACTGATGGCCTGGATGACGGACAATCAGGCCACCGGCAAGGAGGGCGCCAGGCATTTTCTGAAGGAAAACGCGGCGATCTGGGAAAAATGGGTATCTCCCGAGGCGGCCGGGAAAATCAAGGCCGCGCTGTAAAAGGAAAGAGAGCGGCGCGCCGGCTGGCGCGCTGCTTTGGGCCGACGGATCCGGGCTTCGCAAGGGAGCGGCGCAAGCCGCCGAAATCTGGCCGAAGGCGACGGGCAATGGAAATGTCTGGAGCGTCAGCGATCTAACCGCGTGCGTCCCACCGCGCTCAATGGTCGCCATGCTCGGACATCAGGCCGGGGCGCACGCCGAGGCCCATGGAGGCGTCGAGGACAGCGCCGTGCAGGACGCGGGCGGGCGGGCTTGCGAGGAAATGCACGATGGCGGCGATCTCCTTTGGTGCGATCAGCCGCCCTTTCGGCAGGCGGGCAAGGAAGGCCGCGCGTTCTCCCGGCGTGAGTTTCGACAGCGTGCTGGCCTGGAACATCGGCGTATCCGTGGCGCCCGGGCAGACGGCGAACACATCCACGTCCCGATGCACGGTCTCGGCGGCAAGCTGGCGCGTCAGGAAGGCGACCGCCGCCTTGCTCATCCCGTCCGACAGGCGAAAGCCGGGAAAGGCCGTGATGCCGCCGCCGACCGAGCTGATGTTGATCAGCTTGCGGTCGGGCCCGCCGGGGGCGCTCAGGAATTCCCGGCACATTTTCAGCGTGCCGTCCGCATTGATCGCCAGCATGAGGCTGTCCTGCTCGTCGGCGTCGCCGGACCAGTTGGCGACCGTGGCCGAGCCGACCGCGGCGTTGTTCACCAGGATGTCGATGCGACCATGCGCATCGAGCACCGAGGCGATGCAGCGCCGGATCGAAGCGACATCGCGCAGGTCGAGCGCATGGGCGGTCAGGCCGCCCGGCCCTTCGAATGCCGCCAGGACGGTGGCGGGATCCTCGACGCCGGCGACGCAGGTCATCGCGACGGTCGCGCCATAGGCCTGCAAGCGCTCGACGCAGGCGCGGCCGATTCCCCCGGTGCCGCCGGTGACGAGGGCGATGCGGCCCTTGAGATCGAAAGGGGCGAGAAGATCGATGGCTGTCATTTCTGGTGCTCCGGAGTTGCTTCAGGGATCAGTCCACGCGGCGCGAAACGCATCACGAAGACCAGGATAAGCCCCATCACCACGTAGCGAAGCTGGGCCGGGCTTTGTTCGAACGCTGCGCGAAGGGGGTTGCCGGGGGCAAGCAGGGCCGTTGCGGCGCTGGCGAGCCACAGGCCCGCCGTTTCCGCCTGAACCCATACGAACCAGATCAGGAACGCGCCATAGACCGCACCCCGATGGTTGCCGGCGCCGCCGATGATCACCATCACCCAGATCAGGAACGTATAGCGGAGCGGCTGATAGGCCCCGGCGGTGAACTGGCCGTCCAGCGTGACCAGCATGGCGCCGCCGATGCCGACGATCGCCGAACCGAGCACGAAGGCCTGAAGATGACGGCGGGCGACATCCTTGCCCATTGCGCGGGCGGCCTCTTCATTGTCGCGGATGGCGCGCATCATTCGGCCCCACGGCGCGCGGCCAAGGCGTTCCAGGAGCCAGAAAATGATTCCGAGGACGGCGAGGAACCACGCCGTGTAAGCCAGTTTCACCAGGATCGACGCCAGGTCGCGCAGCGGCAATCCCAGCCACAGGGCGAGGGTCTGGACCCAGTCGGCGCTCTGAAGATCGCTTTCATAGGGCACCGGACGCGGCAGGCCGGTCACGTTCTTCACGCCGCGCGCCAGCCACTCCTCGTTGCGCACGACCGCCAGAACGATCTCGGAAATGCCGAAGGTCGCCACGGCAAGATAATCGGAGCGCAGCCCGGCGGTCAGCCGGCCGACCGGCCATGCGAGCAGCCCGGCGAATACCCCGCCGATCAGCCAGGACAGCGCCACCGGCAGGCCGAGGCCGCCGAGATAGCCGGCGCTTGCCGCATCCACCGCCTCGATCGCCGCCGTCGCGGGCAGGAACCATTGCTGCGCCAGCAGGAAGCCGGAAAACAGGACCGCCGCCACCGCGCCGCCGCGCAGCAGCGGCCGGGAACCGAGCCATCGCCAGAACGCCAGGGCGACGCCGGCCGTCAGAACCAGGATCGCGGCGCTTGCGAGCAGGCCCGCGCCCCCCGCCGCCCATGCGGCGCGCACCGGCGGCGCCGAAACCAGCACCACCGCCAGCCCGCCGATGGCGGCCGAGCCCATCGTGCCGACATTGAACATGCCGGCGACGCCCCATTGCACGTTGACGCCCAGCGCCATCACCGCGGAGATCAGGCAGAGGTTGACGATGGTCAGCGCCAGTTGCCAGCTTTGCAGCAGGGCGACCGACAGGAGCACCGCCGCCATGGCGGCGTAGAGAAGCGTCGTGCGGCGGTTCATTTCACGGGCTTTCCAAACAGTCCCGCAGGCCGGACGAGCAGGACGACGACGAGGATCAGGAAGGAGATGGCGAACTTGTAGTCCGTCGAGAGAAACTGCATCATTCCCTCGGGCGCCCATGCCGCCGGCAGCAGATAGCCGAGCGCCTTCTTCCAGGCGAAGGTGAGCGCCAGTTCCGAAAAGGCGACGATCATCGAGCCGGCGATGGCGCCGAGGGGGCTGCCGAGTCCGCCCACGACGGCGGCGGCGAACATCGGCAGCAGAAGCTGCTGATAGACGAAGGGGCGATAGCCCTTGTCCAGGCCGAACAGAACGCCGCCGGTGACCGAGAGCACGGCGACGAGAACCCAGGTCAGCCGTACGATGCGGTCGGGATCGACCCCCGACAGCAGGGCGAGGTTGCGATTGTCGGCATAGGCGCGCATCGACCGTCCCGACCGCGTCCTGTTGAGGAACAGGAACAACGCGAACCCGACCGACAGCGCCAGCCCGATGGTCATCGCCTGCGACGTTTTCAGGACCAGAGGCTCGGCGAGCCCCGACCAGGCGCGAAATCCCCCGGCCGTGACGATAAAGCGTTCGCCATCCTCGAATTCGCGCCCGTCCGGACCGACGATCAGACGGATCGCGCCGTTCATGATCAGCATGACGCCGGCCGAGACGATCATGAACACTTCAGGCCGGGCATTGATGCGGCGAAAGTGTTGGTAGAGGGCCCGATCGGTGCCGATGAAGACCAGCGCCATGACCGGAACGGCCAGACACATGCCGATCAGCGCCGTCGGCAAGGGACCGAGCGCGATGCCTTTGCCCTGCAGCCACAGGGTGAGGAGGATGCAGACCGCCGTGCCGAGCGACATGCCCTCGGCATGCGCGAAATTCGAAAATCGCAGCACGCCGAAAATCAGGGTCACGCCGAGCGCGCCGAACGCAAGCTGGCTGCCATAGGCGAGACCGGGAAGCACAAGCATGCTCGTCAGGTGGATCAGGCCGCTCAGAAGGTCGGTCATTTGCGTCCACCCAGAAAGCTGCGGCGGATGTCGGGATCGTTCAGCAGATCCCGCCCGGCCCCGGTAAAGCGGTTCGCGCCCTGCACCAGCACGAAACCCGTATCGGCGATTTCCAGGGCACCGGCCGCGTTCTGCTCCACCATCACAACGGCAAGGCCCTGGGCGGCGATGCGGGTGATCCTGTCGAAAAGCTCGTCCATCACGTTCGGGCTCACCCCGGCCGTGGGTTCGTCGAGCAGGAGGACGGAAGGACGCGTCATGAGGGCCCGCCCGACGGCAAGCTGCTGGCGCTGGCCGCCGGAAAGCTGGCCGGCGAGCTGCTGTCTTTTCTCGGCGAGGATCGGGAAGAGGGCAAATATCTCCTCCAGCGTCTCCCCGATCGGATCCCTGCGCAGCAGCGCTCCCATCTGAAGGTTTTCGAACACGCTGAGGGAGGGAAAGACATTGTCCGTCTGCGGCACGAAAGCCATGCCGGCGCTGATGCGCGCCTGGGTCGGCAGGGCCGTGATGTCGCGCCCGTCCAGCAAGACCCGGCCCGATGTCAGCCAGAGCAGCCCCAGTATCGCCTTCATTGCGGTGGACTTTCCCGCCCCGTTCGGACCGACGATGACCGCGATCCGCCCACGGTCCACCGCGATGGTGCAACTGTTGAGGATCATCGCGCCGCCATAGCCGCCCACGAGCGCCTCCGCCTTCAGATAGCTCATGCCGCACCTGTGCCTTTCGCGGCGCGCCCGCGTCCAAGATAGGCTTCGATCACCCGCTCGTTTGACAGGATGTCCGCGACCGAGCCGCGGGCCAGCGCCCGGCCCTCGGCCATGCAGGTCACGTCGTCGCAAAGTTCGGCGATGAACTGCATGTCGTGCTCGACAAGACAGAAGGTGTAGCCGCGCTCGCGATTGAGGCGGCGGATCGCC
Organism: Rhizobium sp. YJ-22; assembly: GCF_029601685.1. NCBI lineage: Bacteria > Pseudomonadati > Pseudomonadota > Alphaproteobacteria > Hyphomicrobiales > Rhizobiaceae > Rhizobium > Rhizobium sp. YJ-22. The sequence continues at coordinate 41,016 of NZ_JARRIR010000017.1, read as the reverse complement.
GTCGCGATGTTGTAGAGCAGCGTCCGGTTCACGCCGGCGCCGACCTCGTCGAGAAAGACGATCTTCGGCTCCGCCATCATCGTGCGGCCGAGTTCCAGAAGCTTTTTCTGCCCGCCGGAAAGGCTGCCCGCCGGCAGGTCGGCGACATGGGTTATCTCCAGAAATTCGAGGATCTCGTCGGCTTTCTCCCGCAAGGCGCGCTCCTGCGCGCGCACCCTGGCCGGACGCAGCCAGGCCCCGAGAAAGGTTTCTCCGGCTTGGCCCGCCGGCACCATCATCAGGTTTTCCCGCACGCTAAGCGTCGAAAACTCGCGCGCGATCTGGAACGTACGCAGCACCCCCCTGCCGAACAGGATATGGGGCGGCTTGCCCGTGATGTCGTCGCCGTCCAGCAGGACCCGCCCGGAATCGGGGCGATGATATCCGGCGATCAGATTGAAGAGGGTGGATTTTCCCGCCCCGTTCGGACCGATCAGCCCGGCGATTCTGCCTTTGGCGATGGTCATCGACATCCGATCGACAGCCTTCAGGCCGCCGAAGGCAATGCAGAGGTCCTCGACCGCCAGCAAGTCCGGCGGCGTCTCGTTTTTCCCCATGACTGGTTTCCCCCCAAAAGGGTGCGGGTCCGCACGGGCGCGGCCCGCCCCCCGGCCTTATTCGGCCGTCAGCATGCGCACGGTTTCGAACTTGCCGCCCTTGTTTTCGAATTCGCGGTAGCTGCCGGCGCTTTCGCCGGTGCCGATCATCTGCACGTCGGAGGCGCCGACATAATCGACGTTGCCGCCGTCCTTGAGAATCTTGAGCGCCTTGGCCAGTTCGCCGGGATAGATCTTCTCGCCGGGACCATTGGCGACGTCCATGACGTGCTGTGCCGCCTTGGCCGGGTCGCCGGCCTTCTGGATGGCCAGCAGGATCAGCGCCGCCGCGTCATAGGATTCGCGCACGAAGGAGCTGTCGGCTTTCTTTCCGGCGGCTTTGGCCAAGGCCGCGAACTTCGTGGCGCCGTCGCCCACCGTCCATGGCACGGTGCCGAAGATCTTCAGGCCGGGGCCGAAATCGGCGGTCAGCTTTTCGGAATGCATTCCGTCACCGACGGCGAAGCTGTCGAATGCGCCGCTGTCGAGCGACGCCTTGATGATGCCGTGGCCGCCCTGGTCGGCATAGCCCAGAACCACCAGCGTTTCGCCGCCGGCCACCGACAACGCCGAGACCTCCGCGGAGTAGTCCGCCTTGCCGTCCTCATGCGGGATAACCAGCGTCGCCTTGCCGCCCGCCGCCTTGTAGGCGGCGACGAAAGAATCGGCGAAGCCCTTGCCGTAGTCGTTGTTGGTATAGGTCACGGCCGCGGTCTTGATGCCGCGATCGATCAGCACCTTGGACAGCAGTTCGCCCTGGCGCGCATCCGAAGGCGCGGTCCGGAAGAACAGGCCCCTGTCGGTGTCGGCCGCAAGCGCCGGAGATGTCGCGGACGGCGAAATCATCAGAAGATTGTTCGGGACCGCCACATTGTTCAGCACGGCGGTGGTGACGCCCGAGCAGTCGGCCCCGACAAGCGCCACGATCTTGTCGACCGTCACCAGCCGTTCCGCGGCGGCCGTTGCCGCCGACGCATCGGTGCAGGTGCTGTCGCCGCGCACCGCCGTGACGGTGTCGCCGCCGCGCAGGAGATGGCTGTCGGACACCTCCTTCATCGCCAGTTCGGCACCGTCCGCCATCGGCGGCGTGAGTGACTCGATCGGCCCGGTGAAGCCGAAAAGAATGCCGATCTTGATGTTTTCGGCCATGGCCGGTGCAGCCGCCGCGACGGCGGATCCCAGCAAAAGCGCCCTGAGAATTGATGTCATGTCGAGTTCCCGCTGTTGAGTTTCTTATGCTCGTCCTTCGGCACATGCCGCCGGCGCTCAGGCTTTCCCCTGCGAGCGCCCCATAAGAAAATATAATCATGCGCTATCTGTCAATATAAAATATAATCCTGTCACTTTATCGCTGGCTATATATGATGATAACGTGCGATTCTCAGCCGTCCGCGCCGATCATCGGCGGCCGGCCAGGGAAGGCAGTGGGAAGATGTCCAAGACAGATCAGGCTTATGAGGCGTTGAAGCGCGACATTCTGGCGGGAGTGCTCCTGCCGGGGGATCCTCTGACCGTTTCGGCGCTTGAAGCGCGGTATGGCTTCGGCTGGACGCCCTTGCGGGACTCGCTTTCACGGCTTGAGGGCGAGAATCTCGTAACCTCGGCGCGCAATCGCGGATATCGGGTTTCCGGTGCCAGCTATGCCGAGCTTCAGGACATTCAGAACGCACGCCTGGTCATAGAGGCGCAGCTCCTGCGGGAATCCATCAGGGTCGGTGACGACGAATGGCAAAAGGGCGTCCTGCTGGCGCACCGGGCCCTGTCTCGCGCGCCTGCCCTCGAACAGGGCATGCCCGAGGCGGCTTACGAGGCATTCGAGATCGCTCACCAGGATTTCCATCTTCGCCTTGTCGGCGGAAGCCATAGCGGCTGGCTGCGCCGATTCCTGGAACAACTGCATGGACAGGTCCGGCGCTATCAACGTCTGATCGTGCTGCGCCAGGGTGTTCTGTCGGACACCCGCACGGATGCGGCATTGATGGCCATACTTCATTCGACCTCGGCGATCGATCATCACACCCTGTTGATGGACGCCGCGCTCGACCGGGACGAAGACCACGCCGTCAAACTGCTGCACGAGCATATCGGCATCACTTTCTTGCCCGATGTGCCGAATGCGCCATGAGCCCTCTGCGTTTCGGCCACCCATGCGAAAGGCCGGGAACCTTGCGGCCCCGGCCTTCGGCAGTCGCTCGCCCGGGCGTCAATGCGCCATGGCGACCTGCCCGTGCAGGCGCAGCCCGTTGAGGGCGGCGTTCATGGCGATGGCGGTGATCGCACCCATGATCACGGGCGAGTGGAAGATCACCTGGGACCATTCCGGCATGAACTGGAAGAAGTCCGGCTTGACGATGGTGATCATCGCCATGGCGACGCTTAAGCCCACCACCATGAAATTGTTGAAGGTCGTGTCGAAGTCGATCTTCTGCAGGGTCTTCATGCCGACGACGACCAGCGTGCCGAACATGACGAAACCGGCGCCGCCGACCACGGGCTTGGGCAGCGAGGCGATAGCGGTCGCCAGCACCGGCGACAGGCCGAGAACGACGAGGAAACCGCCGGCCAGCGCCACCGTCCAGCGGCTGCGCACGCCTGTGATGTTCACCAGCGCCACGTTTTCCGAGAAGGCCGTATAGGGGAACGAGTTGAGCATGCCGCCCAGCATGGTCGAAAGCCCGTCCGCCCGCAGCAGATCGGCGATGGTGCGTTCCGTCGCGGGCCGGCCGACCATCTCGCCGACGACGATGGTGTCGCCGACCGATTCCACCCAGGTGATGGCGACGACGAGGCACATGGTCAGCACCGGGACCGGATGGAAGGTGGGCAGGCCGAAATGGAAGGGCGTCACGATGGCGAGCGGTGCCGCATCCTTGACCGCGCTGAAATCCAGCATGCCCATCAGTCCGGCAAAGACGACGCCGACGAGGAGCCCGAGGAAGACCGCGATGTTCTTCACGAAGCCGCGTCCCAACACGTTCAGCAAAACGATGACGCCGAGCACGAGGAAGGCAAGGCCGATATAGGCGGGCTTGCCCGCATCCGGCACGAAGCCGCCGGCGGCATACTGGATCGCGACCGGCAGCAGGCTGAGGCCCATCACCGTCAGCACGGCGCCGACGACGACCGGGGGAAAGGCCCTGACGATATAGCGGCCGAGCGGGGCCATGACGATGGCGAAGAGCCCCGCCGCGATCACCGCGCCGTAGACCGCCTGCAGGCCGGCGGTCGGTCCGCCCGCCAGGATCGCGGGGTTGCTGCCGATGGCGATGACCGGCGAGATGGCGGCGAAGGTGATGCCCTGCATCAGCGGCATGCGCACGCCGAAGCGCCAGAAGCCGACCGTCTGGATCAGCGTGGCGAGGCCGCAGGTGATGAGGTCGGCCTGGATGAGATAGGCGATCTGCGCCTGTGTCAGGCCGAGGGCGCTGCCGATGATGAAGGGAACGGCGATGGCGCCGGTATACATGACGAGAACGTGCTGAAGGGCGAGCACCGCCATGCGGGCCGGCGGCAGAATCTCATCGACGGGGTGGACATGATGTCGTGCAGTCTCGTTGACGCCGGCTACAGCCGCGCCTGGGTCCGCTTGTCGGGACATGGGCTGAACTCCTGAAAGGAAAATGGAAAGGGCTCCGGCTTCCGGTTCTCACCAGAAGCCCTCATGCGCTTTCGCAATTTCCCCTTCGAGCGCGGGAACGGGGCCGACGACCTCCACCTTGCGCTGCCCGGCATCGAAAATATGCTCGCAGGGCATGTCCATGGTCAGATTTTCGGGGTTGTCGCCGGTCAGTTCCGCGAGCCGCTTTTCCGTCATGCCGTAGACGAGGCGGCCGATGCCGGCCCAATAGGTGCCGCCGGCGCACATGCAGCACGGCTCCACCGACGTGACGAGCGTGCATTCGGCCAGGAATTCCGGCGAATAGGCCTTGGCGGCGTCGCGTGCGACATTCATCTCGGCATGGCCGACGCCCTTGTCGTCCTTGAAGGTGTTGCCGGAGGAGAGCAGCACCGCCCCGTCCGGCCCCGCCAGCAGCGCGCCGAAGGGATGGTTGCCCGCCGCCCGGCTTTCCTGCGCGATCTTCATCGTCTCGCGCAGATTGCGCAGATCGATCTCCGTTGCCTGTCCCCTGTTCTGCCTGTCGAGCATTCGTCACTCCTCCTGAACGCTTGAAACTCCCGCATTCAGAGTGCGCGAGAAGGGGGCTTGCGCCAATTAGAATGAATTGCGCATAGTGTGCGAAAAAACTGCACAGGGGAGGCGGTTGTGTCGGCATTCTCACGGGAGTTCTTCACCTTCGTCGAGGTGGCGCGCGCACGCTCCATCCGCCGTGCGGCGGAAAAGCTCAACCTCTCGGCTTCCGCCCTCAGCCGCCAGATACAGATCCTCGAACAGACCTTTGGCGCACGGCTGTTCGTGCGCATGCCGCAGGGCGTGCAACTGACGGAGCAGGGGCAGGTGCTGCTGGCGCAGGCCGAGCGTTGGCTGGACGACGAGAGCGCGCTGCGGGCCGCCCTCCAGCAGGCCGGCGGCGGCGGGGCCGGCACGCTCAGGCTGGGCGTCATGGAATGCCTGGTGCCCTATATTCTGCCGGGGCTGGAGGCGGAGGAGGAACCGGCCGCGCTGAAGATTTCGGTGGGCGATACCGGCACGCTCGTCGGCCAGCTCTGCCGCAACGAGATCGACGCGCTTCTGGCCTTCAACGTGCCGCGCCTGCCGGAGCTTCGGGTCTATGACGAGCGAAGCTACGATCTCGGCGTGGTCTATGCGCCGGCGCTGGCGCCTTCGGGCGAACCGCCATTCCGCATCGAGAACTGCCTCGGCCGTCCGCTCTGCCTGCCCGACACGAGCCTGTCGGTCTGGCCGCGCCTCGATGCCGAGGTCTACCGCATCCATGCCGAGCCACATATCGCGCTGCGCAGCAACTCCATCGCGCTCATCAGGGAATATGTCGCGGCGGGCAAGGGCATCAGCTTCCTCACATGGCTGGATGCGGCGGCGGGCGTTTCCGAGGGGCGCTTCCGCTTCGCCAAGCTGGAAAACCGGCGCCTGTCGGAAAAGCTCTATCTCTGCGCGGCGGCCAATGCCCCGCTGCGGCCGTTCCAGGTGGCGCGGACCCGTGCGCTCTTCCGCTGTGTTCCTTTGTCGCCGCAAGCGGAGTTGAAGGGCGGTTAGTTTTATTCGGGACGCAGTTGCGCGAAGCCAAATGGCGATGGCGCACCGGTTCGTACCCGGGCGGCGGCGGATGGCGCGGCCGTTCTCAGGGTCGCATCTGCAAGTTCCGGTCCAGGAGATCGGTTCCCGAAAAAGACTTAACCGATATTAGGCTTTGTGAACAAATCCTGCCCGCATTTCTCGAGACGACTTATCGAAATGCCCACGGGAAGCGGTGAAGATGGGTCACGCCAGCGCTCGGTTGTCGCGCTGCGGCGGTTCCGGCGCAGATCCGGGTCACGGGCAGTCGGGACCGAACAATCAACCGCGACCAGCAAATTCGATCATCGTCCGGGGGGCGACATGAGAAAACGCATCCGCACGCACCAGGCTCGATTGGGCATGTACGTGGAAGAGGTGGAAAGCCGTGGAGACGACAAGACTTACAAGGAGGGCTTTCTCATCGCTTCGCCCGAAGAACTGGCCGATATCCACAACAGCAAGATCATAAGCCTTGTCATCAATACGAAAAACGGAGCCGATCTGGCCGTCGACGAGACCGCGGCAAGCCATGAAACAGCGCTGCTGAGCCGTTTTTCCTCCAATGAGATTCATGCGGCCAAGGCGATCATAAAGGAAACGAAACCCGTCATCCGCCACCTTTTCAGCGAAGCCCGGCTGTCGGGCCTGCCGGACCTCGACAGCGCCCACCTGGTGGCCGACCACATCGTCGAAACGGCGCAGGACAGCGTCGTGGCGATAATCGGCGTTTCCCGGCTCAAATCGAGGGACGAATCGACCTATCTTCACTCCCTCGCCGTCAGCGCGCTCATGGTTTCCTTCGGACGCGCCCTCGGGCTTACGGAAGCATCCGTTCGAACGCTCGCCGTCGGCGGGCTGCTTCATGACATCGGCAAAATGGCCGTGCCCGTCGAGATCCTGTCCAGCCGGAAAAAGCTCAGCGGCGAGGAACTGGCGATCGTCAGGAGCCATCCTGCGCGCGGTCATGAAATGCTGCGGCAGTTCGACGACGTTCCGCCTCTCGTGCTGGAGATCTGCCTGCATCATCACGAACGCCATGACGGCAGGGGATATCCATTCGGTCTCAAAGGCAACGGCATTCCGTTTGCCGCCAGGCTGGCGGCGATCTGCGATGTATACGAAGCCATGACGACGATCCGCCCCTACAAGCCGGCCTGGTCATCGACGGAGGCAATCGGTGTGATGCTTCAATCGCACGGCCAGTTCGACCCATCGCTCCTACGCAGGTTTTTGTCCATGATCCTGTCTGGTGAGACCGTCTAGGGACCTTCGAAGACGGCTCGCCCCACAAGACGACGGCACCTGCCTTTCCTGTTCGGTTTTGCCGAGGGGGTACACATATCCCGGACTTCACAATTGATAATTTGTTCTCGGAAGAAACGGCCGGCAAAGAGTATTATTAACATAAATCAATGAAGATTAACGACTTGTGAACTATAATTCAGATTTGCCACAAGCCAGCTTTAAGCGCGACATGAGATAAGTGAATTTGTCAAAATTATTTGGCGGACTAGGTAAATGCTTAGAAACAATTCATTAGACGAAGAATATATTGCTGCATTGAAGCAGGAACTGATAGCGCTGAACGCCAGCGTTGCGCCGCAGTCGCGCAGGGCGGTCTCCGAAGTCGTCCGCGTGTCCGCACGCGCGCATGCCGCCCGTTTCTACACGGTCATGCTGGAGCAGCCGAACGCCCGGTTCTATCTCGACCAGGAAACGGTCAGCCGGCGGCTGCATGCCTCGCTCGCAAGCTGGCTGGTCGGCATCTTTTCGGCCGAGCCTCTCGATATCGAGCGCACTTTCGCCTCGCTTCTCGACATCGGCGCGATTCATGCCCGAATCCAGATCCCCGTGCTGTTGATCATGAAGGGGTTTCGGGAAATCAAGGCCGCCATCGTCGAGCGTCTCGGCCAGATCAGGCTCGAACAGGTCGACGGCGCCGATGCCATCCGCTTTGTCTCTAACCTGATCGACCTGGCCCTGGCGGTGATGATGGTTGCCTATATGCAGGCATCCGAGCGCTCCGTGCGGTCGGACGAGGTTTTCCGGCTCTTCGCGCTCGGCAAGGATCTGGCGGCCGAGCGGGAGCGCCAGCGCGCCGCACTCGCCGAATGGGCGCAACAGATCTTCTACGAGATGCAGACCTCGTTCGGCGCGCCAAACGTCGTTCCGCTCGGCCAGTCGGATTTCGGCCTGTGGTTCCTTCACCGCGCCAACCTTTTCTTCTCCCATTCCGGCGAATACGAGGCGATCGCGACAGCCATCGACAAGGTGGACTCCCTGATCGAGCGACTGAGCGCGGACCCGCCGCCGGCCGAGCGGGTCTCGACGATCCTGTCGATCAAGGTCATGGTCGACAGGATCGGCAGTCTGCTGACCATGCTCTTCGACCAGAGCGCGGAGACCGACAGGACACGCGATCCGCTCACCCGTCTGCTCAACAAGCGCTTCCTGACGACGGTGCTGCTGCGCGAGATCGAGATCCAGAAGGCGCAGCGCCGGCCGTTCTCGCTCGTCCTGTTCGAGATCAACAAACTCGACCAGATCACCCGCGAACTCGGCCATGCGGGCGCCGATTCGGTCATCCAGCAGACGGCAAGCATGCTCTTCAACGTCGCCCGCACCGGCGATTCCGTCTTCCGGATGGGGCAGGGGACTTTCCTCATCATCCGGGTCGAAGCGGATGCGCGCAAGGCCTCGACCTTCGCATCCTCCGTCGCCGAACGCTATGCCGCCACGCATTTCACGGTGGAGGGCGCTCCCTTCTTCGACAACAGCCTGACATTCGCGGTGGTGGAATATGACGGCCATCCCGATCCCAGGCACACGATCATACGCGCCGAGCGGGCGTTGCGCGAGCGCAATCCCGGCGGCAGCGCATCCGTCGCATGAGGCCGGCGCCGACGCCGCCAGTCCCCGCCGGAGCGGCTCTCCACATCCATCGTTTTCCAAGCAGAGGAAGCCTATGAGCAACTTATCCAACCCACACCGCGCGTCGGACAGCCGGGGACTTGAGAAACGCATGGCCTTCATGCAGCTCTCGTCCGAGACCTGCGCCGCCGTCCGCTCGTTGAAGACGGTGGTGGAAAGAGAGCTTCCGGTCGCCCTCGACAAACTCTACGCACAGGTGCGCCTCACCGCCGAGGTTTCGCGCATGTTCGCCACCGACGACCATATCGGCCGCGCGAGGGGCGCACAGACGAGCCACTGGAAGAACATCGCCAACGGCGAATTCAACGACGAATACGCCGCCAACGTGCGGCGCATCGGCGCGACCCATGCACGGCTCGGACTGGAGCCGCGCTGGTATATCGGCGGCTATTCGATCATACTCGACCACCTGATCGCGGCGGCAGTCCGTGAATTCTTTCCCAGGGGCAGGCTGCTCTCGCGGCCGGCCATCGACGCCGACAGCCTCGCACGGGCGCTCGGCGGCCTCGCCAAGGCCGTCTTTCTCGACATGGATCTCGCCATCTCCGTCTATATCGACGAGGCCGAGCGTGCAAAACAGGAGGCGCAGGCGGCCGCCATCGCGGCAGAGCGCATGATGGTGACCAAGGTGTTCGGCGCCGCGATGGCGCAGGTCGCGGCCGGCAATCTCGGCTATCGCATCGACGCCGACTTGCCGGAGGCCTACCACGCGCTGCGCAACGACTTCAATGCCGCCTTCGAGCAACTCGCGGGAACCATCGAGCAGATCAGCACGGGCACGGCGGAGATGAACGCCAGCATCCGGGAGCTGAGCATGTCGGCCGACGACCTCGCCCAACGCACGCAGCAACAGGCCTCCACGCTGGAGGAAGCGGTCGCCGCCGTGGGACAGATTTCCGCCACCGTGTCCGATACCGGCCGGCGCGCCTGCGAGGCGGGCGACCTCGTCGAGCGCACGCGGGCGGATGCGCAACGATCCGGCGCGGTGATGACGAAGACGGCCGAGGCCATGGGCGGGATCGAGGCGGCGTCGCGGCAGATGGGCGACATCATCGCCACGATGGACGAGATCGCCTTCCAGACCAACCTGCTGGCGCTGAACGCCGGCGTGGAGGCGGCGCGGGCCGGCGACGCCGGCAAGGGCTTTGCCGTCGTCGCGCAGGAGGTTCGCGAGCTTGCGCAACGCTCCGCGCGGTCCGCCAAGGAGATCAAGGCGCTGATCGGCGCTTCGGCCGATCAGGTGAACAGGGGCGTCGCACTGGTCGGCGAGACCGCGACCGTGCTTTCCGACATGTCCGGGCGCGTCAAGGAAATCGAGCACCATGTCGATGCGATCGTGACCGCCATGCGCGAGCAGTCCATCGCATTGCAGGAGATCAACGGATCCTTTCGTGTCCTCGACCGGACCACGCAGCGCAATGCCGCCATGGTGGAGGAGGCGAATGCCGCGACCCAGACGCTCACGCTCGACGTCGGCCGCATCGCCACGATGCTTCAGGCCTTCGTGACGGAAAAGGCCGGCGCCGCCCGCCGGGATCCGCTGGCATCGTCCGGCGGGGTAACCCGGCTGCGATGCGCATAAAGGGGCCATCCATGGGTTGCGCGCTGCAGAAACAGGAAAGGGTCCATGGTTCGCCGGAACCCGAATTCTTCAGGAGGATCGTCGAGAGCATCTCCGACGGGATCGTCGTCATCGACGAGCATTCGACGATTCTCTATTGCAATCCCGCGGTCGAGCGGCTGTTCGGCTGGCCCGACGGGCAGCTTGCCGGCCGGCCGATCGAGGTCCTGCTGCCGGAGGAGTATCGCGCCCGCCATCAGTTTCGCGTGCGCGCCTTCGCGCAAGGAGAGGCCCAGTCGCGCCGCATGGGGAACCGACAGGCGCACATCCTCGGCCGGCGGCACGACGGCAGCGAGGTTTCCCTGGGCATCACCATTTTGCGCAGCGGATCGATGATGATGGCGGTAATCCGCGACCTCTCGGATTGGGTCCGGGAGAACCGGGAGCTCGAGCGGCTGGCGAATACCGACCCGCTTTCCGGCCTGCAGAACAGGCGGGGATTCACGGAGGCGGCGGAACGGGCGATCCGCGAGGGGCCTGGCGAAGGGTGCCGTTTCTTCCTCATGATGCTGGACATCGACTTCTTCAAGCAGGTCAACGACCGGCATGGGCACGATGCCGGCGATACCGCGATCCGCAACCTGGCCGCCGTCATGCGCGAGGCCCTTCGTGCGAACGACCTGGTCGCGCGCTGGGGCGGGGAGGAATTCGTCGCGCTCCTGCCGATGAACGGTCGAAAGGAAGCGCTTCTGGTGGCGGAACGGTTGCGCGGGCGCATCGCCGCCGCGAGCTTTCCCGTCGCGCCGGGCACGGTCATCAACATGACGGCGAGCATCGGCCTGGTGGGCGCCCGGGGCGGCGGCGAAAGCCTCGATTCTTTCGTCCGGCGCGCCGATCTGGCGCTTTATGAAGCGAAGGCGAAGGGACGAAACCGCGTCGTCTTTCGCTCCGGTTGAACGGGGCCGGCGATCCTTGTCGAAGCCGTGTTCCGGTCCGCGGCCATAGCCTGTTTCGCCGCCGAGCGGGAAAACAGTCGCCGACCGCATCGGGAGCCTTCTCCGCTCTCCCTCCGTTTGCAAAAGATCGCGGCGCGTTACAGCGCCGCGAGTTGCGTCAGATGGCCGCCCAGATCGACGCCGGGGCCGGTCGCGTTGATCGTGTCGAAATAGTCATGCCATCGGGACGCGGCGATGCCCGACACAAGGGCGGCCATCGCCGTCGCATCGGGCGCACGCCAGATCGCGAAGAATTTTTGCGACGGAGCATGGAGGATCGCGGCATCCGTCTCGCCCAGGGCGATCGCTTCGACGCCAAGGGCCGACAGTGTGGCCATGCCGGAGCCGACCGTCTCGAAAAACCGGCGGCGGCCGTCCTGGTCGAGCGCCAGCCATGCGGGTTTCGGAGAATAGAGTTCGGCCAGATAGTGCGCCATACGCGCGGTCCTTTCCTATGTCAGCCCTTGCGGTCGATGGAACGCAGGGCGCGCTTGCAGATTCGGGCGGTTGCGGGCGTGGCGCATGCGGCAGACCATTTTGCGCACAGCGACCGCACCCAGTCGGGGCGGTCCTTGCCGGCGTCGTTCAGCCAGTTGCCAACGGAGTCCTGCACATAGGCAGCGGGGTCGGCCCGGAGCGGTTCGAGGATCGGCAGCGCCATGTGCGGCTGTTGCCGCAAGGGGCCAAGATGAGCGCACCACACGCCACGCGGCCGGGTTGCCTCGCTGGCAAAGCGCCGCAGTCGCGGGGACGGTTCGGCCGTCCAGGCAGCCAGCAGCGCGATCGCGTTGTCGAGATCGGCGGCGATATGCGGGCGCACCGCCATCCACGACCATTCCCGCACGCCGAAATGGGGATCGTCGGCAAAGGGCCGGATCGCGGAAAGCCGGGCGGCAAGGGACATGTCCTCGGCCGTGCCGATCATGAAACAGGCCCAGCCGCGCACGATATCGGATGCATGGCCGCGCAGTTCGCCCAGGGTGACGAGACCGCGCCGCCCATGGATCAGGCGGGCCGCCAGCGCCATGCGCCGCGAAATGCCCTCTCTCGCCGCGCGCTCCATCGTCGCTATGGCGTCGTCCCCGATCGTTGGCAGAACGGCGCGCATCAGGGCGGCGAAATCCGTGGCCAGGCACTCGGCCAGCGTGGCGGCCTCGACGGCGCCGGCATTGAGCAGACCGAGCCGGGCCGGCTCGATATCCGCGACACGTTTTCCCGAGCGGCCGGCGCTCACCGCGCATCACCGGCAGCCATGGTCGCGCTGACCTTCGCCGGCATGTCGACGTTGCGCCAGACGCGCCGCAGCAGGACGCCAAGGGTCTCGCATTCGTGCCGGTCGAGCCCCGCAAACAGCGACGCAATCCATCGGCTATGTTCGTTGAACAGATCGAGCGCCATGGCCTGTCCTTTGGCCGTCAGGCGCACCGACACCTTGCGCCGATCTCCCTTGACGTCATGGCGTGCAAGGAAGCCATCCCGCTCCAACCCGTCAACCAAGCCGGTAATCGTGGCGCGCGAGACGCCGGCCCGTTCCGCCAGCTCATGCGGCGCGAGCCCTTCCGGGCGGTCGCGCAGCAGGAACACCAGAACGAATTTCCCTTCCGAGAGGTGATGCGGCGCAAGACGCGAGGCGCAGGCCCGGTCGATGCCCGAGGCCAGCGCCAGGACCTCGAAGCAGAGCCGCATGTTGCCAATGCCCGTCTGTCCACGGCGTTGCGCCTCGTCGAGCAGGGCAAGGTGCTTTTGTTCAAGAAATGTCATGCGGCGGCATATAATATGGCACCTAATTATATGTCAATGCCCTGCGGTGGAGGCGTTTAAAAAGCTTCCCCTCGCTGTAGAGACCGCTGGGCGCCCACCGCATGCATGGGGACAGACACCAAATCGCAGAGCGAGCAGCTCTTGAGTTCAAGAAGGGAATGGACGTCAACCTCGCCGCGACCTCCAGGCCAAGGGCGTCCATCGCGTTGCGTATTCCTTTCCAACGATGAGGCCTCACAGCGCTCGCCTGTTGTGTCCAACCGGCCGTCCAAACCTGGTCTGGTGGCGTGGTCACTGCTTTTGTCGCGTCATGCACTGAGCTTAGCGGATTCTGCGAGCGTGCCTTTGGGAGAGGCAGTTATGGTTATCGGGTCACATCATTTCCGCACCGACACTGAACAAGATCAGCTATCGATGACTTCGCTTGCGAACAGAATTGCGATTATCGGCGGCGGCCAGGCCGTATCGAGCGTCGACGCCGTCAAGAGATCGAGTGGCTCTGGAGGTGCGGCATGGATGCTCGGCGCAGAGCCGGCGCCAAATCATCAGCGCCCCTTGTTATCGAATGCCTTCCTGAAGGACGAAATCGGCGCCGACTTTATTGCGGGCAACACGTCGATTGCCTGGCATGGAGGCGACTGATGTCGACAAAGCGGGCCAAGATTTGAAACCGACGACAAACGACAGGAAAGCGCCGATGACGAACACATTCAGGCTCCATGTTACCGGGCGTGACGCAAAAAGCCGGGAAAGTGATGGTCGCATCGGCGGTTCGCTCCTGGAATTACTCCGGGATGCAGGCGTCGAAGAGATTTCGGCGATGTGCGGTGGAAACTGTTCATGTGCGACCTGTCACGTCTATGTGGAGGCGGAAGGCTTGCTGCCCGAGCCCTGTATCGACGAGAGTGAAATGCTCGATACGCTGCTCCAACAGACGCCGCTCTCCCGCCTTGCCTGCCAAGTGACTATCGCCGCCGGCATCGATTGCCTCAGGGTCGAAGTGGCCCCGGAAGAGTAATCAAGGCGATCCAGAACAGGGACAAACGAATGGCGAAGCATCTCGATATCCAGTTACTCCCCACCACAGCCGACTTCGGCTTTTCCGGCGGCAGAGACAATTTTCGCGCCTTCTGCCGGCGAGTCTTCAGCACGAAAGAGCCGCGGTTTCTTCGTACGCCGGAAAACCAGCTCGTGGTCTTCCGCCATGCCGACCTGACGCTATTCGGGACCGCGCCCGAAGTCGGCAATGTACCCATCGGCAGGATGTATCCCAATCGCTTCAAGGAGAATGCCAGCCCGGAGCGACTGCCGGGCTGGGAAATCGGCGAGGTCATTGCAAGCCAGGTCTTTACCTTCAATCCGCCTCTGCACGGCCCGGCGCGCCGCCTATTGCTGAACTGGCTCGGTCCCAAGCAGGTCAGTCAGATGGAAGAACCGGCGCGCGAGGTCGCACGCGAGATTATCTTCCGGATAAGGAACGGCGAGACCGTCGACTTGGTCCATACTGTGGCGGATGCCGTGGTCGTCGGCTTCTGGAGCAAGCTCCTTCGCCTGACGGATGAGGAAACGATGGCGATCGGCCGATGCGCCCACGAAATGACCAGGCTTTTCCATGCCCATCGCAGTCGTGAGGATCTGGAGGTCCTCGACCAGGCTTTCGCCGAATATGCAAGGATTCTCGACCAGGCTTCGATACGGGGAATGGAAGAGGGCGATCCCGCCATGCTGGAAATCGCTGCGAGATTGAAGGAGCTCGACTTTCCCGACGATCCCCACGAAGTGGGTCTGGTGCCGAAATCGGTCGGAGCGGTTCTCGCCGGTAATCTCGTCGATGGATTTCACACGGCGGCGCTGGCGGCGGCCAATACCTTCCACGCCTTGCTCCAGAACCCGGAAGCGCTGGCGAGTGTGCTCGCGGCGCCGAAAACCCTGCCACGGGCAATCGCGGAAGCGCTTCGGCTCGAACCCCCTGTCCTCACCCTCAACCGCTACATCCTGCGAGATTTCCACTTCGACGGATTGGTCCTGCCCGCCGGGAACAAGGTCGTCATGATGTGGGCGGCAGGCAATCACGATCCATCCGTTTTCCCCGAGCCCGAGCGTTTCGACATGGGTCGCCCGCAGACCGGCCTCACGACCTTCGGGTCAGGGATCCATATTTGCCCTGGGCGCTATGTGGGTGTGATGCTGACGAGGGTGTTGCTGGAGGAGTTCGCCGCGCAGGGCGTCGAGCTTCGCAATGCCGAGGCGCCGGCCGAATGGATCCCCGACCACTTCATGAACCAGCTCAAGGTGTTTCCAGTCACGGTAAACCGCACTGAGCCGGGCGGCTGATCGATTTTCTCGTGTGAACGCTTGGAGCCCGCCAGTTTCATTCTGAGCCAGGCAGACTCAAAGTCTTTTTGTTCTTGTTTGTCTTTTCGGAAAACCGGATCCGACTTTTCCCTGACGACCTTTAGTAAAGTCGACGTCCGTCCGGGCGCGCGCCACTCTCCCGGAAGGCTTTCCGGTAGCTGGTCGGGCTTGACTTGTAGCGGGCGCGAAAGGCCCGGAAGTAGGTCCCCGGAGAAGAAAATCCGCAGGCCAGTCCGGTCTCGCCGACGCTCATCGGGCTATAGAGAAGAAGCTCCTTGGCCCGTTGCAGCCGGAAGGTCAGATAATAGCTCTTCGGGCTGGCCTTGAGGTATTTGCGGAAGAGGTATTGCAGCTCCCGGACGGAAATTCCGCAACGCCCCGCCAGAGCCTCGATCGACAGCGGCTCTTCTATGGTCTCCTGCATCAGCTGCTGCGCCCGCGCCAGGAAGGGGTTCGTCTGCCATGCCGTATGGTTGACGATCTGGCGCTGCGGGCAGTGGTCGGCTCTCGCGGCGGGATAGACGATTTCGTTGGCGACAAGCTCCGCCAGGGCGCTTCCGCAAAAGCGCTCGAGCATATGCAACGACAAGTCCAGGCTTGCCAGCTGCCCCGCACACGTCGAGCGGTCACGATCCACGACGAATAGCTGTTCGACGACATCCGTTTCCGGATGAAGCTCTCTGAAGGACGGGATTGTGCTCCAGTGGCTGGTGGCCCGGTAGCCCCTGAGGAGACCGGCTTCCGCAAGCAGGAGGGGCGCCGCGTCCAGCGCGCAGATATGCGCTCTGGACGCCGCCTGCCGGCGCAGCCATCGGAAGAGCGCGCTCTTCCTGTCGTCGCTGAATTCATAGGAGGAGTGCAGCAGTATCAGATCATAGATCTTGCTGTCATGGAGCGAGGCGGTGGGGCGCAGGGCGATGTCCATCGACGGGCGCCGGTCATTCCTGGCCGATAGGAAGTCTATCTGGAACAGTGGCGATTGGCTCAGCCTGTTCGCCGCCCGAAAGGGCTCGATGGACAGCAATGCGGCATGCAGCGCGGGCTCGAGAGATGCGAGTGCTATCGAAAAGGTGCGGCGGGGATCGCAGCAAGTTTTATCGCGTGCCGGCATCGGCATGATCCTTCATTCTGCCCTCGATTGCTGCGGTAAAGCCGCGAACGACGGGTTCCTCAATCCCTCCGCCCGCCATCGTGTCCAGCCCAGGTGCTATTTTGCCGTTCTCGCCGTGTCCCTCATGGCGGCGTCCGCCGCCTCGAGCGCGCGATCGATATCCGCGGGCTGGTGAGCGGCGCACAGGAACATGTTGTGCCGCGGATGCAGGTATATGCCGTGGCGCAGGGCCGCCGCGCAGAATATGTTGGCGACCGCGAGATCCTGGTCGTCGACGAAGCGGACCATCGGCATCTGCACCGGACCGGTCTGGCTCAATTCGAAGCCGTGGCGGGTGGCGATCTCCGCCAGCCCATCGCGAAGCCGCTGGCCCATGGCTTCTGTATGAGCAAGAGCGTCCGTCGTCCTGAGAATTTCAATGGTCTTCAGCGCGGCGGCCATGGCGGCGGATCCGTACCAGAAGGAGCCGGTCACGAATATCCTGGAGGCGCCTTCCAGCATGCTCCGGCTGCCCGCCACCGCGGCGAGCGGCCAGCCATTGGCGATGGATTTCGAATAGGCGCCGAGATCCGGCTTGACACCGTAGCGCGCCCAGCTGCCGCGCAGGTCCAGCCGGAAGCCGGCGCGGACATCGTCAAGGATCAGCGCCGCCTGCATCCGGTCGCAGATGGCGCGCGCATGCCTGAGGAATGCTTCGTCGGGCATTTCCTGATCGCGGTTCACATCGTGGCGATAGGCCGTCATCATGATCGCCGCCAGGTCGTCGCCGGCCTGCGCCACGGCTTCGTCGAGGCTGGCGACGTCGTTGTAATCGAACTGGATCAGGTGGGCGCGATCCTCCGCCGTCACGCCGATGAGCGAGGGCGAGCACCACGGAACCGCGCCGTGATAGGCGCCGCGGGCCACCAGGATCTTGCGCTTGCCGGTGGCGGCGCGCGCAACCGAGACGCAGGTGGTGGTCGCGTCGGTGCCGTTCTTTTGGAAGAGAGCCCAGTCGGCATAGTCGATCGTGTCGACCAGCGTCTCCGCCAGTTCCACCATCACTTCGGTCGGTCCGTTGCCGATATCGCCGATGGCGATCTGGTCGATGGCGGCCCGATCGACATCGGCCTGCTTGTAGCCCAGTATGTTCGGCCCCCAGGCGCACATGAAATCGATATACTCATTGCCATCGACGTCCCAGACGCGGCATCCGTCGGATTTCGCAAAGAATTGCGGATAGCCCGGGCCGATCGCGCGCGTGGCCATGTGTCCCCAAACGCCGTTCGGCACCACCTTGCCGGCCCGCGCCAGCAGTGCATTGTCGCGGCTGTTGATGAGCTTGTGTTCCATCTTCGTCTCTCCCTTTCACGCCTTCAGCGCGTCTTGCCGCCCGTAGGTCTTGTAACGTTGCTCGACTTCGACCAGCTCGTTCCTGTTGAGCAGGACAGGTTCAGCGAAGGATCTGCAAAGCATGTATTGGCGTGCGAGCGTCTCAAGCTTCAGCGCCCGGCCGTAAGCGTCCGCCAGAGTGGATCCCGCCGTGACCATGCCGTGGTTGGCGAGCAGGCAGGCGGTTCGATTTTCCATCGCCTCGACGGTGGCTTCCCCAAGCGCCGGCGATCCGAACGTGGCATAGCGTGAGCAGCGCACGTCATCGCCGCCGAAGCCGGCGATCATGTAGTGGAAGGCGGGCAGCCCGATGCGCGCGCAGGAGAGCGCGACACAGTGATCCGGATGGGCATGCACCACCGCCCGGATCTCCGGGCGCCTCCTGTAGAGGGCAGAATGCAGCGCCCACTCGCTGGACGGCTTGACTTTGCCTGACCAGTTGCCGTCGAGATCCATCGCGACGATCATGTCCGGCGCAAGCTCGCGCGGCGGAATGCCGCTCGGGGTGATGAGCATGCCTTGATCCGTGCGCACGCTCATATTGCCTGTCGTTCCGACGTTGATGCGCTGGATTTCGGCGTCGATCGAAGCGTCGATCAAGGATTGGCGGAGGTCTTGGGAGGATAGGCTCATCGGGTCAAACTTTCGGAGGCCAACGGTCGAGAACCGGCGCTTCGCAGATCGGGCGGCGCATGTCGTCGAGCGCCGAGGCGAAGATATCGACGTCGCCGAGCTTTCCGGACTTCAGCATCAGGGCAATGGGAAAAGGTTGCGCAGCGACCGACCGGGAAAAGCCCGGTTCGCGATAGGGGCCAACATCGAGATCGGTTATGCCGAGCGCTCGCACCACCGCGCCTGACGTCTCGCCGCCCGCCACGACCAGCCGCCGCACGCCATGGTCGAGCACGATCGACCGGGCGATTTCCGAAAGGATGGCCTCGGCTTTGGCCCCGGTTTCAAGCCGGCCGTGGGCGGCCTGCAGGGCTTCGACACGGGTTTGCGGCAGGCTGGTGCTGATCGCGAAGTCCCTGCCGGCGGCCGTTTCGGTCGCGGCGAACCGCTTGGCATCGGAGACGACGTCGCGGCCGGCATAGGCCTGACCGATGTCGATGCTGAAAACCCCGTGCGATTGCGCGAAGCGATCGAGCTGGGCGGCCGTCTGCTCCGCCAGACTGCCCACCAGCACCGCTCCGGGGCCATCCACACCATCGAGCCGCACGGGCGCGGGTGCGGGCGCCAGGCCGTTCTCAAACCACAGGGGCGGCAGATGGGCTGCGACGGACGAGTTGCCCGTCAACAGCGGCGCATCGACGGCTGCCGCGGCGAGCGAGGCGAGATGACGCTCATAGAGCGTATCGCACAGGAAGAACGACGTTCCGGCTATCGCCTCCAGGCGGCTGCGTATCGCCTCCGGGCCCTGGTCGACCACCGTATAGTCGATGAGACCGACCTGCTTTTGGCTCTGGGCCTGCAGGACGCGGACGAGGTTGGAGTCCGTCATCGGCGTCAGCGGATCGAGCCGCTTCGGCGATTCCGCCAGGAGCTGGGCGCCCCCGAACATATGACCGAGATAGACGGTGCGCCGCGTCTCGCAGAGCGCCGGAACGAAAAGCGCCTGCCGCGCGCCGAGCCGGTCCAGGATCGCCTCCGCGCAGGGGCCGATATTGCCGGCTGGAGTGGAATCGAAGGTGGCGCAGTATTTGAAGAAGATTTGTCGCGCACCCTGTTCGATGAGGCGCTCCAGCGCTTCGAGCGTCGCTCCGACCGCCTCGGAAGCGGGCGCGACCCGGGATTTCAGTGCGAAGACATGGGCGCTGCCGTAGCGGGCCGGCGCTCCGGGACCGATTGAAAGTGTCGTTGGAACACCCCGCGCGATCAGCATCGAGGCCAGTTCGAGGCCGCCCGTCAGATCGTCGGCGATGGCGCCGAAAACGAGCGGCGTATGATCGGCGCCATGGGGCGTCATCTCGTTACCTCCGCGGTCGTGGTGTCCATGATGCCGGCGGTCTGTCCTCCGCGTTCCGGGAAGTGGCATGCGGCGCGATGTCCGGCCTCGATGGCGTCGAGTTCCGGGGCGACATTCGCGCACACGTCCTGTGCTTTCCAGCAGCGGGTGCGGAAGGGACAGCCCGACGGCACGTTGAGCGGGCTCGGCACGTCTCCCTTGAGCGTGATCCGGCGACGTGCGCGCTCCGCGTCGGGGTCGGGCAGGGGCACGGCGGACAGCAGCGCCCTGGTATAGGGATGGGCCGGTGCTCCGTAGATCTGCGATGCCGCGCCGATCTCGACGATTTTGCCGAGATACATCACCGCGACGCGGTCCGAGACATGTCGGACCACCGCGAGATCATGGGCAATGAACACATAGGCGATGCCCAGCCTCTCCTGCAATTCCCCGAGCAGGTTCAGCACGCCCGCCTGCACCGAGACGTCGAGTGCCGAGACCGGCTCGTCGAGCACCAGCACCTCCGGCTCGAGCGCCAATGCGCGTGCGATGCCGACGCGCTGCCGCTGGCCGCCCGACA
This sequence comes from Rhizobium sp. YJ-22, assembly GCF_029601685.1. Classification (NCBI taxonomy): domain Bacteria; kingdom Pseudomonadati; phylum Pseudomonadota; class Alphaproteobacteria; order Hyphomicrobiales; family Rhizobiaceae; genus Rhizobium; species Rhizobium sp. YJ-22. Next base: position 20,577 of record NZ_JARRIR010000017.1, on the reverse strand, counting down.
GTTCGTGCGGATAGCGTTCGCCATGTTCAGGCGCGAGACGAACGAGGTCGAGCAGTTCGAACGCCCTGTCGAGCGCGGGCCTGCCGGTCACTCCGATGAGACGGAGAGGCTCGGCGATGATGTCGCGGATCTTCATGCGTGGATGAAGCGATGCGAGTGGATCCTGGAACACGATCTGCAGATTGCCGCGAAACTTGCGCATCTCCTCGGCCGACAGGCTGGAGAGGTTGGTGCCCTTGAAGCTCACCTCGCCGGAGGTCGGCTCGACGAGCCGCAGGAGGCAGCGGCCGAGCGTCGATTTTCCGCAGCCCGATTCCCCCACCAGGCCGAGGGTTTCGCCTTTTGCCAGATCGAAGGAGACGCCGCCGACGGCCTTGACCTTGCGCACCGAGCGCCAGCCGAGCAGGCCGCCCTTCACGTCGAAATCCTTGGTGACGTTACGCACGGTCAGGATCGGCTCGGTGCCGGAGAAACCCGTTGATCTCTCTAGGGTCATGCGCGTTCCGCCTCCGTATTCGTCCCGTCGGCAAGGCCATCGCGCAGTTGCTCCGCGAAGTGGCAGGCGGTCAGCACGTTGTCCACCGGACGCAGCGCGGGTTCATCGACGCGGCAGACGTCGCGCGCCATGGGACAACGCGGGTGAAACGGGCAGCCCTTCGGCCTGGCGCTGAGCAGGGGCGGGCTGCCGGGAATGGGTTCGAGCCGCAACTGTTCGCCTGAGATCTTCGGCAGACAGGACAGCAGGCCGTGCGTGTAGGGATGCCGCGTGCGGTAGAAGATATCCCGGACGCTGCCGCTTTCCATGATCTTGCCGGCATACATGACGATCACGTCGTCCGCCGCGCCGGCAACGACCCCCAGATCATGCGTGATCAGGATGAGGCCCATGGAAAACCTGTCCTGCAAGCCCTTGAGGACATCGAGGATCTGCGCCTGGACGGTGACATCGAGCGCCGTCGTCGGTTCGTCGGCGATCAGCACATCCGGATTGTTGGCGACCGCCATCGCGATCATGGCGCGCTGGCGCATGCCGCCCGAGAATTCGTGGACATACTGATTGGCGCGAACGTCCGGCTCGGGCACCGAAACGAGTTCCAGCAATTCGACGGCCCGTTGCCATGCCTTCTGGGCCGGCATGCCGGGATTGTGCAGGCGGACGGCCTCGGCGATCAGCTTGCCGACGGTAACAACGGGATTGAGCGCCGTCATCGGATCCTGGAAGATCAGCCCGATCCTGCTGCCGCGCAGCGCCCGCATGCGCCGTTCCGGTGCGCGCACCAGTTCCTCGCCGCGCAATTTTATCGAGCCCGAAATCACCGATCCCGGTGGGGAGAGACCCATGACCGCGCGCATGGTGATCGACTTGCCGGAGCCGGACTCGCCGACGATGCCGAGAACCTTGCCGGCCTTCGCGGTGAAGCTCACGCCGCGCACGATTTCGATGCCGCTGCGCAGCGTCACGCGCAGGTCTTTCGCTTGAAGCAGGGGGGCCGTCTCCGCCATGTCTCAGTGCTCCCTCGGGTCGAGGATGTCGCGCAGCGCATCGCCGACGAAATTGAAGCCGAGCCCGAGCATCAGGATGGCCATGCCGGGACCGAAGGCGATCCACCACGAGTAGAAATGCGCCGCGCCGTCCGAGATCATCGCGCCCCATTCCGGAGCCGGCGGCTGAGCGCCCAGACCGATGAAGCTGAGCGAGGCGGCAAGCAGGACGACCTGGCCGAAATCCATGGTGGCGCTGATGATCGTCGGCGTCCACGACAGCGGCAGGATATGCTTGGTGAGCAGGCGATAGGAGGAAGCGCCCCCCGCGCGAGCGGCTTCGATATGATCGCGCGAAATCACGTCCAGCACCTGGCCGCGCATCAGGCGCGCATAGACCGGCCACCAGACCACGATGACCGCGATCGCCGCATTCTGCAGCCCCGGCCCGAGGGAGGCGGCCACGGCCATGGCCAGCAGAACCGGCGGGAAGGCCAGCGTGACATCGACGATGCGCATCAAGATACCGTCGGTCCAGCCGCCGAAAAATCCGGCGATCGCACCGACCAGCGAGCCGATCACGACAGAACAGACCACGACCACCACGGAAATGGCCAGCGAATAGCGGACGCCGTAAAGCGTGCGCGTCATCACGTCGCGTCCGAGCGCATCCGTGCCGAGCCAGTGCCGCAGCGACGGCTCTTGCAGCTTTCGCGCCACGATCTTGAGCGGGTCGTAGACGGTCCAGACGTCGATCGTCAGCGCCACGACGATCCAGAAGCCGATGATCAGCAGGCCGGCGACCAAGGCGGGCCGAAGTGCAAGACCGTGTATCCAATGCGCTCTCGCGCCCATAGCGGTGGACATGGGATCACTCCAGTCGGATGCGAGGATTGGCGTAGGCATAGGCGACATCGGTGACGAGGTTCGCCAGCAGGAATGCCGAGGCGCCGATCAGGGAAACGCCGATGATCGCCGGGTAATCGAGGGTGCGCGCGGAATCGACGGCGTAGGAGCCTATGCCGGGCCAGGCAAAAACCGACTCGGTGAGCACCGCGCCCGTGATCAGGTAGGCGAAGGAATAGCCGATGATCGTCAGGGTCGGTATCATGGCGTTCGGCAGCGCGTGGCGCAGCAGCGTGCGCGCCTCGCCCGCGCCCTTGGCGCGCGCGGCGAGGATGTAGTCCTGCCCGAGGGCGTCGAGCATGCTCGCCCGCACCAGTCGCGAAATGATGCCGGTCACCGTCCAGCCAAGCACGAAGGACGGCAGCACGAGGTGGTGCAGCGCATTGAGGAACGTGCCGAACTGCCCCGCGGCCAAGGCGTCGATCGTCAGCATTCCCGTCATGAACGGCGGCGGCTCGGCGCGCGCATCGAGCCGGCTGGGCCCGGGAATCCATCCGAATTTCACGGTGAACAGATAGAGCAACAGCAGGCCGGACCAGAACACGGGCACCGTGGAGCCGAAGAGCGCCACGAAGCGGGCGAAATAATCGAGGGGTCGGTCCTGGAACCGCGAGGCGAGCACGCCGAGCGCCACGCCGCTGACGGTGCCGAAGAGCATGGCGAAGATGACGAGTTCGAGCGTCGCCGGCAGCCGCTCGGCGATGTCGGTGATGACTGGCCTGCGCGTCCTGAACGAAACGCCGAGATCGCCGGTCACCAGGTTTTTCACATAGATCAGGTATTGCTCAGGCAGGCTGCGATCCAGCCCCCACCGCTGCTTGGCCGCCGCCACCACCTCCGGGTTGTTCATCTGCCGCTCGCTGACGAGGGCGGACAGCGGGTCCGCCTGCGTGAAGTGGGAGAGGAAGAATGCCACGGTCGCCACGCCCAGCAGAAGGAGGGGGATGGAGATCAACCGTCGCAACACGTATTGTGTCATGATGTTCTCGGGTCCAGCTTTTGGTGGTTCCTGTCCGGCGCCGGGTCTTTCGAGATCCGAAAGCCGCAATGCGATTCCCGCCGCGTCAGCCGCTCCTTTTCCCAGGAGGGCGCGGCGATCCGGCATCCGGCCAGTTTTGCGGAGAACAGGGCATTGATCAACCGGTGCTTCGCGCCGGGGGCGCTCAACGCCGTCGTTTCCCGGCAGTGCAAGTCCTTGGACCGGAAGCGACTGCCTCCGGTCTTTGTCATGCGTCCTGGCGGGTATGTTACTCGGCTTTGATGTCCGACAGGACCACGTTGCAGCAGGCGCTGAAACGCAGGCCGCTGACGCCCTTGCGGGATACGAACACGGCATCGGGGCTCAGGATCGGCAGGATGACATGCTCGCTGGCCATGATGCCGCCGAGCTTCCCGAACAGTTCGCCGCTCTTGCCGGCCGGCGCCGCGAGAGCATCCGCGAGCAGCTTGGCGGTTTCGGGATTGGCGAGCGTCGGGTCGTTCTTGCCGCCGGCGCGCTTGTACCAGACGGTGCCGTCCATCATCGCGAAATACTGGGCATATTGCGATGAGCCGTAATAATCCGGCGCGAAGAACACCGCCGTCACCGGGATCCCGTCGCCATTGACTTTCTCACGCCAGACGGAGAATTCCACCGGCGCCAGTTCGAGCTTGATATTGATCTCGGCCAGATCCTGCTGGATCTTCTGCATCATCAGCGTGTAGTCGACGCCATACTGGTTGACGTTCGGGTAGGTCGCGTTCAGCGTGAAGCCATCGGCGGCTCCCGCCTCCTTCATCAGCGCCTTCGCCTTTTCAACGTCGTATTTGATCGGCTCGCCGACGCCGCCGCCGGGGAAGCCGTTCGGGATCGGGGCAGGCAGCCGGATTGCCTTGCCATCGACGGTGAGGTCGATGATGCCGTCATAATCGATGGCGGTGGCGATCGCCTCGCGGATCTTGGCATCGAGCGGATGCGGCAGGTTCTTGGCGCCGGGGCTGATGGCGACATAGACCATGTTGAAGGATGGCCTGGTCTCGACGACGACGTTCTCGTTGGTGATGTTCTTCGCGGTCGTCGGATCGACCTGCATGGCGATGTCGGCGCTGCCGCTTTCGAGCAGCTGCGTCTGGCTGACGGCATCCTTGGACTGCAGGAAGATGAACTGGCCGACAGCCGGCTTCTTGCCCCAATACTTGTCGTTCCGCTTCAGGCGCAGCTCATGGCTGGGGCTGTAGCTTTCGAGCACGTAAGCCCCGGCGCCGGCGGAATTGGCCAGCAACCACTGCTCGGCCGTGTCCTTGGTGGCCGCATCGGCACCGGCGTCGCCACCGTGTTGCGCGACCACGTCGGAGTTGACGATGCCGGCATAGGGCGCGGTCAGCGATCCGACGAATTCCGAATTGGGGGCCGTCAGCGTGACCACGACGGTGCCGGCATCCGGCGTTTCGATCGACTTCACATTGTCGAGGATATAGGCGATGCCGCCCTTGATGTTCTTCAGCCGCTCGAGCGTCCACTTGACGTCCTTGGCTTCGACCTGAGAACCGTCGGAAAATTTCGCGGCCGGATCGAGCTTGAAGGTTACCACGGTGGCGTCGGCGTTGGCGCTCCATTCCTTCGCGATCATCGGCACGATCGACGTGTTGTCCGGCGACAGATCGACGAGGCGGTCATAGACCGAACTCAGATAGATCTGACAGGTGTCGCAAAAGGCGCGCGCCGGATCGAGCGAGTTGAAATCCATGTCGCGAGCGATGACAACAGGCCGGCTCTCGTCCGCGGCAAGTCCCAATGTCGGAAAAGCAGCGAGCGAGGCAAGCATTGTCGCTGCCGCTGCCAGAACGGCGCGGCTGCGTACGGACTCGAATCGGGTCTGATACTGTCTAAGCTGCATTATTCTATCTCCCATCCACTGATGTCGTGGCTCTTCGCAGCGACGTTCCTTATTTTCTCTTCGCTGCTACGAGAGGATAATGGCATCGAAAAAAACCATGATTATTGACAAAAGCGAATATTATCGTGCCAATAGCGAGATAAGTGTCGCTTTTGACGTTGCCCGGGCAACCGGGTGGAAAGGGGCGTTCCTGGAACGTTTGCAGACAGCGGGCCGATCATCGGAATTCGAGGTCGAGCGGAAGCGTTCGATTGCTCTCGTCGTCGGCCGGGAGCCCTCGCTGCACACCATCTTCCTCTCGATCGAGCCGTTCCGCGCCGCCAACCGGGTGAGCGAGGAAGCCATGTTCAGCATCGATTTCATGCCGGCCGATCCTGAGGCCGCGCCGACGAGCATGGACATCGCGCTACCGGTCACCGCCGGTTTCGACGACGCCAGGAAATACGACCTTGTCTTTCTCCACGTCACCTATGACGTAGCGGAGGCGGCGAAGGCCAGGCTGTTCAAATGGCTGCGGCGTCAGTCGGCGGCCGGCGCGCATCTTTGCGGCGTCGATGCCGGCCCGTTGCTTCTTGCCGAGGCGGGCTTGCTGGATGGATATATGGCGACCTGTCATTGGACCGGCATGGCGTCGCTGCGGGAATTCTCGGCCACCAGCCGTGTGGTCGAGCAGCTCTATGTCGTCGACCGCAACCGCTCGACCTGCGCCGGGCAGGCCGCGACGCTCGACTATTCGATGACGATGCTGCGCTCGATGTGCGGGGCTGCGCTCTACAATCTCGTCTGCAACGAACTGATCTATGCCGCGCCGCGCCCCGCCGAGGTTAGGCAGCGCGAGATCGTCAACGGGCAGCCCTTCCTGGTCAATCCTGTACTGAGCCGGGCGCGGCGGATCATGCAGGAAACGGTCGAGGAACCACTGGAAATGGAGGCGATCGCAGACCGCTGCGGCGTTTCCGTTCGCGAATTGCAATATCTCTTCCGGCGGCACCTCAATACCAGCCCGAAGAAGATCTACATGGCCCTGAGGCTCCAGCATGCCAAGGAGCTACTGCTCTACAGTTCGATGAGCATCCGCGAGACCGGTCTTGCCTGCGGCTTCGCCACGCCCTCCGCCTACTACCGGGCCTTTTGCGCCGTGTACCGGAAGAGCCCGCAGGAATATCGGAGCGATTTCGCCAAGAAATCGACGATGTATGGCCGCAACCTCTATTGAGGCCATCCGCATCTCGGGCGCCGGAGGCGCGTATCGGGGATAGCCGCGCATGTCGATATTCTATGCCCGGCCAGGTCTCAGGTGGGGTCGTGGCAGGCAATCGCGCCCGCCGCCGCAAGCGCGCCGATCTCTTCGGCGGAAAGCCCGAGCACGCTTTCGAGCACGCTGCTCGTATCCTCGCCCAACAGGGGCGGCGCCTTGGATCGGAGGCCGGCCTGGCAGGCGAGCCCGTGGGCCGGGCGGATCAGCCGGATCGGCCCCAATTCATGATGCTCGAGTTCCTGGACGACGCCGCGTTCGAGCACGCTTGGGCTCCGCAGCGCCTCGGAAACAGTCTTCACGCGGCCTGCCGGCACGTTCGCCTTCGTGCAGGCATCGAGCCAATGCTGGCAGGTCTGTTGCTTCAGGATGTCGATCAGGTCGGGGATCAAGGCGCTGCGATTGACGGCGCGCAGATGCGCGGTGAGAAAACGCCGGTCGACGGCCATGTCCGGTCGGTCGATCACCTGCTCGCAGAAGCTCCGGAAGATCCGGTCGTTGCCGACCGCCAGCGCGAAGACGCCGTCCGATGCATCGAACACCTGATAGGGAACGACTGTCGGATGGGCGTTGCCATAGCGCCTGGGTTCGGCGCCGGCATTGAGATAGCCGGTGCCGACGTTGATCAGCATGTTGAGCGCCGAATCCAGAAGCGCGACATCGATATACTGGCCTTCGCCGGTCTCCCGCCGCTGGTAGAGCGCGGCGAGGATCGACTGGGTCGCCGTCATGCCCGCAACGACATCGGTGAATGCGACGCCGAGCCGGTTGGGCGGGCCGTCCACCTCGCCGGTAATCGACATCAGCCCGCTTTCGGCCTGCATGATGAAGTCGTAACCCGGCCTGTCCCGTTCCGGCCCGGTCTGGCCATAGCCGGAGATCGAGCAATAGACGATGGCTGGATTGATGGCGCGGATCGCGTCATAGCCGATGCCGAGGCGTTCGGCGGTGCCAGCGGTGAAATTCTCGACGATCACATCCGCTTTCGCCGCAAGGTCGAGCGCGATCCGCAAAGCCTGCGGGTTCTTGAGATCGAGCGCGATGCTGTGCTTGCCGCGATTGGCGCAAAGATAATAGGTGCTCACGCCCTTGTAGTTCGGGACGGACCAGGCGCGCGTGTCGTCGCCGCCGGCGATGTTCTCGATCTTCCAGACGTCCGCTCCGAGGTCCGCAAGGCTCATCGTCGCCCAGGGACCTGCAAGCACGCGGCTGAAATCCAGGATGCGTATGCCCGCGAGCGGCATCTTCGGCTTTGTCATGACGGTCTTTCCAAAGGCTGGCCTGCGCCAATATTGACAAGCCCCGCTTTCGTCGTCAACGTAATTGAAAATAATTTCCATTTTTGATCTCGCCTGCATGAGGTGATAGTCGAGCAGGATGCGAAAGCGAAGCAAGCCGACGGAGAGTTCTGCCACGGGAAGTTCGGGGAATTCGGCCGCGTCGCTCACGCGCGGGCTGGATATCCTGCGCGCCTTCACGCCCGATGACGCCACGCTGGGAAACCAGGAACTGATCGACCGGACCGGCCTGGCCGGGGCGACCGTTTCCCGGCTCACCGCCACGCTCGTCAACCTTGGCTACCTGCATTACGATGCGGTGCTGGGCCGTTACAGCATCGGCGCAGCGACCGTCGCGCTGGGCTATTCGGCGCTCAGCTCCAATCCGATCATCCATATTGCGCGGCCCCTGATGCAGGAACTCGCGGACCGGACGGGCGCCGCCGTGGCGCTGGGCGCCTGCGACGGGCTCGAAATGGTCTATCTGGCCAATTGCCGGTCGATGTCGCCGGTGACGCTGCAACTGAATGTGGGATCGCGCGTGCCCATGGCGCGAACCGCCATGGGCCTCGCCTATCTCACGGGTCTCGATGAGGAAAGGCGGGGTGCGCTCGTCGCGGCGCTGAAGCAGGCGGATGCCCGGCGCAGCGAGCGCTTCGTCACCGATCTCGACCAGGCGCTGCGGGATCAGGCCCAGTTCGGTTTCGTCACGGCCTTCGGCTCGTGGCACAGTTACATCAACGCCGTCGGCGTCACGTTTCATCCAACCGACGGTTCGCCGACCGTGGCCCTGACCTGTGGCGGGATCGTCGATATCCTGCCTGAGGACCATTGCCGCAAGGTCGTTGGCCCCAGACTGGTCGCGCTCGTGGAACAGATGCGCGAAAGGCTTGCCGGCGGCGAAGGCAGCCGGATCGACAAGGCGCGCTGACGTCAGGCTTTCAGAATTTCACCGGCGATGATGAGTTGCTGTATCTGCGACGTGCCCTCATAGAGGCGGAACAGCCTGACATCGCGGTAGAAATGCTCCACCGGACAGGCTTGCATATAGCCAGCGCCGCCATGGATCTGCACAGCACGGTCGGCGACGCGGCCCACCATTTCCGAGCAGAAGAGTTTCGCGCTTGCGGCCTGCTGAACGATGCGTTCGCCGGCATCGAACATCCGGGCCGCCTCCAGCACCATCGAGCGACCGGCGAAGGTTTCGGTCGCGCTGTCGGCGAGCATCGCCTGAATCAACTGGTGTTCCGCGATGGGCTTGCCGAACTGGGTACGCGTCCTGGCGAAGGCGACGCTCTCGTCGCAAAGCCTCTGCGCCGTGCCGGTGCAAACAGCGGCGATGTGCAGCCTGCCGCGGTTGAGCACTTTCATCGCCGTCTTGAAGCCCTGGCCTTCCCGACCGCCGATCAACGCGTCGGCGGGAACACGGCAATTGTCGAATATGACGTCGCAGGTGCGAGTGCCGCGCTGGCCCATCTTCTTGTCCACGGGGCCAAGGGAAAGCCCCGGGCTGTCGCTCGCAACGATGAAGGCCGACACGCCTCCCGCGCCAGCCCCGCCGGTACGGGCCATCACGGTGAAGACATCGGCCACGGGCGCATTGGTGATATAACGCTTGGTTCCGTTGAGCAGGTAGAAATCGCCATCCTTCGTTGCCGTCGTCTTGACCGAGGCGGCGTCCGAACCGATGTCGGGCTCCGTCAGCGCGAAGGAGCCGATCACCTCGCCGCTCGCCATGCGCGGCAGCCAGCGGTTCTTCTGCGCGTCGGTTCCGTCGAGGATGATGCCCTGCGCGCCGATGCCGTTATTCGTGCCGATGACCGAGCGGAACGCCGGGGAGGTGTAACCGAGTTCGAGAGCCACGAGCACCTCTTCCTCCATGGTCAGGCCCAGTCCGCCATGGGTCTCGGGTATCGACATCCCGAACAGGCCCAGGGACCGCATGTCGTCGACGATGCCCTGCGGGATCGCATTGTCCTCCTCGACCTGCGCCTCGGCGGGCATCAGCCGCGCGCGGACGAAACGGCGCACCGTTTCCGTAAGTGCGTTCAAGAGATCGCGGTCCCTGATCATAGCTGAACTTTCGCGAGATGAAGAGAGCTTGTTGGGACACAAGGCTGGCACGGCATCGTTTGACAATCAATCAAAATCGGAATTAATTTCCAGAAATGGAATTCGCAAAGCTCCGGCAGTCTCTTGAAAGGAAATCCATGGTCAGCCAGTTGTCGATTTCGCCGAAGGCGCCGTGGTTCCGCATCGAGGTGAACGAGGCGGACTGGCGCGACGAAGGCGCGCGCGACCTCGTGAACTGGTATGGGCAGATGCTGCTCGTCCGGCGGTTCGAGGAAAAGTTGCTCGATCTCGAAAAGGCCGGCCTGATCCATGGCCCGGCGCATGCGAGCATCGGGCAGGAGGCCTGCGGCGTCGGCGCCATGTCCGTTCTCGGCACGGACGACAAGATCAACGGCACGCACCGGGCCCACCACCAGGTGCTGACCAAGCTCCTGAATGCCGCATTGCCCGCGGATTTCGACATCGGCCGCGACGCCTTCGCGGAAGGCATGAATGACGCAATTTATCGTCTCATGGCCGAGATCATGGGGCTGATGCCTGGCTATTGCGGCGGCCGTGGCGGCTCGATGCACATGCGCCACGCCGCCGCCGGCATTGTCGGGACGTCCGCGATTATCGGCGGAAATCCGCCGCACGCCGTAGGCTATGCGCTGGCGGATCGCATGCTCGGTCGCGACGCCATATCCGTGACCTTCTTCGGCGACGGCGCAACGCTTTCGGGCACCACCTACGAATCAATGAACATCGCCGCCGCGCAGAACCTGCCCGTGGTTTTCTTCATCGAGAACAATCTCTACGGCGTTTCCACCCACATCTCCGAGGTGACCCGCGAGATACGGCTCGCGTCCCGCGGGGCCATGCTCGGCATCGCGTCGATCGAGTGCGACGGAATGGATGTCGTGGCCGTTCGCAAGGCGATGATGGAAGCACGCCGCATGATCCGGGAGACCGGCGGTCCCGTCGTGGTGGAGGCGCTCTGCTACCGCCATCTGCATCAGTCCGGCGGCCGCGCGGGAAGCGATTTCGGCTATCGCTCGCGCGAAGAGGAAGCGGAGTGGAAAAAGCGCGATCCCATTCATCTCGCGCATGCCCGGCTGACCTCGCTCGGCTTTGCGAGCAAGGAGGAGTTCGCCCGCATCGACAGTCTGGTGACCGAACGCGTCGCGGCGGCCGCCGCACGCCTGACCGAGCCCGTGGCCGGCGGCAATACGCTCCAGATCCCCGCTCGCCTCTATCCCGATCCTGCGACCGTGGATGAAGGGATCGTCGGCACGCTCGCCGAATTGCGGGACGCCCGCTTCCTCGATCATGACAGGATGCGTGAGGGCGCGGTCGAGACACTCAAATACGTCACCGCCGCGTCCGAAACCATTGCAGCCGCAATGGATCGCGACCCCACCATCGTCGTCATGGGCGAGGACGCGCACCAGATGCGCGGCGGCGTCAGCGGATTTACCAAAGGCGCACTGGAACGCTGGCCGCAGCGCATTCTGCCGATGCCGATCGCCGAAAACGGGTTCACCGGGGTCGCGCTCGGCGCCGCGCTCAACGGTCTTCGGCCGATCGTCGAGATCATGTTCGGCGATTTCTGCTTCACCGCCGCGGATCAGATCGTCAATGGTGTCGGCAAGGTGCGGCACATGTTCGGTGGCGGTTTTCCGGTGCCGCTGGTGCTTCGGGTGCGCATTTCGCCGCATACGGGCTACGGCTCCCAGCATTCGGGCGATCCATCGGCGCTCTTCGGCATGTTTCCCGGCTGGCGCATCGTGATGCCGACCACGGCGTTCGATTATATCGGCCTGATGAATTCGGCGCTGCGTTGCGACGATCCGGTCGTCGTGTTCGAACATGTCGCCTTCTACCAGCGGGAATTCGAAGTGCCCGCGGGGGATCGGGAATTCTGCATTCCATTCGGCTCCGCCCGCGTGGTGCGAGAGGGCGGGGCCTGCACCGTGCTTGCGACATCGGTCATGGTCCAGCACGCTCTTGAGGCTGCCGAAGAATGCGGCATCGATGCCGAGGTCATCGATCTCCGCAATCTCGACCATCACGGCATGGACTGGGAGACCATTGGCCGCTCGATCAAAAAGACGAACCGGGTGCTCATCGCTGAGCAAACCGCGCGCCGGCTATCGATGGGCGCGACGTGGTGCGCCGAGATCCAGGAACGGTTCTTCGACTATCTCGACCACGAAATCCTCCGGGTATCGGGCGGTCTGGCGGCCCCGACGGTCTCCGCCCCCCTCAATCGCGCCGCCCTCGGCGCCAGGGAAGGTATCCGCGACACCATGATGAAAATGTGTTCTTGAGAGCAGGCCTTTCGTAGGGCCCCGGTTCCGTTTCCATCAACGCCGGGCATCTTTCATCGCGGCCCGCTCCTTCTTGTGTTTGCGCATTCTTCAGTTTGGCGCGACCACGTCGCACGACCGACGGTCCGAGCCCTTCTCGACATAGTCGACGAGGATCGTCTTGGCTTCCGCCAGAGACGGGTCGTTATCCGCAGGCCCCGGCGCGGCCATGGGCCGCAATCGAGCCTGTATCCAGTCAAAAATGCGCGTCGATGGCCGCGCGTACGCGAGCGACGCCTTCCGAAATACTGCTTCTGGGTATGGAGGAATAGCCCATGCGGAAGAAGCGGCAGGGGGCGCGGCTTCTTGGGAAAAACGGAGAGCCGGGTTCGACGAGTACGCCATCCTGACGCAGGATTTGCACCAGCCGGTCCGCATCAAGCCCTTTTGGACCTTCCATCCAGAAGGACGTCCCGCCAAAGGCTGAGGCGCCGGCGATCGTCAGGCCTTCGCGATGAAACGTCTCGGCCATCGCAATATGGCGGGCGTGATATTCGGTGCGCATGCGATGCAGCACGGCATCGTAATGGCCCAGCGCCAGGAAATACGCCGCCGTGCGCTGCAGATGGCCGGGCGGATGGCGCAGCATCAGCGAGCGCAGGGCGCGCGCCTTGCGGATGAATGGCGCCGGAGCGACGAGATAGCCCAGCCTGAGGCCCGGAAACAACGACTTGGAAAAACTGCCGATATAGAGGACGCGGCCGGTCGTATCGAAAGACTTCAGCGCCGGGGAGGGCGGGGCCAGAAAGCTGATCTCGAATTCGTAATCGTCTTCCACGATAACGAAATCCCGTTCAGTCGCCGCCTGCAACAGCCGGACCCGGCGGTCGATCGGCATGGTGGCGCCGGTCGGCGAATGGTGGCTGGGCGTGACGACGACGGCGTCGACATCCTCGGGCAAGCTGTCCGGCGGCAGGCCCTCCGCATCCACGTCGATGGTCGTCACCCTCGCGCCGCTCAGGAGCAGCGAGGCGCTGATATCGGGATGGCAGGGGTTCTCGCAGACCGCGCTGGAACCGTTTTGAAGGATCAGCCGTGTGACGATCCAGAGCGCATTCTGCGCGCCGACGGTAACGAGAATCTCGTCCGGGTTCGCATGGATGCCGCGCCGGGGCAGGGTGCGCGAACAAATGTAATTGACGAGCCGGACGTCATCAGCAGCGGCGAAATCGCTTGCCATGAGGATGAAATCCTCACGGGCGAGCGCGCGCCGGGCGCAGTCACGCCACGCGTTGAGATCGAAGAGGGACGGATCCATCTGGCCATAGAGAAACGGATAGGGATAGCGCCGCCAGTCGAGCGGCTTTTCCACCTGGCGGACCACATTGAAATCCATCGTCACCTTGCTGTCCCAGTCCACCGGTTGGGCGCCCGCCGGCAGGCGCATGTTTTCCATGGCGCGGCCCGGCGGATTGCCGGCGATGCGATAGGCGCTGCGGCCGGCCGCCTCCAGTGTTGAACCGGGTCATCGAAAAGGCGTGGCGCGGCTGCGCTCCCGCGCAGATCAACATCCCGCGCGACTACTGGACCCAGGTGATCGACGTCGACCTGCCATCCATCGTGCGCTTCGAGCGCCCGGCCGGCGGCCCGCAGGCGATCACGGAGGCCGCCAGGCTTCTCTCGGAAGCGAAGTTCCCGGTCATCCTCAACGGCGCCGGTGTCGTCATCGGCGGCGCCATCGGCGAGTCCATGGCGCTCGCCGAGCGGCTCGATGCGCCGGTCTGCTGCGGTTACCAGCACAACGACGCCTTTCCCGGCAGCCATCGCCTGTCCGTCGGCCCGCTTGGCTATAACGGCTCGAAGGCGGCGATGGAGCTGATCTCCAAGGCCGACGTGGTTCTGGCGCTTGGCACCCGGCTCAATCCCTTCTCGACGCTTCCGGGCTACGGCATCGACTATTGGCCGAAGAACGCCGCGATCATCCAGGTCGACATCAATCCCGACCGCATCGGCCTCACCAAGAAGGTCAGCGTCGGCATTTGCGGCGATGCCAGGCAGGTGGCGAGCCGGATCCTCGAACAGCTTTCGCCGGCGGCGGGCAATGCCGGCCGGGAGGAACGCAAGGCGGCGATCCATCACACCCGCTCGGCCTGGCAGCAGCAACTCTCCTCCATGGACCATGAGGACGACGATCCGGGCACGGAATGGAACGAAGGTGCCCGTAGCCGCCAGCCGGACCGCATGTCGCCGCGCCAGGCCTGGCGGGCAATCCAGGCCGCCTTGCCCAAGGAGGCCATCGTTTCCACCGACATCGGCAACAACTGTGCCATCGGCAACGCCTATCCGACTTTCGAGACGGGTCGCAAATACCTTGCGCCCGGCATGTTCGGCCCCTGCGGCTACGGCTTCCCCTCGATTGTCGGCGCCAAGATCGGCTGCCCGGATGTGCCGGTGGTCGGTTTTGCCGGCGATGGCGCGTTCGGCATCTCGATGAACGAAATGGGTGCGATCGGTCGAGAAGGCTGGCCGGCGATCACCATGGTGATCTTCCGCAACTACCAGTGGGGCGCGGAAAAGCGCAATACGACGCTGTGGTACGCCAACAACTTCGTCGGCACCGAGCTGAACCCCAATCTCAGCTATGCCAAGGTGGCCGAGGGCTGCGGCCTCAAGGGCGTCGCCGTCGATACGCCGGCGGCGCTGACCGAAGCGCTGGCCAGGGCGATCGAGGACCAGAAGGCCGGTGTGACGACCTTCGTGGAAGTCATCCTCAACCAGGAACTCGGCGAGCCCTTCCGCCGCGACGCCATGAAGAAGCCCGTGCCGGTCGCCGGCATCGACCGCGCCGACATGCGCGCGCAGAAGCGCGCCTGATTCTCCTCTCGCAACATCCCGTCCGGCGTCTGCCGGGCGGGGCAGTCTTACGCTGAGAACGGAACAACACCATGAGCCTCACCGCCTCCGTCCATGATCGTTTCCGGGCTCTGCCCTCGGGATTTTCCGCCTACTGGCCGGGTTTTGCCGTGACCGCCGCAGTGGCCGTCGCCGCCCAGTTCCTCTCCGATCACTACGGCGCGCCCGCCATGTTGATGGCGCTGCTGCTCGGCATCGCCTTCCACTTCCTGTCCGAAGAGGGGCGGTGCGTCGCCGGCATCCAGTTCTGCGCCAAGCATGTGCTCAGGATCGGCGTCGCGCTGCTCGGCATGCGCATCAGCGTCGACCTCCTGATCGGGCTCGGTGCGAGCACGATCCTGCTGCTCGTCTCGGCCATCGCCGCGACCATCGGCTTTGGCCTCCTGGCGGCGAAACTGCTCGGGCGCGGCTGGCGGCTGGCGCTGATCACCAGCGGTTCCGTCGCCATCTGCGGCGCGTCGGCCGCGATGGCGATTGCCGCGGTGCTGCCGAAGAACGAGTTTTCCGAGCGCAACCTCATCTTCACCGTGCTCTCCGTCACCGTGCTTTCCACGCTGGCGATGATCGCCTATCCGATCCTTGCGCAGACCATGGGGCTCGACGCGCGGGCGACCGGCATCTTTTTCGGCGGCACCATCCATGACGTGGCGCAGGTCGTCGGCGCCGGCTTTTCGGTGTCGCCCGAGGCGGGGGAGACGGCGACGCTCGTCAAGCTCATCCGCGTCACCATGCTGGCGCCGGTCGTGCTGAGCTATTCGGTCGTGCTGCGCAACGTGCCGCAGGGCGAGGGCGAGACGGGCAAGCGCCCGCCGCTGCTTCCGGGCTTTGTCATCGCCTTCCTCATTTTCGCCGCCCTCAATTCTTTCGGCGTTATTCCGGAGGTCGCGGCGAAGGCGGGTTCGGAGGCCTCGCGCTGGGCGCTGCTCGCGGGCATCGTCGCAGTCGGCATGCGCACGTCGCTGCGCCGCGTGCTCGACGTCGGCGGGGACGCCGTCGCGCTCATCGTCGCTGAAACCCTGTTCATCGCCGCCTTCATCCTCGTCGGCATTCACTACCTGGGGCACGCCTGATGAAACCGCTCGACCGCATCCTCGAAGCGGCAAAGGCCGCGCCGCGCCGCATCGTTCTCGCCGAGGGTGAGGATCCGCGCATCGTCGAAGGAGCGGTGCGCGCCGCCCGCGAGGGCCTGGCCGAGATCATTCTCGTCGGTCGTCGTGCGATGGTCGAAGCCCGGCTCGCGGAAGCAGGAGAGACGTCTGGCAGGATCCGTATCGAAGACCCCGCCACGTCGGCGCTCACGGCGCGTCTTGCTCAAGCCTATCATACGCTTCGCGCCGGCAAGGGTATCGATGCGGAGGCGGCAGCCGAGGCACTGCGCGCGCCGCTCGTCTTCGCCGCCATGATGGTGCGGGAGGGGGAGGCGGACGGCACGGTCGCCGGCGCGGTGGCGACGACCGCGGACACCGTGCGCGCCGCCCTCCAGACCATCGGCCGGGCACCGGGCGTCAGCCTCGTGTCGAGTTTTTTCCTGATGATGTTGTGCGCGCCCCATCATGTGAAGAAAGGTGCCTTCGTCTTTTCCGATTGCGGTCTTGTCGTCGATCCCGACGCGGCCGGCCTTGCCGATATCGCCATCGCCTCGGCGCGTTCCTACGAGGCGCTCGCCGGCCTGCCGGCAAAGGTGGCGATGCTGTCCTTTTCGACGGCCGGTAGCGCCGTGCACGAACGCGTCTCCAAGGTGACGGAGGCGACGCGATTGGCCCACGAGGCCGCGCCAGATCTGGTCATCGATGGGGAATTGCAGTTCGATACTGCTTTTGTCGAGGCCGTCAGCGCGGCTAAGGCGCCGCATTCCGAGCTGCATGGCCAGGCGAATGTCTTCGTATTTCCGAACCTCGATGCCGCCAATATCGGCTACAAGATCGCCCAGCGGATCGGTGGGGCTTCGGCGATCGGTCCGATCTTGCAGGGGCTTGCCAAGCCGGCCAACGATTTGTCCCGTGGTTGCAACGCGAATGACGTCTTTCACATGATCGCGGTGACCGTGGTGCAGGCAGGCGCGGTGTAACGCCACGATGAGCGCATCTGCCAGAGGGCGCCCGCCACTTCCTGATCGCAAACAGATGAAAGATATCAACTCCGTCATCGCCGACATGCCCACCTGCGGCTAGCGGCATGCCATCGTCCGCCGGAACGCTCGGGCACGGTGCCGTTCGTAGCCCAATGCCTAGCGCACTGCCAGTCATCAGTGCCCGCCCGTCGATCCCGCGATGCGGCCCGAACTCGGCATTCCCAATCTTCGCCAATAATCGCGACCGTCGTTCTTTACCCCGGAAAACAATTTCGGGCTGCGATTTTGCGGATGTTTTCTTGCTGTGCGAAATTTGAACCTGCTTTTACAACCGTATGCCCCGCCATCGAGCCGGTTCCATAAGATCGATTACGCATTCGGAAAGTTCGATGCGGGTAGGTTCCATTTTCAAATGCAACGAAGACACTAAGGCCATGGTTTAAGGAGGATGGAATGGGCCGCTCTTTATGCAGTTGAGTCTGGGGGGTTCCAGACGCCAAGGGAGATATTTACCCGGCACCTCCGGGCCATGGAACGGCAAAGCATGTAGAGTTCACGTGAGCATTCCATTCAAACTGGAGCCAGCAACGCCAAAATTGACCCAGAATAGCTACCAACATCGGGCTGAACTGTCACCCTCATCCTTGGAACAACCGAATGAATGCAGGAACGCCCTCTCGATGTGAGAGAATCGCTCTTGAGGTCCAGGACGCCAAGGACATCCAAAACCGCTTCAAATCTTCCAACCAGCATAAGGGGTAGACTTCGCGGCCCATCTCCGAGGTGAACTGTTGCCGCGTATATGAACGATAGAATATTGCAGATTAGACCAGAAGATTGTCTGCCTCGTCCGCTCGTCAGCCAGCGCTAAATCCATCGCCATAGATCAGCAACAAGACGCCAAAGTGAACCGGCCCCGCGAAAATTTCCGAGGCCGACAGAAATCAGCGGCTTGAAGCCACGCATGATACCGCTATGGCAACGATCAAGGCGGAAGCCGAGCGCCTTGGAGAAAAGTGTGCGCGATTGCGCCAGTTGTCGCATGGAAGTAGCGAATAGGTTGTTCTCAATGTGTGTCGGCTTACTGTGGACGCCCCCGCCGTTGCACATCAACTCGATGTCTAACAAGGCGCTCTCATCTCGATTCCCATTTGTGGATTTCGCTCGCCGACGTGGAACCCGGAGCCCGCAAACGAGTTGATTTTTCGCGCATGCGCGGAGGAACGAAACCCATCAGCGAGGGCAAAGCCTCGGTCGTGTCCCCATTGCGGCGGCAGTGCTGGTGCCCTTTCCTCCTACACGGACAACCTTCGTGAGCGCCTCATCGAACGAACCTCTTTCCTCTGCATCCGCCGAGCACCCGACACCGCGACCGACATCCGGCTCCGTGCTCAAGAAGCTCGGACCGGGGCTCATCACCGGCGCGGCCGACGACGACCCCAGTGGTATCGCGACATATTCGCAGGCCGGAGCACAATTCGGCCCGAACATGCTATGGACGATGCTGCTGACATATCCGTTGATGTCCGCAATCCAACTCGTCAGCGCCAGGATCGGTCGGGTGACGGGAAGCGGGCTTGCCGTCAACATGGCTGCCATCCTGCCAAAACAGCTGGTCGTCGGGCTCGTCTGTCTGCTGTTCGTCGCCAACTGCATCAATATCGGCGCCAACCTTGTGGCAATGGGCGCGTCTGTGGAATTGGCGCTCGGAATCCCGAGCCTGCCGATCACCATCTGCTTTGCCATCGTGTCGCTGCTGCTCCAGATGTTCGTACCCTACGAGCGCTATGCCAATCTGCTGAAATGGCTGACCCTCGTTCTGTTCGCCTATATCGCCGTGCTCTTCGTCGTCAAGATCGACTGGGCTGCGACGTTGAAAGGATTCGTATGGCCATCGTTTCCGTTGACGAGTGACAGCTTCACGGTGATCGTCGCCATCCTGGGAACGACGATCAGCCCCTATCTTTTCTTCTGGCAGTCAAGCCAGGAGGTCGAGGAGATCGATCGGAAAGACGAGGCCGAACCTCTCGAGGAGGCACCGCACCAGGCGCCGAAAGAGCTCAGCCGTATCGAACTCGATACCTTTGCGGGCATGGCGGTGTCCAATATCGTTGCGATCGCCATCATGATGTGTACGGCTGCAACGCTACACGCCAGCGGAAAAACCGAAATCAATTCCGCAGCCGATGTCGCCGAAGCCCTGAAGCCGATCGCAGGAAACTTTGCCTTCGCGCTGTTCAGTATCGGCATTGTCGGAACTGGGCTTCTTTCCATACCGGTTCTCGCCGGCTCGGCGGCTTATGCTTTCGCCGAAACCCAGGATTGGAAGATCGGCCTCGATCATAAACCCTGGGAAGCCGTCGGCTTCTACGGTGTGATCGCCGCAGCAACGACATTGGGCCTTCTCCTGGAGTTCGTTCCTCTCGACCCCGTGAAGGCGCTGTTCTGGAGTGCGGTCATCAACGGTTTCGTGGCGGTGCCGATCATGGCAGCGATGATGATCATCGTCAGCAGCAAAAAGCAGATGAAGGAATTTGCAGCGCCGATGTCGATGCGTCTGTTCGGCTGGGGCGCCACGGCGGTCATGGCGCTCGCCGCGATCGCAATGCTGATATTCTGAGGGACCGGGTTTCATTCTGATGGGCGGTAAATCAACAGGAGACCGACGGTGGCAAGCGCGATGAGGTCGAGGCGGCTGATCAGCAGAAGCCGGTCGATGAACAGCGTCACCGCAACGAAAATGCCGACGCCAGCAGGCGGGCCCTGATTGCGGAAGGGAAATCCAGCGCGAAGCGCCCCCATAAAATGCCGACCACTATCGTAAAATTGGGAATTTGCCACATGATCGCCTGGAGCCAGCAGCATCTTAGGGCAAGAATTCGTCACCCAAATGAGACTTCAGCGCCCCGACCGAATAAACTTGATTTTCCTCTGAAAGTTTTATTCTGTGCGCGGATAGCGCTCTCGCTACGAATGGAGCGCATAACGACGGCGCGCCTTTGAGCAAAATGACGATGCGTACACTCAATATCTGGCTCGCCGACCTCTTCCGGCGGCACAATCGTGATGCGGTCCGGTTCGCCGCGCGTCTCGTCGGCGATCGAGATAGCGGTGAAGAGGTCGTGCAGAACGCCTGGCTGCGGATATCCGCTCGAGACAATGCGGCTCCCATTGAGCATCCCAAGACTTATCTCTTTGCCGCCACACGCAACGCAGCGATCGATTTTACCTTGCGCCGCCAGCGGGAATGGTCGCGCCGGGTTGATTTCGATGCTTTGACGGATGCCGATCTCGCCGACGGCACGCTCGCCGCCTATGAGCACCGCCACCAGCTTGCCCGGCTCGCCGTGTATCTCAACGGCATCGTAAAGTTAACGGAACTTGGGGCTTGATAGGCGATGAAGAGGCATGACAGACCGTGATCCGCTCTACCGTC
>NZ_JARRIR010000016.1:0-106414 GCF_029601685.1 Rhizobium sp. YJ-22 | reverse complement strand
TCTCGACGCCATCATGGCCGCCAAGAAGCCGAAGCCGGTGCAGGACCGCCTCGAAAAGGCCGTCGCTGCGGCGAAATGACCGAAAGGTGACGATCATGAAGACGACCGGCCAGATACATCCCTTCGCGGCGGCCAGAAAGCCTGTTCCGCGGGGCCTGAAGACGACCGGGCCGGTCGTCTTTTCCTATGGTTTTCGCCCCTTCTTCCTGGGCGCCGGCCTCTGGGCGGTGCTGGCCATGCTGCTCTGGATCCTGTCGCTGACAACCGGTCTGCCCGTCGGCGGCACCTATGGCGCGGTTCATTGGCATGCGCATGAAATGCTGTTCGGCTTCGGGCCGGCGGTACTGGCCGGCTTTCTGCTGACCGCCGTGCCGAACTGGACCGGCCGTCTGCCGGTCTCGGGTAAGCCGCTGATGGGGCTTGCCGGCCTCTGGCTGCTCGGTCGGCTCGCCTTCCTGCAGCCAGACATCGTCCATGTCGATGTCGCCGTCGCCATCGAGAGTCTTTTTCTGCCTGTCCTGCTGCTCATCTGCGTGCGCGAAATTGTCGCCGGACGCAAATGGAAGGACCTGAAGGTGCTGTTCGGGGTGGCGTTGCTGGCCTCGGCCAATCTCGTCTTCCACCATGCGGTGCTGACCGATGGCGATCCTGCCATGGCGAGCCGGGCGGCGGCGGGCGCCTATCTGCTGCTGATCTGCATCATCGGCGGCCGCATCATCCCGAGTTTCACCCGCAACTGGCTGAACCGCGCGGGCGAAACGCGCTTTCCGACGCCGATGAACGGTTATGACGTCGCCTGCCTCGCGCTGGCCGCGCTGGCGCTGGCAAGCTGGATCGCGCTTCCGGAGCATCCTCTGACCGTCGTCGTCGCCGGCGCGGCCGCGCTCTTCCATGCCGTGCGGCTGTGGCGCTGGCGCGGCTGGGCGGTGCGTTCCGAACCGCTGCTGGCGATCCTGCATGTCGCCTATGCCTTCGTCGCCTTCGGCTTCCTTGCCATTGCCTGTGCGGCGGCGGGACACCTGAACCCTTACTCGGCCCTGCATGTCGTCACGGTCGGCGCCATCGGGCTGATGATGCTGGCTGTGATGGGTCGCGCGACGCGTGGCCATACCGGCCGCGATCTCGCCGCTTCGCGCATCACCTCCCTCGCCTATGCCTGCCTGATCGGCGCGGCCGTCCTTCGCCCCGTCGCGGAAATCGTGCCTGAGTTCTACCAGGAGATTCTCTCCGTTTCGGCGCTGCTGTGGATGGCTTCTTTCGGGCTGTTCCTGGTGGAATATGCCCCGATGCTGACACGGGTCCGGCGCACGCCGCTTGCGGGATGACTTGCAAGAGTTTTGCGGTCATCCCGCAATAATATTCAGTTGTCTGCACGCACGACGCCGGCATGGTCGCCGCTTGTGGCGGGGCGGCGGTTGATCTGCTGTGCGGGCGCCTGCGCGAGATGGATATCGTCATCGGCTGACGCAATGTTATGGTGGCACGTCGCGTCTTTGGAAGACGCGGGCGGATTTGGGGCACCTGGCATCGCGTCGTGCACCAGAGCGACACCGCCGCCCTCGTCAGTGCGCTCGACGAAGGCGCGACGCTGATGCGGACGCGGATGGCCGATATCGCCGGACTGAACGGATGCTGAGCGCTGGGAGTGTGCCATGAAGCCTGAAGACGACCCCGCCTGTTTTTCCTCGCCGCCCTGCATGATGCACGAATTCGAAGCCGGTTATTCCGGCGCCGACGACCGCACCCGGCTCGATGTGGCGCGCTGGCGCAAGGCGAGCCGGGAGCACCTGATCGGCCAGCGGATGCGGCTCTCCGCCGAGCGTCGCGACATGCTCGACCGTTCGGTCATGGCGCGCCTGCGCGATGAACTGGGCGAGCTTCACGGCCGCACCGTCAGCATCTTCTGGCCTTTCAAAGGCGAACCCGATCCGCGGGCTTTGGTCGTCGAGATCATCGCCGGGGGCGGGGCCTGCGCGCTGCCGGTCGTCGTCGAGAAGGCGCAACCGCTCGCCTTCCATCGCTGGGCGCCGGGCGAAAAGCTGGAACGCGGTGTCTGGAACATCCCGGTCCCGGCCGTGGCCGATCCCTGCATACCCGATATCGTCCTCGCCCCTGTCGTCGGTTTCGATGCGCTCTGCTTCCGGCTGGGTTACGGCGGCGGCTATTTCGACCGGACGCTGGCGGCGATGCCGGCCAAGCCCCGAGTCATCGGTATCGGTTACGAGCAGGCGCGGCTATCCTCGATCTTCCCGCAGCCGCATGACATACCGATGGACACGATCGTCACCGAAGCGGATACCTATCGCAGGCTCGATGCCGCGCAGTGATCCGGGCCGTCTTCGTTTCCGTTTGCCGGAACGGATGGCGCACCAGCCTATTCCATGGCGACGCTGTGATCGACCACCGGCGCGGCGCGCGGTTTGCGCAGCAGCAACACCAGCGGCATGGCCCCGAGCGACAGGAGCATCAAAAGCTTGAAATCATCCATGTAGGCGATGATCGTCGCCTGCAGGGTGATGACCCCGTCGAGCGCCGCGCGACCGGTGGCCGTCAGCGGGTTGAGGTGCTCCATGACGGCGGGATTGCTGAAAGCATGGTTGAACGGGGTGACGTAAGCCGCGATGCTTTCATGGTTTCTCTGGACGTTCTCGGTAATCAGTGCCGTGACCAGCGAAATGCCGACGGAGGAGCCGATATTGCGCGACAGATTGTAGAGGCCCGTGCCGTCGCCGCGCATCTGCGGCGGCAGGGTGGAGAAGGCCATGGTCGTCAGCGGCACGAACAGGAAACCGAGGCCGGCGCCCTGGATGAAGCCGACCGAGACGATGGTCCATTGCGAAACCTCGGGCGTCCAGGCGGTCATGTCATACATCGCCCAGGCCGTCAGGCCGAGGCCGGCGAGCAGCAGCAGCCGCGTATCCACCCTGCCGATCAACTTGCCGACGATGAACATGCACACCATCGTGCCGACGCCGCGCGGCCCCATGACGATGCCGGCGGTGATGACCGGATAGCCCATCAACGTTTGCAAATAGGGCGTCATCAGCGCCAGCGACGCCAGATAGGTGATACCGATTACGAAGATGAACACCATGCTGACGGCAAAGTTCTGGTCGAGGAACAGCCGCGGGTTGACGAATGGTTTGTCCGCCGTCAGCGTGTGCACGAACAGAAGGTAGAAGGCGGAGGCGCAGACGATGGCCTCGATCATGATTTCGCCGGAGGAAAACCAGTCGAGCTGCGCGCCGCGATCGAGGAAGAGCTGGAGCGAGGCGATGAACAGGCTCATCATGCCGAAGCCGAACCAGTCGAGCTTGGCCAGCGCGTCTCGCCTCGTTTCCGACACGAAGATAACGATGCCTGCAAAGGCGAGCGCCCCGATCGGCACGTTGATGTAGAACACCCAGCGCCAGCTGATATTGTCGGTCAGCCAGCCGCCGATGACCGGCCCGAGCACCGGCCCGACCATCACCGAGACGCCGAACAGCGCCATCGCGGAGCCGCGCTCCTCCACGGTGTAGATATCGAGCA
Source organism: Rhizobium sp. YJ-22 (assembly GCF_029601685.1). NCBI lineage: Bacteria > Pseudomonadati > Pseudomonadota > Alphaproteobacteria > Hyphomicrobiales > Rhizobiaceae > Rhizobium > Rhizobium sp. YJ-22. Next base: position 102,883 of record NZ_JARRIR010000016.1, on the reverse strand, counting down.
GGATGCCCTGCGACAGCGGCACCAGCGAGGCGCCGAACAGGCCTTGCAACAGACGGAAGGCGACGATCTGGTTTAGCGATTGCGCCAGCCCGCACAGCACGGAGGCGGCGACGAAGCCGGCGATCGCCGTCAGCAGCACCCGCTTGCGGCCGAACTTGGCGGCGAGAAAGCCGGAGGGCGGCGTCATGATCGCGGCGGCGACGATGTAGGAGGTCAGCACCCAGTTGATCTGGTCGGCGGAAGCCGAAACGCTGCCCTGGATGAAGGGCAGCGCCACATTGGCGATGGTCGTATCCAGCGCCTGCATGATGACTGCGAGGATGACGCAGGCGGTGATGGCGCCGCGATTGGCGACCACGGCCGCCGGGGATGCGGTTGCGCTAGCCATGAACCTTGCCGTTGAAACGATCCACCAGCGCCTGGACGAAATCCGGCAGGCCGCGGACATGACCGGTATCGACATCGACGACAGTGCTCATGCCGACGCGCAGCGGCGGCTTGCCGGCGGTATCCTCGATGCTGACGCGCATGGGGATGCGCTGCACCACCTTCACCCAATTGCCGGTGGTGTTCTGCGCCGGCAGCAGCGAGAAGGACGAGCCGGAGGCCGGGCTGATGCTCTCGACCTTGCCCCTCCAGATCACGCCCGGATAGGCATCGACCTCGATCGTCGCGTCCTGGCCGGGCTTGACATAGGTCAGCTCGGTTTCCTTGGGACTGGCGGCGATCCAGAGGTGATCGGTGGCGACAAGTGAAAACGCCTGTTGCGAGGCCTGGAGATAGGAACCGACCTGCAAGGCGCTGACATTGGTGACGACGCCGTCGAAGGGGGCGCGCACCACACTATGATCCAGCTCGCGCTGGGCGTTGTCGACGTTGGATTTCGCTTGCAGATAAAGCGGGTTCTGTTCGACCGGCTGCTCGGCATCGCCGCCGAGCTGGGCAAGCGTCGCCGCCGCTTCGGCCTTGGAAACCGCGACCTTCTGCCGGGCGGCATCGAGATTATGCTTGGCCTCGTCATAGGCCGAGCGGGTCGCGCCGCCGCTGTTGACCAGATTCTGCTGGCGATCGAACTGCGCCTGGAAATAGGGAAGGTCCGCTTCCGCCTGGGTGATTTCGGCCAGCGACTGGCGATAGCTCGCCTTCAGGTTTTCGATCTGGTTGCGCTGGACGCCGAGCTGCGCCTTTGCGCCCTCGAGTGTGATGCGGAAGGCATCGGGACGCAGGCTGAACAGCACCTGGCCAGCCTTGACCGTCTCGTTTTCATGCACGTCGATGCGCTCGACGATGCCGGAGACATCGGTAGTGATGCCGACCATGTCGGCCTGGATATAGGCATTGTCGGTGGCCATCACCTGGCCGCCATTGACGTAATAGTAACCGCCGACGACCAGCGCCACCGGCAGCAGGGCAAACAGCAGGGGTCGCATGAGACTGCGCCTGCGGCGTGGGCGGATATCGACCGGCGGCGCGGCAGGCGTCGGAGCGGAGACGGAGGAGGGCGCTTCCGCGACCGTTTCCTGCGCGGCGCCAGCTTCGGCTTCGGGAGAGGCAGGTTTTGCGTCGGCATCGGAAACGACGCGAAAAGTGGGTTTGTCAGCCATGCTTCTGCTCTTTTTCGGCAATCGGTGTTTCGCACGCAGCCACGAGGTTGGTCTTGATTTCGGAAAGGACGTCAAAGGCTTCCGCCAGCCGCGCCGACGCAATGCCCGAGAGCGCCTCCGCCCGCGTCACGTCGGCCAGCGCATGGATCTCGTCCAACAGCGGCCGCACCTCGTCACGCAGGTGGAGAAGCCAGATGCGACGGTCGGTCGGATGGCGACGACGCTCGATCAGGCCGCGCTCGGCCAGCTTGTCGAGCACGCGCACCAGCGCGATCGGCTCGATTTCGAGCAGTTCCGCCAGTCCACCCTGGTGGATGCCCTCGTTCTTCGAGAGATAGGCAAGCGTGCGCCATTGCGCGCGCGTCAGCCCAAGGCTCTGCGCCCGCTGCTCGAATCGCTTGCGCAGCAGGCGGGCGATATCGTTGAGGAGGGCAAGCGAATGTGCGGTTGTGTCCATAGACGGCATTATTATTAGGGTACTAATGATAGTCGTCTATATCATATGGTAGCAGGATGAAATAGGGCCGCCGCAAAATTTATGACAGAGGGTGACACAATGCCGCGACCGATCTTTTGGGCCTTTGCGCCCTCGCGGGCAAACGCTGCGCTTTACCGTCTGCATCTGTGTTCGATGCGCCGCGCGCTCTCCCGTCTTGGCCGTGCTTGCTCATCAAAGATGACGGCAAGCCGAGACGTCGCCTCGACGCGAAGCGCTGTCTAGTCCGTCTTCTTCGGCACGATGCTGATGGCGCCGCTGACTTCCAGGATGGCGAATTTCACGTCCCTGACGCTTTCTATTCCTTCCTGGACGCGCGCGGCTTCCATCACATCTTCCTTGTCGAGTCGACATCCCCGAAGGGCCCTCTCGTCATAGACACCGTTGGTCACCAAAACGGTCGGCACCCCGTCGATGATATGTCCGGTTTTCGGGGACCAGCGCTTGACATAGGAAAGCGCAATATCGGTCGTGAAAAGGGTCAGGATCAGGAGGACCGCATTGGTAATGGAAAAGTCGTCGCCGAGCATCGCCTGTTGCGTCGTTTCCGAAATGACGAGCACGATGACAAGGTCGAACGGCGTCATTTGCGCAAGCGTGCGCCTTCCGGATAATCTGATGATGGCGAGAAGCGTGAAATAGATCGCAAGCCCGCGGATGACGGCGTCCATGGTGCGGCCTTATGGAAAGACAAAACTGATATGTTCGGAGACGTCGCCGTCGATGCCCAGCGACATTCGGCGCAGACCAGGCGATTGCGTCTGCAGGCGGAAGACGATGCGGACGGGATGCTCCGCATCGCTTGCGAATACATAGCCGGTCAGGCCATTTCTGATCGTGGTCGCCTTCTGCGGCGGGTCTATGCCTTCGACGGAAAAACTCTCGAAAAACCGCCCGTCCACAAAGAAGACACGGTCATTGCTGGAAGGCTCAAGGGTGACCTCCAGGTTTTCCGGCGCATTCCAGCGGGTCAGGAGCGGGAAATCGATCGCGCCGGCGGCGGATTGCGTGATTGCGCGCGACAGATAGCCGCCCCGCCCGAACGCGCCGAAGAGGCAGGCGATGAGCATAAGGGCAAACAGAGCCCAGGCGACGCGTTGCGCCGCCCAGATCTTTTTCTGAAGCGGTCGATGATCGTCAATCCCCTCGGGCAATCGGATCGGTTTTGCAGGCATAGTCCTCGGAGTCGTGAATCTTTGCGGCGGAATTCTTCGGGAGATAGCGCGACAAAGAGCGGCGTCAATCGACCGCTGGAGATCCGTGACGGTTTGATCATCGCCTGATGTCTATGCGGTCCTCGATCCGGAAGCGCTCGAAATCCGAGACGAGAATGTCGACCCGCACGGTCCACTGGCCGGGGACGGGAAGGGTGAGATCGTCGACCCGCCAGATTCCGTCATCGGATTTTCTGGCCTGGCGCTTGATCTGCTCGATGCCCGCGGACGGATTGGACAGGACAAGCGCGATTTCCTTGGCATCCAGAGGGCCGAAATCCCCGGTCATGACCACGATCGTGGCGGCCATGGGGCCGGCGTGTCCCGGCGTCATGGTCACCTCGGCCATTGCCTTTTCCGTGTGGATATGGACAGAGGCGGGCACGGCCGCCGCTTCTTCGAGGGCGCGCGGCGGCGGCGTGAAGCGCCACAGGCCGGCGATCGCGAAGATCACCAGCATGAGGACGATTTCGCAGCGGATGGAATGGCGCAGCCATCGCGCGGCGCGTTCGTCGCCATCTTCCGTCGGTGTCGTTAGCCGCAAGCGGTTGATTGCGGCAAGGGTGAAGAGAACGATGAGGACCAGGAGTTTGGCAAGCAATACCTGGCCGTAGGCCGTGGTCGTGATAGCGCCGACGGTTCGCACCTGAACGACGGCGAGCAGCAATCCGGCCGCCACCAGCGGCACGATCGCAAACGGGATGATCCTGGAAAATCTGCGCAGAAGCGGGATAGCCTCCCCCGAAGGGCTTTTGAAGGCGATCGCCATGGGCACCAGCGAGCCGGCCCAGAAGGCGATGCCGATGCCATGCAGGAAGACGGCGGGGCGCATCAGCCATTGGGGGTGTGCCGCGCTGGCATGGCCGCTTGCGGCAAGCGCCACACCGATGCCGACATAGCCCGCAAGCGACAAAGCCTTGCCGGCCGGCCCATGGAGCAGCCCCGCCGCCAGGGCGGCGAGAAGCGCCACACAAGCGATCACTGCTGTCATGCCGTAGCTGGTGGAAAACCCTGCTTTCCACACAGCCGGCGCCAGAAGACCGCTCACCGGGACCGCGAGCGCGTCGAGTCCCTGGAGACCGACCGACAGCGGCGTCGCGATAAGCCCGATCGCTGCTGCCGTCCATGCCACGCATCTGGCTGTCCTGGATCGCCCGCCGACCCAATGGATGAAGAAGATGCCGCCGGCGCCGAAGAAAAGGGCGCTGTAAAGGCATATTTTCGAGATCCAGATCGCGGCGCGCACGCAATAGTCGATGGTTTCGTCAATCCCGCCCATAGCCGGCCCGGCGCTTGGCGCTCCGATCGAAAAGACTGCGGAACCGCCGACCGGGTGGCCGTCCTCGGAGACGATCCGCCAGCTCAGGACATATGTGCCGTCTGCGAGGTCGGCGGGGGCTTCGATGTCGAGGGTCGTGTCTTTGAGGGCGAAGCGGTCGAGAATCACCGCTGTCCCGTCCGGGCGCACGAGCTTCAGAACCAGCGGAGAGGTCGGCTCGCTGAAGGTCAGGAAAAAGGATTTTGGCGCGGTGGCGACCATGGAGCCGTCAGCCGGTTCGACGCGCACCAGCGAGGCATGGGCGAAGGCCGGACCATTCGATCCCAGCAACGCCGCCATGAGGCAGAACAACGCCATGAGGATCGCCGCCGTCCCGGGGCGTCCCGATCGTCCGGAAAAATGGGTTTCAAGCATGTCGTTGCCCCCTGAAGGCAGGCGCGCCCACGAGGGACGCGCCTGGGCTTGGCTCATTTGTGCTCGGTCAGGGAAAGGCCCGGAGCCGGGTCCTCGTAGTCGTCGGCGCTCTTGCCTTCGGCCGGAATCTCGATCCAGCGATGCGTCGCGCCCTCGGTGCATTCCTGGACGACGGGGAAGTAGAGCGTGGCGCCGGGCTTGAGGTCGCCGGTGAGGTAGGCGCGCAGGACGAATTCGTCATATTCGTCGTCGGCAAGGCTGCCGCCGCTCCAGACGATTTCCTTGACGCCTTCGGTGGTCGGCGTGCCGTAATAATCATAGGATTTTTCGTATTTGCCCTTGATCTTCTCGATGCTCCAGCCGGTCTTGGGCTGCGGCTTCACCGAGATAACACCTTCGGGAATCTGTACTTTGATCTTGACGGTCGGTTTGCCTTCGCATCCGTGACCGACGCGGAACACAGCCTTGTAGGTCGATCCGACCGGGGCCTGCTGGGTCTCCAGCGTGATGTGAGCGGATGCGGCGGTGGCGCCGATCCCGAGCAGGGCAAGGGCGGGAAGGATGGTTTTCAAATGTTTCATGACAGTTTTCCTGAAATCGGGAGATTGGTTGCACCTGCGTTCGTCGCCTTTCAGCAGGAAAAGCGGATGCAGGTGGGGCATCGTTGTCTGCGCAAGGGCGCGGACATTTTTCGGAGGAGGACGCAAACGCCATCGCTGCACAGCCGCAGTCAAAGACTGCGCGTCATGAATGACCGCCAGAACTCCATGCCTGGCACGGATTGAAGCGATGATCGAAAGCGCTGGAAGCGTTCAGAGGGCGGCCGGAGGGGCGCGCGGGTTTCCGGATCGGCCTTCCCGCAGGTGAAACACCGGCGAGGTGTATTCTCGGAAAACGACCGCGATTTCACGCGGCGCGCCGACGAAAAGAAGCGCGTCGGCGCCACGCGGCGCGGGCGCGCCGGACAGCATGGCGCAACCGGCCATGCAGCAATCGGGCGGATCGTGACGATCGGACGAGCCGTCTCCTGACGGTTTCGTATCGCCATGCGAGGTGCAGATGATGCCGCCGAAGGCGTCGATAGGGCGCGGCGCAGCCATCGCGCCGACCGCAAACGCGGTCAGGAGCGACTGCAGAACGAGCATGTAGGCTGCGACAAACGCAACCCATGTCCCCGGTCTTCGCCAACGGCACGTCAAGAGACGATCCCCCTTCTTTCTGGCGAACGAATAGCACCACCAAACCCTGCCGAGAAGCGGAAAGGCTGGCTGCGGCAAAATGGCAGCAAGGACCACCGGCTTCAGTTCCGCTCGTTCAAAACGCTGCTTGCCGGCGCGCTCGGCGCATGGCCGGCCGGGAAAAGCTCTGAAGAAACGATAGCGCTTTACCTTGTTTCCAAAAAGATGTATCAAGAATGCATCTTTTTGGAAAGGCCTCTCGCATGCGGCTGACGACGCACACGGATTACGGATTGCGCGTATTGATTTCGCTTGCAGTGATCGAGCGGCTGACGACGATCGAGGAGCTTGCCAACCGCCACGGCATTTCCCGAAATCATCTCATGAAGGTCGTGCAGGCGCTCGTGGGCTTTGGTGTGGTCAAGGGAATCCGTGGCAGAAGGGGTGGGATAGCCCTGGCGTTGCCGCCTGAAGACATCCGGATCGGTCGGGTCGTCCGCATGCTGGAGGCGGACATGGATCTGGTCGCATGCCTCGGTAGCCAGCCCGCCGGATGCGTGTTTATCGGGTCTTGCCGATTGACCAGGGCGTTCCGGGGCGCGATCGAGGCGTTCTTCGCCGAACTTGATCGGCTGACGCTGGCGGACCTGGTCGTCGATCCGTCTTCTATTCAAAACCGGCTGGAGTTGGCGTCATGACAATCGCAGGTCAAATGCTCGTGCAATGCCCCGAGGAGGGCGGGAACCAGAAGTTTCACCTCAACGCCTCCTTCATCGCGAAGACGTTCAACATGAGCGAGGACCGTGTCCGGACGTTCATGGAGCGAAAGCTTTTCCGAAGCGTCGTGGAGGAAGGTGTCGGCGAAGATGCCGGTTGCTGGCGGCTGACCCTTCGATGCGGCAACCGGGCATGGCAGGGAATCATGACCGAGGACGGCGTGATCCGGCAGCAAGCGATGCTTCTTGTGCCCGCGCGCCAGGTTTTCGGAAAGTAACCGGGCGCACGCAAGTCGGCCATCTGGCGCGACGACCGTTCGTTGCAATCATGATCCATCAGTCGAACAGGAGGGGGCCGTGAACAGGGACCAGACACGCAAATCACTCGAATTTTCCGGCGAGCACGTTAGCGGCCGGGAGGTCGGCGGCAGCAGCTTGATGCCGATGCTCATTGCAGGGCTCGTCATGATTGCGATCGGCTATTTCGCGGTCATGATTTTCGTCTAGCGCGCTTCCAATCGAAGCGGGATCGCAATGGCGTTGCGTTCCCCGCCAGTCTGCGGGCCATCGCGCCGCTCGATGAAATGCCGCAAACGGCGCTATTTCCTCTCGCGAACGGTTCGTCGCGCTTTCTTTGCGCCAGGACAAAGAACGTCGCGCTCTTCTGCTGCGTTACTCATCGCAATCGCAGCGGAGGTGACAGGAATGACGCGGCAAATCCGCCACACGGACGAATGCCTGGCCGACTGGAATCCGCGCCGCGTCGTATCTCCGGCGAGCGGGTTTTCCTCGCTTGTTCTTGCCTCTTCGTGAGGAGAAAACCATGCTGATCGCCATCGTTACGATATCGGATCGCGCCAGTCGCGGACAATACGAGGATGTGAGCGGTCCGGCGATCGAGACATGGCTGCGGGAGGTGATCGTGACGCCGTTCGAGATCGTCAGGCAAATCGTTCCCGATGGTGTCGTCCCGGTACGTGATGTCCTTCTGGCGCTCTGCGACGAGCAACACGCCGATCTGATCCTCACGACCGGTGGAACCGGGCCCGCCCCGCGCGACCAGACGCCGGAGGCCATGCGCGAGGTCGTGACCAGCGAATTGCCGGGCTTCGGCGAGCAGTTGCGGCGCGCGAGCCTCGAACAGACGCCGACCGCGATTCTTTCGCGGCAGATGGCCGGAACCCGCGGAACGTCGCTGATTATCAACCTGCCGGGAAAACCGGCGTCGATCCGTTTCAGCCTCGACGCCGTTTTTGCGGCGGTGCCCTATTGTCTCGATCTCATCGGAGCCGGGCGGATAGAGACCGATCCCGCCCGCGTTAAAACCTTTCGGCCGGCGTCAAGCTGAGCCGATCATGGTTTCCCCGGACAGAAATCGGCGGGTGAAGGAAGCCGGAGAGAACCGCCGGCTGCTGATTTACCATCCGGCGGGCGTGTTCTTTGCGCTGGCCGCGGCGATTGCCGTGACTCTCCCGTGGCTCTGGCTCCTTCCGCTGGAAGACCCGTGGCTGGCGCATGTCCGGCTGGGATTGTTCGGCTTTGGCGGCATCGCCATCTCCGGTTACATCATGACCGCACAGAAGGCCTGGACAGGGCGCGCGTTTCCGGTGCCGGCCCTTCTTGCCGGCGGCCTCGCCCTTGGCGGCCGATTGGCGTCCCTCGGCTTTCCGGCGCATCTCTGGCCGATAATCCTGTTTTCGCTGCCGGTTGCGATCATGGTCGCATGGCCCGTCCTGCAGGCGCGGCGCTGGGACAAGCTGCCTCTGGCAACGGTTCCGCTGGTGCTCGTCGCGGCGGAGATCCTGCTTCCTGACCTGCCCGAACTCGCGGGCTTCCTGCCTGTCGCCCTTGCCGTCCTCATCCTTGCCGTCGGCGGACGTCTCGTCCGCTCCTTCGTCATGGAAGGACACCGCCGGCGTGGCCTCGATATGCGGCGGGGGCCGCCACTTTGGCAAGGCATCGTCCCTCTGGTCGTCGGGCTTCTTTGCGACGATGTCATCGGAATGCTTGCCCTGTTTGCCGCCATGGCGTGGGTCGCCGCCCGCAGTCTTGAGGGGATGCGCCTCGGCGAGGCGAACCGGATGTTATGCCTCGGCTATGCTGGTCTCGTTCCGGGAATACTCGCCATCGCGGCTGCAAGAGCCGGGCTGGTGCCGCAACTTGTGCAGGTACACGCCCTGACCATGGCGACGATGGGGCCAATGATCCTGGCAATAGCCGCCCGGACAACGATGCGCCGGTCGCCGGAGGGAGAACTTCTGCCCCGGCGGCGGCATTGGAGCGCGCTCTGGCTCATGTTCGGGGCGGCCGCCCTGCGTTGCCTGGCGGCGTTGCCCGGGCAGATGCCGATGGCCTTGCTTCCGGCGGGAATCGCCTGGTCCGCAGCGTGGATGCTGTTCCTGTCCGTCCAGATTCAGGCGCTTGCGATGCCGACGCCCTTTCCCGTTCTGAGCGCGCGACGGCTCTCCTGACGGTGAAACCGTCGCCGGATACAATGGAGGGCGATCAGAGCGGACTTTCGCCAAGGCCGAGCGACGCCCAGATGGTGTCGATGCGCGCTGTCACCTCCGGCGTCATGGCCAGAACCCGTCCCCATTCCCGATCCGTTTCCGTGCCGATCTTCGTGGTCGCGTCAAGTCCGAGCTTGCCGCCGAGGCCGGATTTCGGCGAGGCGAAATCCAGATAGTCGATTGGCGTATTGTCGACGACCATGAGGTCGCGGCTGGCGTCGAAACGGGTGGAGAGCGCCCAGATCACATCCGGCCAGCTCCTGACGTCGATGTCGTCATCGACGGCGATGATCAGCTTCGTGTAGCTGAATTGCGGCAGCACCGACCACAGGCCCATCATCACGCGCCGCGCCTGGCCCGGATAGCGCTTGTCGATCGACACGATCATGGCGCGGTAGGAGCACGCGTCCGGCGGAAGCCACAGGTCGCGTATCTCGGGAAACTGCCGCTTTACCAGCGGTACGAAAAGCGCATTCATCGCCTCGCCCAGTCGCGACGGTTCGTCGGGCGGCCGGCCGGTATAGGTGGAAAGATAGATCGGGTTCTTCCGCATGGTGATCGCCGACAGCGTCATGACCGGAAAAGGCTCGACGGCATTGTAATAGCCGGTGTGGTCGCCATAGGGGCCTTCATCCGCCACCTCGTTTGCGGAGACCATGCCCTCGAGCACGATTTCGGCATTGGCGGGCACGGGCAGAGGAACCGTCATGGCGCTTGCCGTTTCCTGCCGCCGGCCGCCGAGAACGCCGGCGAAGGCAAGTTCGCTCATGCCATCCGGCAACGGCATGACGGCCGACAGGATCGTTGCGGGATCGGCGCCGATGGCAACCGCGACCGGCATGTCACGGCCCTGCGCCTGCCAGAGGCGGTGATGGCGCGCGCCGCCGCGATGCGCCAGCCAGCGCATGATCAGCCGGGTCGCCCCGAGCTTCTGCATGCGGTAGATGCCGACATTGATGTCGGCAGGATCATCCGGCGCACGCGTGATCACCAGCGGCCAGGTGACGAGCGGCGCCGGTTCGCCGGGCCAACAGCTCTGGATCGGCAGCCGGCCGAGATCGAGGCCTTCGCCGCGCCAGACGATTTCCTGGCAGGCCGCGCGACGGGTTTCGCGCGGGTTCATGGACAGAGCGGCCTTCAGATGCGGCAGCTTGCCCCAGGCGTCGCGCAACGAACGCGGCGGGCGTGGATCGCGCAGATCGGCGAGGAAGACGGCGAGGTGCGGCAGGCCGCCGGCTTCGAGCCCAAACCCCCATTCGATGCGTTCACGCGTGCCGAAAAGATTGGCGAGAAGCGGAATCGGCTGAATTCTGCCCTCGGCATCGACCGGGCGCTCGAACAGCAAAGCCGGCCCTTCCTCCGCCAGCACCCGTCGATGGATTTCCGTCACGTCGTAAACGAGGGAGACGGGTTGTGAAATGCGCTTCAGCCGCGCCCGGCGTTCCAGCAGGGTTACGAAATCCTGGAGATTGTCGAAACGGCGCGGGATGGAAGCATCTGTTTTCATGCGGCCTGCTTGCCGGGGAAAAATCTTGCGGTCTTTGTGCTGGCGCAAATTCGTGATGCCCGAGCCTGCCTAGTGTCCGCCTGTTCGTTCTTCCGGGAGGCCACAATGTCATCGCTGCCGCCGATCCTTGCAAAGCCGGTCGATATCGCGCCGATCTGGCTGGTGGAGCGTGTTGCGCGCCTGATTTTCGACCGTGTGATGAAGGCGCATCCGGATCTGTTCGAGCGGCTCGATATCTATCGCCAGACCCGTTTCGGTTTCTCGCCCACCGATCTGCCGCTGCATTTCACCGTCCTGCCGGCTGCGCGCTCATTGACCGTGTCGCGTGGGCAGCCGCCGCTCGCCGATGCCCGCATCGAGGGGCCGCTGGCGCTACTGCTCGGTCTGCTGGAAGGCCGCTGCGATGCGGACGCCTTGTTCTTCTCGCGCGACCTGTCGGTCATCGGCGACATGGAGGCGATGCTGGCGCTGCGCAACGCACTCGACGACAGCGCCATCGATCTGCCGCGGGAACTTGGCGCCCTGGCGGGGCCGCTGTCGCCGCTGGTCAGTCGCGTGGCGCGCAACATCCGCACGCGCGCGCTCGAAGGAAGGGATGCCACATGGAACTGATCTGCCCCGCCGGCACGCCGGCCGCTTTCCGCGAGGCGCTGGAGGCGGGCGCCGACGCCATCTATTGCGGCTTTCGCGACGAGACCAACGCCCGCAATTTTCCGGGCCTGAATTTCAGCCGCGAAGAGCTGCGCCAGTCGATCGCGCTGGCCCGCGGCAGGCGCGTGCAGACCTTCGTGGCGCTCAACACCTTCATGCGCGCCGGCGACGAGGCGTTGTGGTATCGCGCGGCAGACGATGCGGTCGCGCTCGGCGCCGATGCGCTGATCCTCGCCGATTTCGGTCTGATGGCCTATGTCGCCGAAAACTACCCGCAACAGCGGCTGCATGTCTCCGTCCAGGCGTCGGCGTCCAATCCGGACGCGGTTCGTTTCCTCGTCGAGACGTTCGGCGCGAAACGCGTCGTCCTGCCGCGCGTTCTGACCGTGCAGGACATTGCCCGGCTGACGCGACAGATCGATTGCGAGGTCGAGGTTTTCGCCTTCGGCGGCCTCTGCGTCATGGCGGAAGGCCGCTGTTCGCTGTCCTCATATGCCACGGGGAAATCGCCCAACATGAACGGCGTCTGCTCACCGGCAAGCCATGTGCGCTACCGGCAGGATGCGGCGGATCTGGTCTCCGAGCTCGGCGCATACACGATCAATCGCTTCGGCCCCGGCGAGGCTTCCGGTTATCCGACGCTTTGCAAAGGCCGTTTCGAGGTCGGCGACGTCGAAGCCTATGCGTTCGAGGATCCGGTTTCGCTCGATGTCATCGACCAGATCGATGCCTTGCGTGCGGCTGGCGTCTCGGCGCTGAAAATCGAGGGTCGCCAGCGGGGCAAGGCCTATGTCGCCGAAGTCGTATCCTCGCTGAAGAAGGCGCTTGGCGCCACTCCATCCGAGCGCGCCGCCCTCGTTGCCCGGCTGCGCGCCATGAGCGAAGGCCAGCGCACCACCACCGGCGCCTATGACAAGCGCTGGCGATAGGAGAAGACCGACATGACGACGAATGCCAAGCCGACGCTCAGCCTCGGCCCGGTCTATTTTCTTTGGGACGGGCCGAAATGGCGGGATTTCTATTTTCGCATCGCCGACGAGGCGCCGGTTGAGCATGTCACGCTTGGCGAGACCGTCTGTTCGAAACGCCAGCATTTCAGCGAGCCGCATGTCGCCGATGTGATCGAGAGGCTGGAGGCAGCGGGAAAGCGCGTCACCCTTTCCACGCTCGCCATGGTCACGTTGGAACGGGAGAGCCGGCATGTGCGGGATCTGATCCGTGACAGCGTCCACCCCGTGGAGGCGAACGACCTGTCGGCGCTCGGCCTGTTGCGCGACCGGCCGCATTCCATCGGTCCGCTCGTCAATGTCTACAATGCCGCGACCGCCCGCATGCTTGCCGATCGCGGCGCCGACAACATCTGTCTGCCGCCGGAATTGCCGGCGCGTTCCGTGCGGCAGATGATCGGCGCCATGCCGGATTTCTCCTTCGAGATCTTCGCCTTCGGACGGATGCCGCTGGCGATCTCGGCTCGCTGCGCCCACGCCCGCTCCAAGGGATTGACGAAGGACAATTGCCAGTTCATCTGCGGCGAGGAGCCGGATGGGCTGCCGCTGCGCACGCTCGACCGGCAATCCTTCCTGGCTTTGAACGGCGTGCAGACCATGTCGAGCAGTTGCGTCGTGCTGATCGATGACCTTGCGGCCCTGGTCGAGGCAGGCCTGTCGCGCGTCCGGCTTTCCCCGCAGGATTGCGACATGGTGAAGGTCGCGCGCCTCTACCGCGCCGTGCTCGACGGGCAAATCGATGGCGAGAAGGCGCTTGCCGAACTTGCCGGCATTTATCCGGGCGTAGGTTTCTCGAACGGTTTCCTGCATCAGCAGGAAGGCGCCGCCTGGGTATCGCGTGGGCGGACCGCGGCGATGGGGCGTGATTGAGCGCTCCCGAACGTCGCTTACGAGAAAACGTCGCGGTCCCCGGATTTTGCCGAGATCAGGGCTTCGAGCATCATCTTTTCGAGGAAGACGTGACGGCGCAGGGCCTCCTGGAAACCGATGATCATGCGCGAGACCGTTTCCGGCATCAGGCCGCAACGGTCCTCGGCCACCGCCTTGAGCGTCAATGACAGCTCTTCGGCCGCCAACCGGTCGCAGCGATGCTCCGCCTTGAGCCGCTCGATCGCCATCGCCGCGAAACAGGAGCCGGCATGGCGATCGAAATCCGGGAAGAGCAACCTCTCCTCCAGTTCCTGGACGGATTTCAGCGTCTGCGGGATCGCCTCGGCCAGATCCCGCAATTCGCCGCCGATATCGGGTTCGCCGGCGGCGGCCTCCAGGCGCAGGCAGAGTTCGAGCACATCGCCGTGAAGCTTTTCCAACCGGCCGATATCGCTTGCCGCAAGCGTCGTTTCATCCATCGCCGTCACTCCTATTGTCCGAGGAAGAGGATGGCGGCGATGACGAAGGAGGCGCCCACGGCGGACAGTGTTCCCGCTCCCTGGAGCACGCCCATGCGATAGAGCATCAAGGCAAAACCGGCGATAACGGGTGCGGCCACGACCAGGCCAAGTTGCGCGTCTGTCATGAAGACATCCTTTCCTTTGCCGCCATCCTGCCGCGCCCGGCCTTTCCGCTCTTTGCGCCGGCGCAAAGAAGCCGGCGGCGGGACCGTCCTAGATGGCCCCATGGCAACGATACAAGACATGCGCCTGGCGGGCGACGAAACGGAGAGCGGCAGCGCGGATTCGCTGTTGCTCTGGATTCTGGTCTGGAGCGAGCTCGTCGCCTTCGGCGCGCTGTTGATCGCCTTCATGGTGATGACGCTGCGCGATGGCGAAGCAGCGGCGCTCCTGCGTTCGCATCTGCATCCGGGGCTTGCGGCGCTCAACACGACGCTTCTCGTCGTCAGCGGCTGGCACGCGGCGCTGGCCATGCGTGTAGGCGATGGCGCGGTGCGCCGGCCCCTGGTGCTGGCCGCCGTTTTCGGGCTTGGCTTCATGGCGGTAAAGCTTGTCGAATATGCAATCGAGATCCGCTCCGGCATCGGCGATGCGGGGGCGCTTGCCGAACTGTATTTCCTCGTCACCGGCTTTCATCTGCTGCATGTCGTCTTTGGCGCTGCGATCCTGCTTCTTGTCGCCTGGCGACCGTCGCGCGGCAATATCGTCGTCATCGCCACGCTTTGGCATGCGATCGATCTTGTCTGGCTGGTGATGTTCCCGATCGTCTATCTCACCTGAGGTCATCATGAGCCGCCAGCACCGCGAACGTTTTGCCGCCACCCTTGCCCTGCTGCTGACGCTTGCCGCCGGCGGGGCTTTCATCGGCGGCTTGAGCGGCGGCCTGCTGGTGCCGGTCGCGACGGTTCTGGTGCTCGCCTATGCAAAGGGCCGTCTCGTCGTTCTCGATTTCATGGAATTGCGCGAAAGCGCCGGCCCGATGCGCATCGCGCTGCTCGCCTGGCCGGCGTTGATGCTGTCGCTGGCGCTGGCGCGTATCGTCGCGACCACCTTATTCGTCTGAGGAAACGCCGCTGTTTGGCGGAGCGCAAAGAAGGCTTTCTCCCGCCCTCTAAAAAAGGACTGTCTCGCACTGCCAGCGAAGGGTCGCCAGGCTTCGACAGCGGGAACGGAACGCCGGTCCCCTTGAAGGACCGGGCAATGAAAGGACCGTGGGATGGCCGAGCGCCTAACCAAGACCGGGGCCCGCAACGTCTTCTATGGCGGGTCCATCTTCTTCTTCACGATTTTCGTCGGGCTGACCGCCCACAGCCACTACTACATGCGCACGACCTCGACGGACGAATCGACGCTGACCGCAAGCGTGGCGCGCGGCAAGCACGTCTGGGAAAAGAACGCCTGCATCAATTGCCACACGCTGCTGGGCGAAGGCGCCTATTTCGCGCCCGAGCTCGGCAATGTCTGGAAGCGCTACGGCGGCGTCGAGGATCCGGAGAGCGCGCGCGAGACGCTGAAGGCATGGATGGCCGCGCAGCCCAGCGGCGTGGAAGGCCGGCGGCAGATGCCGCAGTTCAACCTCACCGACCAGGAACTCAACGATCTCGCCGATTTCCTCGAATGGACCAGCAAGATCAAGACCCAGAACTGGCCGCCGAACGATGCCGGCTGAGCGACACGGGTCGAGGAGATAAAACATGAAATATCAAACACAAAAGATCGCGATGCTGTATTTCTACGGCGCGCTCGGTCTGTTTCTCGCCCAGGTGCTTTTCGGGGTTCTCGCCGGCACGATCTACGTGCTGCCGAACACGCTCTCCGTGCTTCTGCCCTTCAACATCGTGCGCATGATCCACACCAATGCGCTGATCGTCTGGCTGCTCATGGGCTTCATGGGCGCGACCTACTACATGATCCCGGAGGAGACCGAGACCGAATTGTTCAGTCCGAAGCTGGCGATAGCCCAGTTCTGGCTGTTCTTCGTCGTGGCGGGATCGACGGTCGTCGGCTATATCTTCCATGTCCATGAGGGCCGCGAATTTCTGGAACAGACCTTCATCGCCAAGGTCGGCATCGTCATCGCCGTGCTGATGTTCCTGTTCAACATCACCATGACGGCGCTCAAAGGTCGAAAGACCACGGTCATCAATATTCTGCTCTTTGGCCTGTGGGGCCTGGCGATCTTCTTCCTCTTCGCCTTCTACAATCCGGCCAACCTTGCGCTGGACAAGATGTACTGGTGGTACGTTGTCCACCTGTGGGTCGAAGGCGTCTGGGAACTGATCATGGCGTCCGTGCTCGCTTTCCTGATGATCAAGCTCAACGGCATCGACCGCGAGGTCGTGGAAAAATGGCTCTACGTGATCGTCGGCCTCGCCCTGTTCTCAGGCATCCTCGGCACCGGACACCACTATTACTGGATCGGCGCGCCGGGCTACTGGCAGTGGATAGGCTCTCTGTTCTCGACGCTGGAAGTTGCGCCCTTCTTCACCATGGTCGTCTTCACCATCATGATGACCTGGAAGGCCGGCCGCAACCATCCGAACAAGGCGGCGCTGCTGTGGTCGATCGGCTGCTCGGTCATGGCTTTCTTCGGCGCCGGCGTCTGGGGTTTCCTGCACACGCTGTCGTCGGTGAACTACTACACCCACGGCACGCAGGTGACCGCCGCGCATGGCCATCTCGCCTTCTTCGGCGCCTATGTGATGCTGAACCTCGCCATGATGGCCTATGCCATTCCGGAAATCCGAGGCCGCGCGCCCTATAACCAGTGGCTATCCATCGTCAGCTTCTGGATCATGTGCGCCGCCATGTCGGTGATGACCTTCGCGCTGACCTTCGCCGGCGTCGTGCAGGTGCATCTCCAGCGCGTCCTGGGCGAAAGCTTCATGGTCGTGCAGGACCAGCTCACGCTGTTCTACTGGGTGCGCCTCGGTTCCGGCGCGGTGGTGCTCGTCTCCGCGCTGATGTTCATCTGGGCGGTGCTCGTCCCCGGCCGGGAACGCCGCGAAAACCTCACCCGTCTGGCCCAACCGGCCGAGTGAGCGTCGGCCGGCCCCGCCATCCCCCGGGGCCGGCTCCCTTTCCATCGTATTTCCGCACGGAAAGCCGGCCGGAAATGCTCTGTTCGCGCCTTTTTTCGGAGATTACAATGACCGTCCTTCACGCGACTGCTTCCGCGCCGTCCATTCCTGCCTACAGCCCTTCGGGCAATGAATGCGCCCTGTTCGAAAAGGCCTGGACGCGCCAGCTTCCCCTGCTGCTGAAGGGGCCGACGGGATGTGGCAAGACCCGGTTCGTCAGCCACATGGCCACAAAGCTCGGCCTGCCGCTGTCCACCGTCTCCTGCCATGACGACCTGTCCGCCGCCGACCTGACCGGCCGATACCTGCTCAAGGGCGGTGATACGGTCTGGGTCGACGGACCGCTGACGCGCGCCGTGCGCGACGGCGGCGTTTGCTATCTCGACGAGATCGTCGAAGCCCGCAAGGATGTCGCCGTGGTGCTGCATCCGTTGACCGACGACCGGCGAATCCTGCCGCTGGAACGCACCGGCGAGGTTCTGGAAGCACCGCTCGGCTTCATGCTCGTCGTCTCCTACAATCCCGGCTACCAGAACCTTCTCAAGGCGCTGAAACCATCGACCCGACAACGCTTCGTCGCCATCGAGTTCGACTTCCTGCCGAAGGCGGAAGAGATCGCGGTCGTTGCCACCGAAAGCGGGCTCGACGAGGCGCGGGTCGCGCCGCTAGTCGAGCTCGCCCGCAGGCTGCGGGCCCTCAAGGGCCACGATCTCGAGGAAGGCGTCTCCACGCGCCTGCTCGTCTATTGCGCCTGCCTGATCGACAGCGGCATGCCGATGCGCGAGGCCGTGCGCGCCGCCATGATCGAGCCTTTGACCGACGAACCGGACGTGCGCACCGCATTGCTGGAAGTCGCCGACGCGACCATGCGCTGAGGTCCGCCATGCTGGATTTTCTGGAACTGGAGGAAACCGTCGGCCGGGCTTGGCACAGGCTGGTCGGCAATACGGCCAGCTGGTCGCGCCATCCGGAACATGCCGTCCGGCTGGAAGACGTTCGCGCGGTTCTCGCCGTCTGCTTTCGCGGCTTCGGCGGCGAGGGAACGGTTCAGATCGCGCCGGCACGCGGCCGCACCTCGACGCATCGGCTGCGGCTACGCCAGCGCGTGGGGCTTGGCGAGGAAAAGCTGGTGCAGCCGGGCCGCGATCATGCGACGCTGATGCTGCCCGGCGAAATCGACCTCTTCGCCGACCGCAACCTCAACCGCGACCTCTATGTCTGGCTTGCCGCCGCCATGGCGACCATGCCGCTCGATCAGGTGGTGAACGACGACCCGCTCCGGCGCGACCTTGCGGTTCTGGCGCGCGCCGAGGCGACGGCGAAAGCCGTTCTCGCCGCCTTTCCCGGTCTTGACCGGCGTTACCGCCGGCTTTGCGCCGCGACACTGGAAGCCCGTCTGAAGCGGCCGCTGCCTTCGATCGAGCGCCATGTCGAAAACCGTATCCTCAGCCTTTTGAAGCGCGGGGCGGGGATCGCCGACGACACGCTGCCGGTGATCTTTCCGCACCGCGCGCCGCCCGGATACCTGCCCATGCTGCCGGTGCCGCTCTGGCCGGATGCACGTCTGCGCGCCGACGGCGAGGGGCGGGGTGAGGATGACCAGCCCGCCGCCGGTGACCATCCGCAGGCGCCCGAGACCGGTCGCCACATCGCGCAGCGCGAAAAGGCGCAGGATCGCAAGAGCGAGCGCAGCCCCTTCATTCTCAACCGTTTCGAGAAAATTCTCGCCATGGCGGAGATGGTCAATGTCGACCGTCCCGGCGACGACAGCGACGATCACGACGCCGCTGCCGCCGACGAACTCGACGACATGACGCTCGGCGAAAGAAAGGGACGCCCCGCCGCCCGCTTTCGCTTCGACCTCGATCTGCCGCCGGAAGCGCTCGACCGCTCGCGGTTGACGGGCGAATATACCTATCCCGAATGGGACTATCGCAGCGCGACCTATCTGCCGGATCATTGCCGGGTCTTCGCATCGCCTGCGCCGGACAAGGCGACGGTGCCGGAGGCCGATGCGGAGACGAAAAGCCTGATCCGGCGCGTGCGCCGCCAGTTCGAGGTGCTGCGGCCGCGTCATGAAATGCTGCGCGCACAACTCGACGGGGCCGAACTGGATCTCGATGCGGCGGTGCGGGCGCGCTGCGACCTGGCGGCTGGTGGACAGGGCAGCGACCGCATTCACCTGATGAGCCGGCCGCAGGTGCATGACCTCGCCGTCACCATCCTTGTCGACGTATCGCTTTCGACCGACGCCTGGTTCGACAACCGCCGGGTGCTGGACGTGGAGAAGGAAGCGCTGATGGTGCTTTCCCATGGCCTTGCGGCTTGCGGCGACAGCCATTCGATCCTCACCTTCACCTCGCGCCGCCGTTCCTGGGTTCGGGTCGAGACGGTCAAGGACTTCGGCGAGCCGATGGGCCATGGCGTGGAAGCGCGCATCGCCGCGCTCAAACCGGGCTTTTATACCCGCATCGGCCCCGCGATCCGTCACGCCGCCGCGAAGCTGCGCGCACAGCCGAATCGTCGCAAGCTGTTGCTGATTCTCACCGACGGCAAGCCGAACGATGTCGACCATTACGAAGGCCGGTTTGCGCTGGAGGACAGCCGCCGCGCCGTCACGGAGGCGCGTCGCACAGGTGTCAGCGTTTTCGGCGTGACGGTCGATCGCGAAGCGCAGGCCTATGTGCCGGCGATCTTCGGCCGCAACGGTTACGCGATCGTCAGCAATATCGCCCGGCTGCCGGCGGCGTTGCCGGCAATCTATCGCGGTCTTGTCGGCTAGACAGACCGGATTTCCAGGAGATGCGGCAAATGGGAGGGCCGGCATGGTGAACATGCCGGCCCTCTTGCTTTCATGCCGCCTTGCTGTGGGTCCGGGCGGCGGTCTCGATATAGGCGTCGAACGCGGCGGCGACGGCGCGGATGATGAAGCGATGATCCTGCCGTACGGTGACAACGCCGCCGTGGACATCGACCGCGCCATCTTCCTGCAACGCCGCCAGCCGTCCGTTGCCCTCGAAAAGGGCGGCGGCGTCGAATCCGTGCCGCGCGGCGATGGCCGTGACGTCGGCACGAAAATCGCACATCAGCCGTTCGATGATGTCGGCGCGCAGCCGATCCTCGGCCGTCAGTCGATAGCCCTTGACGGTGGCGAGCTGCCCGGAGGCGATGCGCTGCGCATAGAGGCCTGGCGGCACTTCGTTCTGGATGTAGCCGTCAGGCGTCCGGCCGATGGACGATGCGCCGAAACCGATGAGTGTCGTGCAGGCATCCGTGGTGTAGCCCTGGAAGTTGCGATGCAGCCGGCCACGCCGGGCGGCCACCGCCAGACTGTCTTGCGGCAGCGCGTAGTGATCGAGACCAATGCGGACATAGCCGGCGGCGATAAGCGTTGCGGCAATCGCCTCGGCCTGCTCGGCCCGCATCGCCGCATCCGGCAGCGCGCGCTCGTCGATCAGGCGCTGGTGTTTCTTGAAGGACGGGATATGCGCGTAGCCGAAGACGGCGAAGCGCTCCGGCCGCATGGCGATGGCCGTCTTCGCCGTTTCGATACAGGAGGCCGTCGTCTGGTGCGGCAGACCGTATATCAGATCGAAATTGATGCCGCCGATCCCGCCCGCGCGCAGCCGCGCCACCGCGTCCGCGGTCTGCGCCTCGCTCTGGATGCGATTGATCGCCTTCTGCACGACGGGATCGAAACTCTGTACCCCCAGGCTGGCGCGGGTGACGCCGGCTTCGCCGAGCGCGGCTGCCATGTCGGGCGTCAGCGTGCGCGGATCGATCTCCACGGCGATTTCCGCGCCCTCCATGAAGGCGAAACGGGCGCGGAGCAGCCAGATCAGATCGCGGAATTCCTCCGGCTGCATGATCGTCGGCGTGCCGCCGCCGAAATGCACATGACGGATCCTGAGGCGATCGCCGACCGTGCCGGAAACGAGGCCGACTTCCTTCCGGAGCATATCGATATAATCGAGGATCGGCTCGTCGCGTTGGGTGATGGTCGTATGACACCCGCAATACCAGCACATGGAGCGGCAGAAGGGAATGTGCAGATAAAGCGACGCCTCGGTTTGCGGCGCGATCCCGCCCAGCCAATCGCCGTAGGTTCCGGCGCCGACGGCCGGCGAAAAGGCGGGCGCCGTGGGGTAGCTGGTGTAACGCGGCAGCCGTGCCTCGCCATATTTTTCGATCAGCGCCTGTTGCATGGCGTTTCCTCTTTTCCGTGTGTCGATTGAGGACGGTTCTAGCCAAGGCGGAAGAGGCCTTCTTTGCGGAAAGCCAAGCAAAGGTATGACGAACGCAAAATTCCGATTTTGTTTGCGCGCCGACAAAGTGGCGGGAGAGCTCTGCGACTAATGTCAGAGGGTTCCGGTTGGTTCGGGCCGTATCCGACCGGGGACGAATTCTCAAGCGGCTGCAACGGAAACACCGATATGTCTGAACCACAGGAAAAGCCCTTCATCGACGTCCGCACTGTCCCGCCGCGCGAACGCCATCCGCGCATCTTCGGCATGCTCGGCGCGCTGCTTCCCGGAAAAACCATGCTGATCACCAGCGATCACGATCCGCGTCCGTTGCACTACCAGCTTGAAACCAATTTCCCCGGTCAGTTCGGCTGGGATTATCTCGAACAGGGACCGGAGGTCTGGCGCGTCGAGATCGGCCGGCTGGAAGAAAGCGGCGGCTGTGAATGCTGCTGCGGAACCAACCACTAGACGCATCTCCGGGAAAAACGCGAGGCGGTTTTCCGTCCTGAACGACGTCGAAACGAAGAGATCGGGCATGTCCGCGCTTTTTGGAGACGCGGAAATAAAAGGCGAAGGAGGAGACACGATATGCCGGGCGCGACGCTCTCTCGCTGGACCATGTCCTATTTCGCTGCCGCCTGCCTCATGCTTGTCGTGGGGCAGGGCTTGATGGCGGCGGGCTTTGGCTATCCGGCCGCCGCCATCGGCGCGCCGGAAACGCTGGTGCTCGTGCATGTCGTCGCCATCGGTTGGCTGAGCCTGCTGATGGTGGGCGCGCTGCTTCAGTTCGTACCCGTGCTGGTCGGCCGGCCGCTGGTCGGCGGAAACTATGCCGCGCCGGCCCTGCTGCTGCTCATCGTCGGGCTCATTTGCCTGGTCGCAGGCTTCGTTGCGCTTTCAGGTGCGGTCGACCTGCCGCTTGTCCTGCTGCCTCTCGGCGGCGGGGCGCTGGTTGCCGGCTTCGGCCTCGTGCTTGCCATTCTCCTGGCCTCGCTGCTGGCGGCGCGACCGCTGCCCCTGCCGGCGCGCTTCGTTGCGCTCGGACTTGCCGCGCTCGCCGGCACGATCCTGCTCGGCTTCTGCTTCACCCTCGCCCTGTCGGGGGTCGGCGCCGGATCGCTGCTCGACCGACTCGTCGCCGATGGCGTCAGTCTGCATGCGACCTTCGGCCTCGGCGGCTGGCTCAGCGTGACCGCCATCGGCGTCAGCTATCGCCTGCTGACCATGTTTCTGCTGGCGCCCGAAAAGGAGCGGCCGACAAGCCACGCGGCATTGCAGGCAACGGGCCTTGCTATGGGACTGCTTTTCATCTGCATTGCGACTGTTCTGTTCGGCCTTTCCGGGGAGGCCGTGCTTTTTGCCGCCGCGCTGCTGCTGACGCTTGTGGCAGCCTTGCTTTATGGCGGCGACGTGCTTCACATCTATCGCGCGCGCAAGCGCAAGCAGGCCGAATTGAACATTCGCGCCAGTTTCATCGCCATCGCCGCGCTGCTGGTTGCCATCCTGCTGGTCAACGTGCCGGCCATGCGTGACGGCGACGGCGTCGCCGCACTCGTTTATCTCTTTGTGTTCGGCTGGCTGACCGGGCTGGGGCTTGCCCAGCTCTACAAGATCGTCGCTTTCCTGACGTGGCTGGAAGCCTACGGCCCGATCATGGGCCGGGCGCCGATTCCCAGGGTCCAGGATCTGGTCGAGGAAAGCCGCGCGCGCATTCTGTTCATGCTGTATTATGGTGCGGTCGCCGCCGCGACGCTGGCGCTTTTCGCAGGGGCGTCCGGCCTCTTCCGTATCGTCGTGTTCGCGCAACTGGCCGCAACCCTCGCCATCATGCGCGAATTCGTCCGGGCGCGCCGGCTTTCCGCCGTGCCCGCCGCCCTGCGAACCCCGGCCGCCATTGTGCCGCCGAATCTTTTTCTGCCCCTTACCACGTCAAGGAGATGACCGATGCCCGACATTTCTCGTGAGATCACGCCGGCGGTGCTCGACGTGCGGCCTGTCTTGCGCAACGGCGGCGAGCCGTTCCAGGCGATCATGCAGGCCGTGCAGGACCTTCTTCCGGGCCAGGCATTGAAGCTGATCGCCACGTTTCGTCCACAGCCCTTGTTCAACGTCATGGCGAACCGTGGCTTCGACCACGAGGCCCGTGAAATCGAGGGCGGGGATTGGGAAGTGTTGTTCACGCCGCAGAGCGCCGTCGCGGCAGTCGAAACCTCGCCGGATGCCGACAACCCCGAAACCTGGCCGGAGCCGTCCCGCTATCTCGATCTTGCGCAACTCGACCCTCCCGAGCCGATGGTTCGTATTCTGACCGCTGTTGAGGAACTGGCGGAGGGCGAGGTGGTGTTTGCGCTGCTTTCCCGCGAGCCGGTCTTCCTCTTTCCCGAATTGACGAAACGCGGCCATCGCTGGGCCGGGAATTTCGACGCGAGCGGCGCGAGCTACCGGATTTTCGTGCGCGTCGGGCGGCCGGGGAACTGACGCCATGGACGCAAACGAAAAAGCCAGGATCGAGCAGGATATCCGCGATGCCCTGCGGCTGGTCATCGACCCGGAACTCGGCAGCAATATCGTCGATCTCGGACTGGTCTACGATGTCCGCGTGGAGGAGGGCGGCATTGCCCACGTCACCATGACCACGACGACACGCTTCTGTCCGGCAAGCGGTTTTCTCACGCAAGCGGTGGACAATTGCGCCTGGGCCGTGCCGGGGGTCGAATATGCCGAGGTTCACCTGACCTATGACCCGCCCTGGACGCCGGATATGATGCAGGCGTGACGCCAACGGCCCGGATATCTCTCCGGGCCGTTTTATTTGCGGCTCATGCTTTCTTATAATTATTCTAATGTATTTCCAAAATCTATCGTGTGGCGATATTTGGATTCTTGAGGCGGATAGGCAAGTATTACCCCCATTCATGCCAATATGTCGCACCCGCTCTCAGAAGATGTTTGTTCATTCGCAAAGAGTTCGGCCCGGAAACTCCTAAAACAGGAATGACAGAGCGAAAGATCGCTCCGTCCTTTAAAAGGAGAAAAGCAATGACCGAGCAGTTTCAGATGACACGCCGCACTATTCTTGGCGGGGCCGCCTTTGCCGGCGTTCTGACGCCGATCATTGCGGCATCGATGGCGCATGCGGAAGGCACCGCCGCCATAACGGATGCGCCGGCGGGCGCAGTCGATATCTCCAAGCTGGAGCGTGTGAAGATCGAGCTCGTCAAGCCGCCCTTCGTTCACGCCCACACCCAGAAGGCGGTCGGCGACCCGAAGATTTACGAAGTCACCATGACGATCGAGGAAAAGAAGATGATCCTCGACGACAAGGGCACCGAAGTCCATGCCATGACCTTCAACGGTTCTGTCCCCGGCCCGATGATCGTCGTCCATCAGAACGACTATGTCGAACTGACGCTGATCAACCCCGAAAGCAACACGTTGCAGCACAATATCGACTTCCATGCGGCAACCGGCGGACTCGGCGGCGGCGCGCTGACGGTGGTCAACCCCGGCGAACGGACCGTGCTGCGCTTCAAGGCCACCAAGGCCGGTGTCTTCGTCTACCACTGCGCACCTCCCGGAATGGTGCCCTGGCATGTCACGTCCGGCATGAACGGCGCCATCATGGTGCTGCCGCGCGAAGGACTGACGGACGGGCATGGCAAGGAACTGGCCTATGACCGGATCTACTATGTCGGCGAGCAGGACTTCTACGTTCCCCGCGACGCTGACGGGAACTACAAGAAATACGAGTCTGCCGGCGATGCCTATGCCGATACGGTCGAGGTGATGCGCACGCTGACCCCGACCCACATCGTCTTCAACGGGGCCGTCGGCGCCCTGACCGGCGACAATGCGCTGAAGGCAAAGGTCGGGGAAAAGGTGCTGATCGTCCACTCGCAGGCCAATCGTGACACGCGTCCGCACCTGATCGGCGGCCATGGCGATTACGTCTGGGCGACCGGGAAGTTCCGCAACATCCCCGATGTGGATCAGGAAACCTGGTTCATTCCGGGCGGCACGGCTGGGGCGGCATTCTATACTTTCCAGCAGCCCGGCATCTATGCCTATGTCAACCACAATCTGATCGAGGCATTCGAACTGGGCGCGGCCGCGCATTTCACCGTGACCGGCGAGTGGAACAACGATCTGATGACTTCGCTGACCCCGCCGAACGGCGCATGACGCTGGCAGTTCGACATGCCCGACCCTCGTGCGGGCATGTCCGCTCCGACCTGGGGCCGCTCCTGGCGGCCCGGTCAATCGTCGCTTGAGAGCGCCGTTCGGTCTGACTGGTTCAGATCGACACTCTAAGCTCTTTTGTTTGAAGCATAATCTTGTCGATCCTCGTTTCACTCCGTCCGGATTATGCGCCAAGCATTTCGATGTAACGCGTGGAGGCCGCCATGGCTGCGCTGACGTCAACCCTCGAGAATTCCTGGACTTCGCTTGCTTTCCCAATCCTGCTGCTGACCGCGCTTGTCGGCGGCGTCGCGGTGAAAACCGGCCTTGTCGACCTCGCCCCCGCTGGTCCGGTGCTGGCCGCACCGACGACCGTGGACATCGCGCCGCGCAGTTTCAGCTATCGCGAGAATGGCGAATATTACCGCAATGGCTTCGCGGTCGACGGGCCGATGACGACGATTGCCGTCAAACATGCGCTGACGATCATGAAATACCAGGTGACCTCAGCCGATTATGAACGCTGCGTGGCCGATCAGGTGTGCGCCCCGGCCGAACCCGGCTTTCTTTCCGCGCAAACGGCGGATATGCCGGCAACAGGGGTCAGCTATGACGATGCAGCCGTCTATGCCCGCTGGCTGAGCGATCGCACCGGCATGGTCTGGACGTTACCGAGCGATCAGGATCTGGCCTTCGCCGCCGGCGAGCGTTTTCCCGACGACGCGCTCGGCGTCGATGCCGCGAGCACCAACCCGGCCGACCGTTGGCTTGCCGATTATCGCCGCGAAGCCGCGCGCAAGGCGTCGCGCGATCCCATGCCGCAACCGCTTGGGCACTTCGGCGAAAACGAATACGGGCTCGCCGATTTTGCTGGCAATGTCTGGGAATGGACCACGAGTTGCAACCGGCGCGTCAATCTGGACACGGCCGGGAAGGTGGCGAGCGCCGATTCCTCCTGCGGCGTCCACATCGCAAGCGGCAAGCACCGGGCGGCCATGAGCGCTTTCATCCGCAACCCCAAAGGCGGCGGCTGCGCGGTCGGTGTACCCCCTGATAATGTCGGCTTCCGCCTGATCCGTGACACGCACTGGTATGCGCCGCTGCTTCAAAAGCTCCGGGCGCGGGGGATAGAGATCTGATAACTTTCGCGCCATCCTCAGGTCATGGCGGCCGGCCATCGGGCGCCATGGCCTGTTCCTGCTGACCGGCGAGACCGCCGATCCACAAATGTTGGCAATCCGGATCCCGCCGAACGGCGATCTTTGCGAGGCGCGCAGGGTGGATTCTTGCCGTAAACTTGATATCTCCTAGCCCCTGCGCAATGAAAACCGCCGGGAGGAGAGATCGTGAGTGTTCCGGACGCTTCCAGGGCGAAGAGGGCGGCGGCCGGGCGCATGACGCGGGAGGCGTGGGTCGAGGCGGGCATTGCGGCGCTCATGGAAGAGGGCATCGCCAATGTGAAGATCCAGGTGATGGCCAGGACGCTGGCCGTGTCGCGGTCCAGTTTCTACTGGTTTTTCGCCGATTTGCAGGAATTGCATCGGGAACTGCTCGAATACTGGCTGCGCAAGAACACCAGCCCGATCATCGAGCGGGCGCTGCGCCCCGCGCCGACGGTGACGAAAGCGGTGTGCCATATCTTCGAATGCTGGGTGGATCCGGGGCTTTTCAATCCGCGGCTCGATGCGGCAGTGCGTTCCTGGGGGCAGGTGGATGCGGCGGTGCGCGAGGTGGTCGACCAGGCGGACGACCAGCGCGTCGATGCCGTGACCCGCATGTTCCTGCGTTACGGCTATCCGGAGCAGGAAGCCTTCATCCGCGCGCGCGTCCTCTATTTCACGCAGATCGGCCATTACACGCTCGGCATGCGCGACGACCGCGACATGCGGCTGCGCCTGCTGCAGCCCTATCTCCTCAGCTTTACTGGCCGCGAGGGCTCGGATGACGAGGTCGCGGCTTTCGAGGAACTCGCGCGTCGAGTCCAGCCGGACGGCTGAAAACGGGCATCTCTGTACACGCCGAAATATCCGGATAGCAAGGCGAGATGCGGTGGATAAGCTGCAGTTTCGCATCACTTTCCGCAATGTTCTGGACATTTGTGTCCAGAGGGAATACGCATGATGCCGGACCGGGCGTCGGAGGCCCGGAGGGAACGGTTTTTTCATCCATGGGGCAGCGCATGACGCGACACTCGGCCTTGCCATCTTGCCGCCGCGCAGGCGCGCGATGACCCGGCACTATTCGGCATTCTCGCTCTTCAAGGAAGGCCTCAGGGGCCAGAGGGGCTGGCAGCAGGCCTGGCGCTCGCCGCAACCGAAACCGCGCTACGACATCCTGATCATCGGCGGCGGCGGCCATGGGCTGGCGACGGCCTATTACCTCGCCAAGACGCACAATATCCGCAATATCGCGATCATCGAGAAGGGCTGGCTCGGCGGCGGCAATACCGGGCGCAACACCACCGTCGTGCGCTCCAACTATTTCTTCCCCGAGAGTACGGCGCTCTACGAGATGGCCCTGAAGCTCTACGAGGGGCTCGGCCGCGATCTCAACTACAACATCATGCTGTCCCAGCGCGGCATCATCACGCTCGCTCATAGCGAGGCGGAGATGGAGATGGCGGCGCGCACCGTCAACGCCATGCAGATCAACGGCACGGATGCCGAACTCTTCGGCATCGACGACGTGCGCCGCGTTCTGCCGCTTCTCAATGTCTCGCCGCAGGCGCGCTATCCGGTGTTCGGCGGCGTCTGGCAGGGGCGGGCCGGCACGGCGCGCCACGATGCGGTGGCCTGGGGTTATGCGCGCGCCGCCGACCGGCTGGGCGTCGATATCATCCAGTCCTGCGAGGTCGAGGATTTTTTGATCGAAGGCGGCAGGTGCCGTGGCGTCAGGACCAGCCGCG
The DNA here is from genome assembly GCF_029601685.1 of Rhizobium sp. YJ-22. Taxonomy (NCBI): domain Bacteria; kingdom Pseudomonadati; phylum Pseudomonadota; class Alphaproteobacteria; order Hyphomicrobiales; family Rhizobiaceae; genus Rhizobium; species Rhizobium sp. YJ-22. Next base: position 74,505 of record NZ_JARRIR010000016.1, on the reverse strand, counting down.
GCGAAATCCGCGCCGAGCGCACCGGGATGGTCGTCGCCGGCCATTCCTCGCATCTGGCGGCCAAGGCCGGTTTCCGCCTGCCGATCACCTCCTATGCGCTGCAGGCCTGCGTGTCCGAGCCGATCAAGCCGGTGCTCGATACCGTCGTGCTGTCTCCGGGAACCGGCACCTATGCCAGCCAGTCGGACAAGGGCGAGATGGTCGTCGGCGGGGCGCTCGACCGGGTGCCCTCCTATGGCCAGCGCGGCAACCTGCCGGTGCTGGAGGAGGTGGTCTCGGGCCTTCTCGAAATGTTCCCGTCCTTCCGCCAGCTCCGGCTGATGCGGCAATGGGCGGGCATCGTCGACGTGACGCCGGATTCCTCGCCGATCCTCGGGGAAAGCCCGCTGCCGGGCCTGTTCCTGAATTGCGGCTGGGGCACGGGCGGTTTCAAGGCCATTCCGGCCGGCGGCACGCTGCTCGCCCATCTGCTGGCGACCGGCAAGCATCACGATGTCAGCCGCCCCTTCGATCTCGACCGTTTTTCGCGCGGGCGATTGATCGATGAGGCTGCCGGCTCCGGCATCGCGCATTAGGAGGTTTTCATGCAGCTTTTTCCATGCCCCTTCTGCGGCCCGCGCAGCGAGAGCGAATTTCATTTCGGCGGCGATGCCGGCAACCATCGCCCGGAAGGGTTTCGCACCGTCACCGACGGCGAATGGACCGCCTATCTCTACGAGCGCAACAATCCGCGCGGGGCGGCGAACGAAATCTGGATGCACATGACCTGCGGCGAAATTTTCCGTATGGAGCGGGATACCGTGCATCACCGTGTGGCGCAGTCTTTCGCGCTCGGAGAGGGAGACGGCAATGACGGCATGGCGTACTGAGGGCGGCTCCGCCATCGACCGCGCGCGGTCGCTGCGCTTCACCTTCGACGGGCGCGTGATCGAAGGCTTTGCCGGCGATACGGTCGCCTCGGCGCTGTTGGCCGGCGGTGTTTCCGTGCTCGGCCGCAGCTTCAAATATCATCGCCCGCGTGGCCTCTGGGGCGCCGGCGTCGAGGAGCCGAATGCGCTGGTCGATATCGCCGGCGACATGCCGAACACCCGCGCCACGCAGGCGCTTGCCGTCGATGGCATGACCGTGCGCAGCGTCAATGCCGATCCGAGCGCCGAGAAGGATCGCCATGCCTTCCTCGATGCCTTCGCGCGCTTCATCCCGGCCGCCTTCTACTACAAAACCTTCATGGTTCCGGATTGGCATCTGTTCGAGCCGCGCATCCGCCAGATGGCGGGTCTCGGCGTGCTTGACGAAAAGGTGCAAGACCCCGCCTTCGCCGACCAGATAAATCACCACTGCGACGTGCTGGTGGTCGGCGCCGGGCCGGCGGGCCTGCTCGCCGCCCGCACGGCGCAGCGCGCCGGAAAACGCGTGCTTCTCTGCGACGACGGCCGGCAGGTCGGCGGCAGCCTGTTGTTTCGCGAGGGCGCCATCGAGGGAAAAGCCGGCGCCGATTGGGCTGCGAATGTGGCGGCGGAACTGGCCGAGGCCGGCGCTCTGGTGCTGACCGGCACGACGGCCTTCGGCATCTACGACCACCATCTGGTCGGCCTCAACCAGAAGGGCCTGGACGGTGCGCCGGACCGCTTGTGGCGCGTCCGCACGACATCGATCGTGCTGGCGACAGGCGCCATCGAACGCCCCTTGCCCTTCGGCAACAACGACCTGCCGGGCATCATGTCGGCGGAGGCCGCGCTCGTCTATTTGCGCCGCTACGGCATCGTCGCCGGGCGCAAGGTGATGATCGCCACGAATAACGGCCTGGCCTATGAGACGGCGGAAGCGTTGTCGGCGGCCGGGGCGGATGTCATCGTCGTCGATTACCGCGCCGATGCTCCCGCCCCGGCCGGCCTTCGCGTGTTGACGGGACGCACCGTCGTTTCCGCCATGGGCCGTGGTGCGGTCAATGCCGTCAGACTGTCCGATGGCAGCTTGCTGGAAGCCGATGCCGTGCTCGCCTCCGGCGGCTTCACGCCAAGCGTGCATCTCTATTGCCAGGCACAGGGCAAGCTGGATTGGCGCGACGATATCCTGGCCTTCGTTCCCGGCCGGCCGGTTGACGGTGTCGACGTGGTCGGGGCCGCCGCAGGCGATTTCAAGCTTCCGGCGGAGATTGGCGCGACGGAAGGCCGGGAATTCGGCATCGTCGCCGCTTGGCCGAAGCCAAACTCCAAGGAACGAGTCTGGATCGATCTCCAGAACGACGTCACCGCCAAGGATGTCGAACTCGCCGTGCGCGAAAATTTCGTCTCCGTCGAGCATCTGAAGCGCTACACGACGCTCGGCATGGCAACGGACCAGGGAAAGACCTCGAATGTCAACGGTCTGGCGCTGATGGCGGAACTTACCGGCCGGCGCATTCCCGAGGTCGGCACCACCACCTATCGTCCGCCCTTCACGCCGGTACCGCTCGCCTCCTTCGCCGGTGCGCGCTCCGGCACGCGCATGAAGCCGTTGCGCCGCCTGCCGCTGGAACAGCAGCATCGGGCCGACGCTGCGGTGTTTCGCGACTACGGCGGCTGGCTGCGCCCGGCCTATTACGGGGACGGCCCGGCCGACGAACGCATCCAGGCGGAAGCGCATGCAGCGCGCAACGGCGTCGCGTTGTTCGATGGCTCGCCGCTCGGCAAGATCGAGGTGATCGGGCCGGATGCCGCGAACTTCCTCGATTTCATCTATTACAACACCATGTCGACGCTGGCGCCCGGCCGCTGCCGCTACGGTTTCATCCTGACCGAGGGCGGCAATGTCTATGACGACGGCGTTCTGGTGCGGCTCGATGAAAACCGTTTCGTCGTTTCCTGCTCTTCTTCGCATGTCGCGGGCGTGCATGGTCTGCTGGAGGAATGGCGGCAGGATCGTTTCGACAAGCGGCGGATCTTCATCCACAACGCCACCGCCGAGATGGCGACATTGACGGTCACTGGCCCGAAGGCGCTGGCGCTGATGGAAGTGCTCGACCTCGGCATCGCGCTCGACGATATGGCCCTGCCGCATATGGCCGTCGTTTCAGGCGTCTTCGAAGGGGTCGCGCTGCGCATCGCCCGCATCAGCTTTACCGGCGAGCGCTCCTACGAGATCTCCGTGCCGGCCGATCGTGCGGCAGCGCTCTGGGCGCGGTTGCGGCAGGCGGGCGAGGCTTTTGGCGCGCGTTTGCTCGGGCTTGAGGCACTGATGATCCTGCGCGCCGAAAAGGGCTATATCGTCATCGGCAAGGATACGGATGGGACGAGCCGGCCGATGGATTTCGGCCTCACCGCGCCGCTGGAGCGCAAGAAGGTCGAGTTCATCGGCCGTCGCTCGCTGCTGGCAGAGGATGCCGCCCGCGCAGATCGCCGGCAGTTCGTCGGGCTGGAGGCAATCGACGACAAAGGCCTGCTGCCGACCGGCGCGCACGGCATCGAGCCGTCATCGGCCGGCCTGCGCAGCACCGGCTACGTCACGTCGAGCTATTTCAGCCCGGCGCTGCAGAAGCCGATCGCGCTCGGGTTGATCGAGCGCGGCCTGTCGCGCATGGGCGAGGTGATCGAGTTGCAGCACTTGCGCCAGATCCGGCGCGCCCGCATCGTCTCCGCCTGCGCCTTCGATGAGGAAGGGAGCCGCCTCCATGCTTGACCTCTCCCGCACATGGCGGCCGGAACCGGATTGGGCGGAAGCCCGTCTGACCGGCCCCGATATCACCATCCGCGCGATCACCGGCCTGACACAACGGCTCGTCAGCGGCGACCTCGGTCGCTTCCTGGCGCGATACGATCTCGGCGGGGATGTCGGCGGGTTGGCGGTGGCCTCCGGCGAACGTTATGCGGTGCGGCTTGCGCGCGACCGGATGCTTGCCATCGGCCTTGCGCCGGGCGAATGTGCGGACGGGTGGCATGAGGAAGGCTATGCTGTTACCACTGTCGGCGCGGGGCAGCGCGTTCTGGAGATGCGGGGTGAAGGCTTGCGCAATCTCCTGGGGCGGGCGGTGACGGTCGATCCGGACCGGGCCGGTCCCTCTGCCGCCATACCGTTTGGCGGCGTGACATGCGCCGTGTATTTTCATGAAGGGCCGCAGGCATTGCGTGTGCATGTCGAGCGGGGGCTTGCCGCCTCTCTCTGGGAATGGCTTGAATGCCAGCCGCTGCTTTCGGATAAGCAGGTGTTTAAAACATGAATCGGTTTTGGATGGAGCGACCCGCGCTGGTGCGGGCGAAAACGAAAACGGGAGTGAGACAATGAAGCGCATTCTGATTATCGGCACGGCCATCGGCCTGCTCATGGGCACGGCGGCGCGCGCCGAGGATCTGACCTTCGCGGTGGCCGGCCCGCTGACCGGCCCGCTCGCCACCATCGGCGACCAGTTCCGGCAGGGCGCGCAGGCGGCGGCCGATGCCATCAACGCCAAGGGCGGCGTGATGGGCCGCAAGATCAAGCTGCAGTTCGAAGACGACCAGTGCGATCCGAAGCAGGCCGTTTCGGTCGCCAACCGCATTGCCGCCAGCGGCATCAATTTCGTCGACGGCCATGCCTGCTCGGGCTCGAGCATCCCGGCCTCCGCCGTCTATGCCGAAAACGGCACGCTGATGATGAGCCCGGCCTCCTCCAACCCGGTCATGACGGATGACGCCGCCGCCAAGGGCTGGACCAACATCATGCGCCTTTACACCCGCGACGACGCGCAGGGCGCCTTCATCGGCCCGTGGATTGCCAAGGAATATGCCGGCAAGAAGGTCGCCGTGCTGCATGACAAGACCGCCTATGGCCAGGGCGTCGCCGATGCGGTGCGCGCCACCATGAACGCCAGCGGCCTCAAGGAAACGCTCGCCGAAAGCATCAACCCCGGCGAGAAGGACTACAATGCGCTGGTAACCAAGCTGAAGGATGCCAAGATCGACGTCGTCTATTTCGGCGGTTACCACCCGGAAGCCGGCCTGATCCTGCGCCAGGCGGCCGAGCAGGGCTACAAGTTCCAACTCATCATGCCCGATTCCATCGCCTCGCCGGAATTCTGGCAGGTTTCCGGCCCGGCCGGCGAAGGCACGCTGTTCGTCTTCCCGTCCGATCCGCAGGCCAAGCCCGAGGCGAAGGACGCCGCCGAGAAGATCAAGGCCGGCGGCTTCAAGCCGGAAGGCTTCACGCTGTTCTCCTACGCCGTCATCCAGGCCTTCGCGCAAGGGATCGAACGCGCCGGCTCCGACGATCCGACCAAGGTCGCGGCTGCCTTGAAGGACGGCCAGCCGATCGACACCGTCGTCGGCACCGTCACTTTCGACGAAAAGGGCGACCTGAAGAACGCCAGCTACGACATCAATCGCTGGAGCAACGGCGCCTACGCACCGATCGCGAAATAAACGCGCAAAAAATAAAAGGCCCGGCCGAGCGCCGGGCCTTTTTTAACTGGAACCAGCCGCATAAGCGGAGGTCGGGGCTTCTGGATCAGCCGAAGCGTTCGAGCGCCATCGAGAACACCGCCGTATCGACATTGCCGCCGGAAGCGACGGCGATGACAGTGTCGCTTTCCAACGCCTTGCCGTGGAACAAGGCGGCGGCCAACGCGACGGCGCCGCCGGGCTCGACGACGATTTTCAGACGCTTGAAGGCGAGCGCCATGGCGCGCAGGGCTTCCTCGTCCGTCACCGCGATCCCGGCGGCCGCGAGACGCTTGAGGATGGGAAAGGTGAGCTTGCCGGGTTCCGGCGTCAATATCGCATCGCAAATGGAGCCGGAGATGGCGGCGTTTCGCGTGGTCGTCCCGGAGCGCAGCGAGCGGGCGGTATCTTCGAAATGCTCGGGCTCGCAGGTGCGGAGGGTGAAATGCGGCGCGTGCGCTTCCAAGGCGAGCGCGATGCCGGCGCTCAGTCCGCCGCCGCCGCAGGGCACCAGAACCTCGGCCGCCCGAATGCCTCCCTCATCCGCCTGCTCGGCGATTTCGAGGCCGGTCGTGCCTTGGCCGGCGATGACCAGCGGGTCGTCGAACGGCTTTATCAAGGTGAGACCACGCTCCTCGGACAAACGGGCGCCGATGGCGTCACGATCTTCCTTTTCGCGGTCGTAGAGAACGACATCAGCGCCGAAGGCGCGCGTATTCTCGATCTTCAGCCGGGGCGCGTCGGCGGGCATGATGATCACCGAGGGAACGTCGTGCCGCTTTGCGGCAAGGGCGACCCCTTGCGCATGGTTTCCCGAGGAAAACGCGATCACGCCACGGCTGCGAACCTGCGGCCCCAGCCCCGAAAGCGCGGACCAGCCGCCCCGAAACTTGAACGAACCGGTATGCTGCAGGCATTCCGCCTTTACGAAGACGCGCCGCCCGGCCATCTCATCGAGGAACGGCGACGACAATAATGGCGTGCGGCGGATATGGCCCTGCAGGCGGGCGCGGGCGGCGGCGATCATTTCGATGGATGTCATAAACACGCTTCCGGGCTGTTTGCTGCCCAATCCATAGATCAGCGTCGCATCCGTGGGAATGTGCATTCTTGTCAGGGTGACACCGTGAAACCGGCGCTCACCGTCTGACGCGAAGGCCCCTCCTTCCGGAAGAGCCCTCACACCGTTCGCGGGTCTTCACATCCTGTCGTCGACTACCATGACGCGATCAGGGCACCCTTGAACTGATCGTTGATGAAGGCCTTGATGCTGTCGTCGTGGTAGGACTCGACCAGCGTCTTGACCCAGGGGGCGTCTTTGTCAGCGCGGCGGACGACGATGACGTTGGCGTAGGGGGACTCGCTGCCTTCGATGGCGATGGCGTCGGTCTTGGGATGCAGGCCGGCTTCCATGGCGTAGTTGGTGTTGATGACCGCCGCGTCGACGTCATCGAGCGAGCGCGGCAACTGGGCGGCGTCGAGTTCGGCGATCTGGATGTTCTTCGGGTTTTCGGTGATGTCGGCGGCGGTCGCTTTCAGGCCGGCATCCGGTTTGACCTTAATCAGACCTTCCTTGGCGAGGACGAGAAGCGCGCGCCCGCCATTCGTCGGGTCGTTGGGGATGGCGACGGTGGCGCCGTCGGCAAGCTCGCCGAGCGTCTTCACCTTCTTGGAATAGACACCCATCGGGGTTGTAATCGTCTTGCCGACGCTGACCAGATCGAAGCCGCGATCGGCGATCTGGTTATCAAGATAGGGCTGGTGCTGGAAGGAATTGGCGTTGAGATCGCCATCGGCGAGCGCTTGGTTCGGCACGACATAGTCGGAGAATTCGAGGATCTCGATGTTGAGGCCCTTCTTGGCGGCGACTTCCTTGACCTTTTCCATGATCTGCGCGTGCTCGCCGGGCGTCACGCCGATCTTGATGTCTTCGGCGAGCGCCGGAACGCTGATGAGGGCGGCGATGGCCGCGGTGGCGAGAAACTTCAACATGTGTATCTCCTTGATGGTTACACGGACTTGGGAGGAGGAAAATCAGCTCTTGCGGTTGCGCTTGTCGAAGCGCCGCGCCAGCGCGTCGCCGGCGCTCTGCACCAGTTGCACAAGCACGATCAGCACGACGACGACCGCCAGCATCACCTCGGGCATGAAACGCTGGTAGCCGTAGCGAATGCCGAGATCGCCGAGACCGCCACCGCCGACCGCGCCGACCATGGCCGAATAGCCGATCAGGCTGACGATGGTCATGGTGAAGGCAAGCAGGATTGCCGGCCGCGCCTCGGCGAGCAATACCTTCAAGACGATCTGCATCGGCGTTGCGCCCATGGCGCGGGCGGCCTCGATCAGCCCCTTGTCGACATCCCGGATCGCCGCCTCCACCAGGCGCGCGAAGAAGGGCACTGTGGCGATGGTCAGCGGCACGATAGCGGCGCTGGTGCCGATCGACGTGCCGGTCAAAAGGCGGGTCAGCGGGATGATCGCCACGACGAGGATGATGAACGGCGTCGAGCGCGCCGCATTGACGACGAGCCCGACCGCGCGGTTCAGCGCCGGGGCGGGAAACAGCTCGTTGCGGCCGCTGGTGGCCAAGAAGACGCCGATCGGCAGGCCGACCAGCGAGCCGACCAGGCCCGACACGGCGACCATGTGCAGCGTCTGCAGCAACGACTTCCAGAGCAGGTCGAACAGCATCTCAGGCGACATAGCCGAGCACCTCCGTGGCAAGGCCGGTTGCGGCGTAGAAGCGGTTGGCGCGGTCTAGGATGTCCGGTGTCGCCGGATACGCGACGACCAGCGTGCCAAAGGGGTCCCCGGCGATCTCCTCGATGGCGCCGGCGAGAATGTTGACGCTGCCGCCGATCTCGGTGACGAGTTGCGCCGTCAGCGGCTGGAAGGCGGTCGCGCCGAAGAAAGTGAGACGCACGAGGACGCGGTCGCCCGCGGACGGCTCCGGCTTCAGGCCGCTGCGCAGCCATTCCGGCAGGTTGGTGCCGACCGTCGAGGCGAGAAGGATACGTGTCGTCTCGTGTTGCGGCGCGGTGATGATTCCGAAGGTCGGGCCTTGCTCGACGATGCGCCCCCGGTCGATGACGGCGACATGCGTGGCGATGGTCTTGACCACCTCCATCTCATGCGTGATCAGCAGCACCGTCAGGCCGAGATCGGCGTTGATCTGCTTGAGAAGCGCGAGGATCGATTGCGTCGTCTCGGGGTCGAGGGCGGAGGTCGCCTCGTCGGAGAGCAGCAGTTTCGGCGATGTCGCGAGCGCGCGGGCAATGCCGACGCGCTGCTTCTGGCCGCCGGACAGTTCGGACGGATAGCGCTCCGCCTTATCGCCGAGGCCGACGAGATCGAGCAGCGGGCCAACCTTCGCCTTGATGTCCGCAGCGCCGAAACCGGCGATTTCCAGCGGCAGGGCGATGTTGTCGAAGGCGGTGCGCGAGGAGAGCAGGTTGAAATGCTGGAAGATCATGCCGATCTCGCGGCGCAGGCTACGAAGGCCCGCATCGTTCAGCCCGCCGACCTCGGTGCCATCGACGACGACGCGGCCGGCGCTGGCCTTTTCCAGTCCGTTGACCAGCCGGATCAGCGTCGATTTGCCGGCACCGGAGCGGCCGATGATACCGGTGATCGCCCCACGGTCGACGGCCATGTCGATGCCGTCAAGCGCGACGAAGGCGTTGGCGTCGTCGCCAAAACGTTTGCTGATGCCCTCGAACAGGACCATGGGCGCGGACGCGACCCCTTCCTGCGGTGCGGCGCTGCCTGCGGCGGTTGAAAGTGTCATTTCAGTTCACGCTCTTGAGTCCATCATGGCGGCCAGATAGCATCGCCGCCGTCGCCTGCGAAGATGCAAGGCGCTCGATAAAAGGCGCCCCATGGCGGTGAGCGGCATGGGATGATGTGCTGGTATCACCGTCGCCGGGCGGATTAAACCGTTAATTGCCGTAAATCTAGGAAACAGTGCGTTTCCGTGACGGCATTTCGCCGCGCCGCTCCCAGAGGACGAGCACCATGCTGGAGGCGACGATCAGCAGCGCGCCGGCGAACACGTTCCAGGCTGGGATTTCCGCCCAGATCATGTAGCCGTAGAGGAAGGCCCAGATCAGCCCGGTATATTCGACCGGCGCCAACGCCGAGGCCGGCGCATAACGGAAGCCTTCATAGAGCAGGAACTGGCCGATCGTGGCGATGACGCCGAGGGCGATCATCAGCATCCAGCCTTGCGCGTCCGGGGTGCGCCAAATCCACGGAAAGGCGGCGGCGCAGGCGATGCCGAACAGCAGGCTGGTGGCGAACATCTGCGTCAGCGTGCTCTCGCTGCGGCTGACCAGCCGGATGAGGATGGTGCTCCAGGCCCAGCAGAAGCCGGCCACCAGACACATCGCGGCCGGGATCAGATTGGGCGAATGCGAGGGATTGGCGGCGATCACCACGCCCACGAAACCGCCGACGCATGCAATCCAGCGGCCGGCGCCGACCGCCTCCTTGAGCACCAGAATCGAAAGGAAGACGGTGATGATCGGCGCTGAGAAATAGAGCGTCGTCAGTTCCGCAAGGCCGAGATAGCGCGCGGAATTATAAAACAACATCCAGGCGACGAGCATCAGGGCGGCGCGCAGCACGACCGTGCCGCGATAGGGGCTTTTCAAGATCGACGGATGCCGGCGCACGCGTATCAGCACGCCCGAGACCAGCACGATGACGAGGCTGCGCATGAACAGGATTTGTGGAACCTCATAGGTCGCGACCAGCCATTTCACCAGGGCATCCTGCATGGCGAAACAGGAATATCCGGCTGTTGCGAGTGCAATGCCCGCCAGCGGTTTCGTATCGACCAGTCCGGAACTCATGACTACCTCGAAATCTGCGCCGGAAACGGCTCCGGCCGAATGCGGCCGCCGATGACGCGATCGATGCATGGTGGTATCGAGCGGGACCGGCCTCGCGGACAGGAGAAGACGTCGTACGACGCATCCCGAAGGTTCAGGCGAGCCCTGTGTTAGTCGGTCGGGGATGGCAGATCAAGAGCCGTTCGGCTGCACGCGGTCCTGCCGGGGTTCCGTTCGCGGTTTCCTACGCGAACATCTCGCCGGAAATGGGCGAGAAAAAAGGAGCGGCGCCCGATTCGCAACGGCGCCGCCATCTCGATCAGCGTTCGATGACGAGGTCGCTGAGCGGTTTGGAGCAGCAGGGCAGGAACATCCCGGCATCGATTTCGCGTTGCCGGATGCCGCCATTGTGGTTCATGTCGACGGTGCCGGAAATGAGTTTCGACTTGCAAGTGCCGCACACGCCGTTGGAGCAGGAAGAGGGCAGCTTGACGCCCGACTTCTTGGCGCAGGAAAGCACGGTCTGCTCGCCGGTGACCTCGATCTTGCGTCCCTGCTTGGCGAATTCGACCTGGAAAATCCGCGCCGCCGCTTCCTCCACCACGGGAATGTCCACGTCGTCGATGACGACGGCGTCAAAGCTTTCCTCGATATACTGCGCGGCGGGAACGCCAAGCGCGGCGGTGATGGCCCGCGCGGCGGCCATGAAGGGCGCCGGGCCGCAGCACATGACGATGCGCTCGGCGAGATCGGGCACGGCGAGTTTCATATAGTCGGTGGAGATGCGCCCGGTCAGCCCCGGCCATTGCGCCTCGCCCAGAACCGTTTCCGGCAGGAAATGTAGCCGCAGCCCCTTCACCCGGGCGGCCAGACAGGCGAGTTCGTCGCGGAAGATCAGATCCTTCGGGCTGCGCGCGGCATGCAGGAAGACGACGTCGGCCGGCTCGCAGGTATCGGCAAGCTCTCGCGCCATCGACATGACGGGGGTGATCCCCGAACCGCCCGACAGGAACAGGTATTTCTTCGCGGCAGGGCGGATGAAATGCCCGAGCGGACCGTTGGCTTTGATTTTGGAGCCGGGGCCGAGATTGTCGTGCAGCCAGTTCGAAACCAGCCCGCCGGCGACGCGCTTGACGGTGATCGAGAAGGCATTGTCGCGCCGCGGCGAGGAGGAGACGCTGTAGCAGCGGCTTTCGGCATCGCCGCCGATTTCCAGGTCGAACAGAAAATATTGCCCCGCCTCGATGGCGAAGCGTTTCCCATGCGGCGACGCGAAGGTGAAGGTCTTCACGTCATGGGTTTCGGAGTGGATATCGATGCAGACGAGATCTTCGTCGGCATCGCGGTTCCAGAGGGCGGCCGAATGCGGGCGCTCGGCGGCAGCCAGGCTCTTAATATCCATGGGCGCGCATCCGGTCGATGTACCATGTCGCGAACTTGTCGAGATTGGTTTCGGTGAACGGCGAATAGGGGCCGGGAACATAGGCCGGATCCTCGACGCCGGCATGGGAGCGGGCAACGAGTTCGGAATCCTGGTCGGTGGTGGCGATCCAGACGTCGGTAAGCTTGTCCAGCTCGTAATCGACGCCTTCGACCGCATCCTTGTGGACCAGCCACTTGGTGCGCACCAGCGTCCGGTCGGCCGACAGCGGAATGATGAACGACACCACCGCATGGTCGCCCATGAAATGCTTCCAGCTATTGTGGCCCCACAGATGGGTGTCGCCGAGATCCTTGCGGGTCATGCTGCCGAGCAGTTTTGCCGAGGCCGCGGTCGCATCCGGCGTCTGGGATTCGCCGGCGCCGGAGATGATCAGCCGCTGGGTGCGGAAATTGGTGGCGCAATCCACAAGCTGCTCGACGGCGGCGGACGGATAACCCTCGGCCTCCCATTGCTGCGTGCGCTCGGCATAGAGCTTGAAATGCTCCTCCGCCTGCGCCTGGTCCTCCGGGCTCAGGCTTTCGGGATCGAAGCCGAAATCGAGGTCGACGAAGGAAACGCACAGCTCAGGATGGTTGGCCGAGCAATGGTAGCATTCGCGATTGTTCTCGATCGTCAGCTTCCAGTTGCCTTTCTCGATGACATCGACCTCATGCGCGATCTTGGCATTGGCGATGCCGTAAGGGGCGAGGCGTTCGGCCATCACCTGCTCGAGATTGTCGATATCCGCGGGCGGATTTTCGGAGAGACAGATATAGATCAGGCCGCCGATCACCTTGAAGGTCACCGGCTTGAGGCTGCGGCATTCCTTGTCGAACGCCTTGCCCATATGCGGGGCATAGGCCAGTTCGCCGCTCAGCTCGTAAGCCCAGGTGTGGTAGGGACAGACGAGTTTCGAAACGATCGTCTTGCCGGGATCGAGCAGGCGGGCGCCGCGATGGCGACAGACATTGTGCATGACGCGGATTTCGCCGTCATCGTCGCGCAGCAGGATGAGGCTGGTCTTGCCGATATCGACGACAGTCGCATCGCCCGGCTCCGGCACGTCGCATTCGACGCCGATGCAGATCCAGTGCTGGCGGAAGAAGACGTCCAGATCCGCCTCGAACACATCCTCGCGCGTGTAAAGCCCGGCCGGAAGCGAATGGCCCTCTGCCCTTGCATCGAGCAGGGCCGATATGGGAGAAGCGAAGGTCTGCAGCATAATTCCACCTCATGTTTTGCCGGCGACACGGCATGATAAAAGTACGATTGATCAATTTCCCTCAAAGCACAACGGCACAAATAAGCGCGCCTGGCATTACCGGATGTAATGGGAAGATGAAGGCATGACCAACCTCAGAAAGAAGTTGCCGCCGCTCACCGCTCTGACGGCCTTCGAGGCCGCGGCGCGGCTGGCGAGTTTTACGCGCGCTGCGGCGGAGCTGGGGGTAACACAGGCTGCCGTCAGCCGGCAGATCCATCTGCTTGAGGAAGATTTCGGCTTTCCGCTGTTTCGACGGCTGCACCGCAGGATCGAACTGACGGAGAAAGGCAGGCTGCTGGCGACGGCCACCGGCGATGCCTTCGGCCTGATCGCCGATACCGTCGCCGAGTTGCGGGCGGAACGGCGCGACGACGAACTGGCGATCTCGGCGACAATCTCCTTTTCGCATTTCTGGCTGCTGCCGCGCATCGCCGCCTTTTCGCGCGCCTTCCCGGATGTGAAATTGCGTATCATCACCCAGGATGCGGTGGCGAGCATCGATGCGGACGAGGTGGATCTGGCGATACGCTACGGCACCGGCATCTGGCCGGATGGACATGCCGAACTCCTGTTCGAGGACGACATCTTTCCAATTTGCAGCGCCGAATACGCCCAGTCCCACGATCCGATCCGCACGCCGCAGGACCTGATTGCCCATCCGCTGATTTCCAGTGATATCGGCGATCCCACCTGGACCGGCTGGGACGAGTGGCTGGCGGCTTTTTCAATCAAGGCGCCGAAGAAGGGCCGCGGCCTGCGCTGCAGCTTCTACAGCGAGGCGATCTATGCCGCTATGAACGGCCAGGGCATCGCGCTTGGCTGGCATCGCCTGGTCGCCGACCTGCTGCAGCAGAACCGACTGGTGCGCCTTACCGACGCCTCGATCCGCACCCGCGCCGCCTATTTCGTCGTCGTCCCCGCCCGCAAGCGGTCGAAGGACAGCGTGCGCCAGTTCATCGAATGGCTGCGAAGCGTCTCCCTGCAACCCTTCGTTCAATCGGATCCCTAAACCGTCCCAAGCCGGCAAAAAAGGTTGCCACTCCCTGCAAATCGATTATCCCATGCGGGACGAAGGTGACGGAGGGTTAGGCAATGCTGGAGACATTGAAGGCGCGGGCCGAGGCGCTGGAAAGCGGGCGCGAAAATGCGGTGCAGATGGTGCGCCGGGCGCTGGATCGCATCCGCGATCCGCAGGGGGAGGGCGAGCGCGCCTTCGTCACGGTGCATGCCGAGCAGGCGTTGGCCGCTGCCGCCGCCCATGACGGATTGCGCGCTGCGGGCGCCGCACCGTCGCCCTATGCCGGCATCCCGATCTCGGTGAAGGATCTGTTCGACCTCAAGGGCGAGCCGACTCCGGCCGGCTCCACGGCTCATGCCGATTCCGCCCCGGCGAAACAGGATGCGCCGGCGATTGCCCGGCTGAAGGCGGCGGGTTTCGTCGTCGTCGGCCGCACCAACATGACCGAATTCGCCTTTTCCGGCCTCGGCCTCAATCCGCATTATGGTACGCCCTCCAGCCCTTGGGACCGGGCGGCGCGGCGCATTCCCGGCGGCTCGTCCTCCGGGGCCGGCGTTTCCGTCGCCGACGGCATGGCGGCAGCCGGCATCGGCTCGGATACCGGCGGTTCCTGCCGCATTCCGGCAGCGCTTTGCGGCACGGTCGGTTACAAGCCGACGGCCGGCTCCGTTTCCCGTGAAGGTGTGGTGCCGCTGTCGATGACGCTGGATTCCATCGGCTCGATGGCGCCGAGCGTCGATTGCTGCCGCATCGTCCATGAGGTCATGAGCGGGCAGGCGCTCCCGGCCATGCCGGCGCGCGACATTGCGGGCCTGCGCCTCGCCGTGCCGCAGACCGTCGCCTTCGACGATATCGAGCCCTATGTCGCCGAACTGTTCGAACGGCGGCTGAAGCAACTCGAAGCGGCCGGCGCGCGCATCACCGTGCTGCCGCTCAAGGAATTTGCCGAGGTTGCCTCGATCAATGCCAAGGGCGGTTTCGCGCCGCCGGAGGCGCTCGCCTGGCATCGCAAGCTGATCGCCGAGCGCGGCAGCGAATATGACGGCCGGGTGCTGAAGCGCATCATGCGCGGGCAGGAGCAGAGTGCGGCCGATTACGTCGAACTGATCGGCCGGCGCGCGGATTTCATTCGCCGCATCGAGGCCGTCATCGCCCCCTTCGATGCAGTGGTCATGCCGACCGTGCCGATGATCGCGCCGCGCATCGCGGATCTGGAGGCCGACGAGGATCTGTTCACCCGCGTCAACATGACCATGCTGCGCAATCCGACGCTGATCAACGTCATGGATGGCTGCTCGATCTCGCTGCCGATGCACGTATCAGGCGAAGCGCCGGCCGGGCTGATGCTCTCCGCCGCCGGCGGCCACGACGCCGCCCTGTTCGCGACAGCCGAAGCCGTCGAGACAGCGCTCGCCGCCTGATTGAAGACAAACTGGCCCACATACTCTTCGTCATGCTCGGCCTTGTGCCGAGCATCTACAAACGTTGAATTTTTTGGATGCGCCGGCAGATGCTTGGGACGAGCCCGAGCATGACGAAAGAGAGGGTATTGGGCCTTGTCGGCGTCTGACTTATTCCGTCCAGACGGCGACATCGACCGGCGCCAGCATGCGCCCGCCGACATGGAAGACAGCATCGGGCCCAGCCGGCACTTCGGCCGGGCCTTTGCCGTAGTTGAAGGCGAAGCGCAGCGCGCCGCGACGGGCGAGGCGCAGGTCGCCGAGATCGGGCAGGCGCGCGACGCCGGCCCAGTCGAGCGCATCGCCGATCACCTTCATCAGGAAATCGCCTTGCGCGCCGGCGGCGAGATAACGCGCCTTGTCATTGCCGACCAGCGCCGGCGCGCCGTCGCGGTAATCGCCGGAGAAGCGGGCGAGCACCGTTTCCGGACTGCGGATGGTTTCGCGCCAAACGCGGGAGGCGTGCATCTCGTTACCGTAAAGTACGGTTTCGCTGTGGAATTCGGGCAGGGATTCCACCCGTGTCACCTTGAGGTCGATGAGGTCCGCCAGTGGGCCGGGCGGCAAATCGGCAGGAATATGCATCTCCACCGTCTTGCTGCCGCTACGCGGGCCGAACAGGGCCTTTGCCTTGCTCCGCTTCAGCTTGGCGACGAAGGCGGCGTCGGCGATCAGCAGGTCGGGGGCCAGCACCAGCGCGTAGGCGTCGAGATCGGAATGCTGACCGACGATGTCGACATCGACGCCAAGGCGCGACAGGGCGGCATACCAGTCGAGCGCGATGGCGGTCGCCTGGTAGCTGCGGCCTTGCGGCAGAGCGCGGCTTGCCCAGCGCGAGGGATAGTCGACCACCAGCGCCACCTTGGCCGCCTCGCGGCGCTCGCCCTTCGGCAGGCGGTCGACTTCGGCGATCACCTGCGCCACTTCGAGATGGCCCTGATCCGGCTCGCCATTCGGCAGCAGCAGGGCGGCGTGGAACTGCTCCTGCGCAGAATGGATCTGCCGCCAGCGGAAATAGGAGACCATGTCGACGCCATGGGAATAGGCGAGCCAGGTCCACAGCCGCACCATGCCATCGGCCGGCGCCTGGTTGTGGGAGGCCCAGTTGACCGGCCCCGGCTGCTGTTCCATCACCCACACCCGGCCGCGCCCGACGGCGCGGTAGAGATCATGGTAAAAGGCCGTCTGGTCGGGGTCGCCGGTGCGCAGATAGCGCTCCTTGTCCGCCTCCGACAGCCGGCCGTTGATCAGCCCGCCCATGGGATAGACGTCCCAGGAGGCGATATCGATGTCTTCGCCGACCTCGTAATGGTCGAAATCGAAGTTGTTGGCCATGAAATTATGGGTCACCGGCCGGCCGGGCGCATGGCAGCGCAGGATATCGACCTGCGTGCGGTTGAAGTTTTTCACCTGGTCGGAGGAGAAGCGGATGAAATCGACCAGATGCGTCGGGCTCGGCTCCTCGACGAGATTGTTCGGCAAATCGATCTCGTCGAACGTGCCGTAGCGCATCGACCAAAAATTCGTGCCCCACGCGGTATTCAATGCCTCGATGGAGCCGTAACGCTCGGCGAGCCACAGGCGGAAGGCGCGCTCGGCCTCATTCGAATAGCTGTAGATGGTATCGTGGTCGCCATATTCGTTGTCGGTCTGCCAGGCATGCACAAAGGGATGCGCGCCGTAACGCGCCGCCATCGCCTCGACGATGCGGGCGGCTTCGCGGGCGTAACTGCGGCTGGAAAAGCAATAGTGCCGGCGAGCGCCGAATTTGCGCACTATGCCGTTTTCGCCGACCGGCAGGATATCGGGATATAGGTCGACCAGCCATTTCGGCGGCGCGGCGGTCGGCGTGCCCAAAATGACTTTCAGCCCGGCGCGGCCGAGCACGTCGATGGCCTCGTCCAGCCATTCCCAGCGAAGCTCGCCCGGACGCGGCTCCATATGCGCCCAGGCGAATTCGCCGATGCGCACCCAGGCGAGGCCCAACTCTTTCATGCGGCGGGCATCGTCTTCCCATTTTTCGCGCGGCCATTGCTCCGGGTAATAGCAGACGCCGAGTTCCAGCCGGTCGCTTTGCGTTGTGTCGGGCTGAAAGGGGATCGGGGCAGTCATGGCATTCCTTTGTTTTGTCTGAATTTCATCGATCCGGCACCAGCCGATCGTCGCAACGCTCGATCAGGTCGGGCATCAACAGGGTTTGCAGTGCCTCGGGCGGCTCGCCCTCCATGCGCCGCAGGATGGTGGTGCCGAGCAGGCTGCTCGGCTCGCCGATCGGCAGGAAGAAAGTGGTGATCGGCGGCACGAAATACTGGCTGACATTCAGATCGTCTGTCGCATTGATGACCGCATCGCGGCCATGCACCAGCCCGCGCGCATGAAAGCCGGACATGGCGCCTAACGCTGCCGCTTCATTGGCGCAGATATAGGCGGTCGGCGGATCGGCAAGCGCCGACATGGCAAGCACGCTTTCGCGGCCGAAGGCCGGCGTCAGGTGGCCATGGGCGATCAGCACCGGATCGAAGTTCAGTCCCGCCACTTCCAGCGCCATGCGATAGGCATCCAGCCGGGTGATGGCATAGCTGAGATCGGCCATCGGATTGAGAAGCGCGATGCGGCGATGGCCGCGCGCCACGAGACGAGCCATGGAGACACGGATCATCTGCTCGTTATCGGCATCGACGAAGGCGTGGGGGGCATTGTGGATCGTCGTGCCATAGGTGACGAAGGGAAAATCCGCCTCCTGCATCAGCCGGATGCGCGGATCGTCGGCGCGCGTGCCGGAAAAGATGATGCCGTCCGCCTTCTTCAGCGTGACGATCTGCTTGATCGTGGCGAGGCTCTCCTCGAAATTGCGCACGGCATAGAGCGAGACGCGGTAGGGGCTGTCTTCCAGCGCCCAGGTAATGCCGCTGAGAAGCTGGGCGTATTCGACGCCTTCCCATTCGTTCTGCCGCGGGCCGGGGGCGGGCATGATCGCCGCCACCTGATAGGTCTTGCCGGTGCGCAACTGCACGCCATGCATGTTGAGTTCATACCCGATGCGTTCGGCCGCCGCCAGCACGAGGCTGCGCGTTTCCGGGCGCACCTGCGGCGAGTTGTTCAGCGCCTTGGAGACGGTGGCGATGGAAAGCCCGGTCTCCTGCGCGATGGTCTTGATCGTCGGTCTCTGCATCTGCTCGCTCACCACGCTACCCGTTGCCCGTCATAGGCGTGGAAACTGCCGCTGTCAGCCAGGCTTGCGCCGTCGAGAATGCGTTTGATGCCGGCGGCGCTGTCTTCCACCGTCACCACCGCTTCGTCGCCGCCCATGTCGGTGCGCACCCAGCCGGGATGCAGCGACAGGACGGCGATGCCGTCGCGGCGGAAATCCCGCGCCAGCAGCACCGTCGCCATGTTCAGCGCCGCCTTGGAGCAGCGGTAGGCATAATCGCCGTCATCGTCGTCGATGATGCCTTCCGCGAGCGAGCCGGCGCGGCTAGAGATATTGGCGAGAATGCGCGCTTTTCCGGCCAGCAGATTGCCGTGCAGGGCACGGGCTATCAGCAGCGGCGCCAGCGCATTGACGGTCATCACCTCGGAAAAATTCTCCGGTTCCAGTGTCGAAAGCCCGCCGGTATCGCCGCGAATGCCGGCATTGTTAATGACGAGGTCGATGGCGACGCCTTGCAGGTTTTCGCCGAGCGCCGCGATGGAGGCGGGGTCGGCGACATCGAGCAGCACAGCTTCGCCCGGCCCATCATGGTGGGTGGGATCGCGCAGCGCGCAGAGCACCTGCCAGCCTTTGGCGGCATAAAGCGCTGCGAGCGCCTTGCCGAGGCCGCGCCCGGCCCCGGTGATCAGCACGGTTTCAGCGGTGTTTGACGTCATATCTGCGCTCGACCATGTTGACGAGGCTCGCCGCCGCCAGCGTCAGGAAGATGTAGAAGATCGCCGCCGAATTATAGGGCGCAAACGGCAGGAAGCTGGCCGACTGGAATTCGCGCATCCGCTGGGTGATGTCGCGGATCGACAGGATCGACAGCAGCGAGGTGTCCTTGAGGATGGCGATCAGCTCGTTGCCGAGCGGCGGAATGACGATGCGGAAGGCCTGCGGCAGGATAACCAGCCGGGCGGTCTGCCAGCGGTTGAGGCCGATGCTCTTGGCCGCCTCGATCTGGCCGACCGGGATGGCATTGATGCCGGAGCGGAAGATTTCCGCCAGATAGGCCGAATAGGCGAGCGCCATGGCGACGATGCCGCGCATGATGTTCGGCGGATCGAGCACGCCCTGCGTCGCGTCCTTCAACGCGCCGCTAAGCGGCAGGCCGACATAAAGGACGATCACCAGCATGGGGATGCCGCGGATCGTATCGACCACCAGCTCCGAGCCCACGGCCAGCGGATGGCGATAATGCAGGAAACCGCCGAAGGTCAACAACCCGAGCACGATGGCGAGCACGGCGACGGTAATGCCGGCGGCGCGGTCGCGGTCGTTCAGCGCCTCGACCTTCCAGAGCACCGGCATGTCGGCCGGGGCAGAGGCGGCGGGCAGCAGCGCGCCGCTGACGCCCTCGTTCCTGGCGATCGAGGCCAGCGCCTCGGTCGGCCCGACGAAGGTGCGCACCGGCGTTTCCGTTTCCGGCGCGCCCTCGTATTGGCCGAAACGCACGCCGCTGACGAAGCTGGCCGGGGTGTTGGTGACGATGCCGATCTTGCCTTGCAGCGTCCCGGCCAGCACATAGGTATCCTTCGGCTGCATCAGGAACCAGCCGGCGGCAAGCGCCAGCAGCAGCGTTGCGGCGGCGAAATAGCTGGTCGTGCGGGTGCTGGCGCGCAGTTGCAGCAACCCGACCCAGACGAGGCCGAGCGCCGCCGCCAGCAGATAGGCGGCAATGGCCGCGCGCACCGTGGTCGCGACGCCGGAGGCGAAGGCGAGATGGGCGAAGAACAGGACGAAGACCAGCCCGACGCCATTGATGCCGCCGAGAATCCAGCGGCCGGCGCGGCGCAACGGCCCGGCATCCTCGCCCTCGGCTGGACGGCCGGCGAAGAACAGCGCGAGGCCGACAAGGCTGAGCACCAGATAGGCGGGAAACAGCCAGCCTTCGACGCCGCGCAGCATCAGGTCGGCTGCTTCGGTCAACTGGCGCGGGGTGACGCCCTTGACGATCAGATCCGACTTGAACGCATCGACGCCATTGGCAAGCACCGAGGCGACAAAGGGATGGACGAGTTCCTTCCACAGCAGGGCAAGGGCGCCGAGGATATTCACCACGGCTGCGACCGGCAGCCAATGCGGCTTGCGACCCTTGGCGCTGGCAAAGGTCGGCACGGCAAAGCCGGCGGTAAAGGCGACGAGCATCAGCAGAAAGCCGGGCACGAAGGCCGAGGAGCCGTTTTCGACGCCGAGGATCGCCTTCAGCGAGCGCTGGTAATCGCCCGAGGATGCGAAGAGATAGACGATAAAGGGCAGCGCGGTCAGGAGAATCAGATTGCTGGGACGCACGCTTCTCAAAAACGACATCCATCCCTCCGGGAATATTTTGGGAGATCAATCGAGGGAAGCACAAAGGGCAACACTCGGAGAAAAGGGTAGGCAGGTGCCTTGGGGCAGGCCGCTTCCGCCGCTCCCTTCTCCCCTCGGGGAGAAGGTGGCCCGAAGGGCCGGATGAGAGGGTGAGCGAAACGAAGGGGTTTTCTTGCCTGCGGCATCCCCCTCATCCCGCTGCCGCGACCTTCTCCCCGAGGGGAGAAGGGGTTTCGCGGCGACGGCCTCATCCTTATGCAGTGGCCCTACCGAGCAGGCTTACTTCAGGCCCCAATACTTATCGACCAGCTTGGCCATCGTGCCGTCGTCCTTGATCGCCTTCAGGCCTTCGTTGAAGGCGGCGACGTTTTCGTCGCCCTTGCGGAAGACGAGGCCGAGCGGGTCGGATTCCAGATCCTTGATCGCCACCACCAGTTCGCCGGCGAATTCGCGCTCATAGGCGGCGGCATTGGCGCCGTTGATGACGACGCCGTCGACGTCCTTGTTCTTCAGCGCGATGATCGCGGCGCTGAAGCTGTCATAGGCGACGACGTTTTCCTTGCCGACCACCTTTTCGGCGACCTGCGCATCGGTGGTGTTGGCCTGGGCCGAGAGTTTCTTGCCATGCGCCTTGAAATCGGCAAGCGAAACGCCCTGATCGGCGGCGCGCATCAGCACGGCCTGGCTGTTGACGATGTAGGGATCGGAGAAATCCATCGCCTTCTTGCGCTCGTCGGTGATCGAGACGCCGGAGGCGACAAGATCGAAGCTGCCCTGGTCGAGCGCGGCAAAAATACCGTCCCAGCCGGTGGTGACGAATTCGGCCTGGCAGTTGATCTTGGCGCAGACGGCGTTGACGACGTCGACATCGAAGCCGACGATCTGGCCGGTGGCGGTATCGACGCTTTCCATCGGCGGCGAGGTCGTGTCGGAGCCGACCTTGAGCAGCTTGCCGCCGAGATCGGCCGCATAGGCCGCGCTGGACATCAGCGCCGAAAGCGCGAGCGTGACGATGAGTTTTTTCATGCTTCTCCTCCTCTGCATGGCGAATGCAAGCCGGCTTCCTCCCGAAGTCGCCTGATCTTATAAAAGAGGTATCAGCCAATAAAAACGTTTTCAAGATAAAATATAAACGTTTTTATTTCCGATTGCAGATTCTCGCCCGGGAGTGTGACAGAATGAAAAAGATCAGGGTTTGACGCGGTCCGGGTGAGCGTCTGCAAAGGCCGGCAGTGCGGTGCAGCGGGCGTCGATGTCGATGATACGGTCGAGGCCGGTAAGATCGGCGCCCCAGCGGCGGGCATTGTAGACCTGCGGCACAAGGCAGAGATCGGCCATACCCGGTCTGTCGCCATGGCAGAAGGGGCCGTCCGACGATGCCAGCATCGCCTCCAGGTTACGCAGGCCATCGGCGATGAAATGCCGCATCCAGTCTTCCCGCGTTTGCGGATCGCCGGTCAGTTCCACGACATGGGCGGCGACATGCATGTTGCAGACGGGGTGGATTTCCATGGCGACGGCATAACTCAGCGCCCGCACCCGCTGCCGCCCGAGGATATCGGCGGGCAGCAGCCCGCAATCGGGATGCCGCTCGGCCAGATATTCGACGATTGCCAGCGATTGCGTCAGCACGGCGCCGTCGAGGACGAGCGTCGGGACCAGCCCTTGCGGGTTGATCGCCAGGTAATCCGGCCGGCGATGCTCGCCGGCCGTGAGGTCGATTGCCCTCCGATCATGGTCGATGCCGGCAAGCCCGAGCGCGATGCGCACCCGGTAGCTCGCCGAAGACCGCCAGTAACCGTAAAGCAGCGGCCGGTCCATCATTCCTCCGCGACAGCGGGCGCGGCGACGTTCTGCTCGATGGCGCCGAAGATCGAATGGCCGGCGCGGTCCTTCATCTCGATGCGCACCTGGTCGCCGAACTTCAGGAACGGGGTTTTCGCAGCACCCCTCTCGATGGTTTCGACGGTGCGGATCTCGGCGATGCAGGAATAGCCGTCTCCGCCCTCCGACACCGGCTTGCCGGGGCCGCCGTCACGCTTGTTCGAGACCGTGCCGGAGCCGATGATCGTGCCGGCGGCCAGCGCCCGGGTTTTCGCCGCATGGGCGACGAGCTGGCCGAAATCGAAGGTCATGTCAACGCCGGCATTGGCCTTGCCGAAGGCCTTGCCGTTGATCGAGACCAGCAGCGGCAGGTGCAGCTTGCCGCCATCCCAGGCGTCGCCCAGCTCTTCCGGCGTCACCGCCACCGGCGAGAAGGCGGAGGCCGGTTTCGACTGGAAGAACCCGAAACCCTTGGCCAGTTCGTCGGGGATGAGGCCGCGCAGCGACACGTCGTTGACCAGCATCACCAGCCGGATGGCCTTGCGCGCCGTCTCGACGTCGCAGCCCATCGGCACGTCGCCGGTGATGACGGCGACTTCGCCTTCGAGATCGATGCCATAGGCCTCGTCGGCGACGATGATCGCATCGCGCGGACCGAGAAAGGCATCGGAGCCGCCCTGATACATCAGCGGATCGGTCCAGAAGCTCTCGGGCATCTCGGCATTGCGCGCCTTGCGCACCAGTTCGACGTGGTTCACATAGGCTGACCCATCAGCCCATTGATAGGCGCGCGGCAGCGGCGAGGCGGCGTCATGCTCGTGGAAGCGCCGCGTCGGCTGGCCGCCGGTCTCGATGCCCTCGGCGATCAGCGCCAGGCGCGGGCCGACATGCTCCCAATCGTCGAGCGCTGCCTGCAGCGTGCGGGCGATATGGCCGACTTCGGAATAAAGCGTCAGGTCACGGGAGACGACGACCAGGCGACCGTCCCGTGTGGAGTCCTTCAGGGTTGCAAGCTTCATGAATTTCGATTCCGCCTCGGAGGGTTCTTATCCGTTTATTTAATACCGGGCGTGCCGTCGAAGCGACGTTCGAGACCCTCCCAGCAGTCGAGATAGTCGTCCTGCAGGGTTTCCAGCTCGGCCGCATATCTCGTCAATTGCTGAGGATAGCGAGTCTCGAACATGAACGCCATGGTGTGATCGAGCTTGACGGGTTTCAACTCTGCATTCGCTGCCTTTTCGAAGCCGGCGGCATCCGGCCCATGCGGCAGCATCATGTTGTGCAGGCTCATGCCGCCGGGCACGAAACCCTGCTCCTTGGCGTCATACTGGCCATGGATCAGGCCCATGAATTCGCTCATGATGTTGCGGTGATACCAGGGCGGGCGGAAGGTATGCTCGGCCACCATCCAGCGCGGCGGAAAGATCACGAAATCGACATTGGCGGTGCCCGCTTCCTCGGTCGGCGCGGTCAGCACCGTGAAGATCGACGGATCGGGATGGTCGAACAGAATGGCGCCGACCGGCGAGAAGGTGCGCAGATCGTATTTGAACGGCGCGTAATTGCCGTGCCAGGCGACGACATCGAGCGGTGAATGGCCGATCTCGGTGACATAGAACTTGCCGCACCATTTGACATGCACGCGGCAGGGCGTTTCCTTGTCTTCATAGGCGGCGACCGGCGTCTTGAAATCGCGGGGATTGGCCAGGCAATTGGCGCCGATGGGCCCGCGATCCGGCATGGTGAACTTGGCGCCGTAATTCTCGCAGATATAGCCGCGCCAGCCGTCCGCCTCGCCCAGTCGCGTCACCTTGAACATCATGCCGCGCGGGATGAGACAGATCTCGTTCGGCTCGACATCCATAATGCCCATTTCGGTGAATACCCGGATGGCGCCGACCTGCGGCACGACCAGCAACTCGCCATCGGCATCGAAGAAGTAGTCGTCGATCATGTCGGCATTGAAGGCATAGGCGTGCGCCGCCATGCCGACCTGGGTCATGACATCGCCGGCCGCCGTCATGGTGCGGATGCCCTCGATGAAATTCACCGGCGCTTCGGGCATCGGGATCGGATCCCAGCGCAACTGCCCGAGCGGTAGCGAATGCTCGTCGAGGCAGGGCGCGGATTTCCAGAAGGGATAGGCCGCATGGGCGAAACGGCGGGTATGGCGCACGCTGGGGCGGATGCGATAGAGCCAGGAGCGCTCGTTGGTGCCGCGCGGGGCGGTGAAGGGCGAGCCGGAAAGCTGCTCGGCATAAAGCCCGTAATTGCATTTCTGCGGGCTGTTCTGCCCCTGCGGCAGGGCGCCGGGCAGGGACTCCGTCTCGAAGTCATTGCCGAAGCCCGGCATATAGGCAAGGCCGTTGTGTGTTGTCGCAAGGCGCTCGCGTTCCGAAACCGTCTGGTCCATGTCCATTCTCCTCCCCAATATGTGCGGCGGCCCGCCGGGCGGGCCGCCGGATGCAATCAGATCATTCCGCCGCCGTGCTGATGACGCCGCGCTTGATCTGGTCGGCCTCGATCGACTCGAACAAGGCGCGGAAATTGCCCTCGCCAAAGCCTTCATCCCCCTTGCGCTGGATGAACTCGAAGAAGATCGGGCCGATCACCGTCTTCGAGAAGATCTGTAGCAGGATCTTGGTCATGCCGCCATTCACCACGCCTTCGCCGTCGATGAGGATGCCATGCTTTTTCATCCTGTCGATGGGTTCGTCATGGCCGTTCACGCGCTGGGATGACATGTCGTAATAGGTGTCCGGCGGGCCGGGCATGAATTTCAGGCCGTTCCCGGCGAGACGGTCGGTGGCCTCGTAGATGCCATCCGTGCCGACGGCGATGTGCTGGATACCTTCGCCCTTGTATTTCTTCAAAAATTCCTCGATCTGGCTGGTGTCGTCCTTGGATTCGTTCAGCGGAATGCGGATCTTGCCGCAGGGCGAGGTGATCGCCCGGCTGACGAGGCCTGTGATGCGCCCGTCAATGTCGAAGAAATGGATCTGCTTGAAGTTGAACAGGTTGCGGTAGAAATCCCACCACTTGTCCATGTTGCCGCGATAGACATTGTGGGTCAGGTGGTCGAGATAATAGAAGCCGACGCCTCCCGGCTTCGGGTCGCGCACGCCGAGCCAGTCGAATTCGGCATCATAGGCCGAGCCCCGGGCGCTGTAGCGGTCGACGAAATAGAGCAGCGAACCGCCGATGCCGACAATCGCCGGCACATCCAGCGTCTTGTCCGCGCCCTCATAGGGCACCGCGCCTTGCGCCACCGCATGCTCAAACGCATGGGCGGCATCGACGACGCGCCAGGCCATCGACGGCGCGCAGGGACCGTGCTCGCCGACGAAACGGGTGGCGTGGCTACCAGGTTCGGCATTCAGGATGTAGTTGATATCGCCTTGACGCCAGAGGGTAATGTCTTTCGTCTTATGCTGTGCGACCGGCGCATAGCCCATGCGGGCAAAAAGCTCGCGCAGCTTTTCCGGCTCGGGATGGGCGAATTCGACGAATTCGAAGCCATCGGTGCCGGCCGGGTTGTCTTGGGTGATCTCGGACACCGGAGCGTCGTGCGGAAACGGACCCATATTCTCCTCCATGCGTTTGAAGCACACAGTATTGCGCCGTTTCGCCGCAATGTGCTTGCATTCTGGAGAGGTATGGCTAAATTATTGCATGGATCATGCGCGTTTGTAGGAAATCATGCAGTGAATGAACCGCTCGACAGTTTCGACCGGCGACTGCTGCAGGAGCTGCAGAAGGACGGACGGCTGACCAACAACGAACTCGGCGACCGCATCGCGCTCTCGCCGTCGCAATGCTCACGGCGGCGCATGCGGCTGGAGGCGGAAGGTTATATTCGCGGCTACCAAGCCAATCTGGATCGTGAAAAACTCGGCCTCGACATGCTGGTGGTGATCTCGGTAACGCTCGCCACCCATAACCGCGACAATGCGCAGCGCTTCTCGCAGCTCATCAACGGATTGCCGGAGGTGCTGGAGGCCTATGCGCTGACCGGCGAGATGGACTATCACCTGAAGGTGGCGACGCGCGGGTTGACCGGGTTGTCGCGCTTCGTCAACGACGTGCTGCTGCCGCACGAATCCGTGCAGCATGTAAAGACGGCCATCGTTCTGGACACGTTGAAGAACTTTGAAGGACTGCCGGTCTGAGGATCAGGCCGCAGTCTTTTTGCGCAGTGCCGAAATCACCGTTTTGCTCAGGATGACGGCCATGACGAGCACGATCAGCAGCACGGAGATTGCGGCAATTGCCGGGTCGATATTGTCGCGCAGGCCCATCCACATCATGCGCGGCAGCGTCACCGCATTGACCGAGGTGATGAACAGCGTCACGCCGATTTCTTCCCAGGAGAGCACGAAGGCGAGGAAGGCGGCGGTCATCACCCCGAAGCGGATGTTCGGCAGGATGACGCGGAAGATGCGCGTGCCGATGCCGGCGCCGAAACCGCGCGCCGCCAGATCGATGCGGCGATCCACCTGCGACAGCGACACCAGCACCAGCACCACCGCATAGGGCGCGATCATCACGGCATGGGCGAGCGCCACGCCGAGCACGGTGTCGTAGCCGATCCAGTCGTTGAGCTTCGACAGCGAGGTCAGGAAGAAATACAGCGTGATGGCCGAGACCACCGGCGGCGCGACCATTGGCGCCAGCACAAAGCCGATGAGCACGCTGGCGAAGACCGGCCGGAACATCCAGATACCGAGCGCGAAGGCCAGCGACAGGGCCGTGGCGATGAAGGAACTAAGCACCGCGATGCGGATGCTGAGCCAGGCCGCCTGCCACCAGGCGGGATCGTTGACCAGCGTTTCGTAATGCCTGAGCGACCAGTTGCCGTTCGGCATCGACAGGAAGCGGGCCGGCGTGAAGGAGACCGGGATGACCGCCAGCAGAGGCATCAGCAGGAAGATGGCGATGAAGGCGCCGAGGATAATGGCCAGCGCTCCGGGCTTATACATGGTGTCCCCCCTCACTTCAGCATGGCGCCCGGCCGGGCGAAGCGCATCAGCAGCGCCAGCAGCAGGCCGACGATGACCATCATGACGACGCTGATCGCCGCGCCCAGGCCCCAGTCCGGCGACTGGAAAATTCGAAGATAAATCAGTTCCGCCGCCATGACCGAGCGGCCACCGCCGAGGATCGCCGGCGTGATGAAGAAGCCGAGCGAGAAGACGAAGGTGAGGGTCGCGGCTCCCAGCACGCCCGGCATGGTCATCGGCAGATAGATCTGCCAGAAGGTGCGGGCGGGCGTCGCCCCCATGCCGCGCGCAGCCAGCAGCACGCGTTCGTCGATGTTGCGCATCGAGGAGGCAATCGGGAAGACGGCGAACGGAATGAGGAAATGCACCATGCCGAGCACGACGCCGAATTCGTTGCGCACCAGCGTCAGCGGCTCGGTGATGATGCCGGCCTGCATCAGCCATGTGTTGATGACGCCGCGATTGGACAGCAGCGCCACCCAGCCGAAGGCGCGGGTCAGCACTGAAATCCAGAAGGGAATGAGGATGCACAGCTCGGCAAACAGCCGCACCGGCGCCGATCCGCGAATCCACAGATAGGTGATGAGATAGGCGCCCGCGACCGAAAGCGCTGTGACGATCAGGCAGATGCGGAAGGTGCGCAGGAAAACGGAGACGACCAGCGGATCGGTCGCCGCGTTGACGTAATTCTGCACGCCCGGCTCCGGCAACGTGAAGCTCCACTGCATGACGCCGAGGAATGGCACGACATAGGCCGCCGCCAGAAAGAGCATCAGCGGCCCGATAAGCAAAACGGGTCTGAAGGCCTTGGACATCGCGCTCCCTCGAAGGTCATGACTTCATGTTCTGGCGGGGCCGGCTCCGCTCGGAGGAACGGCGCCGGCCCCGTTTCCTCCCCCTGACGTGGGAGGAAACCGTGCGGAAACGGTCTGGCGATCAGGCCGAGATGAGCTTGGTATAGGCGTCGAGGGCGGCGCCGTAATTGGTCTCATACCAGGCCATGTCGAGCGCGATCTGCTTCTTCATGTTTTCCGGATCGACCGGATTGAGGCGCTTTTTGTCGGCCGGAACCAGCGCATCCGCCGCCGGGTTGGCCGGGCCCTGGCCGAGCATGTCGAACATGACGAGCTGCTTTTGCGGATCCTGCGCGGAAGCGATGAACTTCATCGCATTGTCCTTGCCGCCTGGATTGCCCTTCAGCACCGCCATGGCGCCGGGCGAGATCAGGCCCTGGTCCCAGACGAACTTGATCTGGTCGCCGGAATCCTGCTCGATCAGGCTGGCGCGGGTCGACCAGATCAGAGCCATGGAGGCTTCGCCGTTGAGCAGCACCGACTGGCTTTCCGAACCGCCGCCCCAATAGGAGACGACGTTGTCCTTGAACGCGGCGATCTTCTTGTGGGCGCGGTCGAGGTCGAGCGGATAAAGCTTGTCCGGGGCAACGCCGTCGGCGAGCAGCGCGGCTTCCCACATGCCGACGCCCCACTTGTAGAGCGAGCGCTTGCCGGGGAATTTCTCGACATCGAAGAAGTCGGCCATGCCGGTCGGCACCTTGTCGCCGAACTTCGAGGAATCATAGGCGATGATATAGGAGAAGAAATAGCTGGAGGCGGCATATTCCCAGCCGAAGCCGGGGCGCATCTTGCTCTTGTCGACGATCTTGTAATCGATCGGCTCCATCAGGCCCTTCTTGCCGAGTGCTTCGGCGGAGAAGGGATCGGCATCGACGAGATCCCAGCTCGGCTTGCCGCTTTTCACCTGGGCCTCGATGGCGCCTTCGGTCGGGCCCGAGCCGTCCTGCTTCACCGCGATGCCGGTTTCCTTCTGGAAGGCCTGGCCATAGGCCGCATCATAGGCCTTGCCGGCGTCGCCGCCCCAGTTGACGAAGACGAGTTCGTTGGCGGCGGCCATCGCGCCCTTGGCCTTCAGCGCCAGCGGCGCGCCGGCCAGCAGGAGGGCGGCGATCTGGGTGAAACGGCGGCGCGAGATCTCGCCGCGCGTCATCTTGTCGGACAAAATTTCAAGGCATTGCTTTTCGAACGTGTCACTCATGTTGTTCACCTCTGTTTATGGTTCTTGGAGCTCCGGCCGCGCGCCGCGGCCGAAAATGCTTAGAGAAAATAGCCGCGCTCGACGGCGAAACCGGCATAGGCGGTCGCGCCTTCGGCGAAGGCGGCGGGAACGGTGTGGGTCGGCAATTCCGCGACCACGCGCTCACCCTTGGCGGTTATCGCCTCGATGCGGGTGATCTTGCCGAGATAGGTCATGGAGCGAATGGTCACCGGCAGGCAATTGCTGGCGTTCGCCCGTTCGCAGCCGAGCGTCACATATTCGGGGCGGACGGCGATGGTGGCGCTTTTCGCGCCAGCCTCGCGCCCGAGTCTGAGCGTCTGATCACCGTAGCGCGCAAGGAAGCCATCGCTTTCCTGAGAGGCGTTTTCGATCGACAACAGATTGATTTCGCCCAGGAATTCAGCAACGAAACGGTTGGCCGGCTTGTCGTAGATATCACGCGGGCTCGCCACCTGCTGCAGCTGCCCCTGGTTGAAGATGGCGATGCGGGTCGACAGCGCCAAAGCCTCTTCCTGATCGTGGGTAACGAAAACGAAGGTGGTGCCGGTCTCCTTGTGCAGGCGGCGCATTTCGTCCTGCATCGAGCCGCGCAGGTTCTTGTCGAGCGCCGAGAAAGGTTCGTCGAGCAGCAGCACCGAAGGTTCGAAGGCAAGGGCGCGGGCCAGCGCCACGCGCTGCTGCTGGCCGCCGGACAGGCCGGAGGGATGCTTCTTCTCATGGCCGCGCAGGCCGACCGTGTCGATCATCTGGTTGACGCGGGCCTTGATCTCGCTGGGGCTGCGACCCTGAACCTGCAGGGGAAAGGCGATGTTCTTCTCGACAGTCATGTGCGGGAAGAGGGCATAGCCCTGGAACACCATGCCGAAGCCGCGCTTTTCGGCCGGCAGGCGTGTGATGTCGTCGCCGTCGCGGGTGAGCGTGCCGGAACTAGCGCCGGTGAAGCCGGACAGAATCATCAGGAAGGTGGTCTTTCCCGATCCCGATGGGCCGAGCAAGGTCAGGAATTCGCCGCGACCAATGGTCAGGTCGACATTGTCGAGCGCTTTGAAATCCCCATAGGTCTTGCCGATGCCGCGAGCGACAAGCTCCGCCGCGTGTCTGTCCTTGCCCATCACTGCTCCCTTTTTTCAGGAAGGGTAAAGACGTGGCTCCGGCGGCGCAATCGAAATATTTTCGCGACGTCGACAAATATGATTCACCGAAGGCCGGCTGACGGCGCTATATTGCGCCCTGGATGCGGCTGCTCTTTTCCGAATAGAAAATACACGCCGCTTTTCCGGAGAATTCAGTCTTCGGTTTTCCGAACCTCGTGCTTCAGCCAGGTGCAGAAGGCGGCGACCGCCTCGTTGCGTGCCCGCCCCTCCGAAACGACGAGGTAGTAGGTGCTGGCCGGACGAATGCCGACATCGAACAGGCGCACGAGATGCCCCATCTCCATCGCCTGCCGGCTGATGAACTCATCGCCCATCGCCACGCCTTGCGCCGCGACCGAGGCCGAATAGACGAGGTTCATGTCCGAAAGCACGACGCCGGTCTGCGCCAGTTTCGGATCGAGTCCGGCATTGCGAAACCAGGTTTCCCAATCGGTATAGTCGACGAGATGCAGCAGCCGCAGCTTCAGCACATCGGCGGGCTCCAGCATCGCCGCGCCCTTGTTGACGAGCACGGGGCTGCACAGCGGCGTGAATTCGACATCGACGAGCTGTTCCACCAGCATATCAGGCCAATGGCCGTTGCCGAAGGCGATGAACACGTCGACATCCGGGTTCGACACGTCGTCGAGCCGCCCCGGCGTGGTGATCGACAGGCGCACATCCGGATGCGCATCCTGGAACAGGCCGATCTGCGGGCAAAGCCAGCTCGCGGCGAAACCCGGTGAGCTGGAAACATGAACACGCCCGGCAATGCCGCGTGTGCTGTGGCGCGCCGCCGAGCCGGCGATGGTCGAGAGCGCGCGGCGCACGTCCAGCGCATAACCCATGCCCTGCTCGGTCAGTTCGACACGGGTGCCGATGCGATTGAGAAGCTGGAAGCCGAGATCGCGCTCCAGAAGACGCAATTGATGGCTGACGGCCGAGCGTGTCAGGTTCAATTCGTCGGCGGCTTTCCAGACCGAGCCGTGGCGAGCGAAGCTTTCCAGCGCGCGCAGCGCCTGCGTCGAGGGTATGCGGGTCATGCAATTTTCTCCGGCGATTGCCCGAGCCTAGCCAAAGCCTCCGCGATGGTGAACCAAATTTGCGGTCGCTCCGAAAATATTTCACTTTTTCAAATCGGAAAGTTGCGGTCTAGTAAGGCGGCATAACAGACGGAGCGCCCGTCGAAACGCCGCTGCATCAAGCGATATCAAAGGTTTGGGTGCCGCAATCCGCGACCCGCCGCGTTTCGCCCGATCAGGGCAGGGCCATATCCGCCCCGGAGGGACCATGACCGAAACCGCCGCACAAGCGCACGCCATTGCTCATATCGACACCCACGCGCGGGAGCTTTCCGCATGGACGTCGACCATCTTCGATTTCGGCGAGACCGCCTGGCGCGAATACCGCTCGGCCGAATGGTATGTGAAGACGCTGCGCGACAACGGCTTCTCCGTCGAAGAAGGTTCCGCCGGAATGCCGACGGCCTTCGCCGCGCATTGGTCGAACAATGGGGGAGGGCCTTCGCTCGGCCTCTACGCCGAATACGATGCCGTGCCCGGCAATTGCCAGGCGGCGGCGACCGTGCAGAAGCCGCGCGACGGCCTCAGCGTTCATGCCGGTGGCCATACCGATCCGCATTCCGGCCTCGGCACCGCCGGGCTCGGCGCATTGCTGGCGATCAAGTCGGCGATGGAACGCCACGGCATTCCCGGCACGCTGCGCTTCACGGGCGAGCCGGCGGAGAAGGTGCGCGGTTCAAAGCCGATCCATGCCGCCAAGGGCTATTACGACGGGCTGGACGCCATCCTGTCCTTCCACCCGTTCTACATGCTGCCGATGTGCAATACCGTGCGTCTGGAGACCCATTGCGGCGCGGCCTATTCGATGATCTACCGCTTCATCTGCGACGAGCCGGAACGCTGGGGACGTTCGGACGGCGCGCCGATCCCGCAGGCGCATTCGGCCGTGCGGGCGCCCGGCGCCAACGACGCGCTGATGATGATGTACATGTCGTCGAAGGCGCTGCGCGATTCCATGCTGCCGCATCAGGGCGGCTGGTCGATCAGTGAGGCGATCCTGACCGCGGGCCAGGCGACCGCCGACAACCTGCCGGCCGGCCTTGCAGAGATCCAGTACATGATGCGCATGCCGACCATCGAGATGGCCGAGCAGGTGACAGCCGTGCTCGACCGCAATGCGGAAGCCGCCGCCCGCATGGCCGGCTGCCGTTTCGAGCGTCATTGGGTGTGCAAGTCGCGCCCCGGTCTTGCGAACACGGCGCTGGCGAAAACCGTGTGGCAGTCGATCCAGACCATCGGGCATCCGCGCTGGCCGGAGGAAGCGCGCGCCATCGCCCGCGAAATCCAGAAGAATTGCGGGCTGGAGCCGATGGACAATCCGTTCCTGGCCGAGTGCGAACAATTGATGGACCCGGACGAGGCGGAGGCGATCCTGCGCCGCGACCTTCCTCCGTCGCAGACCCATTCGACCTCGGACGATTATACCGATATGAGCTGGCAGGCGCCGCTCGCCCGCTTCTACATTGCCCGACCGACGCTGGCCGGCCCGGCCGGGTTCCGCTATCCCGCCTGGGTGATGAATGCACTCGGCGGCATTCCGCAAACCATCGATCCGATGGTGACGACGGCCGCCAAGGTGCTCGCCCATGCCGGCCTGCGCATCCTGCAGGATGCCGATGCCCGCAAGGCGGCGCGCGCCGAATTCGACGAGCGCACCGGTGGCGGCATCGGCGGTGCGCGCTGGATTGCGCCGCTGTGCGATTACGACCCGCCCATCCACTTCCGCTGGCCGGAATATGTCGAGACGGCTCGCGGCCGCGACTGGTGGATCCCTTCTTCCCAACGCTAAGGACAAAACAATGAGCGCCTTCGACGAACCTTTCTCCCTGCAGCGCCGCAATCTTTCCGGCAACACCCAGCGGCTCGCCAATTGGGGTTTCGCCAACGAAACCGACAGGCTGACCGACGTGTTGCTCGGTTCGCCGGCCTATCTGATGCATCGGGCGACCAGCTCGCTGTCGCGCAAGCACCTGCGCGAAAATCCCTGCAACATCCAGGTGGCGCAGGCCCAGCACAAGGAACTGGTCTCGGCCTACGAACATTTCGGCGTGCGCATCCACTGGCACGAACCGTCGCCGGAACTGACCATGCAGGTCTATTCGCGCGACTCCTCGGTCATGACGCCTTATGGCGCGATCATCACCGCCATGGCGCAGTGGTGGCGTCGCGGCGAAAACTATGCCGCCATCCGCACCTATGAGAAGCTTGGCATCCCGATCTACGACATGGTGACCGCCGGCACCTTCGAAGGCGGCGACTTCAACGTCATCGAGGACGGCGTCGTGCTGATCGGCTGCGGCGGCGCCCGCACGCAAGAAGAGGGCGCTCGCCAGGTACAGGACTGGTTCGACAGGGAAGGCTGGGAGACCAAGCTCGCCTTCATCGACGAGTATTACGTGCATATCGACCTGATGGTCGTGCCGATCGCCGAGAAGCTGACCGCCGTGTGCCTCGAATGCACCGATCCCGGCATCGTCACCTGGCTGAAGGACAAGGGCCACGAAATCGTCGACGTGCCCTTCCAGGACACGATGGCGCTCGGCTGCAACTTCATGTCGCTCGGCAATGACCGCATCATCGCCCCGACCGCCAGCAAGACGCTGATCGAAAAGCTGAAGGCGCGAGGATTCGAAGTCGCCGCCGTCGATACCGGCGAGATTTCCAAGACCGGCGGTGGCATCCATTGCATGGCCCAGGCCCTGCGCCGCGAAGCAGCTTGACTTTAAAGTATTGTCCGATGCCGAAGCGGTCATGCTTCGGTTGGAAATGCTTCGGAAGAGGCGAGTGCAGGCTCGCCTCTTCCTGTCACATCAGGCAAAGCCGCTCCCATTCGGCAAGCGTCCACAGAATTTCCAGCGAATCCGACAGACGCGGCGCCGGGCGCGACGGCTGTGTGAGCCCGGCTGCGAGGCAGGATTCGACGGTGCGCAGTTGATAGTCGAAGGCATCGCCATCCGCCTCGACCACGATCTCCTCGATTGTGCCGTCATGATCGCGGATGTCGAGAACCGAGCGTCCCGCCGCCGGCAGCCAGGGATTGGTCCGAAATCTCAGGGTCGCTCTTTCCCCATGCACGGCAAAATCGTGGCTCAGGCCATAACCGTCGCTGCATTGCAGGCTGGCGAGAACGCCGTTCGAGAACCGCACGGCCAGCGCCGCATCGACGAGATTTCCGGTTTCCGGCTGGATATTGCCGAGGCCCGTCAGGTGCCGGAAGGCGAAATCCTGTGGCCCGCACGCGGCCTGAACGACAAAATGCAGCAACGAGACCGGATAGCAGCCGAGATTGTAGAGCGTGCCGCGCCCGCCCGGATTGGCGACGCGCCAGATATCGGCGGCATAAAAGCCGGTGACGGCGCGTAAGGGTCCGAGCCGGCCGGAGGCGAGGACGCTGCCCAGCCGCGCGATCAGCGGATGATGGAGATACATCAGCCCTTCCATGAAGAAGATGCCGCTCTCCTCCACCGCGCTCGCCAGGGCCTGCGCATCGCCCATGCCGGTGGTCAGCGATTTTTCGCAGAGCACCGGCTTGCCGGCCTTTGCGGCGGCGATCACCGCCTCATGGTGGATATGGTTCGGCAGCCCGATATAGACCGCATCCACGTCTGCATCTTCCAGCAGCGCCGCGATATCGCGATAGGTCCTGGCGGCGCCATGTCGGGCGGCGAATGCGGCCAGCCGGGCCGCATCGCGGCCCATGACCGCCTCGATGCGGGAAACCGGGCTCTTTGCGATCGCGGCGGCCATGGTATCGGAAATAAAACTCGTGCCCAGAATGCCCCAGCGTAGCATGGATTGGACCTCAGCGATTGAGATCGAGGAAGGCGCTGGCGATCCTGCGGTCGATGTCTGCCGGCACCGGGATGAGGCAGGATTCGCGCCCAAGCGTCCGACCCGCCACCCGCTCCAGGCAGCGCGCCTGCATCGCGAAGCCGAGATCCATCGCCTCGATGCTGTTGCCGAGCGGGCGCGGGCCGGCGAGATTGGCCATGTGGCCGGCTGCCAGCAGATGGATGCGGCGCCCGTCCGAGAGAGACAATGTCTCGATCACGTCTTCCGGCGAGACCGCCAGGGAGACGACGGCGGGATCGGCCAGCAGCCCGTCGCGGTCGATCTCATGCGGAAAATGGCCGCCATTCATCAGGATGACGCCGTCTTTCAGCAATGGCAGGTCGGCGGCGGTGACGATGCCGGGATAACCGGTGACGGTGACGATCACATCGGCAGCGCGCAGCGCATCGTTACGATGCGGCGTCGAAAACCCGTCGAGATGGGCCTCCAGCGTGGTTACCGGATCGATATCGACGACGCTGACGGCGCTGTATCCGTGGCGAAAGCAGGCTGCCGTTCCCTTGCCGCAGGCGCCATAGCCAAGGACGAGCACGCGCTTGCCGTTGGTGGAGCGATTGGTGAACCGCAAAAAGCTTTCGAACAGGCTCTGGCCGACGCCATGGCGGTTTTCCGCAAATTGCTTGATCGGGCTGTCGTTGATGACCAGCACCGGCCGCGCCAACTCACCACGCAGCGGCGTCAACCGTGTGCGGCCGGACGTGGTTTCCTCCGTGCCGCCGATCAGATTGTCATAGGGACGTTCGAGGAAACGGGCGAAGAGATCGCCGCCATTGTCGAGCAGCAGGTCGGGCTTTTCGTCGAGCAACGCATCGATGAAGCCGTGATGGGCGCCGGCGTCGCGCGTCTGTTCGCCAATGATGGCGATGCCGTTTTCGGTCAGGAAAGCGGCCGTCGCCGGCTGGGTGCTGTTGAGATTGCCGGTCGCGACGAGACGCGCGCCGCCAGCCTTCAAGGTCATGAGCAGGGCAGCGGTTTTCGGCTCCAGATGGATGGCGGTGCCGATGGTCAGGCCGGCAAAGGGCCGCGTCTCGGCAAACTCCGCCGCAATGTTCTTCAGCAGGCGGCAGCCCGACGCCACCCAGTCTATGCGCGAAAATTGCTGTTCCTGCTGCATGGTTCTTGCCTCCGGCCTCATGGTCGATGCCAGATAGACCGTTTCGCGCGGGGCGTGACAGGGACATTATTCTGCGCCTGCGGGCAGATTTCCTGCGCCCTCTCGCGCCAGCCATGTCCGCAGCGCGGCGATCGCCTTGCCCTCGGCATCCATGCTGCGGCAGCACAGGCGGTAGCCCACCGGACGGGCGACGAACCCAAGCGGCGCGACAAGCGCGCCTCCGGCCAGTTCGCGCTCGATCGAGGCGCGGGGAGCGGCGACGATGCCGAGCCCTGCCTTGGCGGCGGCAATGGCCAGGTCCAGCGTCTCGGCCTCGAAACGCTTGTGGAACCGCAAGGGCAGGGTGCCGCTTTCACGAAACCAGTCGTCGAGCAAATAGGCGACATCGCGGGCGATGATGGCGGTGGTCGCCGCGACCTTGCCGGCTCGCGCTGCCAGCTGCAATTTCTCCGCCTCCGCAGGCGTGCCGACCAGGCCGAACTCATCCGCCATGAAACCGAAGGCGGCGATGTCAGGCAGCGGCCGGTATTCGCCGCCGGCGATCAGCGCGTCGAGATCGGGCCGGTCTGCCAGCGTCAAGGCCACATCGACGGGCACGATGTCGATCTCCAGCGCCGGCAGGTCGGCCATCAGTTGCGGCAGGCGCGGCATCAACCAGTTGGCGGCCAGCGGCATCGGCGCACCGAGCCGGACGCGCTGACGCCGCCCCGCATCGGCGATTTCGTCCGCCGCGCGGGTAAGGATGTCCAGTGCAACAGCGACCGCATCGGCAAATCGCCGCCCGGAATCGGTGAGCGCCACCCGCCCGCCATCACGGGCCAGCAGGGCAACGCCGAGATTGTCCTCGAGGCTTGCCATCTGCTGGCGCACGGCGCCGGGCACGACGCGCAGTTCCTCGGCGGCGGCGCGAAGGCTGCCGCGTCGCGCCACGGCATCGAAAACGCGCAGCGCATTGAGCGGCAGCGAGGCCGCCGAACGTGCCCGGCCCGCCGGCAAGGGCGATGCGTCCTTCATCGCCATGTGGCATCTCCTTCACAAAGGCTTTCACCTTGCCTTTTGCATGCCGCCCAAGCGGCGAAAAGCGATTTTGCATCAGACTTTATCGAATGTCATTGCCAGACCATTTTGCGCCGCATCCATCGGCTAAGGCATCGTGACGCTTTTCAAGGGGGGACGTGCTCGCAATTATCCCGCCCTTCATCTCGAAAAGGCAATCGCGACGCTCCCTGTGCGGCCGCGCACACCTGGAGGCGTGCTTACGCGACCCCTTGCGTTGTGACGGGATCGGGTTATCAGAATAGGCCATCTCCCCGTTTTCGCGACGGGCTCTGGCATCCATGACGAGCGGAAAACGACATCCATGACACGCGACAAGAAGGCTATTGCCGAGGAGCGGCCCCTGACCCGGACCGAGCGGGTCCACCACCTGCTGCGCCTGGCGATCCTCGACCAGCAACTGGGACCCGGCGTGCGCCTGCCGGAAGATGCGATCGGCGAGGCTTTCGGCTCCTCGCGCACGATCGCACGCGAGGCGCTGGGCCGACTGGCCGTCGAGGGTCTGGTGGAATTGAAGCCGAACCGCGGCGCCTTCGTCGCCAACCCGTCGCTTGACGAGGGGCGGGGCATCTTCGTCATCCGCGCCGCGCTGGAGCGCGCCATGATCAAGGAACTGGCCGGCCGCATCGATGCCGAGACCGCTGAAAACCTGCGGGAGATGGTCGCCAGGGAGGCCGCGCTGGAAGGCCGCAGCGATGCGGAAGCAATCCGGCTGGCAGGCGAATTCCACCTGCATCTCGCAGCGCTTTGCGGCAATGCCCTGCTGCAGCGCTATATCAACGAAATCGTCTCGCGCTGCTCGCTGGTCATGGCCATGTACGGCCGGCCGCATTCGGCCGATTGCGGCGCGCGTGAGCATCGCGAGATCGTTGAGGCTCTAATCGCCGGCGATATCGACCGCGCCGCTGATCTGATGGAGCATCACGTCGAAGAGGTCGCCTCGCGCGCCCAACTCGGTGTGAAGAAGGAATGCGACGTGCGCTCGGTGCTGGCGGATTACGCCGCCCGCGCCGATAAAGGATAGCTTCCCGCACAGCAGCCACGACCCCATCGAGAATCTTGCTTTTCCATGGCCATGAATGCCTGGGCAAGTTGCGGTTCAGCAGGGATTGATCCGAATATCGGAGAAACTCTCGGAGAATATCCGACGAGATTTCCGGGAAAGGGCGGTCCGGCTCTCCGTCCGCCCTTTCTGTCTCGCCTTACTTTGCCGGTTCGACCTTGGTGATTATGGATTTTGCGCCGGCCTTGTCATAGCTGACGGATATCTTTTCTCCCGATTTCAGTTTATCGGCCTTGATATTCGGCCCGAGCTGATAAGTTTCTCCGTCGGCCATTGTGACCGTTCGCCCTTTCACATCGATCGATTTGATCTGTGCAGAAACGGTGGCGGCCGAGGCGGCGCCGGCCATCAAGGTTGCTGCCATGGCAGTGACGACGAAGAACGTGCGCATTTCTGTCTCCTTGTGACATTTACTGAAATCCCCGCCGGAAATTGGTAATATTGCTTCCATGAGATTTGGTGCAGGTTCGGCACAGAGATCGCGAACTCCGGCAGCGGACGGCATATGTTTGGGCATCAGGCAGCCGGTTCCGCGCGGGATCGAGCACTTCCAGGAAATACGTAGCGTTTTTCAGTCTGGAAATTCGTAAACAGGGATGGCGTTCTCGCGATTCTGATAAAAGCGGAAATGCGCCAGGAGTCTCGGCAATTTAGGCTCACCTCGCCGCTGAGAACAAACGCAACTGTCGTCGATATCGTGAAAAACGTCTTGCGAGAGTGACGAGCCCGCGTCGCGTTCCCGCCGCAACCTCCATCCATTCTCCACAAAAGCTCCACCAAGTTCCCATTGCGTTACGGCATTCCCTGGAAATCCGTAAAGCGCGTCGCGACGCGCCAAATACGCTTGGAAACAGCATGGCCC
This sequence comes from Rhizobium sp. YJ-22, assembly GCF_029601685.1. NCBI lineage: Bacteria > Pseudomonadati > Pseudomonadota > Alphaproteobacteria > Hyphomicrobiales > Rhizobiaceae > Rhizobium > Rhizobium sp. YJ-22. The sequence continues at coordinate 34,553 of NZ_JARRIR010000016.1, read as the reverse complement.
GTTTTTTTAATATGAACGCAAGACTGATCTGCTTAGTGATGGGGCTGGTTATCGCCGGCTGCAACGAGAGCGCCTCCCCGGACAAGGAGGAGCCCCAGGCGATTGCGTCGCCGCTGGTGGCGGTCGTCTCCGTCAAGCCGGAAACGGTGACCATCGTCGACGAACTGCCCGGCCGGGTGGCCGCTTATCGGACGGCGGAAATCCGTCCGCAGGTCGGCGGCATCATCGAAAAAAGATTGTTCGAGCAAGGTTCCGAGGTCCAGGCGGGACAGAAACTGTTCCAGATCAACGCCGCTCCCTTGAAGGCTGATGCCGATAGCGCGGCGGCGGCGTTGCAACGAACCGAAGCGGCGCTTATCCGCGCGCAAGCCAAGTTCGATCGCGCCCGGCAACTCGTGGAAACCAAGACCATCAGCCGGGATGCGTTCGAAGAAGCGGTCGCCGATCTTGCCCAGGGCAAGGCCAATGTCGCGGAAGCCCGCGCCACCTTGCAGCGTCGCCGCCTCGATCTCGATTTCGCCACCGTCCGCGCGCCCATCCCGGGGCGGATCGGACAGGCCATGGTCAGCGAAGGCGCATTGGTATCCGCGTCGGGCGCGATCGCACTGGCGACCATCCAGCAGATCGACAAGGTCTATGTCGATGTGCGGCAGCCCGCTTCCCAACTCGACGTGATACGCGAGGCCGAGGCATCGGGGCAGCTTCACGCGCCTTCCAGGATTCCGGTGGATATTCTGGGCGCGAGCGGCAAGCGATATCCCGTCACGGGCAAGGCGCTTTTCTCCGAAATCGGCGTCGATCCCGGCACTGGCAACGTCTCGGTGCGCGTGGAAGTCGACAATCCCGATGGGTTGCTGCTGCCGGGCATGTTCGTGCGCGCGCGCCTGCCGCGCGGGGTGCGCGAGGGCGCGCTGCTGGTTCCGCAGGAAGCCGTGGTGCGCGATTCATTTGGACGCCCGCAGCTTGTCATCGTGGCAGCCGACAAGACTGCCACCCGGCGTGCGGTCGTGATTGGCGAAACGATCGACGGCCGTACCATCATCACATCCGGCCTCAAGGCTGGCGAGACGGTCGTCGTCCGCGGCCAGGACCGTGTTCAGGACGGCAGTCCGGTAGAGGCGGCGGCATTCGTCGCCTCCACCGCGTCCGCAAAGCGCTGAGGGAGCCTGTCGAACATGCCGCAATTCTTCATCGAGCGCCCGATCTTTGCCTGGGTGATCGCTATCTTCATCGTGCTCGCGGGCGTGATCGCCATCCCGCAATTGCCCGTATCGCGCTTTCCGACCATCGCGCCGCCGTCCGTCAGCATCTATGCGACATATACCGGCGCCACGCCGCAGACCATCAATGACAGTATCGTCAGCCCGATCGAACGCGAGCTGTCGAGCGTGAAGAACCTGCTGTATTTCGAATCGACCGCCGACACTTCCGGAAGCGCCAATATCACGGCGACGTTCAAGCCGGGCACCGACGCGGAATTGGCGCAGGTCGATGTTCAAAATCGCCTCAAGGCGGTCGAGCCGCGCCTTCCCGAAGCCGTGCGCCGTGCCGGACTGACGGTCGAATCCGCGTCCTCGGGCTTTCTGATGATCGTCACCCTGGGATCGAAGGACGGCCGATACGATGCATTGGCGCTCGGGGACTATATGAGCCGCAACGTCGCGGAAGAACTCAAGCGCATACCCGGGGTCGGCCGTGTCCAGTCCTTCGGCTCGGAAAAGGCGATGCGCGTCTGGATCGACCCGGTGAAGCTCGTTTCCTATTCGCTATCCCCGGCGCAAATCGTCCAGGCCATCCAGTCCCAGAACGTCCAGATCGCTCCCGGCCGCGTCGGCGATGCCCCGACCATGCCTGGCCAGATGGTCAGCGTGCCTCTGACGGTGCTTGGTCAGTTGGGAACACCTGAAGAGTTTGCCGCAATCGTCCTGCGGTCGGAGCCGGATGGCTCGAAACTTCTCCTCGGCGATGTCGCGCGCATCGAACTCGGCGCCCAGAGCCTGGGCTTCTCCATCCTCAACAACGGACAGGAGGCCACCGGCGCCGCGATCCAGCTCACGCCGGGGGCGAATGCCGTGCGAACCGCCGACGCGGTGCGGGCACGCCTTGCCGAACTTGCGACCGCCATGCCCGAGGGCATGGAATACAGCACCTCCTATGACACAGCGCCCTTCGTGAAGATCTCGATCGAAAAGGTCATTCACACGCTGCTTGAGGCAATGGTGCTCGTCTTCCTGGTGATGCTGCTCTTCCTCCAGAAGATCCGCTACACCCTGATCCCGGCAATCGTCGCGCCGATCGCTCTGCTTGGCACATTCGCGGTGATGTTGGCGGCGGGCTTTTCGATCAACGTCCTGACCATGTTCGGCATGGTGCTGGCAATCGGCATTATTGTCGACGATGCCATCGTGGTGATCGAAAACGTCGAGCGCATCATGGCCACCGAAGGCCTGCCGCCGAAGCAGGCCACGCAGAAGGCCATGAAGGAAATCACCGGCGCGGTCATCGGCATCACCCTGGTGCTTGCGGCGGTGTTTGTTCCCATGGGCCTGTCGAGCGGTTCCGTCGGGGCAATCTACCGCCAGTTCACGCTCTCGATGGCGGTGTCGATCCTGTTCTCGGCCTTCCTGGCCCTCAGCCTGACGCCGGCGCTGTGTGCAACCCTGCTGAAACCGGTCGATCCCGGCCACGGGACCAAAGGCTTTTTCGGCTGGTTCAACCGGGGCTTCGATCGCTTGACGTCGGGTTATGCCGGGTGGGTTTTGGTTCTGGTGCGCCGGGGCGGACGGATGAGCTTGCTTTACGCGGCCATCCTGGCGGCGCTTGCCTATGGCTATATGCGCGTGCCGTCCGCCTTCGTGCCCCAGGAAGACCAGGGCAGCTTCATGACGTCCTTCTCGCTTCCGGCGGACGCGACGGCGGAGCGCACGCGCAGCATCGTGAACATCTACGACCGTCACATCGCGTCGCGGCCGGATGTCCTCAGCAACCTGTCGATCATGGGATTCGGCTTTTCCGGCTCGGGGCAGAACACGGCGATGTCGTTCACCACCTTAAAGGATTGGTCGGAGCGGACAACGACCCTGGATGCGGAGATTGCAGCCGCCACAGCCGCGATGGCTGCGGCGCCTGAAGGCACCGTCATGAGCCTGAAGCCCCCATCCATCGAAGAACTGGGAACAACGGCAGGTTTTTCGCTGCGCCTCGAGGACCGCGCCAATCGCGACAAGGACGCTCTTCAAGCGGCGGAGGAACAACTGATCCAGCTTGCGGCAAAAAGTCCGCTCGTCACCGGAGTCTATCCGGATGGCCTGCCGGCGGGGCCGAGTGTCTCGCTCGAGATCGACCGGCAGAAAGCGGAAGTGCTGGGCGTGCCGTTCGCCATGATCAGTGACACGCTCTCGGCGGCCATAGGCTCGACCTATGTCAACGATTTCCCCCATGCGGGACGCCTGCAGCAGGTGATCGTCCAGGCGGAAGCAGCAAACCGCATGCAGGTCGAGGATGTGCTGAAGCTGTATGTCCGCAACAATGCCGGCGGCATGGTGGCGCTTTCGGAAGTCGTCACCCCCGTCTGGCAGACCAGCCCGTTGCAGCTGATGCGCTACAACGGCTATCCCGCCGTTCGCATCGCGGGCGAGGCCGCGCCGGGCGTATCGAGCGGAGCCGCCATGGCGGAGATGGAGCGACTCGCCTCGCAACTGCCGCAAGGCTTCATGGTCGAATGGACGGAGAAGTCCTATCAGGAGAAGCAATCAGCCTCGCAAGCCCCGATGCTGCTTGCGATCTCGATACTGATCGTCTTTCTGGTTCTTGCCGCGCTTTACGAAAGCTGGTCCGTTCCGCTTTCCGTCATGCTCGTCGTGCCGCTCGGCCTTCTCGGCGCTGTTGCAGCCGTGCTGCTGCGCGGGTTGGAAAACGATGTTTTCTTCAAGGTCGGCCTGATCACGATCATCGGATTGTCAGCGAAGAACGCTATCCTGATCGTGGAATTCGCAAAAAGCCTGCGGGCTCAAGGGAAAAGCCTGGATGAGGCGGTGGTCGAGGCGGCGCGGCTTCGCTTGCGACCAATCCTGATGACCTCGCTCGCATTCGCACTCGGCGTCATCCCGTTGATGGTCGCCCGTGGTGCAAGTGCGGAAACCCAGCATGCGATCGGCACCGGCGTGTTTGGCGGAATGCTCTCGGCAACCGTGCTCGCCGTGCTCTTCGTCCCCGTCTTCTACGTCGTGGTGACCAGGCTGTTCGGCCCCCGCGATATCGCTGCGCCACATCCCGCCGCCGCTTCCGCCTGCAAACCGGGAACGAAAGAAGGCTGATGGAGCGCGCCTTCTCGCCTTCAATGCATCGGGCCGATGATGTCTGCTTCATCCGGCTGCCAACCTGCCGGCTTCACCGGCGGACAGAGGATAAACATGGTCGACGCCACTGAAAACAGCGATGAGCTCTCTTACGACGAACTGGCGGCGCAGGTATCGCTGTCTCGTGTGTTCGGCCTCTTCAAGGCCTATGCCCGGCAGCTTGTCGCGGTCCTCGTCCTTATCCTGCTGTCATCGGTGGCGGGGATAGCCGCGCCTTTCCTATTACGGGCGATCATTGACGAGGCGCTGCCATCCGGCAACTTCCATCTGCTGGCGCAGATGACGGGTGGGCTGATCGGGTTGGCCTGCCTCGGCACTCTTATCGGTGTCCTGCAAGTGCTGATTACCTCGAGGGTCGGCCAGGCGATCATGCACGACCTCAGGGTGCGCGTTTATGCACATCTCCAGTCTCTCTCGCTCGGGTTTTTCACGACGGCGCGGTCGGGCGAGATTCAGTCGCGCATCGCCAGCGATATCGGCGGCCTTCAGGCGCTGGTCACACATGCCATCGGCGATTTCACGCGCAACATCAGCCTGGTCATGATGACGACGATCGCCATGCTGGCGCTGGAATGGCGGCTGGCGCTGTTCTCCTTCCTCGTCCTGCCGATCGCTATCTGGGTCAGCCACCGGGTAGGTCGCCTGCGTGAAGAGATCACATATGAGCAGCAGCAGCGGATCGCCGACATGTCATCGGCGGTTCAGGAGCAGCTTTCGATCTCCGGCATCATTCTTGCTCGTACGATGGGCCGCACCAATCACCTGACCCGGCGGTTCATCCACGCTTCCGAGGGCGTGGCCGCGCTTGAAGTGCGTTCGCACACGGCGGGCCAGTGGCAATGGGGCGTGATCGACATCGTGCTGCAAACCCTGCCGGCCCTGACCCTGCTGCTCGGCGGCCTTCTGATGAACCAAGGCGTGAGCGCAGTCACCATCGGCACGCTTGTCGCCATGACCGCGCTGCAGGAACAATTGCTGTGGCCGCTTGAGGAAGTACTCGAGGCGGGCGTCCATTTCAGGACGACGCGCGCCCTGTTCGCACGCATCTTCGAATATCTCGACCACCCGATCGAGATTGGCGAACGGCCAGACGCCGTCATCCACGATCCCGCAGACATTCGCGGGGCCGTGCGGCTCAATTCGGTCCGCTTCGCCTATGACAAGGCGCAAGCGCCAACGATCGAGGATGTTTCAATCGATATTCCCGCCGGCTCCCACACCGCGATCGTCGGCCCGACCGGTTCGGGAAAGACCACGCTGGGCTATCTGCTGGCGCGGCTCTACGACGTCGATGCGGGGTCGATCCGTTATGACGGCGTGGATATCCGTGACCTCAGCTTTCAATCGCTGACGGACACGCTGGGCGTCGTCACGCAGGAGCCCTATCTGTTCCACGCGAGCGTCGCCGACAATCTGCGCTTCGCCAAGCCGGACGCGACCGATGCGGATCTGATCGCCGCGGCAAAAATCGCCCAGATACATGAGACGATCGGCGCGCTGCCTGACAGCTACGACACCCTGGTCGGAGAACGCGGATATCGGTTCTCCGGCGGCGAGAAGCAACGGCTGGCCCTGGCGCGCGTCGTCTTGCGCAATCCCCGCGTGCTGCTCCTCGACGAGGCGACCAGCGCACTCGATTCCGCCACCGAACGCGCGATGTCGGAGGCGCTGGCGACGCTGGCGAAGGATCGCACGACCATCACCATCGCGCATCGTTTGTCCACGGTTCGCCATGCGGACCAGATCATCGTCATGACCGATGGACGGGTGGTTGAGCGTGGGCGCCATGACGAACTGCTTGCCATGAAAGGCGTCTATGCAAATCTGGTCCGTTCGGCGGGTTGAACTGCCACCGGCTTGGGCTGACTGCCGTCCTGCGGATACTGTTTTCCATTTCCGGAAAATGACCCCGTCAATCCCGAGGCGAGCGGGATGACCGCCGACAGGTTTGTGGCCCATTTATCGGAGCGCGTCAAAACATACGAGCTTCAGGCTGACACATTGCCGTCGTGAAGCCGGCTATTGTCGTGTGCAGGGGCGGCATCGCATCCCGTTGCGACGGCCGCGCTCACACCTTTCGTTCAAGCTTGTTTATGACTTGGAAACGGGCGCGAGAAGGTTGCGGGCCTTGAGTCGGGCAGCGGCGCCTTCGCCGAAATGCCAGGCCTCCTCCAGATGCGGCTGGCCGGAAAGAATGAAGTGGTCGAAACCGGCGCGGTGATAAGTTTCGATCAGGTCGGCCACCTGCGCGTGGCTGCCGACAAGGGCGGTGCCCGCGCCACCGCGCACCAGCCCGTAGCCGGACCAGAGGCCCGGATAAAATTCCAGTTCGCGGGCCGAGGCCGGCAAAACGTCCCGTCCGGCATTCAGCGCCAGCATCTGGCTTTGGCCAACGGATTCGGATGCAGACAACAGCTCGCGCGCGGCGCGTACCCGTTCGGGCGAAAGGTGCGCAAGAAGCTTGTCGGCGACCGTCCAGGCTTCCGCTTCCGTATCCCGCGAGATGACATGCAGCCGCACGCCGAATTTCAAACGGCGGCCTTTCGCTTCGGCGCGGGCCGTGAGGTCGCGTACCGTCTGTGCTTCCAGTTCGGGCGGACGCCCCCAGACGAGATAGACGTCGGCCTGTTCTGCCGCCACCTCCTGCGCCGCCGGGCTGGCGCCGCCGAAGAAGATTGTCGGCAGGCTATGCTGTGCAGTCGAAATCGCCGCGTCGCGGATGTCGTAATGTCCACCCTTAAAGGAGAAGGGTTTATCCGGCGGGGCGGCGGTGACCCCGCGCACCACCGCCAGAAATTCCCGCGTGCGGGTATAACGGCTGTCGTGATCGAGATGATCGCCGAAACGCGCCTGTTCGATGCGGTCGCCACCGGTTACGACGTTAAGCAACAACCTGCCGCCGGTGATGCGCTGAAAGGTTGCCGCCTGATGCGCGACCAGCGTCGGCGAAATCAGCCCCGGCCGAAAGGCGACGAGAAATTTCAGCCGCTCCGTCTCCCGAGACAGGGCCGCCGTGGTGATCCACGCATCCTCGCACCATGTCCCCGTCGGCGTCAGAACGGCGTGGAAATCCTGCGCCTCGGCGGCGCGGGCGATCTCAGCGAGATAAGAGAGGGTCGGCGCACGATAGCCGCCCGCAAATTGCACGACATGGCTGTCATTGCCGGAACCGGTCAGGCCGCGGCTGTCGCCATTCGTCGGCAGATACCAGTGAAGATGGATGCCGCCGCTCATGCCGAAGCTCCCACCGATGTTGTACGGTAATCCTGATCGAGCACCGATGGGCCGCTTCGCAGCGCCCGGAAGGCAGAACCGGGATGTCCGTCGCCGAGGGAGTTCGTGCCGATCAGCCGCCCGCGTGGTGTTCTGCCGCAGCAGCCCCGTGGCGCCTGCCGCCTGCGGGAGCGCAGTTCGGGATTGACGCGGCGCTGCGACGGCGGGGCGCTCACATGTTCATCCGGCACCCGGAAATAGCGCCTTTCATGGTCGATCGGATGAACCTTGGCGGATTCGAGGGTGGCGGGGACGAGGCCCCAGGCGATGTGGCTCGCAGTCGGATGGTCGGGCGACAAGAACTCCCGGGCGATCAGATAGGACTGCTCATCGGGGGTGACGATCGTTCTGCCGAAGGTCTTTAAGGCAATGAGGATGTCCACTGTCGCGGACGCCACGGATTTTAAACTGTGATCCATCTTTAATCCATAAAATCTGTAGACTAAATACTTTAATGCCCGGCCCGGGCTGCGATGTCCGCCAAAGCCGTTCCAAAATCGTGCTGGAAAGCGAAAAATCGTTTCATTCCGTTCGCAACTTCCGGACGACAACGGCCATCGCGAAGGGCAGGCCGCAAACGCAGCGAATAAGGATTTGAGAAATCGCAACGTCGCGGGTGAAATCGTCCTGCACGTTGCTTAACGGCAACGTGGCTGTGCCTGCTGTGGATATCGATCTCGGGCCGGGCGAGCCCCATGCGCTTCTCAGCCTGATCGCGCGGCCCTGGGACCCGGACGCGGGACGAATCATCATTGGCGGCGTGGTCCTCATGCATCCCGGTTCCGCCCCGCGATTTGGCCCCGGAAATGGCTGACGGCGCCATCATCCAGCGTGTCGTGGCGATATCAGCCGCCCCGCAGGGAAGGTATGCGAGATCTCGATCCATGGCTGAAAATGGTTTGCCATTGATCTTGAAGTGGCAGGAAATATAAGCCGGTTTCATGATAAGAATCAGGACCGCAGGACGTCCATGCGGCCGGTCTCTCAACGAGACCATTGCATCGAACTGACGCCCGCCTCGTCATCGATCCTTCATCAATGAAACCTGAAGACCTGCTCGGGAGGAACGTTATCATTCTGGCAGGCTACTTACCGAACGGAGTCCCATGTCTTTCGTCTTTCGTACCGCGTTACTGGCCGTCGTTCTTTCCACGCCCGGCGGGAGTTTCGCGCAGGAGACCCGGATCTTTGAACCGGCCGATGGATCGTACAGTTTCCAGTATCCGCACGGCTTCACATTGAACCATATGTTTGCCGACGGGACCGGCGAGGCGACCGGCGTCACTGCCTCCAGCATGGAAAACGGCGATGTGCTCATCACCTTCCTTGGGCCGCGCGATCCCGGCGACATCCCGGCTGTCAGCGAACAGAACCGCCAGGCCATCGTCGACGAGTTCACGAAGGCTATCGCGGTTCTGCCGTCGATCAAGTTCAATTCGGCGGCCATGACGACCATGCTCGGCCAGCCGGCCGTCGATATGGTCTTCACCAGGAAAAGGTTCAAAAACGTCGCGATCAATCGCTACGTCTTCACCATACGCGACGGCAAAGCCTATAATTTCGAATGTATCTACCGTGAAGACAAGGCAGAGCGGTTCGCCCCGCTTGCGACCTTGCCGTTTCGACCGTGAGCCTGCATGAGGCTGACTGAGGTTCCGCCAGCGCCGCCGAAGGGCAGGAGGCCGACCGGGAAGGGGCGGCGGCTTGCACCGAATTGGCGTTCAATCGCCGTACTGGCGAGGTTGCGGAACTGACGTCACGCATGCTCATGCAGGACCAGTCTCCGGCAATGATCGCCGGGTCAAGTCGGCCCATGCCGCCGCGATGGCTATCGGCGCCCGGGCGGGATCCCAGCCCTCTGAACAGGATTGCAAGGATATCGACGCGATCATCGAGATGCTGAAGTAGAGTCTCCCTGACACCCGGCAGGCATTTAGGGACGGAGACCTGCATCTGCAGACTGCTCCCTCGCGCATAAGGATTACCCAGCAGCGAAGACTTCTTCCCATCGCATATCCGGCGGGCAGGCTGGTCCCGACAGGCCTTGTCGGATATTCAGGCGTTATGGCATCGGTTGGGAGGGGATAGTGGAATCATCGCCAATCACTTTTAATCGACCGGCATTGACGGGAAGCTGGATACCGGAATTTGCGTGGTGGCGCCGGCTTTCCCATGCTTGGCAGTTCGCGCTTGCGTCCGTGCCCGTTCTTCTCGTCGGCATGTTGAGCATCGGCTTCTGGGTTTCGGAAAACATCGAGGAGGCGATCCTGCAAAACAGGGCGGACGCGACCGCCTTGTTTGTCGACAGCATAATTTCCCCGCTCATCCAGGATCTGTCCGGTCAGACCTTGCTGGATGCGCCGGCACGCGACAAACTCAACGCCGCCATCCATAGCGGGCCACTGGCCAGCCGGATTTTCTCGTTCAAGATCTGGATCGATACCAGGGTGGCGTTCAGCACCGATCCCGAACTGATCGGGAAAACCTTTCCGCCTCAGGCGTCGTTACGCAACGCCCTGGCCGGAACCGTGACGGCGGAATTCGATCCATTGCGCGGAGAAGAGCACGCCTTCGAGCGGAACAGCGGACTTCCATTCCTTGAAATTCACAGCCCGATCCGGGATGCCGAGACGGGCAAAGTGGTCGCGGTTGCGGAATTCTATGAACAATCCAGCGAGATCCTCACCGATCTGCGGCGCTCACAGTTTCATAGCTGGCTGGTCGTCGGTGGCGTCACGATGGGAATGCTGGCGGTTCTCTTCCTGATCGTCGCCCGGGCAAGCGCGCAGATCGAGCGCCAGAGGAGAATGCTGGACAGCCAGGTTCGCGAGCTTTCCCAGATTCTCGAGGTGAATACCGGCTTGCGGCGTCGCGTGGATGAGGCCTCGCAACGAACCGTGGCTCTCAACGAACGTTATGTGCGGCGAATCTCCTCCGACCTTCATGACGGCCCCGCGCAACATCTGGGGTTCGCGATCATGCGTCTAGAAGCAATACGCAAAGGCAAGGGGCGAAAGGACGACGAGGATCTTATCCGCCTGTCGATTCAGGATGCGATAGACGAGATCCGCAACATCTGCCGCGACCTTCGGCTGCCGGAGTTGAACGGCCTGTCCGGCCGGGACGTGGCGCTCAGGGCGATCAGGGCGCACGAACTCCACTCGGGCGCGACAATAGGCGCCGAGATTTCGGACGTCGACGTCAAGAGCCAGGGCGCGAGGATCTGCATCTATCGCTTCCTTCAGGAAACCCTGAGCAATGCCTCCCGGCACGCCAGATCGAGCTGGATCAGGGTCTCGGTGAAGCCGCAACAAGGGGAGATCGTTGTCGTGGTCGAGGACAATGGTATAGGCTTCACGCCTCGCAGGCATGACGAGGGCCTTGGCCTTTCCGGCCTGGAGGAGCGCATAGCAAGTCTTGGAGGACGAATGGAAATCCTCAGCAATCCCACGGGTGGAACGGCCGTGAAAATGACGTTGCCATGATGACCGGGGAAGAAAGGGAACCGCTGCGCGTCGCCATCGTCGACGACCACCCGATGTTCCGCATGGGTGTCGTCCGCGGTTTGGAGGATGAGGGCGGGATCGTGATCGTCGCAGAGGGGGCGAATGCCGGGGATGCGATCTCCATCTATCAGCGCGCGCGGCCGGACATCAGCCTGCTTGACCTGTCCATGCCGGGCGGGGGACACGCGGCGATCCGGGGTATCCGCGATCTCGACGGCGACGCGTCCATCGTGGTGCTCACGGCCTCCGAGGACGACAACGATGTGTTCGAAGCATTGAAGGCCGGCGCGAAAGGCTATGTGCTGAAAGGCGTGGATGCGGGATTTCTGGTGAGCGTTCTCCGGCGTGTCGCGGGCGGCGATACGATCGTCTCCCCCGGGCTGGCGTCGCGTGTTCTCTCCCAAATGACCGACCGGCCGGCGAGCGCCAGCCAGACGGGAGACGGGCAGGCCAGAGCGTCGCTACCCCGTCTCACGCCGCGCGAGGAGCAGATTCTGGCACTCGTCGCCGAAGGTTACAGCAACAAGGAAGTCGCACGATTTCTTTCGCTTCAGGAAAAGTCGATCAAGCATGTGATGACGCGCATCCTGAAGAAACTCGAAGTCCGCAATCGTACCGAAGCCGCGCTGTTGATGCGCGAGTGGCAACACGACAACGGACGGCGTTGAAGGCATGGAGACAGGCTCCGAATACGGACCTTGGTCCGCATAGCCTGTTCATCCGTATCCCGATAAGTGGAGTGTGGATGGCAGGATTTCGGCAGATCGTCGAAATCCGTATCGCAACACCGGCCAGTCGATGCGCTATGCCCTTCTGGCCCTTATCCGGGGAGTTCTCTATGAAAGCCAAGGCCCTTGTAAAGTCGCTTCTTCTTGCCACTTCGGTCTTTGCCGCGCCGACATTGGCATCGGCCGCCGAAATCAACCTCTATACGACTCGCGAGCCGGCCCTGATCGCACCGCTTGTCGAAGCCTATACGAAGTCGACCGGCACCAAGGTCAACACGGTTTTCATGAAGGACGGCCTTGCCGAGCGGGTTGCGTCCGAAGGCGCCAGCTCGCCGGCTGATATCCTGATGACCGTCGACGCCGGCAATCTGGTCGATCTCACCGACAAGGGCGTGACCCAGCCGATCGAGTCCTCGGTCTTGACCGGCGCCGTTCCGGCGGAGTTGCGTGATGGCAAGGGGCATTGGTTTGGTCTCTCCTACCGTGCCCGCGTGCTTTACGCCGCCAAGGATCTCGATCTCGCGTCCTTCAACTACGAGGATCTGGCCGATCCGAAATGGAAAGGCAAAGTCTGCATCCGTTCCGGCCAGCACCCCTACAACACGGCGCTCTTTGCCGATTACATCGCGCACCATGGCGCCGAAGAAACCGAAAAATGGCTGGCAGGCGTGAAGGCCAACCTGGCGCGCAAGGCAGCCGGCGGCGACCGTGACGTAGCAAAGGACATCCTCGGCGGCATCTGCGACATCGGCATCGCCAATTCGTACTATGTCGGCTTGATGAAATCCGGCAAGGGCGGCGAGGAGCAGGTCAAGTGGGCCGAGGCCATCAAGGTGCTGCTGCCGACATTCAAGGACGGCGGGACGCAGGTGAATATCAGCGGCGCGGCCGTCGCCAAGAATTCCCCCAATAAGGCCGAAGCCGTGAAGTTCCTGGAATATCTCGTCTCCGACGAAGCCCAGAAGATCTATGCCGAAGCCAATTACGAATACCCGGTCAAGGCGGGTGTCGCTGCCGATCCGATCATCGCGGCGTTCGGCGTGCTCAAGATCGACAACAAGCCGCTTTCCGAGATCGTCAGCCATCGCAAACAGGCGAGCGAGCTCGTAGACAAGGTCGGCTTCGACAACTAAACGCGGCGCGGATCTTTCAGGTTCGCTTAACCGTACCTCAGCCTGTTGCCGCATGCACGGCACGATCTAACCGGACAGAAGGCGTCTCCTCAAGGATGGGCGGGGACGCCGTTCTCACAGATGATGGACGTTGCTTATGCACTTCCACTCGCGGGCCACTGGGCTCCCGGCTGCACGCCGGACCGGCCGCTCCGGAAAAGCCTGGCTGCTTGCCGCGCTGCTGGCGGGGCTTGTCGTTGTCGTTCCGGTCTATGGCCTGCTGCTTGAGGCCATGAAGGGATCGGCCGGACTCTGGGCACACCTGTTTTCCACCATTCTGCCCGTGGCGCTGGTCGATACGCTGATCCTGCTTGCCGGCGTCGGCTGTCTGGCCGCGCTCATCGGCACGACCACGGCATGGATGGTCACGGCCTATGATTTTCCGGGCCGGCGCCTTCTGGAATGGGCGCTGCTTCTGCCGCTGGCGGTACCCACCTACATCATCGCCTATGCCTATCTCGACATTCTTCACCCGATCGGCTCGGTGCAGGGAGCGATCCGCTGGGTGCTCGGCTATGAAAGTCCGCGCCAGTTCCGTCTGCCGGATATCCGTTCGATGACCGGCTGCATCGTTCTGTTCGGTTTCGTCCTTTATCCCTATGTTTATATTCCGACGCGCGCGATGTTCCTGACCCAGTCCGGCAATCTGGTCGATGCCGCCAGAACGCTGGGCGTCTCGCGTCGCGCGATCTTCTGGCATGTCGCGCTGCCCATGGCGCGACCCGCCGTCGCCATCGGCGTCGCACTGGCCCTGATGGAAACGCTGAACGATGTCGGGGCGGCCGAATTTCTGGGCGTACGGACGATGACCGTCTCCATCTACACCACGTGGATTACCCGCACGGATCTGCCCGGCGCCGCGCAGATCGCTCTGGCCCTGCTGCTGATTGTGGTGGCGCTTGTCGGCCTGGAGCGCCGGGCGCGCAGAAGGCAGCGCTACATGACCGATGCTCGTCGCAGCCGCAAGTTTCTGGCGACCAGCGTGGCGCCGCTACGGGGCATGCTCTTCTTTGCGGTGGGTATCATGCCCGTCCTCCTGGGCTTCGTTGCACCCTTTCTCTACCTCGCGGACGAGGCATGGAAGCGCTACCAATTCGCGGGATTGTCGCCACGCATTCAGGACGAGGCGGTGAACACGATCGTTATCGCCACCGTCGCGACGGTCGTGACCATGCTCCTGGGCTTCGTCGTCGCCTATGCGGCCCGCATCCGTCCCGGAATCCAGTCCACCGTCATCCTGCGCCTGTCCGTCATGGGCTATGCCGCACCCGGCACCGTCGTGGCCATCGGCGTGCTGATCGTACTGGCCGGCTTCGACCGTTTCATCGATCAAACCGCGCTGGACTGGTTCGGCGTTTCCACCGGCCTGTTGTTTATGGGTTCCGGCGCGGCCATCATCTACGCGCTGACGGTGCGTTTCATGGCGATTTCCGCCGGTGGCGTCGAGGTGGGGCTTTCCCGCATTTCCCTGTCGCTGGATCATGCCTCGCGGACGCTGGGCCAGTCGTCCGCCGGCACGTTCAGGCATGTGCATCTGCCGCTGTCGAAAACCGCGCTGTCGGCGGCGGCCCTTCTCGTCTTCGTGGATTGCGTCAAGGAATTGCCGGCCACGCTTCTGCTGCGTCCGCTGAATGTCGAGACCTTCGCCACCCATCTCTACGGCGAGGCGGCCAGGGGCACCTATGAGGAAGCCTCCATTGCCGCACTTGCGATTGTCGCCGTTTCGGTTCTGCCGGTCATTCTGCTTTCGCGCGTGGGACGCAACCAGGCCCGTAGTCTCGATGAGGCGTCTCCACGATGAACTCCAATCCCGGAGATGCAATGCGCATGTCACCTGCACCCGCCATACGGCTTGAGGGCGTCGGCCGGACGTTCGGCGTCAACGCTGCCCTCCGAGGCATTTCCCTGGAGATCGCCAGCGGAGAGGTCGTGTCGCTGGTCGGACACTCCGGCTGTGGCAAGTCCACGCTTCTGCGCATCATTGCCGGTGTGGAGACCGTGGATACCGGGAGCGTGTTTCTCGCTGGCCAGGTTGTTGACGGAAGCAGCCGCTTTGTCGAACCCGAACGCCGTGGCGTCGGCTTCGTCTTTCAGGATTATGCCCTGTTTCCCCATCTCTCGATTTGCGACAACATCCTTTTCGGCCTGAAAAGCCGCCCGCGGCGCGAAGCTCTTGCAACGGCCTGCGATATCATGGAGCGAGTGGGCATCCTGCATTTGAAGGACCGCTTTCCGCATACGCTTTCCGGCGGCGAGCAGCAGCGGGTTGCGCTCGCCCGCGCAATTGCGCCAAAGCCCTCGGTGGTGCTGCTCGACGAGCCCTTTTCCAATCTCGATCAAGGAATGCGCGACCGCGTGCGCGCCGAAATGCTTTCTCTCCTGCGCACAACGGGGGCGACCGTTGTCATCGTGACCCACGATCCGGAGGAAGCATTGTCTTCCGGCGACCGCGTCGTGCTGATGCGGGCAGGCGAGGTCGCTCAGATAGGAACGCCACGCGATATCTATTTCCGCCCGGAAAGTGCTTATGTGGCGGAATTCTTCTGCGCCTTCAACACGATACCGGGCTTCTGGCAAAACGGATGCTTCGAGACGGCGATCGGTGGGTTCGCCCTTCCGCACGCAGTCCGGCGCGCAGATGCGCGCAGGCTCTATGTTCGCCCCCAGGCCATCAGGATATCACCGAATCTTGGCGAATATTCCGGCCGGATCGAAGAACGGATATTTCTCGGTGCATGCGAGAAGGTCGGTCTACGGGTTGAAGGACTGGAGGAGCTTCTTGTGGCAGTCCTCGACGAGCCGCTGCCCGATAGCGCAGACACGGTCAGGTTTTCGATTGCGCCCGACTCGCTTTTGGTTTTCTGACAGTCGCTCGTCGTAAACCGGCCACGGTGCTGAGGATATCCACTTTCGCCTCCACATCAATCAGCATTTCGGGCTGAGCGAGGCGCAGTTCATCCTGCTTGCCGGTCTCGGCATTGTCGGCGGCTCCTTCGCGGTCGGTCAGGCCACCTAGACGTGTGCATCTCCGATCGCGAATTCGTCATCGGCGTGTTCGCGGTAGAAGGACGCCGTAACGATCATCGCATAGAGAGCGCCCACGCTGGCCAGGACGATCCATCCACTGACAGGCCCCAGCGCGGCATTGCCGATCAGGTCGCTCCAACGGCTGACGACTTCGGCGCCCGTGTCGTCCGGCAGCAATTTCGGCGAAGAAATCTTCAGCCCCCATGCGAGCACCAGAATGAGATACATCCACGTGTAATTGCGACGGATTCGCCGGAACAGGGCTTCCCTGTAGCTTATCAGGAAGGTGGGCTTCCTCAGGCTCTGGGCGATTGCGGCGGCCCAGTCGGCATTCAATTCGGCCTGCGGGCTCAAGGCCTGGGCGAAATAATAGCGTTCGAGTTGCCGGACGCGACTGCGATAGACATCGAAGAAACGGTATCGGCGCGCCTCGATCAGCAGGAGAAGCGAAACGATCAGCATGCCGAACAGGATCACCCCATGATGCGACGTCGGCGTCGACAGCGAGATCGACAACAATGCCGCCACGACGGTGATGGCCCAGTTGGAGGTCCGGTCGATGCGGTCTCGCCAGCTTGTCATGCGCCCCATTTCGCCACGATAATAATGGATCACGGCATTTACTTTTTCAGAAGATGTCATCGGAAGCGGCGGGCCGTTCCGCTCCGCTGCGGACATCTCGATGTCTGTTCCCGGTTTTATTCCTGCCAGGGGCTCCATTGTCTGTTTCCTCATCTATGTGCGTTTGAAACGACGCACGGGCGACTGCGTTCCGCCCGCGAAACATTCGACGTCGAGGGGTCACCGGAAGCTGAAGCGGCCTATTGACGTTTCATGCGGGGGCAGGCGAGGGACACCGCGTTACGAGAGGAGCAAACCTCTCTCGCAAAGCCAGAGCTCCTGCCCCGGCGCGATTGGAACAGAAGCCGCGCCAGTCCGTTTATCGGGACATTCATGGGGATCTTCCACATATGACCACCAGGGTAAATCCGGTGCGGCTGCCTTTTTGGCGGCTGCAGTTGACGGCCGGCTGCATTCTCGCCACCTGCACGCCGGTGCTGGCCGCCGAGGGGAAATCCGCCGGCCCGTCGGAAGCTCTGTTCCTGATCCAGATCATCGTTCTGGTCATCGTCGGCAGGCTGCTCGGCGAGGCCATGGTCCGCATCGGCCAGCCTTCCATCATGGGGCAGATCGTCGGCGGCATTCTGCTTGGTCCTTCGCTGTTTGGCCTGCTGCTGCCCGGCGCCCAATCGGCGCTTTTTCCCGATATCGACACCCAGAAGGCGATGACGGATGCGGTGGCGCAGCTCGGCATTCTTTTCCTGCTGCTGCTGGCGGGCATGGAAACGGACCTGGCGCTGGCATTGCGCTTGCGCCGTGCGGCGACCGGCGTGTCGCTCACCGGTATCGTCATACCGTTTGCGCTGGGCTTCGGGCTCGGCGAACTCCTGCCGGCGAACCTGCTTCCCGATCCTGATGCAAGACTGGTTACATCGCTTTTCCTCGGAACGGCATTGTCGATCTCGTCGGTGAAGATCGTCGCCTCCGTCGTTCGCGAGATGGATTTCATGCGGCGCAATGTCGGTCAACTGATCGTCGCTTCCGCAATCATCGACGATACGGTCGGATGGGTCATTATCGCCGTGACCTTCAGCCTGGCGCAGAACGGGGCGGTCGATCTCGCCACGCTGGCGCAGAGCGTCATCGGCACGATAGCTTTCATGGCGTTCAGCTTCACCATCGGCCGACGCATCGTCTTCGAGATCATCCGCTGGACGAACGACACGTTCAAAAGCGATCTTCCTGTCCTCTCCGCCATCATCGCGATCATGGGCATCATGGCGATCGTGACCAATGCCATCGGCGTGCATACGGTCCTCGGCGCCTTCGTGGCGGGCATTCTCGTCGGACAGTCGCCCATTCTCACCCGCCAGATCGAAGGCCAGCTTCGCGCGCTGACGACAGCCCTGTTCATGCCGGTTTTCTTCGGCCTCACCGGTCTTCACACCGATCTCAGCGTCCTTTCCGATCCATCGGTGCTGCTTCTGGCGGGAGGGCTGATCGTGATCGCCAGCCTCGGGAAGTTTGGCGGTGCGTTTGCCGGTGCGAAGTTCGGCGGTTTTTCCAATGCCGAGGCGATTGCGCTTGGATGCGGCATGAATGCGCGCGGCTCGACGGAAGTCATCGTTGCGTCGATCGGTCTTGCGGTCGGTGTCCTCGACGAGCGGCTGTTCTCGGTCATCGTCGCGATGGCGGTGGTGACCACCATGGCGATGCCGCCGACGCTGCGCTGGGCCCTGGCCCGCCTGCCGATGCGCCAGGAAGAAAAGCATCGCCTCGAGCGCGAAGCCTTCGAAGAGCAGAGCTTCGTTTCGCAGTTCGAGCGCATCCTGCTTGCCACCGATCATTCCGCGAGCAGCGACCTGGCTGCGCGCGTGTCCGGTCATTTCGCGGCCTTGAGGAAAATGCCGGTCACCGTTCTCGACATTTCGGGAGAGGATGGCGAGGTTGCCGCCCGCGAAACGAAGGCTGGACGAGAGGGCGAGGCGCAGCAGATCGGCGATCGCGTCCGCGACACGGCCGAGATCGCCGCCGCGAGCCAGGATAAGGTCGCGGGGCCGGGCGAGGACGACCAAGTCCATGTTTCCATCCGCAGCCGCGATGGAAACCTCGAAGAGGCGCTGGCCGAAAGTGCGGAAAAAGGCCACGACATCATGTTCGTCGGCATCGAGCCCACGACGGGCGACGTCGGTCGCTACAGCAAGCAACTTGCCGCCATGGTCGCCGCCTTCAAGGGGACGACGGCGATCGTCTCGTCGCGCGGCGTTCTGCCGAAGGAAGACAAGGACCTACGCATCCTCGTCCCGGTCAGCGGCACGGAACGTTCGATGAAGGCGGCGGAGTTCGCTTTTATCGTTGCCAAGGCGGCAAGCGCCGCCATTACGGCAGTCTATTTTCGCGACCCGGCGCAGACGACCTCATTGTCACGCGTCAGCGATGCGAGAAATGCCCATCGGGCCGCATTCGAGCAGCTCGACCAGATTGCGTCCTTCTATCAGGTCAAGGTCGAGAAGGTCGCGCCGCAGGGCTCCGCTCCGGAACTGGCGATCCTCAGGCATGCGCGCAAGGGACGTTTCAATCTCATCGTTCTCGGTGTCAGCCGGCGGGCCGGCAGCGAGCTGTCCTATGGAAGCGTCGCCGACACGCTGTTGGAAACCGCCGACCGGTCATTCGTCTTCATCGAGACATAGAGGTATCCGGCCGGATCGGCCATTGAACGCGCCGATGCGACGTGGCCCGCCCCAAACGAAAACCTGCGCCGACATGAACAATCCTTGGAGGTCACCCGGAGGCGCCACGTCGCCAGTAGGACACGGCGAGGTGTTCGTGTTTCTTGAGGCCACGTTGCCGGCGCAGGTGGGCGCGGATGGTCTGAAACGCCTCGAATTCGCAGCCGGCCCAGACGTAGATCGACGTCCCCGCCACCGGAAAGAGCGTGGCAGCGATGGCGTCGGGGAGCAGGGCGGTGGTGCCCGCGGGTCGACCGTCCCGCGTCAGCCAGGTGATCTCGACATTGGAACGGCTGCGGATTGGTTGGATTTCAGCGGCATCCGCGACCTCGATGAAGGCTTGTCCCGAGACGGTCTCCGGGAGGCATTCAAGCATGCGGGCGATTGCCGGCAAGGCCGTTTCGTCGCCGGCGAAGAGATACCAGTCGGCCTCGACAAGCCCGCCGCCTCCCGGGCCGGCGACGCCGAGCCGGTCGCCGATCCGCGCGGTCTCGGCGAAATCCGAGCCGGGTCCGGCATCGGCATGGCGCACGAAATCGATGACCAGCGTGCCGGCCGCCACATCGACGGCGCGCACGGTGTATTTGCGGAAGGCAGGGCGCTTGTCCGGCTCCGCCCAGGCGATCAAGCCATCGGCGCCGACGCTCGGCCATTGCGGGGCGGCAAGGCCGGGCTGCTGCACCAGAATGTTGAGATGAAGCGCATCCATCGGACAGAAGCGGACGACATCGGGGCCGGACAATGTCAGGCGGCGCATATGCGGCGTGAGATTCGTGATCGCCTCTATCTGCAGGATCTGGAAATTTGGCGGACGCGCGAGATCACTGCCGTCGCCATCCCAAACGATGTCGGGCGCTGCCTCACCGGCAAATTCGGCGATATGCGAGGCAATCGCCATGCGCACATAATAGATACCTTCGAGGTCGGCGGCCGAGACATCGATCAACGTCTGGCCAGCATCGCGGTGAAACCGCGCAGACGCATTCGGAAAATGCAGGATATGTGCGTCTCCCTGGCGCTCCAGCCGGCCCTGGTGCTCGATCATGTGATCGCAGACCGCTGCGATCACCCGCTCGGTATCAGCCATCTCGATGCGCGCCTGCGCCGAAAATCTCGTCATCAATTCCTCATTCATGGGTTCAGCCCGATCCAGAAGGTGCCTTCGAGGGGAACGGCAAGAAACCGTCGGTTGATCTCGTCGAGGCTCCGCGCCGGATCGAGATCGGCGAAGCGTTCGGGGTGGATCCATTTCGCAAAACACTCCAGCGCCAGCACGCTGAGCGCCGAAATCGTGAGCTGGTGGGAAATGGCAAAGGCTCTGCCTTGCCTGACCGCCGTCAACTCGCCGAGCAGGTTGCGGGAGGTGACGTCGGCGAGCGAGTGTCGCGCGGCCTCAGCCTCGATGCCGCCGCCGACGACCAGGCCGCCGAGAGCGGCCAGATGCGGGCTGCCGGTGCCGATATAGAATTTCGGATCGATGCCGAGCACGTACTCGATATTCAACTGGCCATCATAACCGGCCGCGACCTCCGCGCCGATATTGTGGCCGCCGGCGAATTCGATGGCCTGGCTGATGCGGTTGTTCTTGCCCGGCGTGTAGCAGCAGAGCGTGCCGGCCTGCACGTCGATCAGCACGTCCGGCCGGTCTGTCACGCCGGCGAGGCGGGCGCCGATCAAGGCATATTTGTCCTTCACGAAAGCCGAGAAGGCATCGGCGCGCGCGCGTGCGCCGATCGCATCGCCCAGCAGCGCCAGCGAAAAGGCCGCGGCTTCGGCTGGCGGCAGGTCGGTGGTGCGGGGCCCGTCGAGGAACAGGACGGGGACGCCGGAAGCTTCCAGCTGACGGGTGACGGTCTCCCAGCCGGGCTGCCAGATACTGACGACGAACAGGTCCGGTTCGGCACCCAGGATGGGTTCGGCCGAGACGTTGCCGGGCACGACCCCGCCGACCCTGGGAATGGTGTCGATCTTCGGAAAGCGCTTGCGGAAGGCGGCATAGATGCCGCCATCGATGCGGCGCGGCGCAGCCCAGCCGGCAATCCGCGCGACGGGGTCGTCATCCAGCAGAGCCAGCGACAGCAGAAGCAGGCTTTCATTGGTGACGATGCGCTGCGCAGGCCGGGCGAGATGCACCTCGCGTCCGGCCGCATCGGTGATGACGATCTCCGCCTGGGCATCCCGCCCCCAGCCGGCAGCGAGGACCAGAAAGAGCAGCAGAACGAGATGACAGAGAACCGCCGGCAGGCCAACGGTTCTTTTTTCGAGGAAACCGGACACCGAGGTCACCAGGTATATTTCAGGCTCGCGGTGATGGCGCGGCCGGCTCCGTAGTTGCAGCTTCCGCCGGTGATGTTCAGGCAATGGGAAACATATTCCGTGTTGAACAGGTTGGAGACGTTGACACGCAGCCTGGTGCCTTCGAACTCCTTGTCCAACGCCCCGAAATCATAGTCGGCGCCGATATCGACGAGCGTGCGGGCGGGAATACGCAGTTGCGAGAGATAGGTCGTGTCCGTCTGGTAGGAAGACATGTAGCGAACGCCGGCATTGACCGCCAATCCCGGCACGGCGTCCGGGCGATAGTTGACCCACAGGCTTGCCTGATGCTTCGGCAGGCGCAGCATTTCGCGGCCAAGCTCGCTGGCGCGATTGGATTCGAGGATCTCGGAGTCCGAATAAGCATAGCTCGCCAACAGGTCGAGCGAGCCCGTCAGCTCGTATTTGCCTTCGATTTCGAGGCCGCGCACCCGCTGTTTGCCGGTCGAGACCGAAAACAGCGAATTGGCCGGGTCCGGCGTCAGGGCGTTGTCCAGCGTCAGGTCGAAGAGCGACAGCGAGACGAGGCCACGCCCGCCCGGCGGTTCGTATTTCACCCCGACCTCGAATTGCGATGCTGTCTGCGCGTCGAAGGGATTGCCGAAGCGATCGGTGCCGAGCGCCGGGATGAAGGCGGTCGAGTAGCTGGCATAGGGTGCCAGGCCGTTGTCGAACAGATAGGTCAGGCCGGCGCGGCCGGTGAGTTGACGGTCCTCGGTCGAGACCGTCTTGCCGCTCAGGCGGTCTGTGGTGTCGATATCGGAGACATCGTAGCGCAGGCCGAAAGTGCCGACCCAGCGGTCGTAGCGGATCTGGTCCTGGGCGTAGAGGCCGACCTGCTGCTGCTTTTGCAGGCCGGAGCGCTGGTAGGCCGGGACAGGAATGACGGCGCTGCCATAGACCGGATTGAGGAAATCGAGCGATGGCACGACGACGCCGGGTCCGGTATTGCCGAAATTGGTATCGGAGGTTGCCCTGAGATAATCCAGCCCGAACAGCGCCGTGTGGTCGAAGGCGCCGGTCCGGAAGCGGGCTTCGGCCTGGTTGTCGACGTTGAAGCTCGACACCCAGTCGTCAGAGAGCGCCGAGGCGCGATTGAGCGTGTGGCCGTCCGGCTGGTAGGCAAAGGCCGGGTTGACCAGCGCCAAGAACATGTTCTGCGAGGAGCGGCCATAGCGCAGGTTCTGGCGTACCGTCCACGTGTCGTTGAATTCATGCGAGAATTCGTAACCGGCGGTGTAAAAATCACGCTCGAAGACATTGGCGTTGGGGTCGCCGAGATACAGGCTGCGGGGGATCTGGCCGTTGGCGTTCGGCAGCAGCGTTCCCACCGCCGGATAGAAGCGCGGACTGAAGACCGGGCGGTCATGCTGGTAGTAGCCGTGGAGGGTCAGCGAGGTTGCGTCGCTCGGCGCCCAGGTCAGGCTCGGCGCCAGCATGACCTGACGGTCGCGTTCGCGATCGATCTGGGTGTGCATGTTGCGCGCCTGGCCGACGAAACGATAGCTCCATTCACCATCCTCGGTGATCGGCCCGGTGAGATCGGTGGAGACCTGGGCGCCGCCGAAGGAGGATGCGCCGATCGCGACTTCGCGATGCGGCTCGACCTGCGGGCGCTTGCTGACCTGATTGATGAGGCCGCCCGGAATGGCGCGCCCGTAGAGGACCGAGGCCGGCCCCTTGATGACCTCGACGCGCTCCAGCGCGTAAGGGTTGATGCTCGGCGTCGCATAATTGCTGGGATCGCCGGGCAACACCAGACCGTCGAGCCACATCGTCCCATAGAGGTTGAATCCACGAAGTTGCAGCCAGTCGTAGCGCACGTCGTAGCCGTTCGCCTCGGAAAGCACGCCCGGCGTATAACGCAGCGCCTGGGAAACGGTGTTGGCGCCCTGTTCCTCCATCTGGTCGCGGGTGACCACGCTGACCGCCTGGGGCGTTTCGATGAGCGGCGTATCGGTCTTGGCGCCGGCGCGGCTGCGCTTGGCGACGATACCATCGTCGGGGCCGCGCGGACTGTCGCGCTCGACCTTGATCGGCTTCAGGGCCGTAGCCCCATCCTCGCCCGACGCCTGCTGCGCCAGAGCCCAGACGGGGAGGGCGGCACACAACACGGTCGTAGCAAGCAAGAAACGTCTGCCATGGCGGCTGACCTCGACAAGGTGATGCATTCCCATTTCGTCACTCTTCCTTCGCCATGCGGCTAAGCCCACGTCAAACTTGACCGATCCGTTCAAGTTAATGTAGTCCTTACGCCACGACGGACCGGGAGGAAATGCCCGGGATTTTGCGCAACGATCAGAAAGCTTTGCGCAACAACAAATCTGCGGGTCGGCGCTTCCCCTTCGGCATGCGGCGCCCTTACCGAATGCGCTCTCAACGGGACGAAGGCACCCAGAATGAATTCCTCTTCACGCGCGAAGGATGGCAGGCGCTTTCAGGTCAAGGATTTCCTGCGCGCCGATGGCGTCACCGTCGACAGCCCGGACGACCGGCTGACGATGGAAGACACGCTGCTGGCCGGCGATTTCTATCACAAGGAGCTGCGCGACGGGCTGTTCCTGCATCTGAGCGATGTGCGCGAGGAGCGCGCCTTCACCGCCGTCTCGACGCTGAAGGAGGAGTTGTCCTGCATCTTCTTCCTCGACGGTGACGTGGAAGTGGCGATCGGCGACCGGACTTTCGCGTTCCACGGAAGCCGGCAGCGGATCATCGAGGGCGCGGCGATCATGAATTCGGCGCCGGAAACCTTCCGGCGCTCGTCCGGTGGCGACCAGCATTTGCGCCATCTGGTGGTGTCCGCCAGCCCGGAATGGTTGAATCTCGACGGCCTGACGCATCTGCGCGACGAGCGCCGGGCCTCGACCTTGCTGAAGGACCATCTCGCCGATCATCGATGGTCACTGACGCCGCGGCTCGCCGATCTCGTGCGGCAATTGTTTGCGCCGACTCCGCTGATGCCGGAACTGCGCGATCTTTATCTCGAATGCCGGGCGGTGGAGATCGTCGTCGAAACCATTTCGGCCGTCATGCGGGCCGAACGCCGCACCGATGGCCCGCAGCTTCTCGCCCGCCACGATGCCGCCCGTCTGCAGCGGGCCAAGGATATCATCGCCGTCAACCTGATGCAGCCGCTCAGCGTCGACATGGTCGCTCGCGAGGCCGGCACCAGCGCCAGCGGGCTGCAACGCCTCTTCCGCCTGTCGGAAGGCATGGGTGTCTTCGCCTATGTCCGCCAGCAACGGCTGGAACGCGCCTTCGAGGCGCTGAAAGCCCATGAGGCGACTATCCAGCAAGCCAGCATCATCGCCGGTTACACCAATCCCGCCAACTTCACCACCGCGTTCAAGCGCCATTTCGGCAAGACTCCGCGTTCGATATTTTGCGAATGACATGCGTGATGCCGTCGAGCTCGCCTGAGTATGATAATCAGGCACGAGTCGCGTTGCTTGGCGGCTAACCCGTATAGCGGAAGAAGTCGATGAAGGCGCGCAGGGCCGGGCGCATCTGTCGGCGGGTCGGATAGTAGATCGAAAAGCCGTCGAAGGGCGGGCACCAGTCTTCGAGAACGGAAATGAGCCTGCCGGCATCGATATCGTCCATGATACGCTGGTCGAAGACATAGGCAAGGCCGGCGCCGTCGATCGCCGCCGCGCGCATCAGCCGCTGGTCCGAGACGATCAAAGGCCCCTTGACGTCCACCGTCACCTGTCGCCCGTCCTTCTCCAGTTCCCAGCGATAGATGCGACCGCTTGAAAAACGCCGCCGGATGCAACGGTGCTGCATCAGCTCACGCGGCTGGAGCGGCTTCGGATGCGCCTCGAAATAAGCAGGCGCGCCGACAATCAATCCACGCCATGGCCCGCTGGCGCGCACCGCGATCATATCCGCCTCGAGATGCTCGCCAAGACGCAGGCCTGCATCGAAGCCCTGTTCGACGATATCCTCGAAACGGTCGTCCGTGCGCAAATCCAGCTCGATCTGAGGATAGGCCAGCAGGAAGGCACCGAGGCGCGGCATGACGATGTCTTCGGCCGCGATCAGTGGCATTGTGATGCGCAACGGTCCGGCGGGCCGGCCCTGCCGGTCGGCGAGGGAGTCCATCGCTGTTCCGATATCCGCCAGTGCCGGGGCCAGCGTGTCGAGCAGCAATCGGCCCTCTTCAGTGGGTGCGACGCTGCGGGTGGTGCGGGCGATGAGGCGCACGCCAAGGCTTGCCTCCAGCGCCGAGACGGCATGGCTGACCGCCGAAGGCGCGATGCCGAGTTCGACTGCGGCCTTGCGGAAGGAGCGCGCCTCGGCGACGATGGCGAGAACGGCGAGTTGCGAAAGCTGGGTCCGATTCATTGTTCCAACAAATAGAACAAGCTGTTGGCGTTTGCAGCAATTTTCAGATGAAGCACCGTCGCCTAGATTGCATCGCGCTGGATGACGGCGGATTGCCCGCCGCCCGGTTCACGCACGCTTTCGTCCCAGAAGAAGGATTCTTGCCATGAAACACCGCAAACTCGGCAGTCTCGACGTTTCCGCCCTCGGGCTCGGCTGCATGGGGATGAGCCACGCATATGGCCCCGCGTCGGATGAAACGGCGGCCATAAATACGCTGCATCGCGCCGTCGATCTCGGCGTCACCCTGTTCGATACGGCCGAGGTCTACGGCCCTTACAAGAACGAGATCCTCCTCGGCAAGGCGCTGAAGCCGGTACGCGACAAGGTGGTGATCGCCACCAAGTTCGGCTTCCACATCGATGCGACGAAACCGGCCGCGCAGATGATAACCGGTACGGACAGCCGTCCGGAAAATGTCCGCGCCGTCGCCGAAGCCTCGCTGAAACGGCTCGGCGTCGAGGTCATCGATCTCTTTTACCAGCACCGCGTCGATCCGGCCGTGCCGATCGAGGAAACGGTCGGGGCCATGGCGGAACTGGTGCGCGACGGCAAGGTGAGGGCGCTCGGCCTCTCGGAAGCGGGCGCCGAGACGATCCGCAGGGCGCATGCGGTCCATCCCATCGCCGCCCTGCAAAGCGAATATTCACTCTGGACCCGTGAGGTGGAAGAGAACGGCGTGCTCGACACCTGCCGCGCCCTCGGCATCGGCTTCGTGCCCTTCAGCCCTCTTGGCCGCGGTGTTCTCACCGGCGCACTGAAGAAGCTCGACGGCCTCTCCGCCGACGACTTCCGCCGTTCCCTGCCGCGCTTCGATGCCGAGAATTTCGACGCAAACCTGGCGCTGGTGGCCTTGCTGGAGGAGATGGCGAAGGAAAAGGGCGTCGCTCCGGCTCAGCTTGCGCTTGCCTGGGTTCTGGCGCAGGGCGATTTCATCGTGCCCATTCCCGGTGCCAGCAAGGTGCCGCATCTGGAGCAAAACGTCGCCGCCGCCGATGTGGTGTTGACGCCGGAAGAAGCCGCCCGCCTGGGCGACCTGCTTTCACCGGCGAAAGTGGCCGGCGGCCGCTATTCACAGCGGATGGCCTCCCTGGCCAACCGCTAACCGGCGAAGGCGCGCGCGAATGGATCGGCGCGCGCCTTGACGGTCAAAGCGCCACGACAAGCTTTTCAGCCAATTCTCCCGCCCCGGCATCGACCGGCGCCTACAACCAGAAAGAGTCGCCCCTCCGAGAACAGGCGACCTTCCGCCAGAGCGACATCTGGAAATCACAAAGGACATGGCCAATTGGGCGAAATTGGCGAAATTGGCGAAGGATCGCGACGCGCACGGCCGTTCCCGTCGGGATCACGACGCTGGGCATGATCCGGTCCCGACGTTTTTCCACCACAGCCCGGCATGAAGATCTATCTTGTCTTCCAAATGTTTGGCATTGTGTCCTCCACCGCGAAACCATGCGATCTCCATGGGGCTGACACATTGCAACTGCGCACCGACCACCCATTTCCAGCGACGTCCCGTCGCGACCATCAATGGAAAAAGGTTCCTGCATGAAACACGTCGTTCACGGTAGCGCGGTCATGTTCCTGCTCGCTCTGACGGGCTGCAACCAACCCCAGTCCACGTCGGCCTCCGAGCCGCGCCATGTCGCGGTGGTTGTGGCGGAAGAACAGCCCCTGGTGAAAGGCGGCGCGATAACCGGCGAGATCCGCGCCAGGACGCAGACCGACCTGTCTTTCCGTGTCGGCGGCAAGATCGTGGCGCGCATGGTCGAGGTCGGCGATCGCGTCAAGACAGGTCAAGTTCTCGCCCGCATCGATGCCGAGGAACAGAAAGCCGAGCTGGAGGTCGCGAAGGCGAATCTCGAGGCGGCACAGGCGCAGCAGACGCAGGCCGAACTTGCCTTCAATCGCCAGCAGAACCTTTTCAAGACCCAGGTCACGACAAGGGCCGATCTCGATCAGGCGCAGGCCGCGCTTCTGACGGCGCAGGGCAGCACAAAGTCCGCGCAGGCCCAGTTCGAAAACGCGCAGGACGCCCTGGGCTATACGGAACTCAAGGCGACGGCCGACGGGATTGTGACCGCCCGCAAGGCCGAGGTCGGACAGGTAGCGCAAGCCGCCGAAACCATCTTCACCGTGGCGCATGACGGCCCACGGGATGCCGTGTTCGACGTGGTGGAAACCGTTTTTCTTGGAAAGCCCGTCGAACCGCTCGTCAAGGTACAGCTTCTATCGAACCCGTCGCAGGTCGTCGATGCGACCGTTCGGGAGATATCGCCGACGATCGATCCGTCGACGGGGACGATCAGAGTGAAGGTGGGGCTGCCCGATACGCCGTCCATGCCGCTCGCCGCCGCCGTGTCCGGCATGTTCCAATACGCACCCGAGACCGCCATCCAGCTTCCCTGGTCGGCAATGGCGTCGAAGCGCGGGAAACCCGCCGTCTGGATCGTCGATGGAGCGAGCGCGAAGGTGTCGCTGCGTCCAATCGAAACCGACGACTACGAAACCGGCCGTTTCGTTGCGAAATCAGGCGTTTCGCCGGGAGACCTCGTCGTATCGGAAGGCGCCAAGTTCCTGCTGGAAGGCGAAGTGGTCTCGTTTGACAAAGGAGCGTCCAAATGAGCCTCCCTGCGCGCTTCGCCGCAATCTTCCTGGTAACCATGGCGCTGACCGCCTGTAACGAGAAAGACAAGACCGAGGCGAACCCGCCCCGCCCGGTTCTGTCCATCGTGGCGAGCGCGACGCCGGTCGACAGCCTGCGACTGACCGGCACGGTTCAACCGAAATTCGAAACCGAACTCGGCTTTCGTGTCCTTGGCCGTCTCACGGCGCGAAACGTCAGCGTCGGCGACGTCGTCAAGACGGGCGATGTGGTCGCGGCGATCGATCCTCTATCGCTCGAGCTTGCGGTGAAGAGCGCGCAATCGGATCTCTCGAATGCGCAGGCGCAATTGCGAAATGCCCAAAGCATCCAGCAGCGGCAGTTTACGCTGGCCGAAACCCGCTCCGGCACCGCCGCCGCGCTCGAGCAGGCCCAGCAGGGGTTGAAGAGCGCTGTCGCCGCGACGGCGCGGGCGCAGGCCAATCTCGACAAGGCGCAGGAACAGCTCGGCTATGCCCAGCTTCACACCGAGTTCGACGGGGTCGTCACCGCAACATCCGCCGAGGTGGGGCAGATTGTCTCCGCCGGGCAGGTGGTGGTAACCATTGCCCGGCCGGAGGAGCGTGACGCGGTCGTGGACGTTCCGCAGGCCGCCGCCGAAAAACTGAAGATAGGTTCGCCGTTCGAGGTCGTTCTGCAACTGGATCCGGCGATCCTGGCGAAAGGCACGGTCAGGGAAATCGCCCCCGAGGCGGACACCGCGACCAGAACCCGACGCACGAAGATCGCGCTGGTGAACCCGCCGGATGCCTTCAGGCTTGGTTCGGTGGTCACCGCGTCAGCCTTGATTTCAGCGCGGCTCCAAATCCTGATACCGGCATCCGCGATCCTGCAAAAGGACGGAAAACAAAGTGTCTGGATCGTGGATCCGAAGACCGCGAAGGTCTCCGCGCGCCAGGTCAGGATCGCGAGCGATGGTGTTGCCGGTGGGTCCGTCGACGTCGTCGAGGGGATCGATGCCGGCGAGCGTGTCGTCGTTGCGGGCGTGAACGAACTGAGCGATGGCCAGACCATCAAGATCGATCAGGAGTTTGATCAGTGAAGACATTCAACCTGTCGGATTGGGCGCTGGAGCACCGCTCCCTCATCTGGTACTTCATGATCGTGTTCGTGATCGCCGGCGTGTTCTCCTATCTGAACCTCGGCCGTGAGGAAGATCCGAACTTCACCATCAAGACGATGGTCATCAGCGCCAACTGGCCCGGCGCATCCGCCGAGGAAGTCACCAGGCAGGTCACCGACAGGATCGAGAAGAAGCTGCAGGAACTGGAATCGCTGGATTATACCAGAAGCGAGACAGTTGCCGGAAAGACCACCGTTTTCGTCGAGCTTCTGCCGACCACCAAGGCGCGCGACGTCGCGGGAACCTGGGTGCGGGTGCGCAACATGATCGGCGATATCCAGGCCACTTTTCCGAGCGGCGTCCAGGGTCCATTCTTCAACGATCGCTTCGGCGACGTCTACGGCAACATCTATGCCTTCACCAGCGATGGGCTGACGCAGCGCCAGTTGCGCGATCTGGTCGAGGATGCGCGCTCGAAGATCCTGACCGTGGAAAATGTCGGGAAGGTCGATGTCATCGGCGCACAGGACGAGGCCATCTATCTCGAATTCTCCACCCGCCAGATCGCGGCGCTGGGGATCGATCGCCAATCGGTGATACAGACCCTGCAGGCCCAGAATGCGGTGACGCAATCCGGCTTTGTCGATGCCGGACCGGAACGCATTGCGCTACGGGTCAGCGGTCAATTCACCTCGGAAGACAGTCTGAGGAAAATCAATCTGCGGGTCAACGACCGCTTTTTTCCGCTGACCGATGTGGCGACCATCCGGCGCGGATATGTGGACCCGCCGACATCGCTGTTCCGGTACAATGGCCAGCCGGCCGTCGGCCTTGCGATCGGCATGCGGCAGGGCGCCAACCTGCTGAAATTCGGCGAGGCGCTCGATGCCGAAATGAAGCAACTGGTCGGCGAATTGCCGATCGGGGTCGGCGTCTATCGCGTTTCCGATCAGCCGGCTGTTGTCGAAGAGGCCGTTTCCGGCTTCACGCGCGCGCTCTTCGAAGCGGTCGCGATCGTCCTGCTCATCAGCTTCATCAGCCTAGGCCTCAGGGCAGGCATGGTCGTTGCCGTTTCCATCCCGCTCGTGCTCGCCATCACCTTCGTCTACATGGAATATACGGGCATCTCCCTCCAGCGTATCTCGCTGGGTGCGCTTATCATCGCGCTCGGCCTGCTGGTGGACGACGCCATGATCGCCGTCGAAATGATGGTCGCCCGTCTGGAGGCCGGAGACGATCTGAAAAAAGCGGCCACCGCCGTCTATACGTCCACCGCCTTTCCGATGCTCACCGGCACGCTCGTGACGGTATCCGGCTTCATCCCCATCGGATTGAACAGCAGCGCGGCCGGCGAGTTCACCTTCACGCTGTTCGTGGTCATCGCGGTTTCGCTTATCGTCTCATGGATCGTCGCGGTTCTGTTTACGCCGTTGCTCGGCGTCACCATTCTTCCCAAGACGATGAAGTCTCATCACGAGAAAAAGGGACGCATCGCGTCGGCCTTTGCGTGGACACTTGGGCTCGCCATGCGATGGCGCTGGGTCACCATCGTGCTGACGATCGCCACCTTTGCGATTTCCGTGGTCGGGATGGGCCTCGTCCAGCAACAATTCTTCCCGAATTCGGACCGCGTCGAACTCATCGTCGACTGGAATCTGCCCCAGAACAGCTCGATTGCAGAGACCGACAGGCAGATGGCGCAGTTCGAAAAGGACAAGTTGTCCGGCAATCCCGACATCGATCACTGGACGAGCTATGTCGGGCAGGGGGCTCCACGCTTCATCCTCTCCTTCGACGTACAGACTCCGAGCGTCTATTTCGGCCAGACGATCATCGTCACCAAGAGCCTGGCGGTGCGTGACCGGGTGCGGGCCGATCTCCAGGATTACCTCTCGAAATCCTTCCCCGGCACGGATGCCTTCGTGAAGTTGCTGGATATCGGTCCGCCGGTCGGCAAGCCCGTGCAATACAGGGTCAGCGGTCCCGATATTCAGACGGTGAGGGAGGTGTCCCAACGTTTCGCGGCGATCATGGCGTCTAATCCTGTTCTGCGGAACATGAATTTCGATTGGAACGAGCCGTCGCGGGTCGTGAAGATCGACGTGCTTCAGGACAAGGCCCGCCAGCTCGGCGTTTCGTCGAAGGACATCGCAACGGTGCTGAACAGTATCGTGGCCGGAGCCTCGGTAACCCAGGTGCGGGACGATATCTATCTGGTCGACGTAATCGGCCGCGCCGCTTCGAACGAGCGCGGTTCGATCGAAACGCTGCAGAACCTTCAGATCGGCACGGCAAACAACAAGCTGGTGCCATTGTCGGCGGTCGCAAACTTCAGGTATGAACTCGAGCAGCCCATGATCGGCCGGCGCGACAGGATGCCGACGGTCACGATCAAGGCGGCGGTTGCCGGGCCGACCCAGCCGGCGACGATCGTCGAGCAGTTGCGTCCCCAGGTACAGGCTTTCGAGAAGGCATTGCCGGCGGGCTACAAGGTGGAGGTTGGCGGCGCGGTCGAGTCCAGTTCGGACGCGCAAGGCCCGATCGCTGCGGTCGCGCCGTTCATGCTCTTTGCGATGGCGACCATCCTGATGATACAGTTGCAGAGTTTCAGCCGCTTGTTCCTGGTGTTCGCCGTCGCACCCACCGCGTTGATCGGCGTTGTCGCGGCGCTCCTTTTGAGCAATTCCCCGATGGGTTTCGTCGCCATTCTCGGTATCCTGGCCCTCATCGGCATCCTGATCCGCAACTCCGTCATTCTGGTGGTGCAGATCGAGCAATTGCGAAGCGAAGGCATTCCGGCATGGACGGCCGTGGTGGAAGCAACAGAGCATCGCATGAGACCGATCATGCTGACAGCGGCCGCAGCAACACTCGCGCTGATTCCAATATCGCGTGAGGTATTCTGGGGGCCGATGGCTTACGCCATGATGGGCGGCATCGTCGTCGGCACCTTGCTCACCTTGCTGTTCCTGCCCGCCTTGTACGTCGCTTGGTTCCGGATTCCGACAAACGATGACCGGGCTGCCGAGACTTGATGCGCCCCTTATATGGGTCATATAGCTGGCGAATTTCCTGCTGTGCTGAGGTCGGATGCGTATCGTAATCCGACCCAGGCGGAAAACCTTGTCCAGAGTTCCACGGATGACACCCTTTTGGGCCAAAGCTCGCCGAGCCCTGAATGCTTCCTACCATTTCTCCGCCCGCAAGCGGCAATATCGACGCCGTGACGCCAAGACCGAGGCAGGTCGCCCAGCCCTTGCCAATCATTCCAGTTCGATAATCTGTCTTATGGAACTTATTAGAATACTAAGTATTGCGGCCGTCCTTATCCGAACAGCTCGACTACAAGGGCGAACTGATCATTATCGGCAGGGAGGTCCGC
The DNA here is from genome assembly GCF_029601685.1 of Rhizobium sp. YJ-22. NCBI lineage: Bacteria > Pseudomonadati > Pseudomonadota > Alphaproteobacteria > Hyphomicrobiales > Rhizobiaceae > Rhizobium > Rhizobium sp. YJ-22. Next base: position 1,384 of record NZ_JARRIR010000016.1, on the reverse strand, counting down.
GATATCGCCGAGGCGGACGCCCTCGATTATATCTGCAGCTATTCCATCTTCAACGACGCCTCAAACCGCGGCTCCCAGTTCAAGGCGCAGCAATGGACGCCGGGCACAAATTTCGACGACACCGGCGTCTTTGGACCGCATTTCGTGATGGCCGACGAACTGGCGCCGGGCTGCGAGGGCCTACGCCTTAGCCAGGCGATGTGATCGTCGCCGGCAAGCCTTCCGGCGTTTAAAGTGCCTTTTGCAATTCCGGCAGGGCTTCGAAGAGGTCTGCGACGAGGCCGTAGTCGGCGACCTGGAAGATCGGGGCTTCCTCGTCCTTGTTGATCGCCACGATCACCTTGCTGTCCTTCATGCCCGCCAGATGCTGGATGGCGCCGGAGATGCCGCAGGCGATGTAGAGCTGCGGCGCGACCACCTTGCCCGTCTGTCCGACCTGCCAGTCGTTGGGCGCATAGCCGGCATCGACGGCCGCACGCGACGCCCCGACGGCAGCCCCGAGCTTGTCGGCAACCGGCAGGATGACCTCCTGGAACTTCTCCGACGAACCCAGCGCCCGGCCGCCCGAGATGATGATCTTGGCAGACGTCAGTTCCGGACGATCCGACGATGACAAGGCGTCAGCGACATGAGAGGAAAGGCCGGGGTTCGCGACGGCTGCGACGCTTTCGACCGGGGCACTGCCACCCTCGCCGGCCGCGGCAAACGAGGCGGTGCGCACGGTGATGACTTTCCTGGCATCGCTTGCCTGCACCGTCTGGATGGCGTTGCCAGCATAGATCGGGCGCTTGAAGGTATCGGGGGACACCACCTCGACGATTTCCGAGACCTGTGCCACGTCGAGCAGCGCGGCCACCCGCGGCAGCACGTTCTTGGCCGACGAGGTCGCGGCGGCGATGATGGTGTCATAGGCAGGCGCCAGCGAGACGATCAAGGCCGCCAGCGGCTCGGCGAGATTGTTGGCAAGGCTGGCATCGTCGGCGACCAGCACCTTGGCGACGCCGGCAAGCCTGGCGGCTGCGTCGGCGGCGGCCTTGGCATTGGAGCCGGCAACCAGCACATGCACGTCGGCGCCGATCTGCCTGGCGGCCGTCAGCGCCTTGGCGGTCTGGTCGGAAACATGGGTGTTGTCGTGTTCTGCCAGAAGAAGAATGGCCATGATGTAATCTCCTCAAAAGTTGGTTCGGAACCTGTCAGGCCCTGCCGAAAACGGTGGGGTGCGAGAACCGGCGCGCAGCGGACTTAAGGTCCGTGAGCACCGGAAGCGCAGTGACACGCCGTTTGCAGGCGGGCCTCACAGGTTTCAGAGCACGCCGGCTTCGTTCTTCAGCTTGTCGATCAGCTCAGCGACGGAGCCCACCTTGACGCCCGCCTTGCGGCCGGC
>NZ_JARRIR010000015.1:62484-106521 GCF_029601685.1 Rhizobium sp. YJ-22 | reverse complement strand
CGCGGGGTGGAGCAGCCCGGTAGCTCGTCAGGCTCATAACCTGAAGGCCGCAGGTTCAAATCCTGCCCCCGCAACCATCTTTACTTGCGATCCACCCCGCCCACCGGCGGGGTTTTTCGTTTGGGCGGAAATCATAAGGATTCCAGCGAGATCGCCCTGGACGTCGATCTCCACCTTACCTTCGACAGGGGTCAGCAAAATCCTGTCCACGAGAGAGCGCAGGATGTCCGCTGCCTCTATCCGCGTCTCTTCCTCTTCATCCTGCAAGGCCTCGTAGAGCTGCTGGACGCGGTTGCGATATTGCAGCGCCATGGAGGGATGGAGAAGTGGAGGCGGCTCTTCGGCTTCGGCTAGGAACAGCGCCAGCTCCTTCTTCCGGGCTTCCAGCAGGACCATCTTCGCGTTGATCGCATCCGCTGCGCCGCCCTTGAGGATCAGGTTGAGCAGTGTATCGAGCTCCCGGTCGATCCTGGCGACCTCCGCCTCGGCCGCGGCGATCCCCGCGCGGCCTTCCATGCGCAGCCGGTTCATTTCCTGGGTGAACACCTCGCAGAACCGGGCGAACAGTTCGGGATCAACGAGGCGGGTCCGGAGCGCGTTGAGCACCCGTGCTTCGAGTTCCTCGCGCCGGATGTTGACGCGGTTGTCGCAGGTTCCCTTGTTGCGCGCTGTCGAGCAACCGATCAATGTGGCTGAGATCGCCGAATAGCCGCCCCCGCAGCAAGCGCAACGCGTGAGGCCGGAAAAGAGATACCTGGGTCGGCGGCGATAGTTCATCTTGCGGATATCGGCGACACCGCTCTCGTCCCTCTCCGTCCGGTTTTCGCCCTGTCGCGCCTTCACGGCCTTCCAGAGATCGTCGTCGAGTATGCGCAGCTCCGGCGCCTCCTGAACGACCCAATCGGATTCGGGATTGGGGCGAGCCTGGCGCTTGCCTGTATCGGGGTCCTTCACGAAGCGCTGGCGGTTCCAGACGATCTTGCCGACATACATCTCATTGTTGAGGATGCCGTTCCCCCGCTTGGGGTTGCCGTTGATCGTGCTGAAGCCCCAATCTCCGCCGGACGGGGCGGCGATACCCGCCTTGTTCAACGCGAAGGCTATGGTCTTGGCCGACTTGCCGGCGGCATAGTCGCGGAAGATGCGGCGGACGACTTCGGCTTGAGCCTCGTTGATCGTGCGGTCTCCGCGGATCGGTTCGCCGTTGGCGTCGAACCTCTTTACCACGTCATAACCGTAGGAATTGCCGCCGCCCGATTTTCCGGCCTCAACACGGCCACGCTGCCCGCGGCGGGTCTTGTCGGCCAGATCCTTCAGGAAGAGCGCGTTCATCGTGCCCTTGAGCCCGACATGCAACTCGCTGATCTCGCCCTCCGACAGGGTGAGCATCTTCACGTCGGCATAGCGCATGCGCTTGTAGATGCCGGCGATGTCTTCCTGATCCCGGCTGATCCGATCCAGCGCCTCGGCCATGACCAGGTCGAAACGGCCGCGGCTGGAATCCATGATCAGCGCCTGGATGCCAGCGCGCTGGATCATGCTGGAGCCGGAAACGGCGTGGTCAGAGTATTCCTCGACAATGGTCCAACCCTGCTTCTCAGCATGAAGGCGGCACATCCGAAACTGGTCGGCGATGGACGCGTCGCGTTGACTGTCGGACGAATAGCGGGCGTAGATCGCGATCTTCAATGCGCGTCTCCTCTCTGCATCAAGAGGCGCGCTTCCCCCGTCGCCTCGTCGCCTTCACTTCCTCCGCGTAGCATTCCCGCGCAGCTTGCCGCGCCAAAAAGTCCACCAAACGCAAAAGCCGCGGGTCGGGATCGCCACGAGGAGTAAAGGTAAGTTCCGGTTCGTTGAGCAGAAGAGATTCGAGCAGCTCTTCGCGCTCGCTTCTCTTCATTTTCGCCGGAGTATGGGTTGATCGCACGCTCATGCCCGGTAGAGTTTGCCGGATATGAAGTATAAGCAACTGAAAACACGATAGAATGCTCGGCGACTATTGCTGTGTTCCGGCGTATGCTGGCGCGGCGCGGCGTACGTCCGCGCGCTGTGGCATAGCGAAATAACCTGTTCGCTTTTGTCTCCGAACCGACCATCGGTCGCACCGAGATGGCATTTTTCAGATCGCTCAACATGAACGCCATCGTAGCGTATTGCGTTTTACGATACAATCTCTTATCATGCGGTCAAGGAGAAAATTTATGGCCGCCAATGCCGAACGTAAGGAATATCCAATCTCGATGCGACTGCCGGAAGCGGATGTCGCGATGATCGATCGCGCGGCAACGCTGCGTGGGCGCTCGCGAACCGACTTCGTGCGTGACGCTGCGGTGCGTGCGGCCGAAGAAGTCGTCATGGAACAAAGCCTGATCCGCATGAGCCCGCAAGGGTTCGCCGGATTCATAGAGGTTCTCGCCGCCCCGGCAGCTCCGGTTCCCGAAATGGTCGAACTGGCCAGGCGGCCGGCGCCCTGGGAAGCCGGTTATGAGCCCAAGCGGTAAATCGTGGCGCTATCGGCTCCCGAACCACTCACCGCCACGCATGACGTGTCGGAGTTCTCCTGTGGAAACCCGACGCTTGATCACTGGCTGAAGACACGCGCTCTGTCCAATCAGCAGAAGGGTTTCACGGCCGTTCTCGTTGTTCACGAGGCTGGACGTGTCGTCGGCTACTACGGTCTTGCTCCGACCGCCGTTGTCCCGGGAGTGCTGCCGCGCTCGATCCGCACTGGTCAGCCGCCCGATCCGGTCCCCTGCCTTCTTCTCGGCCAGCTTGCCACCGATACGGAATGGTCGGGGCGCGGCATTGGCACGGGCCTGGTAAAGCATGCGCTTCAGCGCTGCGTTCAGGCCGCAAGTCTGATCGGCGGGCGCGCGCTGATGGTCAACGCCGTGGATAATGAAGCCGCGCAGTTCTGGCAACGGCGTGGTTTCCTTCCCACGCGGGACGATCCGCTTGTTCTTTTCCGCTCGATGGCCGCGATCGCAGCCTCACTCGCTGACGCCCAAACCGGCATTTAGCGGATGCGGGGACGCGCACCATCACGGTACTCCGGCGCCAGATCCGCGCGGCCTGCTGCCGAGCCCGTTCCGGGGCCGGACCTTGTCGGACGGTCACGCCAACATCGGCGAGATAACGGTGAAAGGCAAGAATTTCCGGTGAAATCACATTCTGTACTTGTTATCGTTTGAGGTAATATCGCGAAATCGGCTTAATACAGTACATGACGTCAAACCCTCCAACGAAGCATCACTATATTCCAGCGTTTTACCTGAGAAGATGGGCGGGTGGCGACGGCAAGGTCACGGAGTTCACCAAACCGCGTCATGACATCGTCGCGAGAAGGATCATGCCTGATCGCACCGGGTATCAGGAGCGCCTGTATGAACTGAAGGGCTTTGAGCCGAGCCTTGCGCAGCAGGTTGAAGAAAAGTTTTTCAAGCCGCTCGATACCTGGGCGTCCAACGCGCTCACCATGCTCGAACGACACGGCCACCAGGCGCCTTGGGACAGCCATAGCCGCTCGGCGTGGACGAGGTTTCTCCTGTCGCTGCTGCTGCGTTGCCCCGAGGATATCGAGGCTTTCAGGGAATGGTGGCACGAGGATTTCAGCCGCACCGACGCTGACGCTGAAGCGCGCTATCAGGCTGCGCGCGGCGCTGAAGATCCAGAGACCTTTGCCGAGTTCCTCGCCGGCCAACCGCTAGGCATCAAGGAACGCCATCAGTTCCAGGTCTTCTATTCCCTGGTCGACCACGACAGCGTTGGCGGCAAAATCAACGAAATGGACTGGCGCGTGCTGCAATCACCGCCAGCCGCCCCCGCATTCCTGACCTCCGACCGCCCGATAATCAGGACGAATGGCCTCGATCAGGAGGGTGACCATATCGCGCTGCCGATTGGTCCGCGCCTTCTCTTCATCGCCTCCCATGATCGCGGCTTTCTCGATGGAGTCCTGCGCACAAACCAGATCGCTCTCGTGAAGGAATGCAATCGGCAGGTCGTCGAAGGCGCATCGCGGTTCGTCTACGGCATGGATCAGAATCAGGCGCGCTTCATTCAGAACCGCTTCGGCAGGACGCCACAGCCGCGTCTGATGGAAAGCATCGTTCAACGGCGACGAGACGAAGCGGCGCGTCAGGCCAAATAGCGTGTTCGAACTAGGAGTGTCATAATGGGGGGAACAACAAGAATGAATTTCCTGAATCTGGACGACAAGGAACTCGATCAACACATCTATCGCATCATGCCGCAGGAGTACGTTTTCACGCTGTTCAGCGACAGCCAGAACGTCCTGAGCAAGATCAGCAATTGGAAGGATAAGTTTGAGAATTTCCAGCTCAACCTCGGCGGAACGTTGGATGGAGAACGGTTCGATTACGGTTTCAAGGATGATTTCGTCGGCCAATGCTGGACGCGGCACAGCCTCTCGGAAGCGATGTGGGGAATTTATGCGAACGATCCGAGTAAGAGGTATCTGCGTATCCGTTCGACGCCACGCAAACTGCTGACATCGCTTGCCGCAGCTCACCCTCGCATGCCTCAAGACACCTGTTTTGTAGGCGCCGTCAGCTATGAAACCGAGCCGGTCCTGAAGGAATATCTGGCCAACAACGGACGCCTGGAAATCTCGGCACGAGGACTCGTCCGATCGCTTCTTCTCAAGCGTCGGGCCTTCAAGCACGAGGCCGAAATACGCTTGCACCACTTCGGCGATGCGGGCAACTGCGATCCCCGCGGTCTTTATCGGTATCCGGTCGACCCTCACGATATGATCACACAGATCATGGCCGATCCGAACCGGGATCGACGGGGCTGGAAGGCCGACAGGGCGGCAATCGCGAAAGCGACGGGCTTCTCGGGCCAGATCAAACGTTCGAAGATCTACGATCCTCCCGGTTGGGATATCCCCGCCTTCACCTCTTGAAGCCTTCGGCCTGAGGCAGTCGCTGTTTTCATGGCGCCGAAACGGATACCACGGTGGTGCGATTCGCTCCCGTTGATCAGGCGAGCGCCTCAACGCCCCAAATCGAGGTGTCCGGGAACAACCCCTTTTCTGCGATTGCGGCGAGCGCCGCCGGCACGTCCGGCACGAAGAGCACCACGGCAAGATCCGTCATGGCGCGTGAGCAGCATACGTAGAAAAGACGCCGGGTGCGATCGAGGACCGTCTCTTCGCCAGCCTCAATCCGGGCTTGGTCATTCTCAGAAAGCGGTACGTAGCCGAAGTATTTCCCGTAAGAGTATTGGTGGAACGCCGCCTCCTCGTCATCCACCACGACGAGGACCCGCTCGAACTGCGCTCCCTTCACCCCGTGGTGCGTCGCGAACGGCGACTCCTCGGTGAAGTAGCGGCGGTACGCCCAGAGCTCGTTGACGCTACAGGCGAGTAAAGCCTGAACATTTGCGAAGCCGCTGCTACCGTCGTCCACCGGCCCGTCAACGAGATGCGGTCCGAAGCGGTCATCCAGTCGAAGCAGTTCCGTATCGTGGACGTGCCGCATTACCGCGCCGACTGTCGCTTGCGAACCGTCAGCAAGCATCGCTACAAGGTGATCGACCGCATGCTGCAGTCCTGTCAGCACAGCCGCCGCTGGCTGGCCACGCAGGCGATCGGGCTGGAGCTTGGGGCTGGCAAGACGCAGGATCGACATGACCGTAAAGCGGTCGCCTTGCCGAACTGCCGAGACGATCGGCAGGATCTGTTGCGCTATAGGTCGAAGCGGCCAGGCGGAGCCGTCAGCGATTCCTTCGGCAAAGCTGGTCGGGGCGTGATCGTTGAGCGCAGAGTAGAGGCTCGGAAAGCCGAGCCGGACGGCGGCCATCCGGTGAACCAAGACCAGCAGCCTGACATCGCCCTCGGAGACATCGCTCAGCCAAAGCTCGTCTTCGGTTTGCGCTGCGAGCCATGCACGAACCGCGGCGAGGCGAGCGCTTCGCTGATGGTCGGCCGGCAGAACGAACAGGTTGGCCGTGCCAACCACGGGCTGTTCTACTTCGCCGACCTTGATCCGGCGTCCACGTGTCTGGACGAGACCGTCGCCGCCGGCGCGGATGGCGTTGACGACCGCGAGAACTGACGTCGGGCAACGAAAATTCTCCGGCTTGCTGATGTTTGCCCAGCCTTCGTCAAGCGGAACAGCGCCGCTGCCGCTCATATAGATCTTCTGCATCGGATCGCCGAAAAATCCGACACACAATCTAGGCTGCTCGGCTGCGATCGAGCGCAATGCCTCGACAACTTCCGGGTTGGTGTCCTGGCTTTCGTCGACAAAGATGAATGGGAAACGGCTGGCGATCACTCTGCGCAACAGTGGATGCGCGCCGACACAATAGGGCGTCAGTTTGAGGACGTCATCATGACCCAGAATACCTTCGGCATAGCTGCTGCCAGTGCCGTAGGTGAACCTATCCACCGACGCAATCGCGCCCAACTGAGCCTCGAGTTCGGCGATCTCGATCTCTAACCGCGCCTTGGTTCGTGGCTGCGTGCGTGGCTTTTCGTAATGCGCTCGCCGCTCGGCGATCTTCTCCTCGATTCTGACGCCAACCCAGGTTGCAATGTCGCTTTGGAACGGCCGGATCACCGACCACAGGAAGCTATGGATCGTTGAGATGTGGAATAGCGGCGAGACGCCGACATCCTCAGAAATCTCGCCGGCAGCGACTTCTGTATAGGTGATGCAGGCGATCTGCTGCCCCGCGCGACGCAGAGAAGGGCCACGGGTTCGAGCGAGATGGTCAAGGGCCTTGATCAGCGAGGTTGTTTTGCCGGAGCCGGCCCCTGCGACCATCACGAAGGAACGGGGAACTTCTCCATCAAGACAGGCACGAACCTCGACGTCCGCGGGTGTGTCCGGGCTGCCGATGCGACTGGTCATGCGGCAAAACCGTTGCCAGCGGCGGACACGGCGAGGTGGACGGCGCCTTCAGCGCCAGTGTCGCCGTGCTCGCCGTCAGCCCCACCATCGCTGCCTTCGTCTTCGCTCTCGTCCTCGTCATCAGGTTCCGGTTCGGGTGGCGCGATTTCACCCTCCAGCCAACGTAGCCCTTCTGCGATATATTCCGGCACAATCCACTTGGTCGGATCCTCAGCTAGCAACGCCAGAGCAAAGTCGGTCTTGCTGAAACTCTTCGCCTGAACGCGCTTGTGGATACGGCTGACGAGCTCAGCCAGCGTCTTTTCGTCGTTCTTCGCGATCCTCAACTGAAGCAGCCGGCGATCCTTGTGCTGGCACCACTCGAGGTTCTCAAGCGCGAAAGCCTCCTCAAGCGTTCGTCCTGCGAGCGCGGCCGTATCGTGACCCCAACTGACGTCAGTGCGGCATTGATAGGCAACCCGAACAAGCGCGTCATCGTCATTCACACGAGCCTGAGTCTTGTCGTCGGCCGTCGCATCCCAGAGCGCCTCGACGGTCCCGCATTTAGGCAGCCATTGCAGCAACGTCTGATTGGAGGTCGCCGCGCCTGGATGCCCGGCAATGCAGGCCTTGCCCGGCTTGTCGCCCGCCGCTGGCGCCGCCTCTTCGCCTTCATCATCCTCGTCAGCGGCGCCGAGATCGGGCTCCTCCTGTGCGGCAGCCTCACTCTGTTCCGTGGGCCCACCAGCTTGGCCTACGACGGCGTCTTCGCCTTCGGCCAAGACCGCTGGACCGAACACACTGTCAAGGTCGGTTATTATGAGGGTGGTGAGGCCGAGAAATTCGATCAGCGCCTTGAAGCGGTAGCCGAAAGCGCCACCAATCTCTAGAATGGTGAGATATGTCGATTGCAGTCGCGGAGCAGCAGTCTCGATCATTTGCGGCAGCAATAGCCGTTCGACATTGCCCTCAACGAGCACGGCGGCGTCTGCGAAGAACAGATCGCAATGCGCGAGCTTGAGGTAGCGTTCAAGGAAGGTGCGAATATCCGGGGCGGTGCTGTCGTAGAATGCAGAAAGGTTGAGCACGTCGGACGTCGACTCGGCGTTCGCGCGCGAACGCCGAAAATAGCGGATCGGCCGAAAGCCTCGCTCGTAGAGGATATGGGTCGAGTGCGTGGTGACGACGACCTGGCTTGTGTAAGCGGTCCGGTCGACACCCTTGAGCGCGAGGATGTCCATCACCTTGCGAATGAAAGCTTGCTGGAGCTGCGCGTGCAGGTGCGCCTCTGGTTCCTCGATGAAGATCAGATGGACCGGCGGACGGTTTTCTTCGATAGCCAGCCATTGCGCATGGAGGTCGAGCAGTTCAACGACCATAAATATGAGGTTCTTGAACCCTAACCCGTTGTAGCGGTCAGGCAATGTCGGGGGATCGGCCGCACCATCGTCTGGGCCGAGCGCATAGTGGACCAAGGCCGCATCACGGCTGCTCATGATCTGTGCCGGATCGAGCGCGGAGCGGATCATCATGCGAGGGTTGGAGAGTCCGGGATATCCGAGCTTCGATAAGCTCTTCAAGGTCGGCTCAAACACTCTCTCCAGATGCTGGTTGAGCGCGATCTCCGATTGAGCCAATGCGCGAAGCGCCTCGAGGTCGTCACCCTTCTGCTCAAGATTGCGCCCGTAGAAGCGGCTGAGGACTCGCGACAGGTCCTCGGCCCGACCTCCTCCAGCGCTGTCGGACAGGTGACGCTGGGCGTCCAGGAAATCGATGCGCAGGATGCTGTTGAGAATTTCGCGGCCGCTGCGATCCCGACCCGCAAGCGACGAGGGTATGTAGCCGTCCTCGGCGACCATGTCGGTGTCGAACCGCGCCGGATCAAGCACAAAGTAGCGCAGCTCATATTCATCATGCAGAGTATCGCGCAGATAATCACGAAGGTGTCGTGGCGCCGGGTCAAACACCGGAGCGCCGTTCGCATCTTTCTCGACTGCAGCGAGCGCGCGCTCGCGGGCCTCAATGAAACGGTCACGTGTCGCGTCAGGGTCTATCGGCGCATAGGCAACACGCATCCCGACGAGGGTGCTGTCCCAAGCGAGACTAGGCAGCAGGTCAATGGCACGATGAACATCCTCCGCCCCGATTTCCAGCCAAATATCGACTTCCATGGTCGGCAACGCCAGACTGTCGTCGCCCGCACCGAATGCCACGATCCCCGGCCATAAATCCGCGCTGAAATCATGGATGTTGAAACGGCCATGGCCGGTGAAGAGCTGGAGTGCGTGGCCGACGGACGTCTTGCCACTATTATTAGCGCCGACGAAGATGGAAATATCAGATGCGAAGTCGATAACAACATCTTGTAGCCGTCGAAAGTTGCGGACAGCAAGCTTCCTTAAATGCATCGTTCCCGCCCTCCCGATTCGTGCTCGCCGGAATCCAATGTAACTTGATCTAACAGCTATTTGTGCTCTGCTCTATGAGCTTTTAGCAGAAGATCGAGTGCCGACCACGTTCCGGTTCGCCGAAGTTAGAGTAAACAATCGGCCTCTCACATTGGTGGATTTGCGTGCCCACGAGACTTCTCAAATCATAGCAGAGACCGCGTGGCCATTTCGCAGCCGAGCAGCAGCAGGCAAATCAGGAAGCCGCGGCGAAAGGCGAGCGGGCTGATCCGGTTGCGAACGCGCTGCCCCGCCCACATGCCCGCCAGCGCTGGCAAGACTGCGAGCGCCGATAGCGAGAGACGATCGGCCTGGAATGCCCCATGCGCGCCAAGTCCGATGGCGAGCGCGATCGTCGACACGGTAAACGAGAGGCCGAGAGCCTGCACGAGGTCGTCCTTCGACAGACCAAGCGCCTGGAGATAAGGAACTGCCGGGATGACGAAAACGCCGGTTCCCCCCGTCACGGCTCCTGTGATAGCGCCGATCAGCGGTGACAGCCACGGCTCGGTACGGCGCGGAACTCTGATCTGGCGCGCGAACAGTGTATAGGCCGCATAGACGACGAGCGCGATGCCGAGAAACGCTGTCGTAAGCTTTGTGTCGCCGCCGGCGATCCATGTCGATCCGAGCACGGTTCCCGCGACGACAGCCAGCATCATCGGCCAGAGCCGCCGCAGGAGCGGGACGAAGTTCGGGCCGGCCAGGAGCTGCCAGACATTGGTGACAAAGGACGGCACGATCAGCAGGCTTGCGGCCGCTAGCGGCGAGACAAGGGCACCAAGCACGCCCATCGCCACGGTAGGCAACCCCATGCCGGTGACGCCCTTGACGAGGCCGGCCGCGAAGAAGGTCGCAACGACTGCGGCCAGTAACGGTGTGGAAAGATCAAACATTGCCCATGACTGTCGAGCGGACGTCTTCGCGCAATGCGGAAAGACCGATGCGTGACTTCGGCTATGCCGAAGGCAAAAATGCGACTATACGTTCAGCATGCGTTTCGACCTGATTGATCTGCGCCTTTTCCTGGCCGTCGTCGATGCCGGTAGCATCACCCATGGCGCGGCCGATGCAGGGATGTCGCTGCCGGCTGCCAGCGAGCGGTTGCGCGACATGGAGGCCGCAGGCGAGGTCCTGCTGCTCCAGCGCGGCCGGCGGGGCGTCAGTCCGACCGAAGCCGGCGAGGCGCTCGCCCACCATGCGCGCACGATCCTGCATCAGATGGCGCAGATGCGCGGTGAGATATCCCGCTACGCCAAGCGAATGCGCGCAAGCGTCCGCATCTTCGCCAATACGGCGGCGGTTACGGAATTTCTGCCCGCACGGCTCGCGCCCTGGATGGCAGCCCATCCACAGATCGACATCGAACTGAAAGAAAGGCAAAGCTCTGAGATCGCGCGCAGCGTTGCCGCGGGCTTTGCCGAAATCGGTATCCTGTCCAGCGCCGCCGAGATCGCCGACCTCATATCGCACCCCTTCGCCATCGACCGGCTGGTAGCCGTCTTCGCGCTGGACCATGATCTTGCGAAAAAGCCCCAGCTTCGCTTCGCCGATCTGCTCGATCATCCTTTCATCGCCTTGGCGGACGGAGCTTTGCAACAGCACCTAGAGATGCAGGCTGGCCAGCTTGGGACGAAGTTGAAGTTGCGCGTAGCGCTTCGCAATTTCGAAGGTATCTGCCGAATGGCCAGCGAGGGCGTCGGCGTCGGCATCGTACCGGAAACGGCAGCGCGGCGCTTGAGGCGATCCGCACGTATTGCAATGGCTCGGCTTCAGGACGGCTGGGCGACGCGCGAACTGTCCGTTTGTGTTCGCAGCGAAGCGGAGCTGACCGCGCCCGCGCGCAGTCTGTTCGAGCATCTGACATCGGCAACGCACGCCTGATGGGCCGTGATGGACATCATCTCAAGCCAGGCCCTCCAGCTCGAGCGCCTGCTTCACCGCCAGACGTTCCAGCACCTTGTTCATCAGCTGTGCCCAGTTCGGCCAGCTCGTGTCCATCTCAAGACCGATCCGCCGGCCCCAAAGCCAGAACACGACCAGATAGGCATCGACGACCGTGTATTGGCTGGGCACTGCCCATTCGCGGCCATCGGACAGGATATGGTCGATATGATCGTAGGCGGTGAGGATGTTCTCCATCCCCTTGCTCTTCACTGCCTCATGGAGCGCCGGATCGGCCACGAACCGGTGCGGACGCCAGAGCTGGCCATAGCCGATGCCGTGTAGATCGATCGAGATCCAGCTCAGCCATTCCAGGCATCGGGCTTCACCGGCCGGATCGGCAGGCAGCAGTTTCGCCTCGGGATGGCTTCGAGCAAGAAACAACAGGATGGCGACGGCTTCGGTTAAAAGGTCCGGTGCGCCTCCAGCGCCACCGGGAACGCCTGTCAGCGCCGGCACGCGGCCTTTCGGGTTGAGCGCCAGATAGTCCGCCGTCGTCGTGCCTTCGCCGTTTTTGGCTGAGCGGACCTCGGCCTCGTAAGGCTCGCCAATCTCCTCCAGCACGATGTGGATAGCGAGCGAGCAGGCGCCGGGCGAGTAAAAGAGACGGTGCATGAAAACCTCCCGTTCAAGGATCGATGACGTGGCCGCGCCATGGATTTCGGCCGTCGCGAAGCCACAGAAGCGTCTCCAGCCAGAAGCCGGAGGCATGGCTGTCGTGGAACAGGCCGAAATGTCCGACCGTGTCGCGGCCAAAGTCCGACGGCCGTAGCAGCACCGCGATTCGCTCGGCGCTGCCGGTGTAGTATTTCAACGTCCGGCGAATGGCGGCCGGCGTCCCAAGCTCGTCGTCGGACATGGCCACTGCCAGGATCGGCGCCGTGACGGCAGCCATGCGGTCGAGCGCGCCCCGCCTCACCGCGCGCGGATGGCTATGCTCGAAACGCGGCCGGCGAAAACTCCATTCAAGAGCGACGCCAGCCGGCAGGTCTTCCAGCCAACCCAGCCGGCGGCCGGGAAAATAGCCAAAGGCAAGTGTCAGCGCGGGCATCGCGACATGCCATTTGAGAAACAGGTGGAGCCGCCGATGCAAGGCGTAGTCGCCCCACCAGGCATATTGGGCGCCAACGGTCAGCATGCGCTCGATGCGGCGAGCACTCGCAGCGAGTCCCGGCAGGAAGCCGCCGACGCTGTGCCCGACCACCAGCACTCTGTCATGACGACCCTGCTGCTCTATGAACCTGATGGCGGCTTCAAAATCCAGCTCGCCCCAGTCACGCCAGCGATAGCCGCAGCCATGCAGACGGACGGGCCGCGACAGCCCGATGCCGCGATAATCATAGGTCAGCACGTCGAATCCGTGCTCCACGAGGAAACGGGCATAGCGATGGTAATAGCGCGCGAGCACCCCGGTTGCAGGATTGATAATGACGGTCCCCATAGGGTCCGCTTGCCGGACCCGCCAGAGATGGCCGGCAAGCAGAACACCGTCTGGTGAGGAAAGCTCGACCGGCTGTCCTTCAATAAGAGTGGTGTTTGAAGACGGGTTACGCATGCCGGAAGGATAAACGTGTAGGCCGGTTGAGTATATTCACTAGTCGGTATACATTCGGGCATGGCTAGATCACTGAGACCGACACGCGAGCGCATCATTGAGGCAGCCGGGAAGCTGTTCCACGCGGAAGGCATCCGCGCCGTGAGCGTCGACGCGGTCGCCGAAAAGGTCGGGCTCACGAAGCGAACGCTCTATTATCACTTCCGCAGCAAGGACGACCTGATCGCCGCCTATCTCGAAACGCGCGACCAGCCGAACCTTGCGTTGTTCCAGCACTGGTTCGCCGAGACCGAGGGCAACACGGCGGACAAGGTGCAAGGCATTTTCCGCAATCTGGCGGCGTCTGCGCGGCATCCCAAGTGGAAGGGGTGCGGGTTCCTGCGCACTTCGGTCGAGCTCATCCACCTGCCGGGACATCCGGCGATCCTCGCGGGCCGCGCGCACAAGAAGCGGGTCGAGGACTGGCTCTGCGTCGTGCTGGAGGAAATCCGGGCCCCCGACGAAGCGCGCCGTCTCGCGCGGCAGATCGTTCTTCTTCTCGATGGCGCATTCGCCGTCGTGCTTCTGCACCGGGACACCAGCTATATGGACAGCGCCGGCGAAGCGGCTGCGCAATTGGTCCGCGGCTGATGCGAATGAACGAGTCGCAGGTCCGTCGAGATTGGCCTGCCGACTTGCGGCGATTTGGTCGAGAAGCTACGGCAGGAGGACCTGCGCATCGCTTTTGATCTGCTCATAGACGGGTTGGCGGATGCGGTTTCGGCTTGAGTAACCGTTTTCGGATACCTCGCCTGAAGGGCGTAATTACTGATAGTCGGCTTTGCGTTTTCCCGGGTTTACGATCCGATAGAACTTTGGGGGAAAGTCTTCCCCCTGGCCGGCGCCGAAGTCGCCGGCACACCCCCTTCTGCGGGGAGACCCCGCAACGCCCCCCGAGAGTCAGAGTGCGGACTGGGTTAGCCGTGACGGGTTGAGGGCTGGGAGAGAGGCTCCCGGCGCCCGTCGCGGAGAACCGCGATGTCCAGACATGACCGCACCCCTCGCACCGGCTCCGACCGGACGAACCTTTACGACGAAATCACCGACAAGATCATCGCCGACCTCGAGGCCGGGCGCTTCCCGTGGGTGCAGCCCTGGGGCAAGGCCGAGGCCAAAGCCCCGCTTGGGCTTCCGAACAACGCCAGCACCGGCCGCGCCTATAGCGGCATCAACATTCTCATCCTCTGGGGCGCAGTCGTACAGCATGGCTTTCCCGGTCAGGGCTGGCTCACATACCGTCAGGCGGCCGCGCTTGGCGGAAATGTCCGCAAGGGCGAGCACGGCACCACCGTCGTCTATGCCGACCGCTTCATCCCCGAGGACGAGAAGCGGCGGGCGCGCGAAAGCGGCGAGGAAGCCCAGGCCATACCTTTTCTCAAGCGGTTCACCGTGTTCAACACGGCCCAGTGCGAGGGCCTGCCCGACGACATCACCGTTGCCGCGCCGCTCCCGCCGCCCGGCCTCATCGAACCGACGGTCGAGGCTCTCATCAAGGCGACCGCCATTGACTTCCGCATTGGTGGCGATCGGGCCTTCTACATGCCTACGCTCGACTACGTGGCCGTGCCACCGCCGCAAGCCTATTTCGAGCCGATCAACTGGCACAGGACCGCGCTCCACGAGATCGGCCACGCCAGCGGCCACCACAGCCGGCTGAACCGCGATCTCTCCGGTTCCTTTGGAACCAGGAAGTATGCGTTCGAGGAGCTCGTGGCCGAGATGAGCTCCGCCTTCTGCTGCGCCTCGCTCGGCATCGTCCCGACCGTACGACACGCCGATTATATCGGATCGTGGCTGGAGGTGCTACGCGAGGACAATCGCGCCATCGTCCGCGCCGCCTCGCAGGCCAGCAGAGCGGCCGACTGGATCTTGTCCTTCCTTCCCGAGACCGATGCTCCCGCCGCCGGCGCAATCGACAGAAGGGCGGCGTGATGCGTTTTCGTCGCTGGCATCGGTCCGCACCCTATGGAGACACGTCGCGTAAACGCGCGGCATTTCTCCGCAAGCAGCGCCTCCAACGCGAGGCGCTGCCGCTTTTCGCCGAAGAGATCGCCGCCGGTCAGCTCTCCGTCGACGAGGAAATGGCCCGTCGAGCTGTCTGGTGGGACGAGGCCGAACGCGAGCGCCGCCGTCAGCGCGCTGCCTGGTGGCGCAAGGGCCGCGCTCGGCTCTTCGCGCTTCCGGACACGCTGCGCGCGCGGGTGCGCGAGATCTGGCGGGCCTGCCCGTATCCGGCCGATCCGGCGAGCTTCGCCGATTTCCTCCATCAAATCGCGGTCGGGAAGCTAAACCCCTGGCGGCCACCATGGAAATTCCATGAGGACCGCGAGGCGCGGATCACGCGCGACCCGGCGACGTTCGACCAGGCCTTCCGCCAGATCGGCCGCAGACAGAAAGGCGACGGGCCGAAGACCACACCGGCCGACGAGCTGCTGTTCTGCGGGAATCTCGGCTCAGGCATCATTTTCTTGCGGTCGCGTGTCCGACCGATTGAGCGCCACGAAAGCTTCTACGTCTCCTACAGCCACCGCCCAAGCGTCTCCAACGACAGGGGCGGCCACTTCGTCGAGATCGAGGTGATGGGGGAGTGCTCGGATGCGGAGCTGTCAACAATAAAGCGGATCGCACAGGCCGCCGATACGCGCCTTGTCGTCATCCGTCGTGCAGCGCGCAGGATCCAGGCCACGGAGGGGGGCGGCCACCTCACACCGAGCCCGCCTTAGCCGCCGGAGAGGAAGAGGGGGGATGGGGATTTATGACGGGTTTAGGGCTGAGAGAGAGGCTCTCGGCGCCCGTCACGGAGTAGCCACCATGGCCCGAGCCAAGAAGAAGCCTGCCCTCGAACTGATCGAGTTCTCGCGAGCGCGCGACATTCCCTTCAACCGCATCCGTTTGTCCCACGACAATGTGCGCGAAACCGATGTCGAAGCCGGTCTCGACGATCTCGCCTATGACGTCGAACGACGCGAAGATCTGATCCAGGGCATCAACGTCCGCGCCATCCTCGATGCCGACGGCAACGAGACCGGAGATTTCGAGACGCCGGCCGGCGGCCGCCGTTTCCGCGTCATCGCCCGGCTGGTGGAGAGGGGCCGCTTCCCCGCCGATGGTCTGGTTCCCTGCATCGTCAAGAAAGCCAACGCCAAGACATCGGCCATCGACGACTCGCTCGCCGAGAACACGTTCCGGCTCGCGCTTCATCCGCTCGACCAGTTCAAGGCATTCAAGCGGATGGTCGACGGCGGCATGACCAACGCCGAGGTCGCGAGTGCTTATTTCACCACGGAGCGCTATGTGGATCAGCGCCTTGCACTGGCGAAGGTCTCGCCCACGCTCCATGCCGTCTATACAGAGAACAGCATGACGCTGGCGATGCTCGAGTCGTTCACCGCGCACCCGGATCACGCACGGCAGGAACAGGTCTGGGACGCCGTCCGGCAATCCCACCATCGCGAGCCCTGGCGCATTCGCAACATGCTGACCGAGACCAGCGTTCCCGCATCCGACAAGCGGGTGCTCTTCATCGGCCTCGACACCTATGTGGCGGCCGGCGGGCCGGTTCTGCCGCGTTACCTCTTCGACGATGAGGAAGACGGCTGGCTCGACGATGTGCCGCTTCTCGATCGCCTCGTCGCCGAAAAGCTTAAAGGGGTCGCTGCGGCGGTGGCCGCCGAAGGCTGGAAGTGGGTCTCGGCGGACCTCTATCTTCCATACGGCCATCAGTATGGGCTGCGACCCATCCCGGGCGAAATCGATGATTTGACCGAGGAAGAAAATGCGGCCTTCCTGGCGCTGCGCGACGAACACGCCGACCTCGAAGACAAATATCATGCGGTCGACGAACTGCCGCGCGAAATCGACTATCGTCTTGCGGAGCTTGAAAAGCAGATCGAGGCCTTCGAGCGTCGCCGGGTTATCTACGACCCCGCCGAGATTGCCATCGCCGGCGTCTTCGTCACTGTCGATGAGGATGGCGAGCTCGTTGTCGATCGCGGCTGGGTCCGTCCCGAGGACGAGCCGACCGCGTCCGTCGAGGGCGAAACGCCGGAGATCGAGGGCGACGGGGATGCCGACGGCGTGACCACGTCCGATGTCCAGCACGCCGTGATCACCGTCGGCGGTCAGCCGGTCGAGTTCGACGAGGAAGAGGACATGATCAGGCCTCTTCCCGAGAAGCTCGTCGCCGAGCTGACGGCACACCGCACCGTTGCGTTGAGCGACGCCGTGGCCGCCAATCCGCATATCGCCATGACGGCGCTGCTGCATCGTCTCGTACGCGACCGCTTCAAGCGGTCTCCGAGAGGCGCGACCGTTCAGGTCGAGGTTCAGGAAGTCTACTTCCGCGAACAGGGCATCGATCTCAAGAACAGCCCCTATGCGAAGTCGGTGGCAGAACGGCACGCCGGCTGGAAGGCAGGTATTCCGGCCGATGATGACGCTCTCTGGGATTGGCTCGACGCCCTCGATCTCGATAGCCGGCTGGCTCTTCTCGCTCATTGCGTGTCCTACGGCATCAACGCGCTCTACGAGCGGCCGAATCCGCACAGTGCCACCGGCATTTCTGAATACGACCTTCGCACCCGTATGGCCGAGGCCGACCGCCTTGCCCGCGTCACGGGTCTCGACATGGCGGAGGCCGGCTTCCGTCCTACCGTCACGAACTACCTCGGCCGCGTGACCAAGTCCCGCATCCACGAAGCCGTGCATGAGGCGCTGGGCGAAGAAACAGCGCGTCTCATCGACCACATGAAGAAGGATGAGATGGCGCGTCAGGCCGAACGCCTCCTGGCCGACACCGGCTGGCTGCCGGAACCGCTTCGCCTCTTTGTCGAGGAGCCGGCCGCCGACATGCAGGCAGTAGCCCAGGAAGATGATGTGGCGCTGCCGGAGTTCCTTGCCGGCGATGACAAGGCGGATGCGTCCAACGATCCGGTGGTTCTCGTCGCCGCCGAATGACACCGAACGTCGAGGCGGCTTCGGTCGCCTCGCATTTCATTCTTCCCACTTCACGGCCCGGCCTCTCGCCGGGCCATTTTCGTTTCAGGAGACCATCGTGGCCATTCCCGATCCAGTCCGCACAAACTTCAACACGCTGCTGTGCGCCGCCGGCGACGGCAATCTGGCGCTCACGGAGTGCCTGGACGCCGTCACCCCGTGAGCGTCGCTACGTCCTCTGCGCCGTGGGCCGCGCAGAGGGCGGCCATATCGTCATGACGCCGTTCGGCCATCTCGCCGATGGCAACCCCTTTGATGCTTACCTTCCGCCCGATCCCGACGATCCGAACGGCTTCATCTCAACGCCGGACGGGGGGACTGCGACATGATTACCGTCGAAGAGATACTGGCTGCGGACCTGCGCTGCCCTCCCTCGCAGCGCTCGCTGCCGTGGCCCGAAACCCGCAATGGCGTCACCGTCGTCGTCGAGCCGAAGCCGCATTGGGCTGCTGATATGGCAGCTTTCCGGCTTCAGGATCGGTCCTGGTGCTACTACGCCGACTGGATCGAGAACGGCCCAGCCGCGCGGTTCTTCGATCACCCCGAAACCAGCGGCAGCGACGTGATGACCAATGCTCACGCCATGCTCGCGCGCGAAATCGCGCAGGGGCTCTGGCGCATATGAAGAGGAAGAGAGCGGACGGGCCTGGCTGGTTTCGGACCGGCGAAGAGAGAGCGCTCACCGGACCTGTCTCCATCCTCTCTCAGGAGAACCAGGCCATGACGCTCCAGACCAGCGCACGCCACTTTGCGACCCTTGTACCGTATGATCGTCGCGAAAACTTCCTGCCGACATTGTTCGGTCTCCGGCACCTCATAATCGCGGAAAACGCCGTCTATCATTTCATGGAGCGGCTCAGTCCTTATGACTATGGCGGCGGTTTCTGGGATTTTTTCGAGCTCCGGGGCCGGCCTCTGTTCCTCGCGCCTACGTCCCGCAAGCGCATGCGGATCGAAAGCGGGATCACCGAGTTCCGTGGCGAGGTCTCCGCGGAGGCCGCGGGCATCATCGCGACCCTGTTCGTCCTGTCGCACCTCTCCATCCAATACGAATCCGATCATCTCGCCGAAGGCTATCATCGCCTCCATGACTATCTGGACGGACATCCCGAAGCATCGGCGATCTATCAGGCAATCGATTGAAGGACATCGAGCGTCCCGTCTTCCTGGCGGGGCGCTTTTTTCATGCCGGCCACGGCCGCCATTCGAGAGCGATAGAGGGAGAGGGGTGTCGGTTTGACCGTGACGGGATGATGGGCGGGAGAGAGGCTTCCGCCGCCTGTCACGGAGACTTCACGATGAACAGCTTCAGCATTGCCAACCTCGGCGCGAGAACCTTTCCCGCAGTCGCGGCGCTCACCGCCGCCCGAAAGCTTCCGCTGCGAATAACCTGCCTCGGTGAGGCCCGCTATGCCGGGAACGATCCGGATCTCGATTCCTGCACCCTAATCAGCACGGTCGATCTCTGCCAGTGCAGTTCCCTCGACGACGCGATCGCCTGCGTCGAACGCCTCTCCCGCCGCGATCGCTTCGAGACCGGCGAAGGCGACGCCATGACGTTCAAGCCTCGACTGTTCGTCGTTATCGACGGAGAACAATGCCAGGTTCTCGCTGGCGAGCCTTCGCATCGCAGCGTTCGTTGGTGCGATCCCGTCGCTTCGGATGGCGAAACGCGCCTCGTCGTCGCGAAGGCCAGCAAGCTGCGTGGGGAAGCGTCGTCCGAGGCGCGCCGGGACAATGCCGCTTCCGCCCAGGACCTGCGCTTCCGCGCCAGCATCCTTGAGGGCCGGCTTGTCCATGCCGACTGGCGGCAGACGGTGCGGGCCGCGCTGCTGAGGGCGGCGTGACGCCAGACCCCGGTTTTCCGATCCAGCCCGGCCACCGCGCCGGACACATTCATTTGAGGAGTATCCCAATGCCGAAATTTGTTGTCCGCAAAGGCCACGATGCCTTCGTCTACTACGAGACCGTCGTTGAGGCCGACACGTCCGAAGAGGCGCGAAGCCTCGCCAAAAGTGTCCACTACGATGGCGAATGGCTCGCCACCGGCGACGTGCAGGAGTTCGACGATTACGAAATCGACGAGCACAGCGGCGTGCGCCTGCTCGAACCGCGAGAGACCGTCGAAGCGTTTCACACCATCACCGTGACGGCCCGCGAGCGCGACGCCGTGCTCGCCGGTCTCTCCACCCTTCAGCTTGCTCTTATCAATGGGCCCCTCGATCCGGTGTTCACGGGCGACCTCACCAACAACGGCGCGCACGCCGGCCTCGAACTCCACGAGATCGACGAACTGTACCGACGCTTCAAAGTCTAGGAGGCGGCGGTGTACGCCACCTATCTCCGTCTCGACATTCTGGTCTGGGACAGCGACCGCGCCGTCATCCGGGCGGCGCGGCGCAAGCTGTCCCGCTCAGCCTGGAACGATCCCGAAAAGCGGGACGCGCGAAAGCGCTTCTATCGCGAGATGTTAGGCCACCACGCCGAGGCTCAGCGGACTGTGGCGCACTTCCGCCTCTGACCACGACACCACCGTATCCATCGACCATCGCCCGGCCGTCGCGCCGGGCTTTCTCGTTTTCAGGAGCCCGACATGGCCGACCACTTCACCCATTTCTCATGCCTGCTGGACGTCGGCACACCCGACAATGCCGCCCGCGCGCTTGCGCTTTACAATCAGCTTTCCGAAGACGGCGCATCCGAGGATCCGCCCTCGGACGGTTTCCTCTTGTCGATCCAGCCCGAGCACGGCGGCAGCAAGCTCTGGATGCGCGACGACGTAACCGGCGATCCGGAACGCCTCCTTCAGTTCGTCAGGATCTGCGCCGCGGAGTTTGGCCTGAAAGGCCGCTGGGGCTTCCAGTACGCCAACTCCTGCTCGCAGCCGCGTGTCGACGCCTTCGGCGGCGGCGCGCATGTAGTCGACCTCACCACTGGCAAGACGATCGCATGGACCTACACCGATGGGTGGCTTGCGTGGGTCCTCGGCGGAGGCGATCCCGATGAGTAAGGTGATCGAGACGAAGGTCTATCAACTTGCTGAGCTATCCGACGCCGCCAGGGAGAACGCCCGAGCATGGTATCGAGAGGGCGGCTTCGACTATGACTGGTACGCTACCATCTTCGATGATTTCGAGCAGATTTGCGAAATCCTCGGCGTTCGCCTGAAGGCGCGCGCCGTCCGGCTGATGGGCGGCGGAACCCGGCAGCAGCCACGCATCTACTTCACCGGCTTCTGGTCGCAAGGGGACGGCGCCTGCTTCGAGGCGTTCTATTCCTACCGGAAGAACGCCTCGCGCGACATCCGGGGCCATGCCCCGAAGGACGACCGCCTGCATGCCATCGCCGACGGTTTGCAGACCGTCCAGCGACGGAATTTCTATCAGCTCCGCGCTGATGTCAGCCACCGTGGCCACTACTATCACGCCTATTGCATGGCGATCTCTGTCGAGCGGGACAGTCCGACCTGGCAGGGCATGACCGCCCATGCCGGGGAGATCGTGACCGAGGCGCTGCGCGATCTCGCTGACTGGCTCTACCGGCAGCTCGAACGCGAATACGAATACCTGACCTCGGATGAGTCCGTCGAGGAGACCATCATCGCGAACGAATATACCTTCACCGAAGCCGGCCGTCGCTTCGGCTGACGCTGTCGAGCGTCCCGTCTCCAAGCCGGGACGCTCCTGGCATGGTCGCGTTGGCTCGCCTGGCGGGTCGTTGGGGCCGCGCTACCACTCACCCTTACGCCGGTCCACCGCGTATTCGAAGCGCAGCGCCCACGGCCGGATCGCCAGATTGTCATCCGTCCGCGTCACGCGCAGTCGCGACATTCCCGGCGCGACGGTCGGCGCAGCGTCGAAAACGACGGGGATCGTGTAAACCTCCCGTGCCTGCCGGTTCTGGTAGCGGGCCTCCGCTTTGACAATGACCGCGGGCGCGATGTCCCAGATCTCCGACAGGGCCGCGAGGCCAACCGCGATCGCGATGGTGCAGGCACGGAAGGCGGTCGAGGTCGACCAATGCCCCTCTCCGAAACCCGGCAAATCGGACGTGATCGTCGATGCCGCGAACGCCAGGATGATGAGCCAGTAGAATCTCGGCGCACGCGGAAGCAGCCATGTCCTCACGAGCTTAATCCTTCCAATATCGCGGTTTTTTCGGGATTTGCGCGAGCAAACCTGCGCCAAATCTAGCCCGCTCGATTGTAGATCAAAGCCGTCGTCTCAACGAGGTGACGGCCGGAAACCTCCGGCGGCGAACGGCTGCTCTCGGCGATTTCGCGGAAGCTGTGAGAGGAAGAGAGGGGCCGGGACGGATTTGAGCCGGTGCGGTCGAGAGAGAGCGCTGCGCGGCTCGATCCCGTCCGCTCTCCCGAGGTTCCCCATCATGAACGTTACATCCGCAACCGCGGCCGCCGAGGTCGCCGCATCGCTTCCGCCCGTCGTCGCTTCCGGCATGGCATCGGCGATCGTCGCGGCCGCGCAGCTTCTTCTGCCTCACCTGGAACGCGGTCAGCCTATCAACGCCACCGTGCTGCGCGGCGCGATGGAATCCGCATTCGGCGCTTCCGACACCGCCGGCGCGTGGGACTGGAAAACGGCCTACGAGGCATGCGAGGTCACGACCGTCCTCATGCTGCGCAAATACGGAAAGCCGCTTTTCCGCAAAGCCGGCTCTCCGCAAGCGATCCTGTCGCAACTCTCCAAGATCGCCGGGCTGGTGCCGACGCACACGCGCCGTTCCGACGAGGCGCAGAGCTTCCAGCAGTTCTCGACGCCGATCCCCCTCGGCCTGGCGGCGTCGGTCGCCGCGGCGATTACGCCCGCCGACCGGGTGCTGGAGCCCTCGGCCGGGACCGGGCTTCTCGCTATCCTGGCCGAGATCGCCGGGGGCTCGCTCCTGCTCAACGAGCTTGCCGACACCCGCGCCGATCTTCTCTCACTCCTCTTTCCGGCCCTTTCCATCACGCGCTTCGACGCGGCCCAGATCGACGATCACCTCGACCGGGCTCTCCTCCCGACCGTCATTCTCATGAACCCGCCGTTCTCGGTGTTGGCGAATGTCGAGGGACGCATCGCTGACGCCGCCTTCCGGCATGTCGCCTCGGCGCTGTCGCGCCTCGCGCCCGGCGGCAGGCTCGTGGCGATCACCGGTGCGAACTTCGCGCCCGACTCGCCAGCATGGTCTTCGGCTTATGCCCGTCTGCAGGAACGCGGCCGCGTCGTCTTTTCCGCCGCTATCGACGGCTCGGTCTATGCCAAGCATGGCACGACCATCCCGACGCGGCTGACCGTCATCGACAAGCTTCCGGCTGCCGATCCGTCCGTCCCGGCCGCGCCCGGGGTCGCGCCTGATGTTGCCACGCTTCTTGGATGGCTGGCCGAGCATCTCCCGGCGCGCCTGCCGGTCGATCCGGCGATCGCTGTGCCGGTCGCCGCGCCTGTCGCGGCCCGGACTGTGCGCGCCTACGTCAACCGGGCGGCCAAGGCGGCACCTGCTGTGACGCATTCTCAGCCGGAGGGCGTTCCGCTCGCCTATGAGACCGTTGACTGGAAGCCCGCCGAGGCCGGACGCCTCTCCGACGCGATCTATGAGGAATACGGCCTACAGACCATCCGGATTTCCGGCGCCGCGGCGCATCCCACCCAGCTCGTCCAGTCGGCGTCGATGGCGAGCGTCGCCCCGCCGAAGCCGAGCTATCGCCCGACCCTGCCGGCGAACGTGCTTGGTCTGCTGTCGGACGCGCAGCTCGAAACCGTCATCTATGCCGGCGAAGCACATGCCGACTTCCTCGCCGGCAAATGGACGGTCGACATCACCTTCGACAAGCTGTCCGCCGCCGTCGAGGACGCAAAAGGCGCTGTCCGTCTCCGCCAGGGCTTCATGATCGGGGACGGCACTGGCGTCGGCAAGGGACGCGAGTCGGCCGCGATCATCCTCGACAACTGGCTCCAGGGCCGGCGCAAGGCGGTCTGGATCTCCAAATCCGACAAGCTTATCGAGGACGCGCAGCGCGATTGGAGTGCGCTCGGCATGGAGCGCCTTCTGGTCACGCCGCTATCGCGTTTCCCGCAGGGCAAGCCGATCGCGCTGAACGAAGGCGTCCTATTTTTAACCTACGCCACGCTGCGCTCCGACGACCGCGGAGAGAGGGTTTCGCGGGTCAAGCAAATCGTTGAATGGTTGGGCTCCGACTTCGATGGAGTGGTGATTTTCGACGAGGCGCACCAGATGCAGAACGCCGCGGGCGGTAAGGGAGAACGCGGTGATGTCGCCGCCTCGCAGCAAGGCCGCGCCGGCCTGCGCCTCCAGAATGCGCTTCCGAACGCCCGTATCGTTTATGTCTCCGCCACCGGCGCGACCACCGTCCACAATCTCGCCTATGCGCAGCGGCTCGGGCTATGGGGCGGCGAGGATTTCCCCTTCGCCACGCGCGCCGAGTTCGTCGAGGCGATCGAGGCCGGCGGCGTCGCGGCGATGGAGGTGCTCGCCCGCGATCTGCGCGCCCTCGGCCTCTACACCGCCCGCTCGCTTTCCTTCGCCGGCGTCGAATACGAGCTCGTCGAGCATGAGCTGACGGCCGAGCAGATCCGCATCTACGACGCCTATGCCGCGGCCTTCGCCGTCATCCATAACAATCTCGATGCGGCGATGCAGGCGGCCAACATCACTGGCGGCGGCGAAGGCGGGTCGGGCACGCTGAACAAGCAGGCGAAGTCCGCCGCGCGCTCGGCCTTCGAAAGCGCCAAGCAGCGCTTCTTTGGCCATCTGTTGACTTCAATGAAGACGCCGACCCTGCTGCGCTCGATAGCCGCCGATCTGGAGGCGGGACATTCGGCCGTCATCCAGATCGTCTCGACCGGCGAGGCGCTGATGGAACGGCGGTTGGCGGAGCTACCGACGGAGGAGTGGAACGACGTCCGCGTCGACATCACTCCGCGCGAGTACGTCCTCGATTATCTCGCCCATTCCTTCCCCGTCCAGCTCTACGAGCCGTTCACGGATTCGGAGGGCAATCTGTCGTCTCGACCGGTCTATCGCGACGGCCAGCCGGTCGAAAGCCGGGAGGCCGTCGCCCGCCGCGACGCGCTGATCGCCAAGCTCGCCAACCTGCCGCCGGTTCCCGGCGCGCTCGACCAGCTTGTCCAGTATTTCGGCACGGACACCGTTGCCGAGGTGACGGGCCGGTCGCGACGCATCGTGCGCAAGGGCGGCGGCAGCGTCGCCGTCGACCGCCTTGTCGTCGAGACGCGCGCCGGAGCCGCCAATCTCGCCGAGACCCAATCCTTCATGGACGACGCCAAGCGCGTGCTCGTCTTCTCCGACGCCGGCGGCACCGGGCGCAGCTACCATGCGGAGAAGTCGGCGAAGAACACGCGGCTGCGCATCCACTATCTGCTCGAGGCAGGCTGGAAGGCAGACGCCGCCATCCAGGGCCTTGGCCGCACGCACCGCACCAACCAGGCGCAGCCGCCGCTGTTCCGGCCGATCTCGACCAATGTGAAGGCCGAGAAGCGCTTCCTCTCGACCATCGCCCGCCGCCTCGACACGCTGGGCGCGATCACGCGCGGCCAGCGCCAGACGGGCGGCCAGGGGCTGTTCCGCCCCGAGGACAATCTGGAAAGCCATTACGCCCGCGATGCACTGCGCCAGCTCTACCTTCTGCTGGTGCGCGGCAAGGTCGAGGGTTGCTCGCTCGACCGCTTCGAGCGGGCCACCGGCCTAAAGCTGATGGATTCGACGGGCATTAAGGACGAGCTGCCGCCGATTACGACGTTTCTCAATCGCATGCTCGCTCTCACGATCGAACTTCAGGGCATCCTCTTCACCGCCTTCGAGCAGCTCCTGACCGCCCGGATCGAGGGTGCGATCGCCTCGGGAACCTATGACGCCGGGCTGGAGACGCTGCGCGCCGAGAGCTTCGTCGTCGTCGATCGCCAGACGATCTACACGTATCCGCGCACCGGCGCGGAAACCAGCCTGCTCACGATCAACGAGCGCAGGCGCAACCGGCCGGTGACGCTCGACGCAGCTCTCGCCGAACTCGGCGATCCGCGCGCAAAGCTGCTCGTCAACGAGCGCTCCGGCCGAGCCGCCGTCCAGATCCCGGCGAGCAGCGTCATGCTTGATGATGGCGAGGTCGAACGGCGCGTCCGCCTGATCCGCCCGACCGAGGCCCACAATATCCCGGTGCGCTTCATGGGAGAGACCCACTGGGTCGAAACCGACCGGAACACCTTCGCCTCAGCCTGGAGCGCCGAGATCGCCGAGGTGCCGGAGTTCACCGACGCGACGCTTCACATGGTCACAGGACTGCTTTTGCCGATCTGGAAACGGCTGCCGAACGAATCGACGCGCGTCTACCGGCTCCAGACAGACGAGGGCGAGCGCATCATCGGTCGCAGGGTCTCGCCGAAATGGGCGGCGACCGCCACCACGACCGGCGCGGTAAGGATCACGTCAGACGACGCCTTCACGGCGCTGATGGACGGCCGGACGATCCTCGACCTCGCCGAGGGCCTTCAGCTTCGCCGCGTCCGCGTTATGGGCGCGAACCGCATCGAGCTGTCGGGCTTCGACGACACGATGCGCGAGCGCCTGACGGCCTACGGATTGTTCCACGAGATCATCTCGTGGAAGCTGCGCATGTTCGTGCCGACCGACGCGAATGGCCCGGTCGTGCTTGCCAAAGTGCTCGACCGATTTCCGGTCGAACGCATCGGCGAGCGGGAGGCCGCCTGATGTCCCGTCAAGACGCCTCCGAACTGGCTATCCGCCTCGGCCATCACGCCGAAGCGGTTTGCCGCCAATACTTGTCATCCGGCCGACGCGCCGGGCGGTACTGGCAGGTTGGCGATGCGCGCAACAGCCCCGGACGCTCGATGTTCGTGCGCCTGACCGGGCCTGAAACCGGCAAGGGCGCAGCCGGCAAATGGACCGACGCATCGACCGGGGAACACGGCGATCTCCTCGATGTCATCCGCGAGGCGCTCGGCCTCATCGACTTCAAGGACGTGGCAGAGGAAGCGCGCCGGTTCCTCTCGCTCCCTCATCCCGAGCCGGAGAAGACGGGGACGCCGACCGGCAGCACGTCCAGCCCCGCGCCGTCGGGATCGCCGGAAGCCTCGCGCCGACTTTTCGCGATGTCGCAGCCGATCGGCGGCACGCTTGCGGAAATCTACCTCAACGGGCGGTCGATCACGTCGCTATCCGGCGTCACCGCGCTGCGCTACCATGGTCGGTGCTACTATAAACCGGACGAGCATTCGCCCACCGAGATCTGGCCGGCGATCGTCGCGTCCGTCACCGACCTCAACGGCAGGCAGACCGGCGCGCACCGCACCTGGCTTTCGCCGGACGGTTCGGGCAAGGCGCCCGTCGATTCACCGCGACGGGCGATGGGAGACCTTCTCGGGCACGGCGTCCGGTTCGGCGTCGCGGATGAGGTGCTGGCAGCCGGCGAGGGCATCGAGACCGTGCTGTCGCCCCGTCAGGTCATGCCCCACATGCCCATGATGGCGGCGCTCTCGGCCGCGCACCTCGCCGCCATCCTGTTTCCGCCGACGCTCCGCAGGCTCTATGTCCTCCGCGATCGCGATCCGGCCGGAGATGGCGCACGCGACAGCCTGCTTGCCAGAGCAGCGAGCCTCGGGATCGAGGCGATTTCCCTGTCGCCGAAGCTTGAGGACTTCAACGAGGATCTGCGATGGCGCGGAGTCGACGCCCTCCGGGCGGCACTGATGGAGCAAATTCATCCTGACGACGTCCGCCGTTTCGTGGACGGCTGAGGCGATCGGCGGGGGATAAGGCGCGGTAAAGGCGTCTTCACCTGCGGTCTCCGTTCATCATCGCAAGCGGCCTTTGCTGTCCGAGAGCCCGCAGCCACGGCCTTCTGAGAGGGCGATCGGCCCACAAACGGCCCGGCCGGGCAATGGCGCGGCGCCCGGCTATTTTCCGCCGGCGGCTGTGCCGCCTTTGCATCGCGAAGCAAAATAGCCGGGCTTGGCCATCGAGGCCCTCGCGAGAGACGAGGGCTGCCAGTCCGGTCCGCCTGTGGGCGTCGACGCCTGCGAAGGCCGCGATGGTCGCGGTCTCCAGACGAAGGACGCTCACGATGACGAACGAAGACGAAACCGCAGGCTACGAGCCGATCCACACCTCGTCCCCCACCGATCATGTCCTCAACGAACTCCAGCTCTACGGCTGGCGGCCGTATCAGGACGAACCCGATCCGAGGCCGCTTCCGGAGGGCAACGCCGTCGCCGCAGCCGTCGCCGATATCTTCGACGCCCTGATCGCCACGCTCGGCGACACGCGCCTCGAACCCGATCTCGAAGAACTGCTCTGGGGAGCCGTTAATCTCTTCCACCGCGCCACCGCTCGGGTGGAGCGCGAGCTGGACGACAACGAGCTTGCGCAGCGTCGCCTCCAGAAAGAACAGGACGGCAGCGAGGTGAAGTCGGTCGAGCTCGAACGCCTCACGGCAGAGGGCCAGACCATGATCGAACGGCGCAACAGCATGGAGCTCTTCCGCGATGTCTCCGCCGAGGCCTTCGAGCACCACACCGGCAGCGCCTGGCGGCCCCGCACCGGCTCGAAGGTCAGCCATCGCAACCTGACAGCCGCGATGATCGACTCCAGAGACTACCTTGCCGCGAAGCGCCGGGCTGAGAAGGAGGTGCTGCTGCCCGCCGGTCCGAAGGTCGCCGTCTCGGGCGGAACCAACTTCAACGACCACACCCTGATCTGGGCCAAACTCGATCAGGTCCATGCGAAGCACGCCGACATGGTGCTCATCCATGGTGGCGCGAAGACGGGCGCAGAGCGCATCGCTGCTCGTTGGGCAGAAAACCGCAAGGTGCCGCAGATCGCCTTCACGCCCGACTTCGAGAAGTATCCGGCGAAACAGGCTCCCTACAAGCGCAACGACACTATGCTGGAGGTGCTGCCGGTCGGCGTCCTCGTCTTCGGCGGCGGCGGCATTCAGGGAAACCTCGCGGACAAGGCTCGCAAGCTCGGCATCCCCACCATGCAATTTGATGGCGGCGCGTAAGCGCCGCCTTCGGGGGGCTGTCCGGCCCCCAAATACTTGACTAAAGGAGAAGTTGATGGCTTTGTTTGCACATCCATGCAGCACCGGCGCAGTAGCATAGTCGCAGGCGGAGCGTATTTGCGGGCAGCCTGTCGTAACCCTCAACCGTTCATCTGGAGGTTTCGATGTCGCTGATCTTGCTTGCTATCTCGTTGACGATAACGCTCTGCATCATCGCCTACAATTTTGCTATCTACGCCTTGCCCTTCATGGTCGGCCTCTCGGCCGCGCAATATGCTTGGGGGGCCGGCGCCGGGCTTTTCCTGTCCGGTCTTGCCGCCATGGGCGCCGCCTTGCTATCGATTGCGCTGGTGATCGTGGTTCTAGGCTTTGCCAGGAATCCGGCCCTGCGCCTGATCGCGCTGGCGATCTTCGCGATTCCGGCCACCATTGCGGGATACTCCCTCGTGCTCGGCGTCACAAAGAACGCGATTGACTCGACGATAGTGCTCAATCTGCTCGGCGGCGCGGGCGGCCTGTTCATCGGCATAGCCGCGATTGTCAACGTCAACGCCCTCGGCGTCTCGGTGTTTTCGCGCTGACCCGCCGACCGCGATCGATCACTGCCACAAGAAAACCAGGGCGGCTTGCGCCGCCGGATGTCCGGCTTTCCCGCTCAGGTCAGGCATGGAGCGTCGATGCTGTGGCCCCGTGCCGCCGTTTCCCGTCAGCATCACCCGGTCGCTCGGGATCGCCCGACCATCGGCATGACTCCCGCAGGCCGTGAACGGCTGTTGCGCCGTCGGTCAGTCCCCTTCGCGCCGTGAAAGCAAGCCGCGATCACCTTCATTCCCACCCCTCGCAATTCTGTCGGATCGCACCTTCCGCCATCGAAGCGGATGCGGCGCCATTCCGTGCCATTCGGCCGACAGCCTTGTTCGTCCTCGTCCCGGACAGCTTCCGCGAGCGAAGAAGCGGGTGGCCGGAAATGGAAGATTCCGGATGCCGCCCTGGGCGGCGCAGACTCATAGGGCCTGCCGTTTCGCTGCTGCCGGCAAGGACGATGGTTCGGCTGTGCGTCTCGGTTCGTATGCGTTCAGAGGCACCAATCCCTCCGACTGACGGATCCCCTAAGTCCGTTCGGTTTCCGGCCGCAACCCACGCGGCTCCGGACCGTGTTGCCGCGCAAGCGCGGCTGCCCGCCCCACTCCGGGCCTTATGGGCGAGCTGCCCGCAAGCAGGCAGTTGCAGGCGTCTCCCGCCGTCCTTGGCCGGGTCTCGTCGGAGGGATGGTCCCTCCGAGAGGCAACGGAGACCTACAATGCAGAACATCGTCATTCTCGCCGGCAACATCGGTCAGGACCCCGAAACCCGCTCCACCCAGGGCGGCACCCGGATCACCCACTTCACGCTGGCCACCTCGCGCCCCCGCTACTCGGAAGGCAAGGTTGTCCGGGATGAGAAGGGCTACCGGGTTCAGGACACCGAGTGGCACCGCATCACCGCCTTCAACGGCCTCGGCAAGACGATCCAGGAATATTGCGAGAAGGGTATGAAGGTTCTGGTTCGCGGCCGCATCCACTACACGAAGTGGACCGATCAGGAGGGCAACGATCGCTACGGCAGCGAGATCATCGCCGAGACGGTCGACTTCCTGAGCCGGGCGCAGCAAAGCGAAAACGGAGCCGGCCAGCGCGATCTCGACGACGACATCCCGTTCTGAGCGGGAAGGCCAGGAGCCCGGCGGCGCAAGCCGCCGGGTTTTCCCGCGTTTCCCGAGGGTCGCGATGTTCAGGATGAGCGAGGGCGAGCGGATCGACCGTTCGTCCTTGCTTATGAGAGGGGGGCAGGCCGCCCCTCTCAAACTCTCCCCGGAAGGGGCAGGGCACGCCCCGCCCCCTCCAGCTCCCCCACCCATGAAGGGGGTGAACCACCCCCTCCAAACCACCCCGGCCCATACGGACGCGGCCCCTGATCGGGGCCGCGGGCTATCTCTCTCTGACTGTCCATTTTACGCCAGCCCATCCGGCCTCAAGGACAGCGCGGCCCCTCCAATTTTCTTTCGCCGGCCCGAGGCCGACGCCACAAAATCGGCTCCTCCGCTTGCCGCGCGGCGGCCGCGTACCGCGGTCCCTGACCCCTCTGGGCTACAGCGTGGACACCTTTCGTCAGAAACGAAAGGAGACTTACAATGTCTGATTTCCACTATGTCGAACTTTACGCGAAGTTCGCAGGATTCCGCCTCATGGCGATGGCCAATCGCCTTGGCTGCAACGACGAATTCAGCCGCGGAGCACACGACGGGCTCGTGGAG
The DNA here is from genome assembly GCF_029601685.1 of Rhizobium sp. YJ-22. Classification (NCBI taxonomy): domain Bacteria; kingdom Pseudomonadati; phylum Pseudomonadota; class Alphaproteobacteria; order Hyphomicrobiales; family Rhizobiaceae; genus Rhizobium; species Rhizobium sp. YJ-22. Next base: position 75,335 of record NZ_JARRIR010000015.1, on the reverse strand, counting down.
CGGCTCGACCAGCTCGTCGATCTTGTGCGCGGTGCGCTTGCCGCGGAACGCGAACTCGCACTGGCACCGAGCGGCCCCGAGGCAGATGATCTGGGCGAGCGGATCTGGTGCGCCGGACAGGAGCTCACGCACTACTGGGGCGAACCCGATGGCATCGACCTTTTGCGCAACGACGTCCACGTCGACTGGTCTACCAACGAATGGTACGACAGCCGCACCGGACGGTGGCATTTCGTCGCTGACTTCCCTGCGCCCCGCGAGGAAGTGAGCGACGACCGCCTGTACGGCCTGTGCGCAATCACTCGCCAGATCGCCGCCGAGACGGGCATATACTTCAACACTTTTACCACAGACCTCTCCATCGAGGGCGAAGAGCCGGACGATGAACGCGAGCGCTACGAAGCGATTGACGGTCTCGTCTGGTGACAGCGATCGGGCGGCAGGCGGCCTTGGCGGCCTGCCGCCTTCACACCATCACGGGAGCGGGCGCGGCCGGATCGACCGGCCTTCCCGGCTATTGGAAAGGGGTGAGCCCCTCTCCAGCTCACCCATGAAGGAAGGGCTGGCGCCCCTCCTTCAAACATCCTCCCAAGGGAAGGGAGACCCCTCCCTCGAACCCTCCCATGGGAAGGAGGCGACGGTTCCCTCGCCCTCCTTCCCAAACCCATCCTCCTCTCCCGGACCGAGGCGATGGCTTGGGGCCACGCTCGCTAGAGCCGCCCCGCCCGAGGCCGGAAGCCGTGTGTGCCAGATCTCCAGCCTGTGCGACCGGCCGCGATTTTTCCGGCCATTTGAGGGCAACCGAATCAGCTACCGAGCTGGGTCGAGAAACGCAGCTATATTAGCGGCTTAAGCCCAAAAATGGGGTGGCTTTCTGCCGTAGGACGACTAAAATAGTCGTAGTTCTGGAGTGCATGCGGGTAGAAGTGGGAGGTGATTATGTATGATCACCGCCCGACAATCACGGGCCGCACGCGCGCTGCTGGGTTGGACACAGGAGACGCTCGCTGACAAGGCCCGAGTATCGCTGACCGCGCTCAAACGCCTCGAATCCGAGAACGGATTCGACGTTTTTGAAACCACGCGAGATGGCGTACGGCGCGCGCTCGAATCGGCCGGGATCGTTCTTCTGTCGACAGAAAAGGGAGAGGGGGTCCTGTTGCTGCATCAAGCTGACCAGCCTGGTTAGCGCTTTGCGCCATCAACAGACGGTTTGCTGACATAAAAGCACTGTATTGCTCTTCGGGACGGTTAACGAAAGTCGTGCACGTGACTATGGTACTCTGATGGGACAGGCGATACCGGCGTTCCTGGACGCGCCACCGTCCAGCGACACGCTTACGACTTACGACCGCGAGCACATGAAGCTCTATCTGCGGCTGCTCGACGCCGAGCGGGAGGGCGCCGACTGGCGTGAGGCTATTCACATCCTCTTCGGCCTCGATCCTCATGACGATCCGATGCGCTGTCGACTGATCCACAATTCCCACCTCGCACGCGCGCACTGGATGACCGAACACGGTTATCGCGAACTGGTTCGTGAAAGTCAGCGGAAGTCTGGATCGTGATGCGCTGAAGGCATCACCTGTTGATTTCAACGTGACTTCCAAAATCCAACCCGAACGGGAATTCTACAACCTCCAAGTCGCAATAGTCGCAGGAGGATCATCATGACGCCTGACGCATCTACATGGCGCTCGTCGGCTGAATACGACCATCTGGACACACTGACGCCATCCGATCTGGCCTGGGAATGGCTGCGCCGCAATGATGCTTACGATGCGGACTACGAAGCATCCGCGACTGAACGCGGCGCTCCGACCTCCGTGAACGAGCAGATCCAGCAGCGCTGGGGACTGCGATTTCCCTGTAGACCCTCTGAAGCCGCCTCCTGAAGCTCCGGTTTTCTGGCTCCCGCTCCATGACACGAGCGTTGTTGTACTGATCGAAGCGCCACTCGACTTCCGTGACACTGAAGATTACCCGCCTCTCCTCCCATGGAGCGACACGGCGCCGATCGGCGACGGTCGCGCCTCGTTCCGTCTTCCTTTGCCGAACGATGAGCGCGTCCAGATTATCGACTACGTCCTCGAGGGCCGCACCACATCGGTAGCCGCCATACCGCTCGGCATTGACGGCTTCGATCGGATAGAGGCGGTTTACCGCCTCCTTTCCGCCCTGCACGGGCGCGCCATCCCGCCCGACACGCGTTTGACGCCCCAGCAGCGGATCCGCCAGCGCAGAATGCTCCGCGCCTTTGACGGACATCGCGCTGGCGCGACACAGCAGGAAATAGCCCACGTCATCCTGAACCAGGAACGTCTCGATCGAGATGACTGGCAGGCGTCTTCTGCCCGCCACGTAATCAAGGCGTTGCTACGCGATGCCCGCAATATGATCGCCGGCGGCTATCGAAAGCTCCTCCGTCACCGCCGGCAATCCTGAGCCTCGCCCCGCCGCGGACGGTGGGCGATTTCGACACCCCCCAACTTCGCCCTGCAACTCGCCGCCTTTTCTCCGCCACCGTGGTCGCCGTCCGCCGCTTTCTCGCAGCGGCCGTCCCCAACACCACGGAGGCCCGACCATGCCACACGAACCCGTCTTTCTCCCGCCGCGCTTCCTGCGCACCAAGGAAGCGGCGGAATTCCTCAGCCTCTCCGCACGCACGCTCGAAAAGCACCGCACCTATGGCACCGGTCCGTCGTATCACAAGCTCGGCGGCCGCGTCGTCTATGCGATCGACGAGCTCGAAAGCTGGGCCGCCCGCGGCGCAGTGACGTCCACCTCGGATCCGCGCGGCTCGATCCTGCCAGCAAAGCGCCAGGCGCCCGTCCGGCCGGTCCACGCCGGCCGCTACGCACGCTGATCGCGGCCGGTTCCGTTCATGGCGGTGCGACGTCGATCCCTCTCGGAGCGCGGGCAGCTCGACCTGTTTCGCGCGCTCCCCGGCGACTTCGCGCCAAGAGACGCACAGGATCTCATGGCCTATCCCTTCTTCTCCCTCTCCAAGACCCATCGCACCGCACCGATCGATTTCGTCGCCGGCAAGGTGACGATCAGGGTCGAGGCCGTTCACGACCACGGCATGGCGACCATCTGGGACGCCGATATCCTGATCTGGGCCGCGAGCCAGATCGTCGAAGCGCGCGACGCCGGGCTTCGCACGTCGCGGCTGATGGCCGCCACCCCTTACGAAATTCTCTCCTATGTCGGTCGCGGCACGAGCGCGCGCGATTATCAGCGGCTGAAGGCGGCCCTCGACCGCCTGCAATCGACCACGGTGTCCACCTCGATCCGCCAGCCGGCCGAAGGCCGTCGGCATCGCTTTTCCTGGATCAACGAGTGGCAAGAACGCACCGGGCGCGACGGCCGCCCCGAAGGCGTCGAGCTGATCGTACCGGACTGGTTCTACAAGGCCGTTCTCGACGACGCTCTCGTGCTCACGATCGACCGCGCCTATTTCGACCTGACGGGCGGCCTTGACCGCTGGCTCTATCGCCTCGTGCGCAAGCACGGTGGCCGCCAGCGACACGGCTGGCGCTTCGACTTCCGCCACCTCCACCAGAAATCGGGGAGTCTGTCGCCGTTCAAGCGCTTCACCTTCGAACTGCGCGACATCGTCCGGCGCCAGCCGCTTCCCGGCTACACGCTGTTCCTCGAAACGGAACCCGGCGGGCGCACGCTGCTTGCCTTCGAGCCCGCGCAGGCCTGTGGACAACCTGTGGACGGCCTCGTGCTATCAGGAACCCGAAGTATCGTGCTATCGGGAACCGGGGGCTCGTGCTATCGGGAACCCAAACCAGACCTAAGTCTCAGCGCAGAAACAAGAAATCGCCCTCTTAACTTAGAGTCTAACCAGGAATCTAACTCTGTAGAGCGCGCGCGCGAGGTGGATAACCTCATTCGCGACGCCGCCAGAAACCTCAGCGTCGCCGCCAGGAAGAGCCTGCCGACGCCACCGGGCCCAGCCCGCGACCGTTCCGCTTCGCCGACATCAGACGACGCCCGAGCGCCGCGTCTCCCTCTCGATCCGCCGGGAGGACGCCGATGATCATCGCGCTCCTCAATCAGAAGGGTGGCGTCGGCAAGACCACACTCGCGCTGCATCTCGCCGGCGAGCTGGCACGCCGCGGCAGGCGCGTCACCCTGATCGACGCCGACCCGCAGGGCTCCGCGCTCGACTGGTCGCAGCAACGCTCGCGGGAAGGCCTGCCGCGCCTGTTCGGCGTCGTCGGCCTGGCGCGCGACACGTTGCACCGCGAAGCGCCCGAGCTCGCCCGTGACGTCGATCACATCGTCATAGACGGCCCGCCGCGCGTCGCAGGCCTCATGCGCTCCGCGCTGCTCGCGGCCGACCTCGTGGTGATCCCCGTACAGCCGTCGCCACTCGACGGCTGGGCCTCGGCCGAGATGCTGTCGCTCCTTGGCGAAGCACGCATCTATCGCCCCGAGCTCGTCGCCCGTTTTGCGCTCAATCGCTGCGGCGCGCGCACCGTCATCGCCCGAGAGACGGCGGAAACACTCGCCAATCACGATCCGCCGGTGCTCGCCAGCACCATCGGCCAGCGCGTCGTCTTCGCTGATGCCGCACAGACCGGGCGGCTTGCGTCGGACATCGACGCGCGATCGCCCGCCGCCCGTGAAGTTGCGGCGCTCGTGACCGAGATCGAGCGGCTGCGCATCGGGAGGGCGACGTCATGATCATCCTTACCAGTGATTGCCGCGAACTCATGCCGTCGCATGGGCCATTCGACATGATCCTCGCCGATCCGCCGTACGGCGAGACGTCGCTCGCCTGGGATCGGCGCGTCGAGGGCTGGATTGCGCTCGCGCGCGCCGCCCTCAAGCCGACCGGCTCGATCTGGGCCTTCGGCTCGCTGCGCAGCTTCGTGGCGACCGCTCAACGGTTCGCTGACGTCGGTCTTCGCCTCGCGCAGGAAATCGTTTGGGAGAAGCAGAACGGCACCGGCTTTCACGCAAATCGCTTCAAGCGGGTGCACGAACTGGCCGTCCAGTGCTATCCCGGCGAAGCGGCCTGGCGCGACATCTACAACGATGTCCAGACTACGCCGGACGCTGCGGCGCGAACGGTGCACCGCAAGCAAAGTCCTCCCCATACCGGCCACATCGACGCCGGTCACTACGTCAGTCATGAAGGCGGACCCCGCCTTATGCGCTCGGTCATCTACGTGCGCAACTGCCATGGGCGTGCCATCCATCCGACCGAAAAACCGTCGGCCCTCCTCGAAATCCTGTTCCGAACGAGTTGCCCCGAAGGTGGCCTGGTGGGCGATTTATTCGCGGAATCGGGCGCGGCCGGGGAAGCCTGCCGGCTGTCCGGCCGGCGCTATCTCGGCTGCGAGATCGACCCGGACATGGCTGCGAAAGCCCGCGCGCGTCTCTCCGAGCTGCCGTCCGACGGCGGAGGCGCGTCATGACGGCGCGCACCGAAAAACGCGGTTTTGCAACGCGGCCGGCCGATCCAGACGGCTGGATCAAGGCCGGCGACACCGCGCCCGCTCGTGGCGCCGCCGCCGTCTATTCTGCCCGACTGACCATCGACGTCACCCCCGCCATGCGCGGCCGCATCAAGGTCGCCGCCTTCAGCCGCGGAATGACCGTCGCAGACATGGTGCGCGATCTGCTCGCGCGCGAATTCCCCCCGACCGAAGGAGACCCTCCATGACCGGCATCGCGGCTACCCGCATGCGCGGCGGCCCGCTGCCGTCCGCCAACCCAACGGATGATCTGACCCGCGTGGAACTCACGTGGGTCGAGAAGAAGATCGAATACTGGATCAGGTTCGGCCGCGAGGCTCACGAGCAGATCCTCGATCGCCGCCGCCGTGTCGTCTGCTTTCGGCCGAACACCGTTTTCGCCTTCGTTCGCTGGGCCGCGAACGACTACGGCACGGTCATCTCGCGCATCGATATCGTGCGTTCGGTCGCTCCGGGCGCACCCTACCAGACACTGCCTTTCGTGCGGCCCGGCGGCGAAATTCTGCTCAAGGTCGAAGGCTGGCCGAAGGTCGAGAACGTGCTGCGTCACGTCGATGGCATCGACGCGCTCGGCATCGATCCGGCCGATGTCGACCCCGACCACTGGCGGCACGTCGCCCACTGGATGAACGCCGGCGAAGCGCCGCGTCCCTACACGTTCGATCGCCATCAGGCATGGCTCCGGCGCCGGGAGATCGTGCGATGACGCGGCTCGATTACCTTGCGCTGACCGCCTTCGGCGTTCTTGGCATCGCCCTCGCCAGCGCCACGCCCTTGCCGATGAAGCTCGTCTGGAACGCGACCGCGAGCGAGCCCGTCGGCTTCTACACCATCGATCCCGTTGGTCGTCTCGAGGTGCCCGACCTTGTCGTCGTGATGCCGCCCGAGCCCGTCGCCTTGTTCATCGTGGAGCGCGGCTACGTCGCTCGTGACGTGCCGCTCCTGAAGCGGGTGCTTGGCCTGCCGGGACAACGCGTCTGCCGCTCCGGGCGTGCAATCAGCGTCGACGACGTTCCGCTTGGCGATGCGCTCGACCGCGACAGCCAGGGCCGCGACCTGCCGGTCTGGCAGGGCTGCCGCCGCATCGGCGACGGAGAGCTGTTCCTGATGAACCACGAGGTCGCAGACAGCCTTGACGGCCGCTACTTCGGCCCGCTTCCCGCCACCGCGGTGATCGGTCGGGCGACACCGCTTCTCACCGACGACGACGGCGAGGGCCGCTTCGTCTGGCGCGCGCCGACGCGGTGACGGCGCGACCAATGCAATCCCGCCGCACAACAGGAGACCACGATCATGGCCAACATCGGACTTTTCACACGTACGGAATCAGGCTTCGAAGGGCGGTTCAGGGCGCTTGGCATCGACGAGGAAATCACCTTCGTCGCCGCCGAGCCTTCGGAGGCCAAGAACGCTCCAGCCTATCGCGTCCTGCTCGGCGACGAGGACGGGCTACCGATCGGCGCCGCCTGGGCGGCCGTCGGAGATCGCGCCGGCGAATTCTTCTCCGTCGAGATCTACAGCCCGTTGTTCGGCGGCACTCTGCGCGCCAACCTCTTCCGCGCCGGTGACGACGGCTCCGCCTGGGGCCTGCACACCAACCTCACTTCCAAGAAGCGGAAGGAGGACTGAATGGCGGCGGTCCAGCACCGCGCCAGCGCCGGCGGCTCGACCGCCGTCCGGCGCTCAGCGCTCCTCCTTCTTCTTTCCGGCCTGACCTTCGCCGCGGCCGAAACGCCCGCTGTTCTGGCGCAGGTTCCGTCCATCGTCGGAGCCGCGTCGGCGCATCCGCACGCCGCGAACATCACCGAGGCGTCGCGACGCTTCGGCGTCCCGGCAGCCTGGATCGTCGCCGTGATGGCTGCCGAAAGCGCGGGCGATGTGCGCGCCGTATCGTCGGCGGGCGCGATGGGCTTGATGCAGCTCATGCCCGACACATGGGCCGAGCTTCGCACTCGCCACGGCCTTGGCCGCGATCCCTATGATCCTCGCGACAACATCCTTGCCGGTACAGCGTACCTGCGCGAAATGTGGGACCGCTACGGCGACGTCGCAGCCATGCTCGCCGCCTACAATGCCGGCCCGGCGCGCTACGACGAGCATCGCTCGAAAGGTCGCCCTTTGCCTGCCGAGACGCGGGCCTACGTCGCTTCGCTTGCGCCCGCGCTGCGAGGCGAGCGGCCCTTGAACGGCGGCTCCATGATCCCGCGACCGCCCAATTGGCGCGAGGCGGGGATCTTCGTCGTGCGCGAGGGTGGCACTTCTGCCGCCAGTCCAGCGCAGGGAGACCGCGCGTCAGACGACGCGCTCCCATCCCTCACGGCGACCCAGGATTCGATCACCGCCTTGCAACGCCAAGAGCTGTTTGTCGCGGGCAATGCAGCGGGAGGCCGGCCATGAGCGGCCCGCCATCAAGGTGCATCCCCTCGGGCTCTGGCGTGCCATGGAGAACGCCGGGGGTGGGGGCAGGCGCAGCGACCGGACGATGGCAGGATAAAAGGGCGCACGGTGCGCGTCCGTCGGTCGGTTGTTTTTGTTCATGTTTTTGGCGCGTTCCGCACCGTGCAGCGTATTCGCGCACCGTGCGCCGCACGCCCATCTTACTGTTTTTGCGTGGTGTTTCGCACCGCGCGGAGATGCGTCATGTCCGATGAACGCGAATTCCGCGTCCGTCCCGGGCGCATCCGATCCACCCGCGCGCAGCAGGCTCGTCCCTTTGTCGCGCAGGCGCTCGCCGCTGCGAAGAAGGCAGGCGGCGGCGTCTCACGGTCCGGCCGCGTCACCTCGGGCAATCGATCCCGCTTCGGCCGTGGCCAGCGCGCCAGCATCCAGGCCAATCGCCTGATCACGTCGCGGACCCGCGGCGCCGTCGTCAAGGCGCGCGTGGTCCGCCACAGCCCACGGTCCGCGCCGCTGGGGACGCATCTCGATTATCTGCGTCGCGACGGTGTGACCCGTGACGGCGAGAAGGCCCGATTGTTCGGGCCCGGAACCGAGGACGCCGATGGGCGAGCCTTCGCCGAGCGCTGCGGAGACGACCGGCATCATTTCCGGTTCATCGTATCGCCTGACGATGCTCCCGACATGTCCGACCTTCGATCGTTCATCCGCGATCTCGTCGGCCAGATGGAAAAAGATCTCGGCACGCGGCTCGACTGGGTGGCCGTCGATCACTGGAATACGCAGCATCCGCATATCCATCTTATCGTGCGGGGCGTGCGGGACGACGGCCAGGACCTCGTGATCTCCCGCGACTACATCAAAGAGGGGATGCGTGACCGCGCGCGCGATCTCATCAGCCATGAGCTGGGGCCACGCACCGACCTTGATATCCGCCGCAGCCTCGAAAGCCAGATCACGGCAGAGCGGTGGACCCAGCTCGATCGGCAACTCGTCCGCGACGCCGGCAAGTCCGGCATCATCGATCTCGCCCCGCTCGCAGATCGCCAGCCTGACGAGTTTCATGCGCTGAAGGTCGGCCGCCTGCGCACGCTCGAAACCCTCGGCGTCGCCGGGCAGGTAGGCCACTCCCAATGGTTCATCAAGCCGGAAGCGGAAACCGTCCTGCGCGAACTCGGCGAACGCGGCGACATCATCAAACGTATGCACCGCGCGCTGACCGAGCGCGGCATCGAACGCGGATCTGCGAGCTACGTGCTGGCCGGCGAAAGCCTCGACGTGCCCGTCGTCGGCCGACTGGTCGAGCGTGGCCTTGACGACGAGCTGAAAGGGTCCGCCTACGCCGTCGTCGACGGTGTGGACGGCCGTACGCATCACATCCGGCTGCCGCACCTCGACGCAGCCGGCGACAGCCCGCCCGGCTCGATCGTCGAGCTGCGCGCCTATGAGGATGCGCAGGGTCAGCGTCGGGTGGCGCTCGCCGTTAGGTCCGATCTCGATCTCGGCGCCCAGGTGAACGCGACCGGCGCCACCTGGCTCGACCGGCAGGCCATCGCCCGTGAGCCGGTCGCGCTTTCCGAAGGTGGCTTTGGCTCGGAAGTCCGCCAGGCCATGGAAGAACGCGCCGAGCATCTGATCGGTGAGGGGCTCGCCGATCGTCAGGGCGGACGCATCGTCTTCGCACGCCGCCTGCTCAACACGCTGCGCGACCGTGAGGTCAATGCGCTCGGAGAAAAGCTCGCCGCCGAGACCGGGCTGCCGTTCGCTCAGGCCGGGACAGGCGAATATGTCGCCGGCTCCTATCGCCAGCGCTTTGCACTCGCCTCCGGCCGCTTCGCCATGATCGACGACGGCCTCGGCTTCCAGCTCGTGCCCTGGTCTCCCTCGCTCGAAAAGCAGATCGGCCGCCACGTCTCCGGCGTCTCGCGCGACGACGGCGGCGTCGACTGGGATTTCGGTCGGAAGCGCGGGCTCGGCCTCTAACCTCAGTCAGAAAGGATTATCGCCATGTCCGCCACCAAAATCCTTTGGGGACAGATCCTGATCGTGTTTGCGATCGTCCTCACCACCGTCTGGGGCGCGACGCAGTATGTCGCGTGGAGCCTCGGCTATCAGGCGCAGCTCGGCGAGCCGTGGTTCACGCTGTTCGGCGTGCCGGTCTACTTTCCGGCCGCCATCATGTGGTGGTGGTATTTCTACGACGCCTACGCCCCAGGCATCTTCGCCGTGGGCGGCGTGATCGCCGCGTCGGGTGGCTTCATTGCGATCGCCGTCGCAATCGGCATGTCGGTCTGGCGTGCGCGCGAGGCGAAGAATGTCGCCACCTACGGCTCGGCGCGCTGGGCGCAGGATCAGGAGATCCGCGACGCCGGCCTGCTCGGTCCGGACGGAGTCGTTCTCGGTCGATACGAGCGCGACTATCTGCGGCACGATGGCGCCGAGCATGTGCTGTGCTTTGCGCCGACCCGTTCGGGCAAGGGCGTCGGCCTCGTCGTGCCCTCGCTTCTCACCTGGCCCGGCTCGGCCATCGTTCACGACATCAAGGGGGAGAACTGGACGCTCACGGCCGGGTTCCGATCCCGGCACGGCAGGGTGCTGCTCTTCGATCCGACCAATCCGGAATCATCGGCATATAACCCGCTGCTCGAGGTCAGGCGCGGTGAATGGGAGGTTCGCGATGTCCAGAACATCGCCGACATCCTGGTCGATCCCGAGGGTAGCCTGGACAAACGGAACCACTGGGAAAAAACCAGCCATTCGCTTCTGGTCGGCGCGATCCTTCACGTCCTATATGCCGAGCCGGAAAAGACCCTCGCGGGCGTCGCCAACTTCCTTTCCGACCCAAAGCGGCCTGTCGAGTCGACGCTGAGGTCGATGATGAAGACTGCGCATCTCGGCGAAGCCGGTCCGCACCCCGTCGTCGCCAGCGCGGCGCGCGAGCTACTGAACAAATCCGACAACGAGCGTTCGGGCGTGCTCTCGACGGCGATGTCCTTCCTCGGCCTCTATCGTGACCCGGTGGTCGCTGCGGTGACGAGCCGCTGCGACTGGCGGATCAGCGACATCGTGGGCGGCGAGCATCCCACGACGCTCTACCTCGTCGTGCCGCCCTCCGACATCAATCGCACCAAGCCGTTGATCCGGTTGTTGCTCAACCAGATCGGGCGGCGCCTAACCGAGGACCTGCAGGCCAAGGTCGGGCGGCATCGTCTCTTGCTGATGCTCGACGAGTTTCCAGCCCTCGGCAGGCTCGACTTCTTCGAAAGCGCGCTGGCCTTCATGGCGGGCTACGGACTCAAAGCGTTCCTGATCGCGCAGAGCCTCAACCAGATCGAAAAGGCCTATGGCCCGAACAACTCGATCCTCGACAATTGCCATGTCCGGGTCAGCTTCGCCACGAACGACGAACGCACCGCCAAGCGCGTCTCGGACGCGCTGGGCACAGCCACCGAAATGAAGGCCATGAAGAACTACGCCGGCCACCGCCTGTCGCCGTGGTTAGGCCATCTGATGGTGTCGCGCTCGGAGACCGCCCGTCAGTTGCTGACGCCAGGCGAGATCATGCAGCTTCCGCCGACCGACGAGATCGTCATGGTCGCCGGCATCCCGCCGATCCGGGCGAAGAAGGCGCGCTATTACGAGGATGCCCGCTTCAAGGAGCGGGTGCTGGCGCCGCCGGAGCCGAAACGACCTGACAGCACCGGCCCGGACGACTGGAGCAGCCTGCCGATACCACCGCGCCCGGAAGAGATCGCGACGACCGCGGCCTCCTCGGACGATGAGGACACCACCAGTTCCGAACGTCGGCTGCAACCCGAGCTGAGCCGCGTAAAGCCGGTTGAGAAAAAGGCGCCCATCGAAAACGAATTCGAGATCGACCTCCCGGATGACGCCGAAGAGGAGGCCGTGGGGAACCGTCGCATGATCCGGCAGATGCAGGGCATCGCACGGCAGGTCTCTCTTGATCCCAACGACGGCATGGAGCTGTAGCCACCATGACCGTTCGCCGAAAAAAGAGAAAGACAACGATCTATCTCGACCCCGAGGTCGAAAAGACGCTGGCAGATTTCGCCGCACGCCGCGAGCAATCACAGTCCATGATCGCCGAGGCAGCCATCGCGTCCTTCCTCTCGCCGGACGACGCCGAACGGCGCGAAGCCATCTTTTCAAAACGCCTCGACCAGCTCGATCGTCGAATGACACGCCTCGAACGCGATGTCGGCATCGCGGTGGAGACCCTGGCGGTGTTCATCCGCTTCTGGATCACCACGACGCCCGCCCTCCCGGAGCCGGCGGCGCAGGCGGCGCGAGCGAAATCCAGCGAGCGTTACGAAGCGTTCATTACGGCGCTGGGTCGACGCTTGGCGCAGGGGCCGAAGCTGCGGCAGGAGATTTCGGAGGATAAGCCCGAATCGGACACCTGACCTCCTCGCGCGCGGCATCTGGGGGCGGGATCGACAAGTTCAAGAATAGGGCCGCGCCGCCGTTCTCCTGTATTTGCACGCCACACTACTACTACGACCGAAACTTGTTGAATCAGCCTAATTCCGGGCCCTTTTAATCATCCCCGATCCGGGGGTCATCTGTCGCGTCCCCACGAGAAATGGGGACGATATGGCATCCACTCACCAGAGACAGGAAGCGATCCAGCGCGGCGCTCGCATGCTGCGCACCGCGCTCGGACCCGCCATCGCCCGGTTTCTGGAGGAACCGGCCGTGGTCGAGGTCATGCTGAACCCCGATGGCCGCATCTGGGTGGATCGGCTTTCCGAAGGGCTGGCCGATACCGGCGAGACAATGACGCCCGCTGATGGCGAACGCATCGTGCGCCTGGTCGCGCACCATGTCGGCGCCGAAGTGCATGCGCGCTCCCCGCGTGTATCGGCCGAACTGCCCGAAACCGGCGAACGGTTTGAAGGCTTGCTCCCTCCCGTCGTCGCGTCTCCAGCTTTCGCC
>NZ_JARRIR010000015.1:0-62421 GCF_029601685.1 Rhizobium sp. YJ-22 | reverse complement strand
GCCGATCAGGCCATCGCGCTGCGAATGGCTGTCGCATCCCGCGCCAACATTCTCGTCGCGGGCGGCACATCGACGGGCAAGACCACACTCACGAACGCACTGCTCGCCGAAGTGGCGAAGGGCGCCGATCGCGTCGTTATCATCGAGGACACGCGCGAGCTGCAATGCGCCGCGCCGAACCTCGTCTCGATGCGGACGAAGGACGGCGTGGCGACGCTCTCGGATCTCGTCCGCTCCTCGCTGCGCCTGCGACCCGATCGTATTCCGATCGGCGAGGTACGGGGCTCCGAAGCCCTCGACCTTCTCAAGGCGTGGGGCACCGGCCACCCCGGCGGCATCGGCACGATCCATGCCGGTTCCGGCATCGGCGCGCTGCGCCGCCTCGAGCAACTCATCCAGGAGGCCGTCGTCACCGTCCCGCGCGCGCTGATCGCCGAGACGATCGATCTCGTCGCCGTCCTCTCCGGTCGTGGTTCCGCCCGCCGGCTGGCCGAGCTCGCCCGCGTCGAAGGGCTCGGCCCGGACGGCGATTACCGCATCACCCCCGCAACCACCCCGAACGGAGAAGCTGAATGAATTCGCCCGCCATTCCGGATGTCACCAACCCGCCCGTCCTGTCCACGATCCCCGCCCATCGGGAGCCGCCGGTCGGCTCGCTCATGCGCGGTGCCTACAAGCGTCTCTCCGCATCGACTGCGCTCCTCACCATCATGATGCTGGCCGCCACGTCGCCAGCCTATGCCTCCGGCTCATCGATGCCCTGGGAGCAACCCCTTCAGCAGATCCTCCAGTCGATCGAAGGGCCGGTCGCCAAGATCGTCGCGGTGATCATCATCATCGCGACGGGCCTTGCGCTCGCCTTTGGCGATACGAGTGGCGGCTTCCGTAGGCTGATCCAGATCGTCTTCGGCCTCTCGATCGCATTCGCCGCGTCGAGCTTCTTCCTGTCGTTCTTCTCCTTTGGCGGCGGAGCGCTCGTCTGATGGCGGTCGCGTTCGAACAATTGGACGAGGTGCCGGGTTACACGGTGCCGGTCCACCGCGCTCTGACCGAGCACATCCTGCTCGGCGGCGCCCCGCGATCGATCGCCATCATGAACGGCACGCTGGCCGGAGCGGTCGGCTTGGGCCTGCGGCTCTGGCTGGTCGGGATCGCAATCTGGGCAATCGGCCATTTCATCGCCGTCTGGGCCGCCCGCCGTGACCCGCTCTTTGTCGAGGTCGGCCGCAGGCACCTGCGCATCCCGGCTTTCCTCGCGGTCTGAGGGAGGCGCTGCCGATGATGAACCTTGCCGAATATCGCGGCTCAGCATCGCGTCTTGCGGACTATCTGCCCTGGGTCGCGCTCGTTGCTACAGGCGTCGTGCTCAACAAGGACGGATCGTTCCAGCGCACCGCGAAGTTCCGCGGTCCCGATCTTGATTCCGCCGTCGCGGCCGAGCTGGTCGCCGTCGCCAGCCGTATCAACAACGCCTTCCGTAGGCTTGGCTTGGGCTGGAGCATCTTCGTCGAAGCGCAGCGTCACGAAGCCGACACCTATCCGGACAGCAGTTTCCCCGATCCGGCTTCCGGCCTGGTCGATGCCGAGCGCAAGGCGGGGTTCGAGGAAGCGGGCGCCCATTTCGTCTCCAGCTACTTCCTGACCTTCTTGTTCCTTCCGCCAGCGGAGGAAGCCGCACGCACCGAGTCCTGGCTGTACGAAGGCCGCGAACGTTCGGGCATCGATCCGCACGAGATCCTGCGGGCCTTCACCGATCGCACCGACCGCGTGCTGGCGCTTCTCGACGGCTTCATGCCGTCCTGCCGCTGGCTCGATGATGGCGAGACGCTGACCTACCTGCATTCGACGATTTCGACGAAGCGTCACCGCGTCCGCGTCCCCGAAACCCCGGTCTACCTCGATGCGCTTCTGGCCGACCAGCCGCTGACCGGCGGGCTGGAACCGCGCCTTGGCGACCAGAACCTGCGCATTCTAACTATCATCGGGTTCCCGACGGCAACGACGCCCGGGTTGCTCGACGACCTCAACCGGCTGGCCTTTCCATATCGCTGGTCGACGCGCGCGATCCTGCTCGACAAGACCGACGCGACGAAACTCCTGACCAAGATCCGCCGGCAGTGGTTCGCCAAGCGCAAGAGCATTGCGGCGATCCTGAAGGAAGTGATGACCAACGAGCGGTCCGTGCTCGTGGACACTGACGCGGCGAACAAGGCGGCGGACGCCGATCTCGCGCTACAGGAGCTCGGCGCCGACGTGGCCGGGCTGGCCTACGTCACGGCGACCATCACCGTCTGGGACGCCGACGCGCGCCTTGCCGACGAGAAACTGCGGCTGGTCGAGAAGGTCATTCAGGGTCGCGACTTCACGGCCATGATCGAGACCGTGAACGCCGTTGACGCATGGCTCGGCAGCTTGCCGGGCCATGCCTACGCCAATGTCCGCCAGCCGCCGATCTCGACACTCAATCTCGCCCACATGATCCCCCTGAGCGCCGTGTGGGCGGGGCCGGAACGGGACGAGCACTTCAATGCGCCCCCCTTGCTTTACGGCAAGACCGAAGGCTCGACCCCGTTCCGGTTGTCTCTGCATGTCGGCGACGTCGGCCATACCCTGGTGGTCGGCCCGACCGGCGCGGGCAAGTCCGTGCTGCTCGCCCTCATGGCTTTGCAGTTCCGCCGCTACCCACGCAGCCAGGTCTTCGCGTTCGATTTCGGCGGGTCGATCCGGGCGGCCGCGCTAGCCATGGGCGGCGACTGGCATGATCTTGGTGGCGGCCTTACCGAAGGCTCCGATGTCTCGGTCTCCCTCCAGCCGCTCGCCCGCATTCATGACACCTATGAGCGCGCCTGGGCCGCCGACTGGATCGTCGCGATCCTGTCCCGTGAGGGCATCACGATTACGCCCGAGGCGAAGGAGCACATCTGGACCGCGTTGACCTCGCTCGCATCCGCGCCGATCGAGGAACGGACGATCACGGGCCTCAACGTTCTGCTCCAGTCGAACGATCTCAAGCAGGCGCTTCGTCCCTATTGCGTCGGCGGCCCCTATGGTCGGCCGCTCGACGCGGAGACCGAACATCTTGGCTCGGCCGACGTGCAGGCGTTCGAGATCGAGGGCCTTGTGGGTACGGGCGCCGCGCCCGCCGTGCTCGCCTACCTGTTCCATCGCATCGGCGACCGGCTGGACGGCCGCCCGACCTTGCTCATCATCGACGAGGGATGGCTTGCCCTCGATGACGAGGGCTTCGCCGGCCAGCTCCGCGAATGGCTGAAGACGCTCAGAAAGAAGAACGCCTCGGTCATCTTCGCTACGCAGTCGCTGTCCGATATCGACAATTCAGACATCGCGCCGGCGATCATCGAGAGCTGCCCGACTCGGCTGCTGCTGCCGAACGAACGAGCCATCGAACCGCAGATCACGGCGATCTACAGGCGGTTCGGCCTCAACGACCGCCAGATCGAGATCCTCGCGCGGGCGACCCCCAAGCGGGACTACTACTGCCAGTCGCGCCGCGGAAATCGCCTGTTCGAGCTCGGCCTTTCCGAACTCGGCCTCGCGCTCTGCGCCGCGTCCTCGAAATCCGACCAGACGCTGATCGCCAACCTCGTCGCCGAACACGGCCGCGACGGCTTTCTCCCCGCATGGCTCGATGCCCGCGACGTCGGCTGGGCCATCGATCTTCTTCCCGGTTTTCAAACGCTCACCCCCCAGCCCGAAAAGGAGCTTTAGCCATGATCGTCCGTCGTCTTCGCAAATCCTCCGCGGTCCTCGCAGCGTCCATGCTGGCGGCTATGCCGCTCGCGATGTCGCCGTTTGCGATGTCGCCGGTCTATGCCTGGAGGATCGTCTACGACCCCACCAACTACGCGCAGAATGTCCTGACTGCCGCGCGTACGCTTGAGCAGATCAACCATCAGATCACCTCGCTTCAGAATGAAGCGACCATGCTCATCAACCAGGCGCGCAATCTCGCGAATCTGCCGTTCTCCTCGCTCCAGACGCTTCAGCAGAATGTTCAGAAGACCCAGCAGCTCCTGAAGCAGGCGCAGAACATCGCCTTCGACGTGCAGAACATCGACCAGATGTTCCAGCAGCAATACGGCACCGTCTCGATGTCGGCGAGCGATCAGCAGCTCGTCAGCGCCGCGCGCAGCCGCTGGCAGAACACCGTCGGAAGCCTGCAGGACGCGATGCGCGTCCAGGCAGGCGTCGTCGGTAACATCGACACCAACCGCACGCAGATGAGCGAACTGGTGAACCAGAGCCAGGGCGCGACCGGCGCGCTTCAGGCGACTCAGGCCGGCAACCAGCTCCTCGCCCTCCAGTCGCAGCAGCTCTCCGATCTCGTCGCGCTGCTCGCAGCCAACGGCCGTTCGGGCGCGCTGACGGAGGCCGAGCGCTCCGCAGCAGCCGAGCAGGGGCGTGAGCAGCGCCGCCGCTTCCTGACGCCCGGTTCCGGCTATCAGGCCGGCAGCGCGCGGATGTTCAACGGCAATTGAGGCCGGAAAGGAGCACCGTCATGGACAGCAAGATGCTGGCCCGGCTGGCCGCTGTGGTCTTCGTCGCCATCGCCATCACGGCGGCGGTCGTCGAGATGACCCGCAAGGATGAGGAGCCGGCGGGACCGTCGGCGCCTATCGTCGAGCCCGCGCGCGATCCGCTGCGCGAGGGCCAGCGCCGGTGCCAGCAGCTTGGGGCAACGGCCGCGAGCGACAGCGAATGCCTGCGCGTCTGGGCCGAGACACGTGATCGCTTCCTCGGCCGTCCGGCTGCGCCTGTATCGCCGTCGTCAGACGACAGGCGGTGATCCATGGGCGGCTCAGGGGTAATCGACAGCTTTCTTGGAACATTCACCCAATACATCGACAGCGGCTTCGGCATGCTCAGCGGCGAGGTGGCCTTCATCGCGACCACGCTGATCGTCATCGATGTCACTCTCGCGGCGCTGTTCTGGAGCTGGGGCGCCGATGACGACATCATCGCACGTCTCGTCAAGAAGACGCTGTTCGTCGGTGTGTTCGCCTATCTGATCTCCAACTGGAACAACCTCGCGAAGATCGTCTTCGACAGCTTTTCAGGTCTTGGCCTCAAAGCCTCCGGCACGGGCTTTACCGCGCAGGATCTCCTCCGCCCCGGCAAGGTGGCGCAGACCGGCCTCGACGCGGCACGGCCGCTGCTCGAATCCATCTCCGATCTGATGGGCTGGATCGCGTTCTTCGAGAATTTTATCCAGATCGCCTGCCTGCTTTTCGCCTGGGCGCTCGTCATTCTCGCCTTCTTCATCCTGTCCGTGCAGCTCTTCGTGACGTTGATCGAGTTCAAATTATCCACGTTGGCCGGCTTTGTTCTGATCCCGTTCGGCCTGTTCGGAAAGACCGCCTTCATGGCCGAGCGCGTGCTCGGCAACGTGATCTCCAGCGGCATCAAGGTCCTCGTCCTCGCCGTCATCGTCGGCATCGGCTCGACGCTCTTTAGCCAGTTCACGCAGGGGTTCGGTGGGCAGACACCGAGCATCGACGACGCCATGGCGGTCGTGCTCGCCGCGCTCTCGCTCGTTGGCCTCGGTATCTTTGGACCCGGCATCGCGTCCGGCCTCGTCAGTGGCGGTCCGCAGCTTGGCGCAGGCGCCGCAGTCGGCACGGGTCTCGCCGTGGGCGGCGCCGCGCTCGCCGTTGGCGGCGGTGCGATGCTTGCCGCGAAGGGAGGAGCAGCCCTCCTTTCCGGTGGGGCCGCGGTAGCCCGTGGCGGAGCAGCGGCCGCCGGGGCGGCATCGTCGGCCTATACGCTCGGTTCCATGGGGCAGTCCGGTGCATCGGGCGTGGCGTCCGGCGTCGCACGCGCGGCCGGTTCAGGCGCCACATCACCCTTGCGTCGCGCCGCCTCGCGCGCGTCCGAGAGCATGAAATCCAGTTTTTCCGACGGCGCCCGCGCCGGGCTCAGTGCCACCGGCGGCACGTCCACGATGGGGTCGGCCGGCGGCGAGGCAGAGCCTTCTTCCGTCGCGCCCGCGACGACGACCGAACAGCCCCCCGCATGGGCCCAGCGCATGAAGCGCGGCCGCCATGTCTCTCACGGCGTCAGCGCCGCCGCGCATGCCGTCCGTTCCGGCGACAGCCACGGATCCGGAGCATCCGTCAATCTCTCTGAAAGTGACCGTTCATGAATCTCTTCAAAAGGCCCGCCGTTCATTACGGCAAGACACCCCAACCAGAAACACCGTACCAGAGGGCGAGCCAAGTCTGGGACGAGCGTATCGGCTCGGCCCGCGTGCAGGCGAAGAACTGGCGCACCATGGCGTTCGGCTCGCTCATCCTGTCGGCCGGCTTTGCCGCCGCCCTGGTCTACCAATCGGCGCGAGGAACCGTCGTGCCATGGGTTGTTCAGGTGGACAATCTCGGCCAGGCGCAGGCGGTCGCACCCGCCACAGCCGATTTCCGCCCGACCGATCCGCAAGTCGCCTGGCACCTCGCGCGTTTCATCGAACAGACGCGGAGCATTCCGGCCGACCCGATCATCGTCCGGCAGAACTGGCTTCGAGCATACGAATGGACGACGGATCGCGGCGCTGCGGCACTCAATGACTACGCCCGCGCCAACGACCCATTCACAAAGGTAGGCAAGCAGCAGATCGCCGTCGAGGTCTCCAGCGTCATACGCGCATCGCCCGACAGCTTCCGTGTCGCCTGGACAGAGAGGCATTTCGAGAACGGCCAGCTCTCCACGACCCAGCGATGGACAGCGATCCTGACCATCGTGATCCAGCCACCGCGCGACGCCGAGCGGATCAAGGTCAATCCGCTGGGAATCTACGTCAACGCCATCAACTGGTCGCGGGAGATGAGCCAATGAAATCGGCTTTCCGCAAATGCGCCATTCCGTCTTTTCGTAAATCCGTGCTTCCGGTTCTGCTTCTTTCCGCCACTATGTTGGCCGGCTGCGCGACGCCACAGAAGCCGCCCGAAATCACTTACGACCGCGACGTGCCCGCGTTGCCGGCCGTGCCCGTGGCTGTCACCGACGATCGACCGCGCCCGATCCATACCCCTCCGGGCTGGACACCGGCAAAAGGCGGCACGGCCGCCACCACGCCGACGGCCCGCGTCGAGAACGCCAACGCCGCAGCGCGGGTGCAGCCGCGCCGGGAGGGCTACTTCAACGCCATCCAGGTCTACCCATGGTCCGAAGGCGCCCTCTATCAGGTCTATGCCGCGCCTGGACAGATCACCAACATCGCGCTGGAGCCTGGCGAGAGTCTGACCGACGCTGGCCCGATCGCGGCCGGTGATACCGCGCGCTGGATCATCGGCGACACCGAGAGCGGCAGCGGCCCGACCCGACGCGTCCACATCCTCGTGAAACCGAGCCGCGTCGACATATCGACGAACCTTGTCGTAACGACCGATCGCCGCGTCTACATGATCGAGCTGCGCTCAGGCGCCAAGCCCTACATGCCTTCGGTGGCGTGGGCATACCCGCAGCCACGAGGCGGACAGGGGCAGACCGTTCCGGCAACGCCGGTCATTCCAGCCGTCGCTTCCCGCAACTACCGCTACGGCCTGAGCGGCGGCAACCCGCCCTGGAAGCCCGTCTCCGTCTATGACGACGGTCGGCGCGTTTACATCGACTTTCCGCGTGGCATCGTCCAAGGCGAGATGCCACCGATCTTCGTGATCGGGCCGGAGGGCGAGGCCCAGATCGTCAACACCCGCGTCCACCGACACATCCTGATCGTCGATCGTCTGTTCGGCGCGGCTGAATTGCGCCTCGGAAGCGGTGATAAGCAGCAAACGGTGAGGATTGTCCGTACCGACGGGAGGCCCGCGTCATGAGCGAGGCAAACAGCAATACGAGCGCTCCAATGCGCCTGCGGGCGGAGCCGCCGCGCGTAACCCGGCTGTCGCGCAAGGTGCTTGCGAGCGTCACGGCCGTCGCTCTGGTCGGCATAGGCGGCGCCCTGATTTACGCACTCCAGACCCGGAACGCCGGCCGCGACGGAGAGGAGCTTTACTCGACAGCCAACCGCCAGACCGCGGATGGTCTTGCCGGATTGCCGCGAGACTACACCGGCCCTGTTCTTGGCCCGCCCTTACCAGGCGATCTCGGACGACCCATTCTGGACGCGCAGAACCGAGGCCAGCCCGTCGTTCCTCCGACGATCACGACGCCGGCGGTCGACCAAGCCGAACAACGCCGCATCGCGGAGGAAGAGGCCGCGCGCACGTCGCGCGTCTTCTTCCAGACCCAGCCGGGCACGACCCCGGCAGCGCCGGGAGGTTCAACCACACCCGGCCTTGCCGGTGTCGATCTCGCCGGGCTCGCGGGTCAAGCCGGCCAGCAAACCGCGCAGGATCGACAGAGCGCTTTCCTCAATGGGCCGGTCGATCGCCGCACAACCTCGTTGGATCGCGTCATGGCACCAGCTTCGCCCTTCGTGCTCCAGGCCGGTGCGGTTATCCCGGTAGCACTTATCACCGGGATACGCTCCGATCTTCCAGGCCAAATCACAGCCCAGGTGACGGAAAATATCTACGACAGTCCGACCGGTCGCAGCCTTCTCGTTCCGCAGGGGACGAGGATCATCGGTCAGTACGACAACAATGTCCAGTTTGGCCAAAGGCGGGTCCTGCTGGTCTGGAACCGCCTGATCTTCCCGAACGGCCGATCTATGGTCCTCGAACGCCAGCCCGGCGCCGACACGCAGGGCTATGCCGGGCTTGAGGATGGCGTCGATTATCACTGGTGGGATCTGATGAAGGCGGCCGGGCTGTCCACGCTACTCGGCATCGGAACCGAATTGGCGACCGACGACGAGGACCGCCTCATCCGAGCCATCCGAGACGGGGCGCAGGACACCATCAATCAGGCCGGACAGCAGATCGTCCAGCGTCAGCTTCAGGTCGCACCGACACTGACCATCCGGCCCGGCTTCCCGGTCCGGGTTATCGTTACCCGCGACCTTGTGCTCGAACCCTACAGGAGTTGAACATGACAAAGCTCAAACTCGGTCCCCTGGCCGACGACAAGCCGGTGAAGGTGGCCATAGAGCTTCCCGCCCAGCTTCACCGCGACCTCACTGCTTATGCCGAGATCCTCTCTCGTGTAACTGGCCAATCCGTCTCCGATCCAGCAAAGCTAATCGTTCCTATGCTGGAACGCTTCATCGCGACGGATCGCGCCTTCGTAAAGCTCCGGCGTCATACTACTTAGATCGGAAGGTATCCAACGATCGATAAGCACGCGACAAACGATCGTGACATTTTCCTGGCCATGCTGAGGAGGCGTCGTCGAGCTGGATTATCATTCCTCCTGGACCACACCGCGCTGAACGGAAGGATGTCGTTGAGGATTGGACGGTAGGTGATACCGGGCATCTGAGCAGCAACCATCGCTTCGCTGACGATCGTCAAACCCTGCCCGATCGCCACAAGAGACAGGAGATTGTCTCGACCTACATATTGCGCTTGAATATCTGGATGATAGCCAAGAGTTGCCAACCGCCGTACCAGATAATCCCGTATCTCTGGGCCAGGGGCCGCATCGCTTACTACAAACGATTCGAATACCAAATCAGGCCATTCTAAACTCTCTCGTCCTGAAAGGTTATGGCCGACCGGCAACACTGCAAAAACACGCTCCGACCAGAAATGAGTGGTCTCGCACTCAGGCCAATCCTGAGTGCCGGTAAGAAAAGCGACGTCCATCTCGAACTTGCGGATAGCGGTTACGTGTTGCTCGGGGTGGCCTTCGACGAACTCTATTTTAACTTTGGCGTGGCTTTTGTCGTAGGCACTGACCAGTTCGGCCAGGAATCCCGATGCGATCGACGAGAATATTCCTATCCTCAGCCGCCCATTCTCCGCACGCCCGATATTACCCAAATCTTCGACGCTCTGCCGAATGAACCTAAGCACTCTGCGTGCTTGAGGCAGAAATCGTTCTCCCGCAAACGTGAGAGTAATGCCAAAATTATGACGGTGGAATAGTGACGTCCCTATATGATCTTCCAGATCACGGACGCACCTGCTGATGGTTGATTCCTGTATTTCTAACGATTTACCCGCCTTTCGAAAACTCCCTTGCTCCGCTGATGCAACAAAGTAACGCAAATGACGGATTTCAATCCAAGATTCATAGATTTTTCTAGCTTTATTGACCATGTATCCTATTTATAGGTGAGTGGAGCGGCGATAGATTTTTTAATACTATTCCAAGCAATCGTTTCTTATGACATTTTGATGTAGTCGCCTGGCGCGTCTGCAAGCGGCGTAATGACCGTGCTGGCGTTCAAGTGTCGCGCGGATGCGTCGCGCGCTTGAGACCTCTCGGCCATCCAATCCGCCCATTCCGGCCACCAAGATCCTGGCTTGACGGGCGTATTCTCCACCCAATCGTCGGGAGAGACATAGGTATCGCCGCGCGCTCGCCTACTGACCTGATACTGGCGCCGCGGGCGGCCCGGCTCACTGACGATTCCTGCATTGTGACCTCCATTCGTCAGAGCGAAGGTGACCTCCGTCGCTGTGAGAAGATGCAGTTTGTAGACAGAGCGCCATGGCGCAACGTGATCGGTGGTTGTGCCGACGCAGAATATCGGGAGGTTGATATCCCCAAGCGAAATAGGCTTGCCCCCCACCTGATATCGGCCGGATGCCAGGTCGTTCTGCAGGTAGAGACGACGAAGATATTGTGAATGCATCTTCGCGGGCAGACGTGTGCCGTCGGCATTCCAGGCCATCAGATCGTTCATCGGTCTGCGGTCACCCAAGAGATACTCATTGATGATGCGCGACCAAAACAGGTCGTACGAGCGTAGCAACTGGAAGGCCGCCGTCATCTGCTCGGCATGCAGGTAGCCGACTTCGGCCATCTGCGCTTCGAGGAGCGCGATCTGGCTTTCGTCGATGAGCAGACCGAGCTCGCCTGGCTCGCTGAAATCCGTCTGGGCTGCGAGCAGGCTCACGGATGCCAGCCTGTCGTCGAGGTCGCGGGCCATGGCGGCCGCAGCGATGGAAAGCAGCGTACCGCCGAGGCAATAGCCAGCCGCATGCACTCTGGCGCCGGCCGCAATCGTGTTGACTGTGGAGAGCGCAGCGTGGAAACCAAGGTCGAGATACTCGGCCATGCCCATGTCGCGGTCGCCGGGATCCGGGTTTTTCCAGGAGATGCAGAAGACGGTGAAACCCTGATCGACAAGGTAGCGGATCAGGGAATTGTGGGGCGACAGATCAAGAATGTAGTATTTCATGATCCATGCAGGAACGATCAGGATCGGTTCCGGATGGACCACTTCCGTGGTGGGCTCGTACTGGATGAGCTCGATCAGCCGGTTCCTGAACACGACCTTGCCCGGCGTGGCGGCGACGTCCTTTCCTACGACAAAATTCTCCGTCCCGGCCGGGGGCTGATTGGCCATTCGGCGCGCGATGTCGTCGAACAGGTTGGAGAGGCCACGCGCCAGATTGGCTCCGTTTTCATCGAGGCTTTTCCTGATGACGACTGGATTAAGCATCGCGAGATTACTGGGCGAAAGCATCTCCATCCACTGCTCCACACCGAAGGCGACGAGACGCTGATGATGCGGGTCAACGCCCCAGACATCGCGCGTGGCCTCTCCCCACCAGCGACGTTGCATTTCGAAGGACTGTCCGAACAGGTTGAACGGCCATTGGCCCCATGAGGGGTCGGCGAACCGCCGGTCCGACAAAGGTGGCAAGGCGCCAGCACTCTGACCATCGTCACTCTGGGAAAGTCCTGCCTTGATGATGGTCTGGATTCGCTCCAGTTGATCAAGCGCCAATCGCGAGAGTTCGGCGCGCTTACCCGGACTTGTCGCGAGATGGCTTGCCCAGTCCATCCACGCGAGCAAGGGCGATTCCGGTGAAATCGAAGACCATGCACGCGACCACGCTGCGTGCGCCTCTTCGTCCAGTTCCTTGCTCGATTTTTCTTCTTTTCTTGATTCCATCTCAGTCACTTCCACCCGCCGCGACCATCGGCGGGCCCGGCAAACATTTCGGTTCCTAGTTAGTTGAGGCCGCCCGAAGCTCGGGTCACGTCCTCTGGGGGCGTCCACGCCTCGGAGGAGATTTCGCTTCAGATGTGCCGGCGGCCGGCGCTTGCGTCGCCTGGGGGGACGGCGCGGCAGGTTCCGAACCCGTCACTGGCGGCGTTTCGGCCTCAACCGCTTTTGCCTGCCGGGCTTTCTCCGCTGCGCGCCCGAACATCTCCGTCACCTGCGCAAGGGCCGCATTGCCCGCATCCGGGAGCGTGTCGCCGCCAGCGTGCGCCAGTTCCGAGATGATCATTGCGACCCTGTCGATCTCGTCGGCGTCCGACCCTTCGAGCAGCGCAGGGAGCGCTTCGATGGTCGCATCGCCCTTATAGGCAAGCAGCAGGGCCTGTTCGCGCACGAGCCGCCGGAAGAAGCCGGGATCGAAACCGGAATGAGCACCGTCGTTCCAGAACCGGGCAGCGTGGTGGTAGAGACGTTCGTCGATGCTGCCCTGGTGATGGAGGACATGGAACAGGGCGCGAAGGGAGGCCTCCAGCAGCCCGCCCTTGTGCAACTGGTCGTCCAAGCGGGCGACCATCTGCCGGACCATCTCGCGGTGCTCGGGGGTATCACCTGGATGGGGCCGGGCCGGACGCGCGTCGTCCATCGTCTGTCCGGCGAGAGCCTTCAGTCCCGGCGAGCCGTACAGGACATCGAACCACATCGCGTAGATCTGGTCCCGGTGGTCGCGATATCGATCCAAGAAATGCTCGACTGCACGCGACAGGTCCTGCTGCATGACGAGGAACGGATTGTCGGAAGGCACCGGCTGACGGTTCTGGCGAACCTCGCTGGCGAGCTCGCTCACGGTGCTCGCCAGCGGATGGTCGCTCGACCATAGTTCGAACGATGCCCGCAGCGGATGAAGCGCCTGCAGCCATCGGGCGGAGTAGGACGTCGAGAAGGCCCGTATCCAGGGCTGCAGCGTGTTGCGGTAGAGAGCCAGGTTGATGTCGGAGACCCGGGCGGCCGCGGCGAAGCGGCAGTCCGATTCCGGATCCGGACGGACAATGTCGCGAACTTCCCCGATGCTGCTGCGCCTGACCGACATCAGGTGGGAGTCGGCGAAGTCGCGGACGTCCTGGGGCGTGGCGTCGACCGTCGCCCGATAGATGCCCGCGGGGAAGAGGTCGATCTGGTCGATCATGCTCGCGAACTTGCGGTGCTCCTTCTTGCTGACGCTGCTGGAGACGAAGATGCCGAGATGGCCGATGCTGTCATGCGTGGTGTAGAGGATGGTCTGGTCGTGGCTGAGCACCTCGTCGTCATCGCGATAAAGGTCGGTGATCCAGCCCAGGGCCTGCGCAGGCGGGGTGATGTTGTCGCCGTATGAGCAGAAGACGACGATCGGCGAGCGGATGTTGCGCAGGTCGATGCGCAAGCCGTCGGAGGTCATGAGTTGCGCGGTCGAGAGCTTGTTGCCGATGAACAGGTTGTCGACGATGTACTGCATCTCGACGTCGTTGAGGAAGACGTAGCCGCCCCAGTATTTCTCGAAACCGATATAGCGCTCGGCCTCGGTGTCGGCGCTTGCGTAGACGTTGTACTGCTTCGACCAGAGCGTGTTGGCGGGATCGAGGTTCTCGAAGTTCTGCACGAGCCATGCGCCGTCGAATCGGCCGGCGCCTATGTCGCCGGTCAGCGCGGTCAGCCAGCTCCCACCGAGCAGGCCGCCGGCATAGCGCATCGGATTGTTGCCCGCCCAGTAGGACAGCGGCGTGCCGGCTACGATCAGCGGCCCGAACAGGTCTGGCCAGACCGCCGCCGCCATCAGCAATTGCCAGCCGGCCTGACAATTACCGATCACCGCCGGCTTGCCCTCGCTTCCGGGATGCAACCCGCCGACTCGCTCGACGAAGGCCGAGAAGGTGCGCATGACATCCTCGATGGTCTGGCCGGGAACGGGATCGGGCAGGAAGCCCACGAAGTAGCACGGGTGACCAGCCTTGATCGCGGCGCCGATCTCGCTGTCGGGCTTAAAGCCGCCGATGCCGGGCCCATGCCCGGCGCGCGGGTCGATTACGATGAACGGGCGCCGCGTCTCGTCGGCCTTCTGGCCGCCGGACGGTACGATCCGCACGAGCGCATAGTTGGTCGGTCGCGGCAGGTCCGCCCCCGACATGACGGATTCGAAGGGGAAGTTGAGGACGCCGGGACTGCCGTCCCGCAGCTTGTCGCGATACTGGTCGCCCACCTGTCTCTCAATATCCGCATACAGGATCGAGCGCTGCCATGCATCGATCCCATAGGCATAGGCCGCTTGCAGCAGCGCCAAAGGATCGCCATGCAAATCCGACCATTGCGTTTTTGAGGTTGTTGGCTCGGACATGGGTTTCCTCCGATGCATCGCCATTTGACAAGGACAGGACGAAGGCTCGCGCCTCAACCTGACGGTTCAGTTCGCCTCCAGCGCCAGAGCCACGCCCTGTCCACCACCGATGCACAGCGTCGCCAGACCTTTCCGCGCGCCACGTCGTTGCATCTCATGAATGAGCGTCACAAGGATGCGCGCCCCCGAGGCGCCGATGGGATGCCCGAGCGCGATCGCGCCGCCGTTGACGTTGACCTTCGAAGTATCCCAGCCGAGCTCCTTGTTCACAGCCAGCGCCTGTGCCGCGAAAGCCTCGTTGGCCTCGATGAGATCGAGATCGCCGATGGTCCAGCCGGCCCGCTTGAGCGTGCGCTGCGTGGCGCTGACCGGGCCAATGCCCATGATGGCGGGATCTACGCCGGCGCTGGAATATCCTCTGATCCAACCCAGCACGGGCAGCCCGAGGGTCTTCGCCTTGGCCGCGCTGGCGAGTACGAGCAGGGCGGCGCCGTCGTTGATCGTCGAGGCATTGCCAGCGGTCACCGTGCCGTCCTTCCTAAAGGGCGGCTTGAGCTTGGCGAGTCCTTCTGCCGTCGTGTCCGCGCGCGGTTGCTCGTCGGTGTCGAAAACGACCGGGTCACCCCTGCGCTGTGGAATGGTGATCGGTGTGATCTCGTCGCGGAAACGGCCGGAAGCGCTCGCGGTGACGGCCTTGTTCTGCGAGGCGGCGGCAAACGCATCCTGATCCTCACGCGTGATCGAATAGCGCTCCGCGAGGTTCTCGGCCGTGATGCCCATGTGATAATCGTTGAAGGCGTCCCAGAGACCGTCCCGGATCAGGCTGTCCTCGATCTGTGCATGGCCGAGCCGAAGTCCCGTGCGGGCCCTGGGCAGCAGATAGGGGGCAAGCGACATGTTCTCCTGGCCGCCGGCCAGAACGAGATCGGCGTCCCGGGCGCGGATCGCCTGAGCCGCAAGATGGACCGCCTTCAGGCCCGAGCCGCAGACCTTGTTCAACGTGAGTGCCGGCACCGCATGGGGGAGGCCGGCCTTGAGGGCGGCCTGGCGCGCCGGATTCTGTCCGCCTCCGGCCGAAACGACCTGCCCGAGAATGACCTCATCGATTTCTTCGGGGGCGATTCCCGTCTCCTCGAGCACGCTGCGGATCAGCGCGGCACCGAGATCGGAGGCCGGCAGGTTGGCAAGGCTGCCCTGGAAGGCACCGATGCCGGTCCGTGTTGCTGCCAGTACGGCGACGTCCTTCGTCATTCTCAACTCCTTAAGTCGCCGGCACGCACGGGACGACGCGGGACCTTTCGCCCCGTGCGTGCCGGCGCGGCGTCAGTACATGTGCTGGCCGCCGTTCATCGCGATGTTGCTGCCGGTCATGTAGGCGGCGGCGTCACTTGCGATGAAGGCGACGAGCGCCGCGATTTCGTCGGGTTCACCGAGGCGCCCGACCGGGATGGCGCCGACGATCTTGGCGAGAACATCCTCGGGGACCGCTGTCACCATCTTGGTGGCGAGATAGCCGGGCGAGACCGTGTTGACGGTAATTCCCTTCCTGGCAACTTCCTGAGCCAACGCCTTGGTGAAGCCATGGATACCTGCCTTCGCGGCAGAGTAGTTAGTTTGCCCGAACTGGCCTTTGCTCCCGTTGATCGATGAGATGTTGATGATCCGCCCCCAGCCGCGTTCGAGCATACCGTCGATGAGAGGCTTGGTGACGTTGAACAGCGAGTCGAGATTGACCCGCAGGACCGCGTCCCAGTTTTCCTTCTCGAGCTTGCGGAACGTGGCGTCGCGGGTGATGCCCGCGTTGTTGACGAGAATGTCGACCCGATGGCCGTCGGTGCCGATGCGCTCGGCCATGCGCAGACATGACTTGAAATCGGCGACATTCACGTCGTAGGAAACGAAACTGTAGCCTTTGGCTTTCTCGGCGGATAGCCATTCGCGGGCGGAACCCTCGTCGCGTGCATGGGTCACGAGCACCTTGTGGCCTGCGTCGTGTAGAGCCCGGGCGATTGCCTCGCCCAGGCCTCCCATGCCACCGGTCACCAAAGCAGTCCTTGGTTCAGTCGACATCGTTCACGCGCCAGCGGATTTTTCAGAAGTCTTCACGCCCGGAACAGGCCAGAGGTTGGCCCACTGCTTGAAGATGTCCCGGATCGGTTGCGCCGAACCCACGCCGCCCACAGTCTCGCTGACAGCTTTCTGCCAGGTTTCGATCGCCTCCTGGAGGCCACTGGTGAACGCCGCCTGATTGCTGATCGCCACTTGGGTAAGCTCTTGCGTATCTCCGACACGCTGCTGTAACTGCCGCCAGAACGATTCGCCTGGCAGTGTCGCGAGGCTTTGCCAGTTCTCGGCTTTGCGAAGGCCTTCGATCTCGGCCTTGACCTCGGCGATGCCTTCGGCGCTCGCCTGGGAAGCAACATCGACCCACCGCTTGCCGCCCTCCTGGAGGAGGCGGTTGATCTGAATCTGCAATTCAAGGTTGGCTTTGTGCAATTTAAGGGGCACGACGTCGACACTCATGGAAACCTTCCTTCGGTTTTGATTTGCCCGGGGGCGGGATTTTAGACCATCGCTTCGATCGCCCGGCGGAGTCGCTTGCATCTCGCATCGGCGAAGCCGAAAATGGGATGCTGCGGCGAGGCATGTGGGACGAGCTGCCGCGTGATCTTTTGGCTGGACCTGTATTTGGCTCCCAGCAAACCTGCTTTTTGTCGAGATCGTGACAGAAATCTGCGGCTGGCATGTACCAGTCCGGATGAGGGAATGCCCACAAGCTCCTCCAAACGGGCCAGAGACAGACCTAAGTCTGCAGCGCTAAGGGTAGCGAGCCGGGAACAAAAGTTCTATATTTAATTAAGCCCATAAGACTTGTATTACTCGCCGTAGTTCGGAATATGTTTCAATATTAATCGCCTTGATGCTCATGCATGACTCCAGATTCTAAGAACAACTTTAAACTATAGTTACGATCAATTAGATGCCGTTCTTTATCATCGGTAGATGACGACTCAATCATCAGCTGATGACAGTGCGCGAACCATATGTAAATCGGGTTCGGCTTGTCAATAGCGTTCAAAACAATGACCGCTTGCGCATCGGGCGCCGTCGATCCGGGATCGCGGATCGAGGCGGATCAACGAACATTTCGGCGGAGTTAACAGGGTAATCCGTCGACCCGTTACGTTTGACACCAGCTACGACCTCCTACGAGCTTGATCGCGGCGAGGCGGTTTTGTGCGTGCCTGTCGTGCTTGGTTGCGATTCGTCCAAAGCTTTTGATGCGATTGGAAAAGCGCTCGAGGAGATCTCGCTGGCGGTAGCGCGGTGCGAGAGGGCATAGGTGACCTTGCTGTTTGCCTTGAGGGGGAAAACGAAATCAGCAAAGGAGGACATTCAGATCGTCAGAATCGTGGAAACTGAAGACGTCCGTCAGGTTAAATCACCATAGTTTCAGCGGCCCTGCATCAGTTTATCACGAGTTATCGATGCTCCGCGCCAATGGGTCTTCGGCTATTTCTCAGGCTAGCGGGGACCTCTGTTCATCAGCGCCGCCGCCGAGATGATTTCCAGCCTCTTTCTGGCGACCGGGAAGGCTGCTCTCAGGGAATGAAACCTAAGGGGCATTGGTGCGAAGGAGGGACCGACTAACCGCCTCCGAACAACCGATCCTGTTGATTTCGACGCCGGAGCGCGATGCAAATATCAGGTGACATACCCGCAGCATCAGCTATCGTCATCAGTCGTTGACCATTGGGTGTTAGAAATATACCGTGCGGTCAGTCGTTCACTCGCGAGTTGTATCGCCAGTGATATTTGCGCAGATCGCTTCCAGTTCTTAAGTCCCAACACGATCTCGCGCTTAGCAACGTGGATGCAACAAGGAACATTATGTCGCTTGATACCAGAAAATTATCGCTAATCGATCGCTACTGGCGTGCGGCCAATTATTTATCCGTTGGCCAGATTTATCTGATGGACAATCCGTTACTCCGCGAACCGCTGAAACCGGAGCATGTCAAACCGCGCCTCCTTGGGCATTGGGGAACGACCCCGGGGCTCAACTTCATCTATGCGCATTTGAATCGGATCATCACCGAGCGCGACGCGGACATCCTCTATGTCTGCGGGCCTGGGCACGGTGGCCCCGGCATGGTTGCGAATACCTGGCTGGAAGGCGTCTATTCCGAAACCTATCCCGAGATAGGTGATGATGAGCCCGGAATGAGACGGCTGTTCAAGCAATTCTCATTTCCAGGCGGCGTTCCGAGCCACGTTGCGCCGGAGACGCCAGGCTCGATCCATGAAGGCGGTGAGCTGGGTTATGCGCTGGTTCATGCCTACGGCGCCGCGCTAGACAATCCCGATTTGGTGGTGGCTTGCGTGGTAGGCGACGGCGAGGCAGAAACCGGACCGCTCGCGGCCGCATGGCATTCTAACAAATTTGTCAATCCGGCCCGTGACGGAATGGTTCTGCCCATCCTGCACCTCAACGGCTACAAGATCGCCAACCCCACCGTTCTTGCGCGGCTTTCCGACGACGAGTTGCAGCATCTTTTCATCGGCTACGGCTATGAGCCGTTCTTTGTCGAGGGTAGCGAGCCCGCTGAAATGCACCAGCAGATGGCCGGAGTGTTCGACACTGTCTTCGATCGGCTCGCTGCGATCCGAGGGAAGGCATCCTCGTCATCGGTGCGCCCGCAGTGGCCTATGATCATTCTGCGCAGCCCCAAGGGCTGGACAGGACCTAAGGTCGTGGACGGCAAGATGGTGGAGAACCACTGGCGCTCTCATCAAGTGCCGGTCGCGAATTGCCGCGAGGACGAAGGACACCGCGCTATCCTCGAGGAATGGCTGCGGAGCTACGGCCCGGAGGACTTGTTCGATGAAAGGGGCGCACTGAAGGCAGAGCTCAAGGCCTTGGCACCCAAGGGTCCGCGGCGCATGGGCGCCAATCCGCATGCCAACGGCGGCCTTCTGCGCAAGGAACTGCGTACACCCGACTTCCGCAGCTATGCCGTGGAGGTCGGCCGGCCCGGCGCGGCGGAAGCGCAGGCGACGAAAGTTCTCGGCGATTATCTACGCGACGTCCTACGGCTCAACGATGACGAGCGGAACTTCCGTGTGTTCGGGCCGGACGAGACGGCTTCCAACCGGCTCGGCAGCGTGTTCGAAGCGACGGACCGGGTCTGGATGGCCGAAACGCTCGAAACTGACGATCATCTGTCGCCCGACGGGCGCGTTATGGAAGTACTGTCCGAGCATCTGTGCCAGGGATGGCTTGAAGGCTACCTGCTCACTGGCCGCCATGGGTTCTTCT
Organism: Rhizobium sp. YJ-22; assembly: GCF_029601685.1. NCBI lineage: Bacteria > Pseudomonadati > Pseudomonadota > Alphaproteobacteria > Hyphomicrobiales > Rhizobiaceae > Rhizobium > Rhizobium sp. YJ-22. The sequence continues at coordinate 42,720 of NZ_JARRIR010000015.1, read as the reverse complement.
CTTGCTACGAGGCGTTCATCCACATTGTGGACTCCATGTTCAGCCAGCACGCCAAATGGCTGAAGGTTTCGCGCGAACTGGAATGGCGCAAGCCGATCTCCTCGCTAAACTATCTTCTGACTTCTCATGTATGGCGGCAGGATCATAACGGGTTCAGCCATCAGGATCCCGGCTTCATCGATCTCGTTGCAAACAAAAGCGCCGACATCGTCCGCGTCTATCTGCCCCCGGATGCGAATACCCTGTTGTGGGTCGGCGATCATTGCCTCAAGACGTGGGATCGGGTGAATGTCATTGTCGCTGGCAAACAGCCCGCGCCTCAATGGTTGACCATGACGGAGGCCGAGCAGCACTGCGAGGCGGGCCTTGGAATATGGGACTGGGCTGGAACCGAGGACGGATTGGAGCCAGACATCGTGATGGCCTGCGCCGGCGACGTGCCGACCATGGAAACGCTCGCCGCTGTCGACCTCTTGCGGCAGGCTCTGCCACATCTGCGCATCCGAGTCGTGAACGTCGTGGACCTGATGGCGCTGCAATCGCCGCAACACCACCCGCATGGTATTTCTAACGAGAAGTTCGACAGCATCTTCACACGCGACCGACCGGTGGTCTTTGCGTATCACGGCTATTCTTACCTTATCCATCGCCTTGTCTACAAACGCGCCAACCATCCAAATTTCCATGTGCGCGGCTTTATCGAAGAGGGGACCACGACGACGCCCTTCGATATGGCCGTCCTCAACGAGTTGGACCGGTTTCATCTGGCCATCGAGGCGATCGAGCGTCTTCCCGTCCTGAAGGAGAAGGGAGCGGAGATCGTTGCAGCACTCCAGGAGAAGCTCGTCCTGCACAAGGCGTATGTGTATGAACATGGAGAAGATATGCCCGAAATCCGGGACTGGACGTGGCCTTAACGCTGACGAAATCATCTCAGGAACCGGAGAATGCTGATACTGTTCGGTGCCTTACCTTGCATCGCTTCCAAGCCGGGGCGGATCATTCGTGTAGCCACTTGTGCGGCTTGATGACAGGTCGTCACCTGTCTCGATGACATTCTTCCCCACTCGGATGGGCTAAAACGCTCCTTGTGGGCATGAGGTCGATGTCTCCCCAGCAGGCCCGCTGATCAATTGGTTGGTGCCTGCCTGGAAACGAGACATGGAGAGATCACAGAAGGGACTGCTGAATGAAGGGCGACGGAAATCCCTGCGGTCGCGCCCCGCAGACACCGGATGACTACTCGCTCCGCGTCGCGGAGGAAGTCGTAGACAAACTCGCCAGTGACGCCCAGCGCGGTCTGACAAGAACGGAAGCAGCACGCCGGCTGGCAGAAAATGGTCCCAACGAACTGCGTGCGGTGCCGCCGATTCCTATCTGGCAGCGCCTGCTTTCCCAGTTCCGGGATCCACTCGTGTATCTGCTGCTCGGAGCAATTATTATCGCCCTCGCGGCATGGGCTATTGACGGGCATGCGGGCTGGCCTATCGACGCAGTCGTGATAGCCATGGTGGTCCTGGCGAATGCAGCTCTTGGCTTCGTGCAGGAAACAAGAGCTGCTGATGCCGTGGCCGCGCTGGCGCGAATGACCGCCGTTACCTCCTCCGTTCTGAGGGACGGCGAGCGAATCCGCATTCCCTGCGCCGAGCTTGTGCCGGGCGACATCCTGCTGCTTGAGGAGGGTGACGCCGTCGGAGCCGATGCAAGGTTGCTTAGCGCAGCAAGCCTTCGCGTGCAGGAAGCCTCGCTCACCGGCGAAAGCGAGGCCATCCTCAAGGATGCAGCCATTCTGCATCATCCTGCCCCGCTGGCCGAGCGTTTCTGCATGGTGTTCAAAGGGACCGCGGTGGTTCAGGGAACTGGTCGTGCAATTGTCACCGGAACCGCAATGCGGACCGAAATCGGCACCATTGCGCAGATGCTGGACGCCAGCAAGGAGGAAACGACACCCTTGCAGAAGGAGGTCGCCCGGGTCGGCCGCGCGCTCGGGATTGCCGTTGTCGCCATCGCCATCGTCGTGGTCGCGACAGTGCTTTTGGTTTCCGACATCCACGGCCCTTCCGACGTAATTTCCGTTTTGCTGATGGGCGTTTCGCTGGCCGTCGCCGCAGTCCCGGAAGGCCTCCCCGCCATATTGTCCCTGGTGCTCGCGCTTGGCGTCCAACGCATGGCGGGACGAAAAGCCGTGGTCAAGACGCTCTCGTCGGTCGAGACGCTCGGCTCGGCTTCCGTCATCTGTTCGGACAAGACAGGAACGCTGACCCGATCCGAAATGACGGTCGAGCGCATCGTAACGGCGTCCGGCAGCAGCCGTGTCACTGGCGTCGGGTATGCGCCTGTCGGCAATCTGGAAGTTGAGGGCGGTGGAGGTTTCAAGGGGCCTCTGCGCGCCGAGCAGATCGTGGTTCTGAGCGGCGGCAGTCTGGCTGGCAATGCTGCCCTGCGCCAGGCGGAGAACGGAGTCTGGGAAATTCAGGGCGATCCCACTGAGGCCGCTTTTCTGGTTGCCGAGCGTAAGCTCGAAATTGACGACCGCCGCAGGCGACGCTTCGAACGCATCAACGAAATTCCGTTCAGTTCAGACCGCAAGATGATGTCGACCATCGAGATCGACCATGAGCATGGCAGCGAGCGGATTCTCGTTACCAAGGGAGCACCGGATGTTCTGATGGCTCGTTGTACGCATGTACGGATCGGTATGGATGTCGTTCCATTCGACGCCGGACAGCGCGCGCATGCCGCCGCCGAAGTTGAACGGCTCTCCGACGACGCCTTGCGCACTCTGTCGGTCGCCTATCGGCCGCTGGCCGATGGCGAAGACACGGAGGAGGGCGAAGACCTTGAACATGATCTGATCTTTGTCGGCACGGTCGGGATCATCGATCCGCCTCGGCAAGAAGCGGCCGTCGCCATATCGAAAGCCCGCCGGGCCGGAATACGCGTGATGATGATCACCGGCGACCATCCGCGTACGGCATCGCGCATAGCCGCTTTGCTTGGCATCGTCGATCGCGGCGCGAAGGCTTTGACCGGGGCCGATCTCGACGCAATGGACGATGCCGCGTTCGCGGCGGCAGTTCGCACGATTTCGGTCTATGCCCGCGTCGCTCCCGTGCACAAGCTGCGCATCGTCGATGCTCTGCAGGCCGATGGCAATGTCGTGGCGATGACGGGCGACGGCGTCAACGACGCGCCGGCGTTGAAGGCGGCGGATATCGGCATCGCAATGGGAATCAACGGGACGGAAGTTACCAAGGAAGCGGCCAATATGGTGCTGGCCGACGACAATTTCGCCACGATCGTCGACGCCGTGCAGGAAGGACGCGGAATCTTCGACAATATACGCAAATTCCTGCGCTATCTCTTGTCTTCCAATATGGGCGAGGTGCTGACCGTCTTCCTCGGCGTCATCGGAGCGGGCATGATAGGATTGGCTGACGCCGGCGGTGGCGAACTGGTTCTTCCGCTGCTGGCAACTCAAATCCTTTGGATCAATCTGATCACGGACTCCGGCCCTGCTCTTGCCATGGGTATCGATCCGGAAACGGACGACGTGATGGCGCGACCGCCTCGCAAATCCAACGAGCACGCAATCGACGCGCAAATGTGGCGGAGCGTTATCGCGCTCGGCCTGGTGATGGCGCTGGCAGCGCTTCTGACCATGGATTTCTATCTGCCCGGCGGGCTCATCGAAGGGTCTCAGAGCCTGGAACGAGCACGCACGGCGGGGTTCACCGTGTTGGTTTTCTCCCAACTGTTCAATTGCTTCAGCGCCCGATCAGAATCCAGCAGCGCGTTCAGCTATTTGTTCGCGAACAGGTGGCTTTGGGCGGCGGTCGGCTTGTCTGTTGTCCTGCAGATAGCAGTCGTCAATGTGAGCTTTCTCAACGCCGCGTTCGGAACGGTGCCTTTGTCACTTGATCAATGGTTGCTCTGCCTTGCGATGAGCAGCAGCGTCCTTTGGTTCAGCGAAATCCGGAAGTGGATCACCCGACGTTACAACAAGAAGCGGGACTTCGTTGCCGCCTGAGACAGCCGGTGGCACTAGGGCATCTTCGATAGAGAAACTAATGATCGTAACAGGCTTCGCATGACGCCCCGATAGCTCGCGTTCCACCCCCTGACGGTCCACGGCGAGGAATCCACATGACTATAAGCCCTTGCCGGATATCCAACGGCTCCTTGGGCTCGGCTTCTCACTATCGAAACCGTGCCCGCGGAGCACGACGTGGATCTTCTCAGGTTCGATGCCTGCGGTATGCTTCAAAGATGAGCATGGCTAGGAACGATCATGATGTCACACTGGACCTCATGGAGAATATTGCCTGCCACACTGTCGATAAACAGGTTCAGGATCGTGCTCCTGCTTTCTGTGCCGGCAATCACCAGATCAATATCGTTATCGTCGACATATTCAGCCAGTTGCCCCGCTGGATCGCCCTCCAGCGTGACGACTTGAACCTGGCAAGCTCCGCCTGTCATCAGAGATTGATCCAGGGTGTCTCTGGCTCGTTGGGCGATATCTTTTGAGAACTGGTGACTATAAGCCTCTTTGTTCTCGACCCAGTTCTTGAACGGAGGATCGAATGCATGGAACAGAATAAGGGTTTCAGGTCGGAAGAACCTGACAGTGGTTTCGAGCACGGCAGACGCAGCCGGGGAAACATCTGTCGCTACGACAATCCGGTCGCCTGTATCGACCGACTTCTTTTTCACCACAAGCACGGGCAGTCCGCTCTCTCGCAATAGAGACGTCGTCGTGCTGCCCAATAAGGACCGACCATCGGTTTCGTTGCGCGATATTCCCGTGACGATCAGATCAGCTTTATCCCATAAAGCGATCTCCTTGATCTCGACGAGTGGACGGCCTCGTCTGACGACGACGGCGCTTATGAGCCCATCAATACCTGTAAGCTCTTCACGCAGGCGTATAGCGTTGCGCGAAACGGCGCGCGGAACAGAGCTCATCTCAGGCTGCTCAAGGAAGTCGTCTTCGTCTTCGATCACATGAACCACCGTCAGACGCGCCTGCCACTGAAGAGCCAACTGAATGGCGCGCTCCTGTGACCTGTCGCAACGGGCCGAGAAATCCGTTGCGAAAAGTATATGTCTCGGGGGGCATGTTCTCCATGCCGTCCTCACCTTCAGTTCGCGGAGCGCTCGGTCGTCAGCTATCAATGGGAGGGACGCCCGTAGGCATGCCCTGTTCGGCAGAACGAATGTGCGAAGGCCGAAATATGATATCCGGCCGGTCTTCGACTGAAACGAAGCCCTCCGAGGCGTGGAGCCATTCCTGTATCATCAAGTCGATGACTTCCTTGCGCGGAAGGGCGAGGATCTCCGCCACAGCGTCGACCGCCATGGCAAGGTCGTGGTCGAAGGTGACCTCGCCGGTATTCCATGCGTGAGCGGCAGCAATGAACAAGGCTTCCCGCATTTCCCGCGGCACGACCAGTGCGACCGCCTGGTCAAGCCCAGCTATCGCAGTTTCAGAATCCAGCACATCTCACTCCTCAGTAATGCAGAACACGGCCGTACGCATATATTGTGCGACGCAAACGCAAGAGCGGGCCTGTCGAAACGCCGCCAATGAATACTTGCGATATCAGCTCGCTTGATTGATCGCCTGAAGCGTCACCAACGTGCCTTGCCGCCCTTCCAGAATCCCGCGCGCATCTTCAAGCCGGCCTATTCCAGCAATCCCGCCCGCGTTCGCAAAATCGCACGCCGCTTCGACTTTCGGTCGCATGGACCCGGCCGCGAACACGTCGCTGGTCAACTCGGCAGGCGTTACTTTGCGGATCGGCCGCCTATCGACCGTTCCCCACCCCTCATAAACAGCGTCCACGTCGGTCAGCATCAGGAAAGCGTCGGCCCCGAGCGCCTTGGCGAGAAGCCCGGCTGCTCTGTCCTTGTCGATCACCGCTTCCAGTCCCCGAAGCGTCCCATCGGCTTCGCGCATGACCGGGATACCTCCACCGCCGGCGCAGATGACAGTGACGCCAGCCTCGACAAGGAGCCTGATCGTCTCGATCTGGGTAATATGCTGAGGTAGTGGTGACGGGACGACCCGGCGCCAGCGGCCCTGCGCTTCTTCTACCACAGGCCAGCCATGTGCCTCTTTCGCCTTTAGCGCCTCGTTCTGCGTGTAGACCGGACCTATCGGCTTTTCCGCGCGAGCGAAGGCGGGATCGTCCCGGTCCACCTCTATCTGGGTCAGCAGTGTCGCGATCCTTGAACCCGCAGGCATCGCATTGGTCAGCTCCTGCTCGACCAGATAGCCGATCATGCCGACGCTCTCTGCACCCAGGACATCGAGCGGATAGGGGTCGACGTCTTTGTAGGCCGCCGCCTGTAAGGCGAGGAGACCGACCTGTGGTCCGTTTCCATGGGCGACCACGATGTCATGGTCGCGCGCCAGATCGGCCATCGCTGCGGCCGCCTTGCGAACGTTGGTGCGTTGCGCATCGGCCGTCATTGGCTCGCCGCGCTTGAGGAGCGCATTGCCGCCCAGTGCTATCACGACCCTCATGTCACGACCCCAAGGTTGCGACCAGCAGGGCCTTGATCGTGTGCATTCGGTTTTCCGCCTGGTCGAAGACGATGGACGCTTCGGACTCGAAGACCTCTTCGGTCACTTCCATGCTGTCGATGCCGTATTGCTGGAAGATCTTCTCGCCGATCTCGGTCTCGCGATTGTGGAACGCGGGTAGGCAGTGCATGAATTTCGCATGCGGATTGCCCGTCGCCGCCATGATGTCAGCGGTGACACGATAGGGTGTGAGCAGTTCAATGCGTTCCTTCCAGACCGAATCCGGCTCCCCCATCGACACCCAGACGTCGGTATAGACAAAGTCGCAGCCCTTTACCGCTTCGGCAGCATCTTCGGTCAGCGTGATCTTCGCGCCCGTCCTGGCTGCGATCTCCCGGCATTTCCGCACGAGATCCTCTTCGGGCCAGCACGCCTTCGGCGCGCCGAGGCGCACATCCATGCCGATCTGCGCGGCGCCTGCCAGCAGCGAGTTGCCCATGTTGTTTCCGGCGTCACCGAGGAAGGCGAAATTCACCTGCGACAGGTGCTTGCGCGTGTATTCCCGCATAGTCAGGAAATCGGCGAGAATCTGCGTCGGATGGAACTCGTCGGTCAGTCCGTTGTAGACCGGAACGCCGGCATAGGCCGCCAAGGTTTCCGCCTGTTCCTGTCCGAAGCCGCGATACTCGATGCCGTCATACATCCGCCCGAGAACGCGGGCGGTATCCTTCATCGACTCCTTCTTGCCGATTTGGGTGCCGGTTGGCCCGAGATAGGTAACGTGGGCGCCCTGGTCATAGGCGGCCACCTCGAAACCCGTGCGTGTGCGCGTCGAATCCTTCTCGAAGATCAGCGCGACGTTTTTGCCTTTCAGGCGTTGCTCCTCGTAGCCGCCATATTTCGCCTGCTTGAGCGAAGCTGACAGTTTGAGCAGGAAACGGATCTCGTCCGACGTGAAATCGAGCAGCTTCAGGACACTGCGACCTCTCAGGTTAACGGGCATGATAGACCTCCTTTAAACCGGATCCCGGATGAGGGGGCACGTCATGCAATGACCGCCACCCCTACCGCGGCCGAGTTCGGCGCCCGGCACGGTGATGACCTCTACGCCTGCCTTGCGAAGCTGCGTGTTCGTATAGGTGTTGCGGTCGTAGGCGACGACGACGCCAGGCTCGAGCGCCACGACGTTGTTGCCGTCATCCCATTGCTCGCGTTCAGCGACATAGGCATCGCCGCCCGTCTCGACCACGCGCAACTGCTTCAGCCCCAGCACCTCGGCCGCGACCTCTACGAGCGGCCGCTCTTCCTTGCGTGCATCGATCGTGCCTTCGCGCTCGCCCGGACGAATGGAATAGGGCTCGATCTTGTGGGCGACATCCGCAAAAAGCGTCACGAGATCGCGGTCGCAGAAGCTGAAGACGGTGTCGAGGTGCATGGAGGCGCGCTCGACAGGCAGTTTGCAGGCGATCACTCTTTCCGCGCCGCCCTGTGCGAACAGCGACCGCGCGAGCTGACCGACGGCCTGTGGTGTCGTCCGCTCGCCCATGCCCACAAGAACCGTTCCGTTGCCGATCGGCATGACGTCGCCCCCCTCTAGAGTGGCAAGGCCGTGGTCCTTGTCGGGATCGCCCCACCAGACCGGGAAGCCCGTGTCGCGGAAATCCGGGTGGAAGCGATAGATGGCGGCGATGTTGACGGTCTCGAGCTTGCGCGCGTTCCAGCGCATCGGATTGAGCGTGACGCCGCCATAGATCCAGCAGGTCGTGTCACGGGTAAAGAGGTGATTGGGAAGCGGCGGCAGGACAAAATCCTCCGGCCGCAGCGTTTCCGCGAGAAGGCCGGCGCTTTTGATCGGTAACTCCGTCTTGCTCAGTCCGCCCAGCAGGATCAGGGAAAGGGCGTCCGCCTCGATCTCCATCAGATGCGCCCTGAGATCATCGGCGAAGCCGACGCCAACCGTGTCGTCATTGACCCGCCGTTCAAGAAGCCAGCGGCGAGCCTCGGGAATCTGTAGCGTTTCTACCAGCATCTCGCGCAGAAACACGACCTCGACGCCGCGATGGCGCATGGCGTCCACGAAGGTCAGATGCTCGACGCGGGCCTGCTTGACCCAGATGACGTCGTCGAAGAGCAGTTCGTGGCAATTCGACGGGGTGAGTCGGGCAAGCGCTGCCCCAGGTCGATGGACCAGAACGCGCCGAAGCTTGCCGACCTCGGAATGGACTCCGTAGGCGTGGGGCATGACAATCTCCTTCAGACGATGATGGCGGCGATGCTGAGGCTCGCCATGATGATGACGGTGAGGATCACGAGAAGCGGCCACATGAAGCGCAGCCACCGTTCGTATGGGATGCGACCTATGGCGAGCGCACCCATGACCACGGCGAAGGTCGGATTAATGAGATTCACGATGCCATTCGCCGACTGATAGGCAGTGACGACCAGATCGCGGCCCACGCCGGCAAAATCGGCGACCGGGGCCATGATCGGCATCGACAGGACCGCAAGACCCGACGACGACGGCACGAAGAACGACAACAGGATCTGGAGCCAGTACATCACGTTGATGAAGGCGACTTTGCCCAGCCCGGCAACTGAGACCTCTGCCCAGTGCAGGATCGTATCGGTGACCTTGCCGGCATCCATGATGACGACGATACCGCGAGCCAAGCCGATGATCAGGGCAACGCCAAGCAAATCGCGTGCTCCGTTAACGAAGGCATCCGTGAAGTTCTTCTCACCCGTTCGCGCAATGACGCCTATGACAATGGCGGAGGCGAGGAAGAGACCGCTCATCTCGCCCATCCACCAGCCGCCCTTGAGCACACCCCAGATCATCACCACGAAGGTGATGCCGAAGACTGCAAGCACGACCTTGTGTACCAGGGTGAAGTCGATCGTCCCCTCGTGATGAGCGCTGAGGAAAAGCTTCTCGTTGTCGGCTTTCATGTCGTAGACGAGCGATTTGCTCGGATCGAGCCGAACCCGTTCCGCATAGCGCATGACGTAGGCAACGCAGGCGAGCCAGGTCAGCCCGAGAATGACGACGCGCAAGACCAGGCCTTGCGTGAACGGCACGCCGGCCGCGTCAGAGGCGATAACGGTGGCAAATGCGTTGACCGTGGACCCCAGGACACCAACGCCTGCTCCAAGGAGGATGATGGCGACGGCGGTAACCGCGTCATATCGCGCGGCGATCATAATCGGGATCAGCAGCATATAGAAAGCGAGCGTTTCTTCGGCCATTCCATAGGTGGTGCCGCCGAAGGCAAACAGCGCCATCAGGAACGGGATCATCCACTTTTCCCGTCCCTTGAGCTTGGCCATAGCGCGCTCGATTCCGGCATTTATCGCGCCTGTCGAGGTGACGACCCCGATGAACCCGCCAATCACCAAGACGAAAAGAGCAACATCGATGGCGTTTGCGGTGCCGGCTGCGGGGTCGTAGAACCCCCGGATCGGCGCCATGATGATGTCGAGTATCCCCTGGGGCGCCGGCTCGGTCACAGCATATGTGCCTGCAACCGGCACATGCTTGTTCAGGGCAGCGTTCTGGACGCGATCGTACTGCCCGGCTGGTATGATCCATGTGAGTGCTGCGACCAGAATGATCAGGCCGAACAGGATCGTGAATGCGGTTGGAAACCGGAACTGACGTTCCTTCGATGCTTCAGAAATCTCGCTCATGAACCCCTCCGAGAAACGGTCGATATTCAAGCTTCGCGGGCGGCTACGACTTGCTCGGAACGGAGAAAGCCTCTAGGTGCAGGCGAAGAAAAACGACCGTTGCTCGTTTTTTAGGCTGAGGAATTGATCTGAGTCAACGGCTGATGACTAATGCAGGCGCATTTTGGGTGTGATCGCGCCGTTCCAAGCCTTGATTACTATGGTCGAAATCGTCGCTAACGTTGCGAGGGACGCTCAAGCGCTGGCGTTACCGTTACCGTCCATCAATTCGAGCACCTGCATTTCAGGACCGAACTTCAAATCTAAATACTAATCACTTTTATTTATGCGAAAGCAATATCAAGTCCTTTGCTTGAGAAAGCTTGCCCCGGGTATGCCCTCAACAACACATTGCACCGCCCTGAACTGGAACTCCGTCAAATCCGCTCCGGCGACCGCAACTGTCCCGTCGCGCACGTCGATGTTCAGCCTGACTGGATCAAATCCGAGGTCATTGCGGATACGCGCCGAAGCTGCAAGCCTGATACCTTCGTCTCCACGCGCAATGTGTTCGATACCCGAAAAGGAGGTCGCCTTTAAAAGGTCGCGGCGGCTGACGATCCCGATAACCGCGCGGTCGGACGTTACCGGAATACGCTTGATGTTGCGGCTCAGCATGGTCTCGGCCACCGTCGCCAACGGTGTGGAAGGGGCGACCGTAATAACCTCCGCCGTCATGACGTCACCAACGCGCCAGCTGTTGGATCGGATATAGTTTTTGAGATCTTGCTCATTGGTCATCGGATGAACCTGCCGGCCGAGCAAAGACTTCCCGATTTCCTTTCGACCCATCAGATCGCCTTCGGTGATAATCCCGACGAGATTTCCCTCGCTACCGGTTACCGGCAGACCGCTGACGCCGCGCTCCAGCATCACGGAAACAGCGTGACGCACATGAGCATCCACACTGATCGTTGCGACGTCGCGGGTCATGATGTCAGACGTAATCATGCGCATCCCTTTTGAAACGCGGCCTCGATCCGATCAGGCGGCTTTGCTTGACATGTCGAGCACGACGCGGCCCTCGACACGGCCAGCTTTGAGCTCCTCAAAAATCCGGTTGATGTCCTCAAGCGGCGCCGGCGTGACCTGAGCCTTGACTTTGCCTTCGGCAAAAAAGGCGATGGCCTCGTCAAGATCCCGACGCGTGCCGACGATTGAGCCCCGCACGGTTATGCGCTTCAGGACGACATCGAAAATAGGCGTCGCGAATTCGCCTGGCGGCAATCCGACCAAAGCAACGGTGCCTTTTCGTCGAACGAGCTGGAGCGCCTGCGAGAACGCCGGAGGCGATACCGCGGTGACGAGCACTCCATGTGCTCCGCCGCCTGTTGCTTCGAGGGCCTCGGCGATGGCGTCCGGGGACCGCGCGTCGAGAGCGACATCTGCCCCAGTCCGCCTTGCCAAAGCCAGCTTCTCAGGTGTGACATCCAGTGCAATGACCTTCAATCCCATTGCTTTGGCGTATTGGATGGCCACCTGGCCTAGGCCGCCGATGCCGGAGATGGCGACCCATTGCCCGGGTCGCACTTCCGTTTCCTTGAGCCCTTTGTAAGTCGTGACGCCGGCGCAGAGAATAGGCGCGACCGCCGTGAAATCAACGTCGTCAGGCAGTCTTGCAGCGAATGCAGCATTGGCGATCGCGTATTCCGCAAAGCCTCCATCGCAGCTGTAGCCCGTATTGTGTTGATGCTCGCAAAGCGTCTCCCAGCCGGTTTCGCAATGTTCGCACCGCATGCAGGCGTCATGGAGCCATGCGATGCCGACGGCATCGCCGATTGCAAAGTCCGTGACACCTGGACCGAGGGCCGCGACGGTGCCTGCTACCTCATGGCCGGGAATGAAGGGCACGGATGGCTTGACCGGCCAGTCGCCGGAGGCGGCATGCAGATCGGTGTGGCACACGCCACAGGCGGCCACTTTCACCAGCACTTCGCCCGGGCCGGGCACGGGTATCGGAACGTTCTCGATTATCAGCGGCTTTCCAAATTCATGAACAATCGCAGCTTTCATAAGTCCTTGCATGACTGACAACCTCCTGTTCGAATAAACCGCTTTTGTCTTTCAACCGGGTGACCTTGATGACGCCTTGCGGATCATCGCGGCCCGCGCTCGCCTATTGCAGGAAGGTCCGGAAGCGGCGTAGCGCAAAGACAAAGAGCGCTGCGCCGATAAGCACGAGAGCCAGCAGCTGTGGCCACACCACATCGAGGCCCGCACCGCGAAACAGGATCGATTGCGCAAGGATCACGAAGTGGGTGTTTGGCGCTGCGAGCATGATGTCCTGAATGATCTGCGGCATGCTTTCGCGTGGAGTGACGCCACCCGACAGAACCTGAAGCGGAAGCAGAACCAGCATCAACAGCAGCCCGAACTGCGGCATCGAGCCCGCGATGGTGGCGAGGAAAATTCCCATGCACGTGGTGGCGATGAGCTGTAGCGCCGCACCTGCCAGAAAAAGGCCGACGGAGCCCTGGATCGGCACCTGAAGAACCCCTTGCACGACGAACACGATCGAGATGGCAGAGGCAACAAGCACGACGAGCCCCATCGACCAGATCTTGCTCAGCATGATCTCGGTCGGCGTCACCGGCATCACGAGAAGATGCTCGATGGTGCCATGCTCGCGTTCACGTATGAGAGCCGCACCCGTGAGCACGATCGAAAGCATCGTGATCGATGAGATCACATTGGAAATGGCGCCGAACCAACCCTTGTTGAGCTCCTGGTTGAAGCGGGAACGCAGAGCGAGATCCACAGGAACCTCGGTGGTTCCCCGGTAGCGGTTGAGATATTCGCTGACTTCGCTGGAGACGATGGACTGGATATAGCCGCCGCCGCTGAAGGCCTGCGACATGCGGGTGGCGTCGACATTGAGCTGGATCGTAGGCGTTCGACCGGCAAGCAGATCACGCTGGAAATTCGGCGGAATGTCGAGGGCGAAAGTGTCGAGCCCCGCATCCATGCGACTGTCCATCTCATGCTGGGAAATGACCTTGGGGATAGAGAAATAAGGCGGGTAAAACGCGGTCAGGATGCGGGAGGAGACGGGAGACTGGTCTTCGTCGACGACAGCAATGGCTGCCTTGTTGAGCGTCTCAGGCATCGACGTCGAAGCCGTGTAGATCGACAGGGTGAAGGCATAGAGGATGAGGACGACAAGCATTGGGTCCCGGGCGAGACCGCGCAGCTCCTTGATGCCGAGTTGGGCGATGTTGGCCAAGCGCATGGATCACCCCGCCTGTTTCTTGAGGAGCGCCGCGCTGCTGGCGAGAAGAACCGGGACAGCGATCAGGAGCGGGATGAACGACGTAGCAAGATCCTTGAATTCGAGTGCCTTGGAGAAGGTACCGCGTGCGATCGTGACGAAGTAGGTCGCCGGATAGATTTGTCCGATAAATGCGCCCACCCCCTCCAGCGAGGAGACCGGATCGATCATTCCGGAATACTGGACGGCCGGAATGAGTGTGATCAGCGCGGTCCCGAAGATCGCAGCGATCTGGCTGCTCATGAAGGTGGAAGTGAGAAGTCCCAGCCCGGTCGCCGCCGTGACGTAGAGAAGTGCAGCACCGGTCAGCGTCAGGAAGCTGCCTGTCACCGGCACCTGGAACACGAATATCGCGAAGGCCGTCAACATGAAGAAGTTGAGCATGGCAAGCGCGATGTAAGGCAATTGCTTGCCGAGGAGAAACTCCACCCGAGTGACGGGTGTCACGTAGAAATTGATGATAGAGCCGAGTTCCTTTTCGCGCACGACACTCAGAACGGCGAGCATGGCGGGGATCATCATCAACAGCATCGGGATGACGGCTGGCACCATGGCCTTGAGGCTCTCGACGCTCGGATTGTAGCGGTATCGAAGGGCGATCTCGAAGGTGCCGGTCGTTGCCGCGTCGCCATAGAGTTCGCGCGCTTTCTGGGTGAGCCATGTCTGATGCATGCCTTGCACATAGCCCCGCACCGTCTCGGCCCGCGAAGGCATTGCGCCGTCGATCCAGGCGCCGATTTCGACCTTGGTGCCGCGCGCGACATTGCGCCCGAAGCCTGGCGGGATTTCCAGTGCGAGGCTGAGTTCGCCGTCGCGCATGCGTCGGTCGAGGTCGTTGTAATCGACGATCGGCGCCTTCTCCGTGAAATAGCGGGATCCGGCGATCTGAAGCGTGTAGTCGCGGCTGATCGTCGTGTCGTCCCGGTCGAGCACGGCAAAGGACAGGTTCTCGATATCCATATTGATGCCGAAACCCACGACGAACATCAAAATGACGCTGCCAAGAATGGCGAGCGTCGCGCGGATCGGGTCCCGGCGCAGTTCGAGCGATTCCCGCCGTGTATAGGCGAGCATACGGCGCAGGTTGAAAGTCGAACTAGCGGATGAAGCCGGCGGGGGCGCGGCGGCTTCATCCGCCTCTTCACGCTGCGTGATTGGGGCGGGCGCAGGTGAAGCCTTGTCGCCGATGGCCTCCTCCAAATAGGAAATGAAGGCTTCCTCCAGCGTTTCGGCTGAGCGCTTCTCGATGATGGCGCGTGGCGTGTCGCTGACGAGCACCTTGCCGGCATGCATAAGCGAGATACGGTCGCAAAGCTCTGCTTCGTTCATGAAATGGGTCGAAACGAAGATCGTCACGCCATCCTTGCGCGACAGGTCGGAGAGTATCTGCCAGAACCCGTCGCGCGCCACCGGATCGACGCCCGATGTGGGTTCGTCCAGGATCAGAATGTCGGGCGCGTGGATCATCGCCACGGCGAGCGACAATCTCTGCCGGATGCCGAGCGGCAGCGCATCCGGCAAAGTATCCATGATCTCATTGAGGTCGAAGCGCTCGGCCATGTCCGTAATGCGCGCCGGGATTTTATCGGGCGGCAGGCTGAACAGCCTGGCGTGCAAGTCGAGGTTCTGGCGGACCGTAAGCTCGGTGTAGAGCGAGAAGGCCTGGCTCATATAACCGACCTTCCGTCTGACCTCGATATCTTTCGGATCGACCTCGTTGCCGAACAGTTTTGCGGTTCCTTCGGTCGCCGGCAGGAGGCCCGTAAGCATCTTCATGGTCGTGGTCTTGCCGCAGCCGTTCGAGCCAAGAAAGCCGAAGATTTCGCCGCGGGGGATCTGGAAGCTGACATTGTCGACGGCGGTGAAGTCGCCGAACCGCATGGTCAGGTGTTCGGCTTCGATGGCATAGTCCGTCCGCCCGTCATCGGATCTCGGCGGTATGACCACCTCGTGGTGACCGGAGCGTCGTTCATCCGGAAGCAGGGCGACAAAGGCGGCATCGAGGTTGGCCGCTCCGGTGCGCGCGAGCAGTTCCTGCGGCGTGCCGGTCGCAAGGATCTTGCCGTCATCCATGGCAACCAGCCAGTCGAAGCGCTGCGCCTCCTCCATGTAAGCGGTCGCGACGACCACGCTCATCGACGGGCGGTCGCGGTGGATATCGTCGATCAGCTCCCAGAACTGCCTGCGTGACAGGGGATCCACGCCTGTCGTCGGTTCGTCGAGGATCAGCAAATCCGGGTCATGGATCAGGGCGCAGCAAAGTCCGACCTTCTGCTTCATGCCGCCCGACAATTTGCCGGCCGGGCGATCGGGGAAGGGGGCTAACCCGGTGCGCCGGAGCAGGTCGTCGATGCGGATCTCACGCTCACGCTTGTCCTGGCCGAACAGGCGCGCGAAAAATTCTATATTCTCGAACACCGACAGCGTCGGGTAGAGGTTTTTTCCGAGACCCTGGGGCATGTAAGCGATCTGCGGGCAGGTCCGGTCGCGGTGCTTCTTGTCGGCGATGTCGCCGCCCAGAACCTCAATATGGCCGTCCTGAACCTTGTGCGCGCCCGCAATGAGGCTGAGCAGACTGGATTTTCCGACGCCGTCGGGACCGATCAGCCCGACCATGATGCCGGCGGGAATGTCGAGGCTAACAGCATCAAGCGCGCGCGTCTTGCCGTAAGACAGGCTGACATCGTCGATTCTTACGACCGCGGCAGAGGGCTCCTGCGCGTCGTTCCCGCCTGGCGACAGTTGGCTCATTTCACCAATGCCTCGGTGAGGTGCGCAGGCCATTCGGCATCCTGCGCAATGCGGACATAGGCCATCCCGGGGAGCCCTGTCTTGACGTACTGAATATGCTCGCGCAGCAGTTCAGGCGATATTTTCGCCCTGATGCGGAACATCAGCTTCTGGCGTTCCTCCTCAGTCTCGACTGTCTTGGGTGTGAATTGTGCGACGTCCGCCACGAAGCTTGCCGTAGCGGGGATGACGTATTGAGGGGCGGCGTCGAGAACCAGACGAACCTCGGATCCCATCTGAATGCGGCCCGCCTGTTCGGTCGGCAGGAAGAACGTCATGTAAACGTCGCTGAGATCGACGATATTGAGGACGCGGCCACCAGACGACAGCACTTCGCCAGGCTGGGCAACGCGGTACTGTACGCGCCCTTCGCGGGGTGATCTCAGCGTGCTGTCATTGATATCCGCAACGATGCTTTCGATGGCCGCCTGCGCAGCCACGACGGAGGCCTCCGCATCGATGATCTGGGCCTTGGCGGCGCCGATGGCGGCCTCGGACGCGGAAAGCGACGCCTTCGCGGCCGCGACGGCTGCCCGTGCTCTCTGTGCCGATGCCCGGTCATCGTCAAGTGTTTGCAGGGATGTCGTATTGGTTCTGATCAGTTGCTCGGTGCGTGCGAGTTTCCGCTCCGCAGCATCCTGTTCGGCTTCGTGCTGGCCGATCACAGCAGCGGCAGCTTCACGCTCCGCCTCGCGCTGGGACAGAAGGCTTCTTGCCGTATCGACGCTGATGACGGCGCGCTGCAGCGAGGCTTCGGCCTGTTTTTTCTGCGCTTCCAGTTGCTGGGTATCCATGATGGCCAGCACCTGGCCGGCGCTGACGAACGCGCCTTCGTCGACCAAAATCTCCTTGATGCGTCCGGGGGTCTTCGTGGAAATGTCGATTTCGGTGGCCTCGATCCTACCGTTTCCGCCGGCGATCCCGGCCGGAAGCCCGGATCCGTCATAAATGCGCAAGCCGTAATAAGCGCCGGCGACGCCGGCAAGGACGACGATCGCGACAATCCAGTTCTTGAGAGATTTCATGCGCGGACCTCCCCTCGCGGAGCGGCCGCACGAGCGTACCGCGGATGGCTATGGAGATTATCTGAGGTCATCATGCGAAATGTCATTGCCATGGAAAAGAGCCTGTGTTGGTCACGGAAAGCCGCGCTCGGGCAAATACGAGACGGTCCCGCTTCCCTCCCCGGTTGCGAACGAGTGGTTGATTGCGCGCGATAATCGAGAGAGCGAGGAAGTCGGGCGAGAATGAGTCGTCGCAGCGATCTGCTGCCTTCGCACGGCTTGCAACTAATCTGCCTTGTGGTCTCGAGATTCAAACCTAATAGAAAGCTCGCCGTAGACGGGTTTTTTTGCACGTTCTTCATGGTTCACCAGAGTGTTTGCGTGAAGAACTGCTATTTGCCCCAGCCTCATCAACGCTTGTCTTGAAATCGCGAGCATATCATCACTCGATGACTAAAATGTCAACGGTGGACGCCGATTTGTCTTGAGCGGATGGTTCGGGCGTAGGATTGCGAGCGCCGCCGCCGCGGCGGCGAGGGATGGCCAGGTGACTGGTGGCTCAACCTGATGCCAGATCGCCAGCATCGTCCAGATCGATACCGACACGACGACGAGGACCAGCAAGGCGCCGCCGACACGCGAGCGTGAGCGGCTGTCGGTCGGGAGGGCGAGGCCCGGCCTAATGCGGTCGTGCATTCCCGTCTCCATGGCACGCGCCCTCCCAAAAGGTGGCAAAAGAAACTCAAGCGGGTGACTGTGGTCGCCGTCTCAGCGCAAAGGCAAAAATGATCATGGCCAAGCCGTTGAAAAGGAGATCGAACGCCAGCAGCGCCCCGATCAGCCACAGGCTGTTGACAGGCCATCCGGCAATAACGATCGCCCCGGCGACGAATGCAATAATACCCGCCAGCACGAGCCAGCCCCATCCTTGCGCGGGTCGCAACGCAAAGCCGGTAACGATACGCATAGCGCCCGCCGTGATGATGCTCAGAGAAAAAAGCAGCGTCAGGATCGTCGAGGCGAAAAGCGGGTTGGCAAATGCGAACAGACCGGCGACGATGTAAAAGGCACCGATCAGCAGCCAGCCGGCGAACTGTCTCCAACCTTTGACGTTGAAGGCGCAGATGACCTGCACGGAGCCTCCGACGAGCATCATCGCACCGACGAAGAAAACTGACGCCACAGTGGCCATAAGGACATTGGCGAGAGCCAGTACTCCAACTGCCGCAAGGGCGATGCCTGCGCCGACCAGCACCCCCATCTCGATCGCAGACGTTCGAGATCGTCCCGAGTGAGCTTTAATGAGTTCAATGCTGCCATGCAGCTCTCCTTATGTCTGTGCAGCGCAGAGCGATTCGCGGTCGCCGCACCCCACCCTAAAACCCTAGATGCAAACCGGTTGAGATTCCCCGCTAAACAGAGTAAACGACACCGTATCGTTTAACAAGCCAACTCGTCAAGGAACGCCAACTGAAGGAGTGTTCCGTCACCGGGGGCATTCCCTGCCAATCCCTGTGACGTCAGAAAGGGCCGACTTTGCCCGCAAGCCCCTCCGTTCATAAGGCAACGTTGCAGAAAGCGCTTCAATGACGCGGACCGACAAGATCAATCACGCGCGTGTGGCGAGCCACCATGGCGGACGGCCGACACCGGCGGAGTCTGAACTGATATCGGCCCGGATCATGGCGGCTGCGCGCAAGCTTTTCCTGCGCGACGGGTTTGCGCAGACGAGCATGGACGCGATCGCTGCGGATATCGGAATCTCCAAGCGGACACTTTATTCGCGCCATCGAGGCAAGGCCGCACTTTTCGAAGCGATGGTCCTCGATGTTGTAAACATAGGCCTGTCGAAGATTGTTACGGGACAGTTGTCGGGCGATACGCTGCGGGACAAGCTGCTGACCTTGTCGTTGCGCATTCTCGAAGTTGCGACGGATCCGCTCATTATTTCTCTGGAAAGAGTTGTTGTTGGCGAGTCGTGGCAGTTCCCGCAGTTGGCGGGTCTCATCGGCCAGTATGGAATGCCGCCGATCCGCGAGGAGGTACTGGCCGTGCTGCGCGACTACGGGGCAAGTGAATCCGGTCTGGCCCGTGATGCGGAGATATTCCTGTCCATCACGGTGATACCGCATCTGCGGCAGGCCGTTCTTCAACGGACGCCGCCGGGAGTCGCGGGGATAGACCGGGCTGCCCTCGAACGCACCATTGATATCTTCGTCCGAGGAATAGAGGTGGAACCATGAGTGGCATCCACACAATCGGCAAATGCCGCGCAATGACACGCTGGCTGCTCGTTTCGGACTGCGCTTCCCGACCTCAGGGCACACTAGTTCCGAACAGAGCCACGCTTGAAGGCGCGACGCAGGCGGGCGTGCTGGGGGCGGCGACGGGACAGGCGATCATCGACGCCGACGTCGGTCCAGGAGACCGCATCGGGGCAGTGGCGATGCAAGCGGCGAAGACCTCCGGCGTAGCGGCGAGCGTGGCCGTCAGTGCGCCGATCGCTGTTTTCGAACCGACCATGCGGCAAAGCTACGGCGTGCAGGTTGAAAGGCTTGGACGGGCGGCAGGTGACCCGCGGATCGGAGGTAAGCCGATGATCCGAGCCCCCTCTGCAAACGCATGGAATCGAAAGCCCACCACTGGAATGGGCTGTCTGCGCGCGCTCCGGGATGGTCCCGCCAGAAATCATTCAATGGAAGTTCGCCCAATAAGATGATTCAAGTTAGCCCCTTTCTGTCTTTCACAATTGCGGTCCTGCTCCTCATCGTGGGCAAGATCTTGACGATGAACATCGCGGTGCTGCGAAAGTACTCGATACCGGAGCCTGTCGTCGGCGGCATTTTGTGCGCCTCGCTGGTGGCTCTGGCCTACTGGATTGCGGGCTGGAGAATCCAGTTCGAACTCGGCATGCGGGACTACCTTCTGCTGCTGTTCTTTGCCAGCATCGGCCTTAAGTCGGATGCTGCCACTCTCTTGCAGGGCGGCAGGCCGCTTGTCGTGCTTCTCGCGCTTGCAACGACGTTTATGCTCATCCAGAACGCCACGGGCATGGGGATCGCCGCATTGTTCGGGCTTGACCCGAAGGCCGGCCTGATGGTCGGGTCCGTCTCGCTCACGGGCGGCGTGGGCACCACGGTCGCCTGGGCGCCGATCTTCGTCGGCGACCTCGGGATCGCCAACGCAATGGAACTCGGCATCGCGAGCAACACGGTCGGGCTGATCGCCGCGTGCGTGATCGGCGGCCCCATGGCGGCCCTATTGATCCGACGTAACCGGATCGTCACCTCGGGCGATGCAGATCTTGACATCGGCGCCGCCCATGAGGAGCCGGAGCCGAAAATGGACTATTTCTGCCTGCTCTGGGCGATCCTGGCGCTCAATGTGGCGGTCATGCTCGGCATGGCGCTCGACTCCCTGATCGCCCTGACGGGCTTCAGGCTGCCCGCCTTCGTCAGTTGCCTGCTGGCCGGCATCGCAATCCGCAATCTGATGCCGCTGGCGGCCGGGGCCGCCATCACCCGCGTTTGGCCCGGCGTACGGCAAGGATTGTCGCTTCTGTCCGACCTCACTCTTGGGCTGTTCCTGACGATGGCTCTGATGGGCCTGCAGCTGTGGCAGTTGAGCGGCGTCTTCACCTTCGTTGTGGCCGCACTGGTCGTGCAGGTCGCGCTCACGATCGTCTACACGGTTTTCATCGTCTTTCCCGCCATGGGGCGCGATTACGAAGCAGCCGTGATATCGGCCAGCTTCGGCGGCATCACGCTCGGGTCCACCGCCACTGCCATCGCCAACATGACGGCCGTCACCCAGCAGTATGGTGCGGCGCATCGGGCCTTCATCATTGTGCCGCTCGTCTGCGGCTTCTTCATCGACCTCGTCAATGCGGTCGTCATCGCCATGTTCGCCCAATAGCGCCGGGCTATGTTTCGTCCGAACCCTAAGAGAAAAAAATGGATGACAAGAACCAACATGACCTGCCGACAGGCACTTCCGAGGACAAGCCCGCCGACATGGCCCCGGAAGCCCCGGCTGACGCTCCCGTCGAAGCAGGACCGGCCAGGACGGGAATCCGGATCGGCGTGCTGGTCATCGGGCTCATGGTTGCCTTCGTGGCCTGGTACACCGTTTCCGACAAGCTCGCCCCCTATACGGACCGCGGCACGGTCAGCGGCTACGTTGCCCGTATCGCGCCCCGCATCTCGGGGCCGGTGATCAGTGTCCACGTTGAGGACAATACGATTGTCCAGCAGGGTGATCTTCTTTACGTGATCGATCCGCGCCAGTTCGAGATCGCGGTCCAGCAGGCGGAAGTAGAACTCGAGCAGGCGACCCAGTCGATCGACGCCTCGTCGGCGGCCCTGGTCGCGGCACAGGCCAAGGTGTCGCAGGCCAGGGCCAAACTCGAAAACGCAACGACCTCGAACGCCAGGACGCAAAGCCTCGTCCAGCGTGGCATCGCCGCACGGCAGCAGGAGGAAGCATCTCGCGCGGAGCTCGGGGTCGCGCAGGCGGAGGTCGATGCGGCGGAGGCCGATCTGGCCAGCGCAGAAGCTGAATTGGGGGTGGCGGGCGCGAGCAATCCGCGCATCAAGGCAGCGCAACTCAAGCTGGAAAGGGCGCAACTCGACCTGATCTACACACGGGTGGTCGCACCGACGCTCGGCGTGGTCACCAATCTCGATCTCGCAATCGGCCAGTACGTGAGCGCGGGTTCAGCCGCCCTCACCTTCATCGACGGAAGGGGAGCGTGGATCACGGCCGATATGCGCGAGAACCAGCTCGCCAATATCGAGCCGGGCAACAAGGTGGGCCTGCTTTTTGATGCCTTGCCGGGGCAGATTTTTACCGGGACCGTACACAGCGTCGGCTGGGGCATCGATACCGGACGGACCGCATCCAGCGGTTTGGTGCAGAACGAGCCGGAAACGCGCTGGTTCGAGCCGGCCCGCCGGTTTCCCGTGCGCATTGAACTCGATCGAGCGCTTTCGGAATGGCCTCGCATCGTCAGGGTGGGCGCGAAGGCCACCGTCGTGGTCTACGCCGCAGGCGAAAGCAATCCGTCAGCGTGGATCGCAATGGCCCTGCACCGCGCCCAGTCGCTTCTGTCCTATCTGTATTGAGGTGGGGCCATGTATGTTTCGCCCCGGCCGAGCTTTCGCGACGACCCAAATTTTCCTTTGCGCATGGCGCTGCTTGCGGTGATCTCGGTGGGCGCGATACCCTTTGTCATGCCCTCTATGCCGGCGCTGATGGCGGCCCTGCCGTTTGGCCTGATGGCCGGCATGCGCAAGGCCTTCGATCCGAAGAAAGCCATAGGAGGTCCTCTGGCGCTCATCGTGATGATTTGGTTGGCAAGCGGCGTGCTCACCCTTCTCATGTCTTGGCCGGTGGCGTTCCTGATCGCGGTCGGCAGCCTCTATTTCGTCGCGTTCTATCTCATCCAGAGTACCGGCAACCCGATGGGAATGCTGATCCTGGTGTCCGTCGGCCTAGCCTCGATCCTGGGTATGAACTCCATAACCGCGCTCGATGCGTTGCGCGATTCAGTGGTCGAGGCGGGCGTCCTCGCGTTGATCGCCATTCCGGTGCTCTATCTCTTCGTGCCGCCGGCCACGCGGGAGAAGATGATCGACAAATATGAGCCCGCGCCGGGTAACCATGTGCGATCGGCGCTGATCAGGGCTGTCGTCTTGCTCGGGTTCAGCTTCTGGCTCTACAGCTTCATCGATATGTCAAACATGATGATGGCGATCGCCGCAATCTTCGTGCTGTGTTTCCCGACACGTGAGCAGTTGTTTGCGGAGGCCCGGGAACGGATCTTTGCGACGGTGCTAGGTGCGTCCGCGGCGGGTGTCGCCCTGTTCCTGATGACCCTGAACGCCCATTTCTTCATGCTGGTCGGTCTGGTGTTTCTCACGGTGCTGTATTTCGCCACCATGATGATGGTCGGACGACATCCGCCGATGGTCTACCAGTTCAGCGCATCGGCTGCCCTGTCACTGATCGTCGGCGCCCTGACTACGCAGGAACCTTCCTACGCCGCTCTGACCCGCCTGGCGCTGACTTTCGGAGGAACCGTCGTCGCCGCGCTGCTGACGGCGACGCTCGAAAGCCTGTTCGATGCGTGGGAACGACGCCCTGTGCGCCGCTAAACGAAGCAAGGATTCGCCATCATCTCGCCATTCATCGTGACCAATTCGTCATCGGGTACGACCAGGCCACGCCCGATCGATGGGTTCATAGCCTACCGCACCAATCAACCCAGACAGTTGTTCGGCATGAAGCATGTCGTGCCGGCGATGCGACGCGCCGGGGATCGAGCGATCGTCAACGCCGGCTTGAGATGGGCGTACGCGGCGCTGCACGGCTATGCGCGCGCCTTGCCGGCCAAGCCGAATCTCGGCGCATCATCATCAACGCCATCGCGCCGGGCTTTGTCGCGGACACCGAGTTCTTCGAGGCTGGCGGCTATTGTGACAGCGCCAGGATGGTTGACCGGGCGGCAGGGCAAACCCGGGTCGGCCGCGTCGGTAAGCGCGACGACATCACTGCCTGCGCCGAATGGCTGTAGTCCGAGCGCGAATCGATGTCCGCGCCGACAGTGCTGCATGCGCCACTGGCGAGATTGGCCGTGTCAATCCTCGTGGATAATGTTCCGCCATGAGGCCGAGGCGGCCTCCGGCCGGCGTAACCGGGGAGCACGGGCTGCCCAAACACAGGTAGATGCGGGCTGATTTGACTGGGCCTCGCCGGCTGCTGGCGTTCGGTGGTTCTCGTCGGAAGAGAACACAAGATTCGGTCCATCCTTCAGCGGCGACGTGAGACCGCGCTCGAACATATGGATCGTGGTTAGAGGCGCCGCCCTACAGCGGTAATTCGGTGCGAGTTCTCCGAGTTTGTGAATAATGTGAAACGAAAAGTACATCGCAGCGTTAGGCGATAGGTAGTCATCGTCTGTTGACTGCCGTTTGCTATGCCGATAAACCAAGCAGCCGTTTATTTGGAGAAATTATGCCTAAACGACTGATCGTTCCCGCCCCGGAAGACACCGTCCGTGAGCGCATCCTGAAAGCCGCGATACTTCGCTTCTCCACATACTCCTACGAGGAAACCGGGTTGCGAGACATTGCTGCCGATGTCGGCGTCGACATGGCCTACGTTCATCGTTCCTTCGGTTCAAAGGAGAAGCTGTTCCGGGAGGCTGTCAAGGCGATGATCCGTCCCGAGGTCTGGCTCATCGGCGAGGCGAGTGAATTGCACATGACGCTGGCGAAAGACGTCCTTGCCGAGAAAAGTGTCAACGAAATCCGGCCTTTTGACATCCTCGCGCGATCTTTTTCCAGTCCAGAGGCATCGCGTGTTTTTCGTGAGCTCATCGACGACGGGTTCGTCAAGCCGTTCGCTTCCAAATGCCCGCTCATGTCCGAGCGGCGCGCGTCAATGGTCGCCGCGTTTCTGGCCGGGGTCAGTATTCTTCGTGACGTCATCGGCACACCAGCCCTCCAGAAGAGCGGAAGTGATCGTGAACTGATGGCTCTGGTCTCCCAGATTGTCGAGTTCATCATGAACGAAGACAAGGAATGCCAGACCATGAGGGCCACCGTGCCGATCAGTCGGGAGACATAATGAATGATTTGAGCAGGTCAGGAATGAGGGCGGCAGATGTCCCTCACGATACTCTCGGCACGGAGGCCTTCCGCGCCATTGATCGGATGCGCGAAGCCTGGAGCGCGCGGATCACCGGCGGGCTTTCGCCCGCGGCGCTGGCGCTAGCATTGTTCGACTGGTCGATTCATCTGGCCTCGGCGCCGGGGAAGCGTCTGGAGCTTATCGACAAGGGGGTGCGGAAAAGCGCCCGGCTGTCGGGCTATCTCTGCGCCGCCAGTCTCGGTGACGACACTCCATCCTGCATCGAGTCCTTGCCGGGCGACTACCGCTTCACCGGGGAGGCGTGGAAGGGACTCCCCTTTGCGGCCTATGCCCAGGCGTTCCTGCTCGCCCAGCAGTGGTGGCACAATGCGACGCGGGAGGTGCCGGGCGTCGCTCCTCACCACGAGGACGTGGTCTCCTTCGCCGCGCGGCAAGTGCTCGACATGTTCTCGCCCTCCAACAACCCGTTCACTAATCCCGAGGTGATCAACAAAACCATCACCACTGGAGGGGCAAACTTCCTCTCGGGGTTCCAGAACTGGTTCGAAGATGTGAACAGGCTTGCAGGCGGCCGCCCGCCCGTCGGTGCGGAAGGGTTCGCACCGGGCCGGGATGTCGCGATCACTCCCGGCAAGGTCATCTTCCGAAACCATCTGATCGAACTGATCCAGTACAGCCCCACGACCAACACCGTGGTGGCGGAGCCGGTGCTGATCGTGCCGGCCTGGATCATGAAATACTACATCCTTGACCTGTCGCCGGAGAACTCCCTGGTACGCTATCTGGTCGGGCAGGGGCACACGGTGTTTGCCGTTTCCTGGCGAAACCCTGGGGCAGACGATCGCGATCTGACGCTGGACGATTATCGCCGTTTGGGTGTCATGGCCGCGCTCGACGTGATCGCCGCCATCGTTCCCGACAGCAAGATCCACGCCACTGGCTATTGTCTAGGCGGTACGCTTCTCGCGATGGCGGCGGCTGCGATGGGGCGCGCCGGCGACGGGAGGCTGGCAACGCTCACCCTTTTCGCAGCCCAGACGGATTTTTCCGAACCCGGCGAACTGGCGCTGTTCATCGATCCGAGCCAGATGCATTTTCTTGAAAGCATGATGTGGGATCGGGGCTATCTGTCGGCGAGCCAGATGGCCGGCGCCTTTCAAATCCTGAAGAGCAATGACCTCGTCTGGTCGCGACTGGTCCACGACTATCTCATGGGCGAACGCACGCCGATGAACGACCTTATGGCCTGGAATGCCGATTCCACGCGCATGCCTTACCGCATGCATGCCGAATACCTCCAGCGTCTCTACCTGGACAACGAGCTTGCATCCGGCCGCTTCATCATCGATGGCCGTCCGGCGGCGCTGCAGAATATCCGCGTGCCGATGTTCGTCGTGGGAACGGAACGCGATCATGTCGCGCCATGGAGATCGGTCTACAAGATCCACCAGCTAGCCGATACCGATGTTACCTTCGTTCTCGCCAGCGGCGGGCACAACGCAGGCATTGTCAGCGAGCCGGGCCATCGCGGTCGCCGCTATCGCATCGCGACCAGGCTGGCAGCCGACATCTGCCTCGGACCCGACGAATGGGCAGCAGAGGCAGAGGAGAGGGGCGGTTCCTGGTGGGAGGCGTGGCTGCCGTGGCTGGCTACACATTCAGGCAAGGTTCGTGTAGCCCCGCCTCAGCTTGGTGCCGCCGAGAGGGGTTTTCCTGCCATTGCAGAAGCGCCCGGTGCCTACGTGTTCCAGAAGTGAGAGTGCGATGGCGGAAAAATTACTGACAAATCATACCTTCGCCGATTTACAGGTCGGCGATACCGCAAGCCTCACACGGGTGGCAGGTGATACCGACATCGATCTGCTGGCAGCGATGCTCGGCAAAAGGCCGGCAGTTGGTGACGGGGCAGCGGAGGCAACGACGTTCTTCAACGATATCGTTGCCAACGGGCTTTGGACAGGCGCGCTGGTCTCTCTGGTGATCGGCACAAGGCTTCCGGGGCCAGGGACGATCTATCTGGGACAGGATTTCCGTTTCGTGAAGCCGGTCGCCGCCGGCGACACGATCACGGCAACCGTGCGGGTGGTGCAGAAAAACCCGGACAATCGCACTGTTGCACTGGAGACGATCTGCGCAAATCAGAAAGCGGAACTTGTCCTGACCGGTAAGGCCATGGTGATCGCGCCCGACAAGTCGGTCGAATGGACCGCAACACCCTCCTCCGTCGCATTGCAGGATACAGGGCGAGCAAGCCGATATGAGGCTTTTGTTGCCGAAGCTCGTAGTCTCCCCCCGGTTCGGGCCGCCATTGTACACCCGTGCTCCGCCGGAGCAATCCTGGCTGCGGTCGAGGTCCGCCAACAGGGCCTGTTCGACCCGCTGCTGGTCGGGCCGGAGGCGAAGATTCGCGCAGCCGCCGAAGCCTCAGGGATCGATATGGGCGACATGGCGATCGAGGACGTTGCGCACAGCCATGCGGCAGCCGCGCGCGCCGTGGAACTCGCGGTCGGCGGTACGGTTTCGGTTCTGGTCAAGGGCAGCCTGCATACCGACGAGCTTCTGGGCGCCGTCCTCGCCACCGGGTCCGGTCTCAGAACGGAGCGGCGCGTCAGCCACGTCTTCGCCTTCGACGTCCCGGCCTATGGCAAGCCGCTGATCGTCACCGACGCTGCGATCAACATCCAGCCGACGCTCGACCAGAAACGCGACATCTGCCAGAACGCTATCGACCTTCTTCTAGCTCTTGGCGTCAAAGAGCCGCGCGTGGCGGTGCTCGCAGCAGTCGAGACCGTCAACGCGAAGATGCCATCCACCCTTGACGCCGCGGCGCTGACCGTCATGGCGGCGCGTGGCCAGATCATCGGTGGACGTGTCGATGGCCCGCTTGCCTTCGACAATGCCATCGATCTCGATGCGGCGAAGACGAAGGGCATTGTCTCTCCCGTCGCGGGCGAGGCCGACATCCTGCTCGTGCCGGACCTTGAGGCTGGCAACATGCTCGCCAAGCAACTGATTTATTTCGCGGGGGCGACCGCGGCCGGCATCGTGCTCGGCGCGCGCGTGCCGATCGTGCTGACCAGCCGCTCCGATCCGCTTTCGGCGCGCATCGCCTCGGCAACGCTCGCAAGACTGCTCGTCGCCCGCAATCAGGTACCCGGAACGGGGGCCATCTCATGAGCCAGCAACTGCTTGTCACCTTCAATGCCGGCTCCTCCACGGTCAAGATCGGCCTGTTCGCCGTTGAAGGCGGTGGCCTCACGCGAATCGGCAAGGGAATGATCGATTTCCGCAAGGCCCCGTTGCGCTTCGAGCTTTCCGAAGGCCCGGATCGCTTCGATGTTGAGCTGGAAGCCAAAGCGGAGGAAGAACTGGACGAGGTCTTGCGCGAAGCGTTCGACCGGCTGTCCTGGCACTATGATTTATCCGGCATCGCCGCTATCGGCCACCGCGTTGTGCACGGCGGTGACCTGTTTGACGGACCGGTGCTCATCAACGATCAGGCGATGTCGCAGATGGAAGCGCTGATACCGCTTGCGCCGCTTCATCAGCCCCAGGCGCTGCGCCTTGTCCGGGCGATCGCGCGCCTTCGGCCAGAAATCAGGCAGACCGCCTCCTTCGACACGGCTTTCCACCGCTCGCATGCCGACGTCGTCCGCCGCTTCGCCCTGCCGCGGCAGCTCTACGAAGAGGGTATCAAACGCTATGGCTTCCACGGCCTTTCTTATCGATCGATTGCCAACCAGCTTATCAGCAAATGGCCGGAGCAGGCGGCGGGCAAGGTCATCGTCGCCCATCTCGGTTCCGGCGCCAGTCTTTGCGCGATGCACAACTGCGTCAGCCGCGACACCAGCATGGGTTTCTCAACGCTGGACGGCGTACCGATGGCGACGCGCTGCGGGGCGCTCGACGCCGGCGTGGTCATACACCTCTTAAAGGCCGGGCGAGATCCTGGCGAAATCGAGGATCTCCTTTATCACCGGTCCGGTCTCATGGGCGTTTCCGGCATCAGCGCCGACAGCCGCGTGCTTCTGGAGAGTGATGAGCAGCAAGCCAAGGAAGCAATCGAGCTGTTCACCTTCAGGGTCGCCGGTGAGATTGCCCGGCTTGCCTCGACGCTGGGCGGTCTCGATACTCTCGTATTCACCGCCGGGATCGGCGAGAATCAGCCGACGATCAGGGCTGATATCTGCACCCGGCTGATGTGGCTCGGCATTGATCTCGATCCTGGAGCGAATGCCGGGAGCGGTCCCGTCATCAGCAGTCCTGCCAGTCGTCTTACCGTCCTTGTCATCCCGACCGATGAGGAGCAGGTGATCGCCACTGACGCCTTGAGAATCTCGGGAGGCTGAGCGATGGCTTCGATCGTTGATTTATTCGGAAGACGTGGCCTCGTCGTCGGCATCGCCAACGATTCCTCCATCGCAGCCGGCTGTGCAACCGCGTTCAAGGCTGCCGGCGCCGATCTGGCGGTCACCTATCTCAACGACAAGGCTGTCCCGTTCGTGCGCCCGGTTTCCGATGAACTGGGCGCATCACTGTTCATGCCCTGTGACGTTCGCATTGATGGGCAGCTCGAGGCGGTGTTCGACACCATAGCAAATGAATGGGGCCGCCTCGATTTCTTGCTTCATTCGATCGCCTTCGCGCCACGACAGGACTTGCAGACGAGCATCGTCAACTGCTCCGCTGAAGGTTTCGCGCAGGCCAGGGATACATCGTGCCATTCCTTTATCCGCATGGCGCGGCTCGCCGCCCCGCTGATGAAGGAAGGCGGATCCTTGATAACCGTCAGCTTTTTCGGGGCTGAGCGCGTCGTCGACAACTACAATCTGATGGGACCGGTGAAGGCGGCCCTGGAAGCAAGCGTACGCTACCTGGCCGCGGATCTCGCAGCGCGGGACATCCGCGTCCATTGCCTGTCCACCGGGCCGATCGCTACCAGGACAGCTTCCGGAATCGAACGTTTCGATGAGCTCATCGATACGGTGCGTGAGCGAACACCATCGCGACGCCTCGTGAGCATCGCTGAGGTTGGGCGTATCGCCGCATTTCTGGCAAGCGAGGCGGCAACGCCTCTGTCGGGGTCGGTGGTATACGCCGATAACGGTTTCCACATCACGGCCTAGCCAGAAGGCGGGCTGATGCAAACTAAGTCGAGGTCGCTGCTCGCGCGGCGACAGGGTGAACTCTGTCATATCGAGAGCGCGATGCTTCGAATGCATAAGTAGGAAATCGGTTCAGTCAATGCGTAAAATCAGTCTACGCCTTACGCTACTTCTTCTCACAGGCCTGCTTGCAGCCTGTGCCGGCCGCCCCGGCCCGGAACTGCTCGCCCAAACGGCCGAAGCCGTTTCGGGGGCCAAGCTCACGACGGTTTATGTGGCTACCACGCGCAAGCGTGATGAGAACGGTATCTACACGTCGGGTCGTAGCCGCGAGGTCAGCTATATCCGCTACAGGGTTTCCATCCCGCCGGGTCACAAGACGGGCAATGTCGAATGGCCGAAATCGAAGCCGAACCCGAAGACGGATTTTGTCACCGTCGACCAGCACATTCTCGACGCGGCGACATTCGAGGCGGAAGTCACGAGTAAACGCAACGGCAAACCGCCGAGTGTCGGCGTGTTCGTGCATGGCTACAACACCAATTTCACAGAGGCCGTCTATCGCATAGCCCAGATGACAGCTGACGCCGGCGTCGATGCCGCTCCGATCCTGTTTGCGTGGCCGTCCGAAGGCGCTCTGAGCGGCTACGTCGCCGACAAGGACGCGGTGACGTTCTCGCGAGACCAGTTGGCGGATTTGCTCGGCACCCTGGCGCGCAAACAGACCCAGGGTCCCATCACGCTCGTCGGCCACAGCATGGGGGCATGGCTGACGACGGAAGCCGTGCGCCAACTTCGGCTTACCGGCAAGGATGCGGCGATCCATCGACTCCAGGTCGTGCTGGCGGCGCCCGATATCGATGTCGACGTGTTCCAGGCACAGCTTGCGACGATCGGCCCACTGAACCCGCCGATGACAATCCTTGTCTCCAAGGATGACAGAGCGCTCAAGGTCTCGGAATTTCTGTCCACAGAACGTCAGCGCCTGGGCAGGATCGACGTGACGGATCCGAAAATCGAGGAGGCGACGCGCAAGGCGAACGTGCAGGTGATCGATATATCGGATATCGAGGCCTCAGACAGCTTCCGCCACAATCGTTTCGTCGGTCTCGCCGCCTACTATCCGAAGCTTTCGGGCCGGGATGGAACAAGCGACCCTCGAAATCTTAGGCAAGCCGGAGCGTTTGTATTCAATTCGGCTGGCGCGGTCCTTTCCAGCCCATTTGTACTTGCCGGCAAGATCGTCGGCGGAAACTGACACGACGCGAAGCAGCTTTCTTCACGCAACTATTGCAGGAGAATACTTATGATATTCAATTACACCGCAAGCCTCGACGCCACCGACCTGCAACTGTTGCGATCGCGATGGCGATGGCTGCTGGGCGCAGGCATGGTGCTCGTGCTGATAGCTCTTGTCGCCCTCTTCAACCTGTTGCTGGCCACGGTCGTTTCCGTCCTCTTTGTCGGTGTCACGATGCTACTGGCGGGTGCGGCGCATATCGTCTTCGCATTTCAGATGAAGCGATGGGGCCAAACTGTCGGTTTGCTCGTTGTCGGTGTGCTTTATGTCGCGGCCGGTGTGATGACATTCTGGAACCCGGTCCTGGCATCCACTTTCCTGACACTGCTGATGGCTCTCAGCATGCTCGTCGCAGGCATTGTCAGGACTGCCGCCGGTCTGGCGATCCGCCCGGCTTCCGGTTGGCTGTGGCTCGCGGCGGCTGGCGCCGCAACGGT
Organism: Rhizobium sp. YJ-22; assembly: GCF_029601685.1. NCBI lineage: Bacteria > Pseudomonadati > Pseudomonadota > Alphaproteobacteria > Hyphomicrobiales > Rhizobiaceae > Rhizobium > Rhizobium sp. YJ-22. The sequence continues at coordinate 10,905 of NZ_JARRIR010000015.1, read as the reverse complement.
GCTTGTTGCACTGGTCATCCTTGTGGGCTGGCCGGTCAACAGTTTGTGGATCATTGGCGCACTGCTGGCGATCGACGTCATGGTGACCGGCTGTGCCCTGAGCGCATTGGCGCTCGCGCTGCGACGGTCCGTCAGTATCGACCGCAATCACGAATAAGAACCCGAGGCTGGAAACGACAATGAAGCAAACAAGACCGTTCACCGTGGAGGTCCGAAAGAAACGCCGGCTACAGGAGCATGAAGCTGTCTTTCCATGGCGGGCCGTGAAAACGACAGACGAGGCCAGATCCGTGCCGGAAGGGGAAAACACAGCCCCGAATGAAATCGCGCCTCAGAACGACCCAGCAGGCCACCGTACCCGCACACGGCGGGGCTGAACTCTGCCCGCCGGGCCTCCCTGACGCAATCCGGAGGCATAAGGAAAAGGATTTTAGTCCTCTCAATCATCAGCTGTTGACTCAAGGAGTATGTTCATTAGGGTAAAGCTGATGTTTGGTGACGAGGGGTGGAATGAAGACGCCAAAAGATATTGTCGTTTATATCGATACAGCCGATGTTTCTGTTTGTCGGGTCTATATTGATTATGCTGTTTCACTTGCACGCGCATGGGATGCGCATGTCGTTGTCGCTTTCGTGCCGGAAGATTTGATCGCCACTCCGTCCCATGGCTTCGCCCGAGGGGCGGCGATCAACAGCATGATAACCTCCTTCGAAGCGCGCCGGCATGACGCCGAAGAGCAGCTGCGGGGGCTCCTTTCGGATGTCGCGACCGCTACCGGCGTGAATTGCGAGCTTCGGATATGTTCCGGTGAAACGGGCGAGGCGCTCATGCTGCACGCCCGCCATGCCGCCTTGGCAATCGTCGGAACGGGGCATGACCCGGACCGCGCCGAGACGGCTCTCACCGTCTCGGAGGATATCATCTTTGCCTCCGGTCGCCCTTCGATCCTTTTGCCCACATCCTGGCAAAGCGACCGCGCCGTGCCCGAGACCGTCGTGGTCGGATGGAATGCCAGCCGGGAAGCGGCGCGCGCCATTGCGGATTCGATGGCGTTCCTGGCCACCGCTCGCACCGTCCATGTCGTCGTCGTTCCCGAGCCCAAGGTCGCGCGGCTTCTGGGGGAGGACCCCGGAAGCGATATCTCTCTCCATCTCGCGCGGCACGGGATCAGGGTGACGCTTGACCGGCTGGAAGGCGGCGATGCCGGCGATCTGATCCTGTCGCGCGCAGAAGAGCTCGGCGCCGACCTGGTGGTCATGGGCGCCTACGGGCAGTCCCGGATCACCGAGTTCGTTTTCGGCAGCGCAACACGCACCATTCTGGCCAATCCGAAAATCCCGATCTTTCTTTCGCGATAAGACGCGATCATCCCGCAGCGCGGGTGAGATCGCAGGTCGTAGAGATTACAACACAGGAGAAAAAACATGTCCGATCTGGTAGTCGTCGGTTTCGATACGGTCGATGAAGCCGATAAGGTGCTTCTCAAGCTCGCTGCTCTCAGAAAAGAATATCTGGTCGATCTGGAGGATGCCGTCGTCGTCGTTCGTGACGGCGAAGGCAAGGTCCATCTCAAGCAGAGCCTTAACCTGGCGGCTCTCGGCGCCACATCGGGCCTTCTCTCGGGAACGCTTTGGGGCGGCCTTGTGGGCTTGCTTTTCCTCAATCCGCTTGCCGGTATCGCCATCGGCGGCCTGACGGGCGCCGGTGTCGGCGCCTTGTCCGGCTCCCTCGCTGACTATGGCATCGACGACACGTTCATCAAGTCTCTGGGCGAGACCATTCCAAGCAATTCGTCTGCGCTGTTCGTCCTTGTCCGCAAGGTGCAGCCGGAAAAGGTGCTGGCGGAGTTCGAAGGCCTTCGCGGCCGGGTTCTCAAGACATCCCTTTCGCCAGAGCAGGAAGAGAAGCTGAGGATCGCCTTGTCCGAAAACGCAACGGGGTCAGGCGCCGCCTAGATGGCCACGCCCGGTTGATGTCCGATCGGGAAGGGAAACGTCGAGCGTCGCTTACGTGGGAGGGGTATTTTTGCGGGTACATATCAGGGGCGGGGTCGATCTTCGATGGGAAGGCAAGCCGGTAGACACGATTGACGATGCGGTCGTGGCGCGCTCGGTTGCGCTTATGGGAGAAGATTACCCGCGCCTGCGTCCGGTTATCGATGTCGCGCTGGGACAAGCCGTGCGAGCCGGCGAGCGGCTGTTTACGGATCGTCACCGCCCTCATCTGACGTTTACAGCACCTGTTGCGGGAACGATCCGTGCAATCTCGCGCGGCGCGCGCAGAAGCCTCGATTCCATTATTATCGACGTCGAGGGCGAAGCCGCCGTCGAATTCGACAGGCCCTCGCGGCCTGATCGCGTGACCATGCAGTCGCTCCTGCTCCAAAGCGGTTGCTGGCAGGCATTTCGCACCCGGCCATTCGGCCGGCTCGCCGACCCCCGGCAGGCTCCGGATGCGATTTTCGTAACAGCCACCGATACCGCGCCGCTCGCAGGCGATCCGGCCCCCGTCATAAGACGCTTCGAATCATGGTTTCGTCTCGGCGCGGAGGCGTTGCGTCACCTGACCGATGGCCCCGTTTACGTCTGTCACGGGGCCGATGCCTCCCCGGCCGTTCCCGAAGGCGTCAAGGCTGTCTGTTTCGCAGGCAGGCATCCGGCAGGTCTGGTTGGAACTCACATCCATCATCTTAATCCTGTAGGTGCAAACAGGATGGTCTGGCACATCGGCTATCAGGACGTAATCGCGCTGGGATGCCTGTTCGATACGGGCCGGATATGGACACGGCGCGTCGTTGCGCTGACCGGACCGGGGACGTGCAGTCCGCGCCTCGTTGTCGCTCCCGCAGGCGCGAATCTGAAAGATCTTTTCGGCGCCTCGCTCACCAGTCCCTCGGTTCAGTTGCTTTCGGGCTCTCCGCTCGGCGGAACGGTCGAGCATTTCCTGCGGCGTTATGACGTGCAGGCCACCGCCATTCCACACAGACATCCGCTCCGGCGCTCCTTCATCATGCGCTACCTGACCTTCATTCAACGAGCAATTTCCGGCGCCGCTCATTCCCAATGCCGTTCATGAACGGGCCGCGCCTTGCGGAATCCTGCCCGCGCCGTTCCTGCGCGCCATCAGCACGGGCGATGTGGAAACCGCCGCGAAACTTGGTGCGCTGGAACTCGTGGAAGAGGATCTGGCGCTCCTGAGCCATGTCGACGGCTCGGGCACGGATTATGGCGCCCTGTTGCGTGCGACGCTAGATGAGTTGGAGGAAGCGATATGATCGCCTTCTTCCATGACCTGCAGGCGGGCCGCGTCGGCCGCACCCCGTTGTCCGACAGCGCCACGCCCGCGCTGCTCGGCGTGATCGTCCCGGTCGTGTCCGCGCTTGTCGCAGATACGGAACAGTTCGCAGCGCGGCTGCTGATCTCTGTCAGCCTGACCCTTGCGTGGCAGCATGTCTTCACACGTGTCCGGGGTCTCAGGCCGGGACTTGACGGAATTGTCGCCGCCACGCTGATCGCCCTTCTTGTCCCGGCCGATGCGCCGCTCTGGCAACTGGCTTTGGGCGTGAGCTTCGGCGTGGTGATCGCCGAACAGGTGTTCGGTGGGCGCGGGCGCAATTTCGTGCATCCTGCCATCGCCGCTCTTGCCTTCCTGATGTTCTCTTTCACCGAGGTCGACTATCGAGCCGGACCGGACATTCCTCTGGCGATATTGCTTCCTGCTTTGGTTCTCCTGCTCCTCAGCGGCCAGGCGTCATGGCGGTTGCTGCTTGCTGCCTACGGCGCGATGGCACTGATGGTTTGGGGGCAGGGAAGCGATCCTTCGGCCAACCTGCTTTCGGGTGCGATCGGCTGTGCGATCCTCTTTCTGGCGGCAGATCCTGTATGCTCCTGCACGACAAATCCGGGCCGTTTTGCACAAGGCATTCTGACCGGCGTGCTCATCGGCCTGTTCTCGCAGGCCGGATCGGCCTTCGGAGCCGCGATCTTCGCGATCCTGATGAGCAGCATTTTCGCACCATTGATCGATTACGTGGTCGTGGCGATCCATGTAATGCGGAGGGCAAGGCGATATGGCTGACACTCGTCCTCCCAGCCCCCGCCCGGGCATGTGGCGCCGCTTTCTGAACCGGCCCAACACCGATGGCGTCAAGACGATCGGCATGTCGCTTCTGGTCGCCATTGGCTGCGGCTTAACCGTCTCCATTGCAGCGGTCGCCCTGCGGCCGATGCAGCAGGCCAATATCGCCGCCCAGCAACAGGGCCGCATGGTGCAGATGCTGGAAACCCTTCCAGGCATCGGGGAGATATTGAAGGAATCCGGCGCCAGCGGCGTCGAAACGCTCGTCATCGACCTCGCAAGCGGAACGGTCGCCGCCGATATCGATCCGGGAAGTTTCGATCAGCGAGCGGCGGCGGCGGACGCGGAGCGAAGCTCGGCCCTGCCGCGCGCTGACGACCTTGCTGGCCTCGGCCGCCGCGAAAACCACGCGCTTGTCTATCTTCTGCGCCGCGGCGAGGATCTGGCGCTCGTCGTGCTTCCCGTCCGCGGCGCCGGCTACCAGTCGACCATCCGGGCCTATCTTGCGCTGGAAGCCGATCTCGACACCGTTGCCGCCTTCACGGTCTATGAGCAGGGTGAGACGCCCGGCCTCGGCGCCCGCATCGCCGAGGACGGTTGGCAGGCGCAATGGGCAGGCAAGCGCATCTTCGACGATGGCGATTTCGCCATTTCCGTGGTGCGCGGCAATGCCAGCGGCCCCAACGAAGTCGACGGCATCTCCGGCGCCAGCGTTACGGGCTATGCGGTTTCGGACATGCTCGAATTCTGGATGGGCGAGAACGGCTTCGGGCCGTTCCTCGACAGGCTGAAGAAAGGCGAAATCGAATGACTATCCCTTTCCGCAACCTGACAGATCCGCTTGTCGACAAGAACCCCGTCACGGTCCATATCCTCGGCATCTGCTCGGCGCTGGCGGTCACGACATCGATGTCCACCGCTCTGACCATGTCGATCGCCCTGACCGTCGTGCTTGGCCTTTCGGCAGGCGTCATCAGCGCCATCCGCCGACACATCCCGTCCTCCGTGCGCATCATCCTGCAGATCACCATCATCGCCTCGCTGGTCATCGTCGCAGACCAGATGTTGCAGGCCTTTGCCTATGAGATGAGCCAGCGGCTGACGGTGTTTGTCTCGCTGATCGCCACGAACTGCATCGTGCTCGGGCGCACCGAAGCCTATGCGCTGCACAATCCGGTCGTTCCCAGCATGGTGGATGGCGTCGGCAATGGCCTGGGATACAGCCTCGTCCTGCTGACCGTTGCCGCCATCCGTGAGTTGTTCGGCGTGGGAAGCCTGTTCAGCGTCGGCCTGCTGCCGCTCGTGGCCGACGGCGGTTGGTACCAGCCACTCCGCCTGATGCTGCTCGCGCCGAGCGCATTCATCATCCTCGGCCTTCTGGTCTGGGCTGTTCGCAGCCTGCGCCCGGCCCAGAGGGAAGCGCCCGAATTCGAGTTGCGCGAGCAGCAAAGGACGGCCGAAACATGATCGAACTGTTCCAGCGCTCCATTTTCGAGGAAAACCTCGCGCTGTCCTTCTTCCTCGGCATGTGCACCTTCCTTGCCGTCTCCAAGCGCGTGGAAACGGCCTTCGGCGTGGGTGTGGCGCTGATCGTCGTGCAATCGCTCAGCGTGCCGGTGAACTACCTGCTGCACGCCCATATCCTGAGCGCCGGAGCGCTTGCGTGGGTAGGTCTGCCGGATGTCGATCTCGGTTTCATGCGGCTGATCACCTTCATCGGTATCGTCGCGGCGATGGTGCAGATCATCGAGATGCTGCTCGATCGTTACGTGCCCGCCCTCCACGGCGCGCTTGGCATCTACCTGCCGCTGCTCGCCATCAACTGCGCCATCATCGGCGGCAGTCTTTTCATGGTAGAGCGGCAATATGATCTCGCTGAAAGCACGGTTTATGGGATCGGCACCGGGATCGGCTGGGCGCTGGCCATCGTCACCCTCGCGGCGGTCCGCGAGAGGCTGCGCTATGCCAATGTCCCCGAAGGATTGCAGGGCCTCGGCATTGCTTTCATCGTCACCGGTCTCCTGTCCATGGCGTTCTCCGCCTTTGTGGGAGTGCGCGTGCTATGACGGAGATCCTGCTCGGCATCGGCTTCATTTCCTTGCTGCTCGTCGCGTTGGCAGCCGTTGTCCATAAGGTTCGGGAGTATCTGCTGCCGTCGCGACCCGTGGCAGTCACTGTCAACGGCGGGCGTGAGATTGGCGCTTTGGCGAATTTCAAGCTTCTGGATATTTTGAATTCCAACGGCATCGCCGTGCCCTCGGGCTGCGCCGGCGCGGGAACGTGCGGCCTGTGCCGCGTCAGCGGCGTCACGGGTACGGGAGAGCCGTTGCCGACGGAACGCGCCCGGCTTTCTCCTGCCGACGTTCGGGCTGGAATGCGGCTCGCCTGCCAGATCGTGGTGCGAAACGACCTCGCCGTCACCGTCCCGGACGAGGTGCTCGGCATCACCACGATGAACTGCCGCGTGGCATCGTCGCGCAGTGTCACGCCTTTGATCAAGGAAATCGTGCTCGCCTTGCCGGAGGGCGCGGAATTCGACTTTCGTGCGGGCAATTTCGTGCAGGTCACCGCACCGGCCTATCGTCTCGACTTTTCCGGCATCGCGGTTGAACCGCAGCATGCCGCCGAATGGAAAAAACTCGGAATCGACAAGCTCTCGTCGCAAAGCCCTCAGCCCGTCTCTCGCGCCTATTCGGTTGCCAGCCGGCCCGGGGATGTCGGCATGATCGTGCTCAACATCCGTCTGGCCACGCCACCGCCAGCCAAACCGCATGCGCCTCCCGGCATCGTCTCGTCATGGCTATTCGGTCTGCGCGAGGGCGACGCGGTTGAAGTGGCAGGCCCGTATGGTCACTTCGGGGCGCAGGATACCGGGCGCGAGATGGTGTTCATCGGCGGCGGCGTCGGCATGGCGCCCTTGCGCGCCATCATAACGGACATGCTCGAGCGTCAGGGAAGCCGCCGCAAGATCAGCTTCTGGTATGGCGCGCGAAGCCGTGGCGAACTGTTCTACGCCGACGAATTCGACGAGCTCGCCCGGCGTCATGAGAACTTCCGCTGGGTGCCCGCCCTCTCCGAACCAGCCAGAAACGACGCCTGGGACGGTGAGTTAGGCTTTGTCCACGATGTCGTCTTCCGCGCCTATCTCAAGGATCACGCGGCACCGGAGGACTGCGAATACTATCTGTGCGGCCCGCCGCTCATGATCGAGGCCGTCTACGCGATGCTCGATGAATGCGGTGTTGAGAGCGAAAGCATCTTCAATGACGATTTCGGGATCTAGGAGCATGACGACAAGACGCGAGATCGTGTTTGGACTGGGAGGCCTGGCCGGACTGATGTCCTTGCCGTCATTGGCCCGAGCCGGCACCGATGATCTCATGCGCATCTCCGGGCGCGCTTTCGGCACCCGATGGCAGGTCACCGTTCCGCCCGATGCCGATGCTCGCGCGATTGGCGCGGATCTCCGGCATTTACTGGCCGAGATTGATCATTCGATGAGCCCGTTTCGTGCGGGTTCGGAGCTTTCGCGTTTCAACAGCCGGTCGGAGATCACACCGCTCGCAGTCTCCGGTCAGCTTCGGACGGTTGCCGCCAAGGCGCTCGAGATCGCGCGATTGACCGGCGGTGCGTTCGATCCGGGCGTCGGACCCGCTGTCCATCGTTACGGTTTCGGGCCGATCGCTGCCGGGCGATCCGGTCGCCACGCCGCTTTTGCGGTCAGTGCTGAAGGACTCTCCAAAGCGGAGCCGGAGTTTTCGCTCGATCTGTGCGGCATAGCCAAGGGCTATGCCGTCGACCGGCTTGCAGGACACCTGAGAGCTCAAGGGCTGCCGAGCTTCCTGATCGAGGTGGGCGGCGAAGTCTATGGTTTCGGTACACGCCCTGACGGTCGTCCATGGCGCGTCGGCATTGCGGATCCGCTTCGCACCGGTCTCCACACGACGCTTCCCCTGACAGGCGTGGCGATGGCGACCTCGGGCGATGCGATCAATGCCTATGAGATCGCGGGCCGCCGCTACAGTCATACGATCGATCCCGCAACCGGAGAGCCGGTTCGCAACAGCGTCGCCTCGGTTTCCGTTCTGGCCCCGACAGCGCTGGAGGCCGACGCGTTTGCGACCGCCCTTCTGGTCATGGGTCCCGAGGGCGGCCTTGCATTCGCCTCCGCCAACCGTCTGCCCGTGCTTTATCTGCTGCGCGAGGCCGGAGGCCTTAAGGCCAGAGCCAACAGGTTGTTCATCGACCAGGGAAGGGCATGAGCCATGCAGACCATTTTCGCCGCTGTTCTTCTGACCGGGTTTGCCATGCTCGCGCTGGCCGCCGGGCTTTTTGCCGGCCGCGCACCGCTCAAGGGATCGTGCGGCGGCGCGGCCTGCGGCGGCAAATGCCATGCTTGCGAACGATCGGAAGGAAGCGGGACATGAAACTCGACACGGTCGCCGATCATATGCGCACGGACCTGACCACGCTGACGCCGGACATGGAGATCGTGCGGGCCGTGTCCGTGCTCATGCAAAGCGGCGTGTCGGGCGCCTGCGTCATCGACGGCGCTGGCGATCTCGTCGGCGTTCTGTCCAAGCGCGATTGCCTGAAAGCCGCACTCAACGCCTCCTACTACAAACAATGGGGTGGCAGTGTCAGCGACTATATGAGCACCGAACTCGAAACGCTTGATGCGGGTATCGACATCGTCGAAGCGTGTGAGCGCTTTGTCGCAAGCTCGTACCGGCGGTTCCCCGTCACCCGCCATGGCCGACTTGTCGGCCAGATCAGTCGTACCGACGTCCTCAACGCCCTTTCACGGCAGTGGACATAACAAAGCCCCGGAAAAGAAAAGGACCGATATCGTGACACGACAGCTCTCCAGAAGATTGTTTCTCGCAGGAACCAGTGCGGCAGCGTCCGCAGGTATCGTCGGGACAGCCAATGCACAGGCAGCCTCCGCTGGCGCCGCAACCGTTTCCGTGCAGGAAGCCCTGAAACAGCGCCGCTCTACCAAGCGCTTCGGGCGTGGTGACGTTGCGCGCGAAAAGGTGCTCGAAGCACTGTGGGCGGCCAATGGTGTCAACCGCGCGGACGGTGATGGACGCACAGCACCCGCCTGGCACGGTGCAAAGAACGTCGATATCTACGTCGCGCTGGAAGATGGCGTCAGTCTCTACGACCCCGTGGCAAACGCTCTCAACAAAGTGGCCGATACCGATATTCGCGCCGATGTCAGCCCTACGGCTTTCGTACGTCGGGCGCCCGTGGTGCTGATCTATGTTTCCGATGCCGAGAAACTTGCAACCGCCGCCGGCGACCTGGCCACGTCCGCACCCGAGGAACTGGTCATCGCCGCACGCGTCAACTCGGCCGTCATGGCCCAGAACGTCTATCTGTTCTGCGCTGCCGAAGGGCTCGGCACATGCCTCCTCGGTACCGTGGACCGGGAAGCCATCAAAACAGCGCTGAAGTTTCCGGACCATCTTTCGGTGACTTATATCCAGCCCCTGGGCGAGATCGGCTGATCTGGAGGGTGGTTACAAATCGGCATACAGGCCGTGCCGCGTATCCGGTGCTTCCGCAGAGACGGAAGCCGTGACGGCCGCCATTCTCTGGTGCGCGCTTGGCCTGCTCGCCCTGGTCGGCGGAGCGGAAATACTGGTGCGCGGCGGGTCGACGCTTGCGCGCCAGCTGGGCATATCGCCGCTCGTCATCGGGCTCACATTTGTTGCGATCGGAACAAGCACGCCGGAGCTGGCGGTGGGCATCGATGCCGCGTTGACGGGAGAAGAAGGGTTGGTCGTCGGGAATATCGCCGGCACCAACACCTTCAACCTGCTGTTCATCCTTGGAATATGTGCCATCGCCCGGCCCGTGATTTTGGAACGGGTCTCCGTTCGGCTTGAACTCCCCGCAATGATAGCCGCCGCACTTGTGTTCTGGGTGTTTGCAGCCGACGGTTATTTGTCGAGAACCGAGGGCCTTGTGTTCGTGCTTGGCGGTATCGGCTTTACCGTCCTGGTCGTTCGAAGCGCGCGCCTGAGAACCTCGCCGCCCGAAAAGGAACTGCCGGTCCTGCCTCGCCGGATGCCTGATGCTCTGGGGGGCGGATGGTTCAACGCCGCCGTCATGGTTGGCGGGATCGCGGTCATTATAATAGGCGCAGACTGGCTCGTGTGGGGTTCCTCCGATCTTGCTCGCAGGCTGGAGGTTTCTGAAGCTCTTATCGGACTGACCATAGTTGCAATTGGTACATCAAGCCCTGAACTGATCACGACGATCGTCTCGACCGTAAGAAACGAGCGCGAGATCGCGGTAGGCAATCTTCTGGGGAGCAGTGTCTATAATATCGCAGTCATTCTCGGGCTGACGATGCTGGTTCCGAGCGAAGCGATCGCCGTGGAAAGGACACTGATCACCGTCGACATTCCTGTGATGGTTGCGGCAACCGCGCTTTGCATTCCAGCTTTCCTGACGGGCAAAACTCTGTCGCGGGCTGAAGGGGCGGCATTCGTTGGTTGCTACATAGCCTACTTCGCCTACCTTATGCTCGCTCGGACTTAACTCTAGCGCAGGCAGGGTGACGAAACCGGACGCATCGACTTGCTCCGCGAAGGTTGTCGCTTCCGTTCGAAAATTGACGTATACGGCGCGCAATAGGTCACCCACGAGTAGGTTATGCAGCTGTTTCGAAGAGCAAGTTATGATGGCTGCCCGTCCCCGCAACCATCTTTACTTGCTCGGGCAGCAAGTAAAGATTAGATCCTGCCCCCGCAACCAAAATTGCAAAACAATATCAATTGATTGGCCCGCCTCGTGCGGGCCTTTTGCGTTTTCGA
>NZ_JARRIR010000014.1:0-119187 GCF_029601685.1 Rhizobium sp. YJ-22 | reverse complement strand
CCGACGGCGACACCACCAACGCCTTCGCACCGGGCGACACCTACGGCCCGTGGGGCGACTGGGCTGTCTGGGGCGGCGTCGGCGGCAAGTTCTCCGACACGCTCGGCGCCAACCTGCAGCTCGCTTACACCGACAACGAAACCTTCGCCGCTGCCGCCAACCTGCAGTGGAACCCGGTTTCGAATCTCCTGATCCAGCCGGAAGTCACCTACACCAAGTGGGATTCGATCGACGAAGATCAGTGGAACGGCATGGTCCGCTTCCAGCGCACCTTCTGATCATCGGGTCTCGGCACCGAACGGACAAGGCGCGCAACCCCCGCGGTTGCGCGCCTTGTGGCGTCAGGAGAAGCCTTTTCGAGGACGTCGCTGCGCTCAAGCGCCGGGATTTTCCCAGATTTCGAAAAGCGATTTGAGAAGTAGCTGGCCATCGGGCACGAGATGAACGGTGCCGACCCCCAGTGCCCAACTGACGTAAATGCCGTCCACGGCGGCATAAAGCGCCGAGGCGGCGCTGTCGGCGTTCCAGGGCGGGGGCAGTCCGCAATCCCGTTCCACGGAGCGGAATATTCTCGCGAAAATCGCATGCAGCTCCTGCCGGAACGCCTTGCCGCAATCGGGATTGTTTTCAGCCAAGGCAATATCCAGCCGGATCATGCAGCGGCTCATGCCCTGCTGCCGCGGATCTTTCTGCAGCCGACAGAGCACCTCGAAGACGACGGAATTGAACCGTGAAAGCGACGCCTTTCCGGGGGAGGCGGCCATGTTTTCCGCCAGCTCTTCAAACGGTCTTATGGCCTGGTGGCGCAGTTCGAGAAGCAGCCCCTGCTTGTTCTTGAAATGCCAATGGATCGCACCCCGGGTCACGCCTGCCGCCGCCGCGATTTCATCGAGGCTGACATTGTCATAGCCATTGTCGAGAAACAGCTTCTGCGCCGCTTCCAGGATCTGGCGCGCCGTTTCCGCGGCGTCTTCCTTTGTTCGCCTCATGGAATTCCTCTTCCCATCCCCTCATAACCCGCCGCATAGTGTAGATGAAACGCTCACGATGCGTAAATCGCCGGAGGGATGGAAAGCAATTCGAATAGGACGAAGGTCGGCAGCGACACGATGCCCGGTCAATGGCCTTCGGCAGCGGTGAACACGGCGAGCTGATCCGCGAAGGCGCGGACATAGGCGGGGCGTGCTTCGCCCCGGGCGACATAGGCGGCGAGGGTCGGATAGCCGTCCACCAGGCCGGAGCTTTTCAGCCGCAGCAGCACCGAGATCATCATCAGGTCACCGGCGCTGAAGGCGCCGTCCAGCCAGTCTGCATCGCCGAGCCGGGCGGAGAGCGCGCCGAGCCGGATGCGGATACGGTCGTCGACGAGCGCCAGCCGCCGATCGTGCCAGCTCTCCTTCGCCTCCAGCAGAACGGCGTTGGCGCGGTCGAGGATCGGCGGCTCGACGGTGCCGATCGCGGCGAACATCCAGGCGATCGCCCGCGCCCGGGCATCGGCCTCCCGCGGCAACAGGCCGGCATGGTTTTCGGCGAGATGCAGCACGATGGCGCCGGATTCGAACAGGACCAGATCGCCTTCCTCATAGGTCGGGATTTGGCCGAAGGGATGACGGGCCAGATGCGCCGGCTCCTTCATTTCCTGAAACGACAGAAGCCGCATCTCATAGGGCTGGCCAACCTCCTCCAGCGCCCAGCGCACCCGCATGTCGCGCGCAAGGCCCCGGCCTCGGTCGGGCGATTTTTCGAATCCGGTCACGATAATCGTCATTGCTGTTCTCCATGGCCTGTCTTCTGGAAGACGGATGCCCGCGCAGGAATCCGACAGCCCCGCTCGAGATAATCTGCGCGGCCGGTTTAACGGGCCTGGGCATGCCCGTCACGGAGGAGATCGCGATCCCAAGATGGTCGAGGGCCGCACGGAAGAGCAGAAACGGGGCTTGCCGATGCGCGGACCCTGGCGATGGCATCGTCGCTCGGCTGCGGCGCAGACCTCGTCTCCCTTGCGATCGAGGACGTCAAGGATGCGGAGTGGATGGCCGAGGTTTACGGCCTTGACAGCCGGGGCCGCTCCGCGACGATCTACAGGATGCTGGTATACGGGCCCGAAGACTGACGGCCTTAACCCGCCGCCATGCGCACCAACGCATCCCGTTGTTCGACCGACAGGGAGATGCCCTCGCGTTCGGAGGCCTCGCGCGTCCGGTAGCGGCGATCGGAGGGCAGGCGCGCCTGGCCGGCGTGGCGGACGCTGTCGATCAGGTTTCGAACCCGTTCGGTGAAGACGGCATTGTTGCCGCGGGCGGGATCGATGACGATGATGACCTGCCCCGTCCTCGGGGTTTCCGCACCGGGATGGGCGGAGAAATCGACCTCCGACGAGAACTGGCCGCCGGTCAGCGCCGAAGCGAGGATCTCGACCATCAGCGAGATCGCCGCGCCCTTGTGGCCGCCGAAGGGCAGCAGCGCGCCGCCGTCGAGGATCTGTTTGGGATCGTCGGAAAGGGCGCCCGAGCGGTCGATGCCGGTTCCCGGCGGCACGCTGTGGCCGGCGCGGGCGGCAAGCCGCAGGTCGCCGTTCGACATGGCGCTGGTGGCGAAATCGAAGATCATCGGATGCGCCCCCGCCACCGGCGTGGCGAAGGCGAGCGGATTGGTGCCGAAGACGGGCTTGCGCCCGCCGGGCGGCGCGACGCAGGCAAGCCCCGTCACCATCGACAGCGCCACGAAGCCGGCTTCCGCCAGCGGCTCGAGATCGGGCCACAGCGCGCTGAAATGGTGCGACTCCCGGATGGCGACGACCGCCGCCCCCTGTTGGCGCACCATGTCGAGGGCATGGGGAAGCGCCGCCGCCCAGGCCGGCTGGGCAAAGCCGTTCCGCGCATCGACGCGCAGCAGGGCCGGGCCTGACCGCTCGAGGATGGGCACGGCCTTGCCATCGACCCAGCCGCTGTTTAGCGAGGCGACGTAGCCGGGAATGCGGAAAACCCCATGGCTCAACCCGCCGTCGCGCTCGCAACCGGCGCAATTGACGGCCAGAACCGCCGCATTGGCCTCGGATACGCCAGCCTTCACGAAGATCTTTTGCAAGGTCTCCACGAGGTCGGCAAAGGAAATCCGGGTCGTATCATGAGGTTTTTCAGGCATCGGCGTCGTTCCCTGGCCCTCAGATCTTGGCCGGGCTCCCCAGCGCCTCGCCGGCGACGAACCAGTCCTCGGGCTTCACCTCGGCGAACATGACCGTGGTCGCCTCCGGCTTGATGCCGGCCACCCTTTCAAGCGTCGCGGTGATCTCGCGCGCCAGTTCGGCCTTTTTCTCCGGGCTGCGCCCCGGAAACAGTTCGATTTTCACGAGCGGCATTTTTCTCTCCTCACACCAGTTTCGGCCATGTATCGGACAGCTTGTAGCCGCCCGGATAGGGGTCCGAGGGGTCGAGCATAAGCTGCGACGTGCCGGTAATCCATGCCCGGCCGGAAATCGAGGGGACGATCGCCTTGCGCCCCGCAACCGTCGTTTCGCGCACCACGGTGCCGATGAATTGCGAATCGATGATCGACACGCCGGTCAGCGTCTCGCCTTCGGCCAGCATGCCGCGGGCATTCAGGATCGCCATGCGGGCGGAAACGGCCGTGCCGGTCGGCGAACGGTCGATCTTGCCCGGCTGGATGGCGACCGCCTGTCGCGACAACAGCTTGCCGTCCTCGCGATAAAGCGGGCCGGCGAAGTTGCAGAACGAAATATGGTTCCAGCCGGTGTTTTCCGGATGGGAGAAACCGAGCTGTTCGTTGGCGGCCTTGGTGATGCGCATCCCGGTTTCGGCCAGCGCCCGCGCTTCGTCGGCGACCAGCTTGAAGCCGAGCTTTTCGGCATCGACAACGACAAAGCTGTCACCGCCATAGGCGGTGTCGACGGTCAGCTTGCCGAGCCCCGGCACATCCAGCTCTGCATCGAGCTTGTCGGCGAAGCTCGGGACATTGGTGACGGTGATCCGCTCCGCCTTGCCGTTGCGGCACTGCGCCACGACCTCGACCAGCCCGGCCGGCGCTTCCAGCACCATGCGGGTTTCGGGCTCGGTCATCGCGATGATGCCGCTGTCGAGCAGAACGGTCGAGACGCAGATCGAGTTGGAGCCCGACATCGGCGGCGTGTCTTCCGGCTCCATGATGATCCAGCCCATCTGCGCCTTCGGGTTCTTCGGCGGCACCAGCAGGTTGACGTGGCGGAAGACCCCGCCGCGCGGCTCGTTGAGCACGAAGTTGCGCAACGTCTCGTCGCTCGCGATCCAGCGCGACTGTTCCCAGAGGGTATCGCCGGGAGGCGGGGCGACGCCGCCGACGATCACATCGCCGACTTCGCCTTCGGCGTGGCAGGTCACCACATGGACGATCTTGGATGAGCGCATTGTTCTGTCCTTGCAGAGGGAGGAAGTTCTTGAGATGGTTCCCGATCGCGTTTTTCGCACTGACAATCGTAAACCGTATACGATATTCTCTAGTGACGGAAAACCTATAGGATCCATGAAGGGCGTCAAGGGCAGATTTCGGCGATTTGTCCAGCGGTCGCGCTCTTTTCGTCGAAGGCCTTGGAAGCGCCTGGCAAAATCGTCTACGATATTCCAACAGGCCGAGATCAGGAGTCGTCATGCCGCTTGAAACCGCGAAGGTGCCGAACCTCGGCAAGGCCCCGAGTGCATCCGACATCATCCTGACCTTCATCCGCGACGCCATTGCCGATGGATCGCTGGACCAGGGCGAGCCGATCCGCCAGGACGACGTGGCGCGCCTGTTCAACGTTAGCAAGATCCCCGTGCGCGAGGCGTTGAAGCGGCTGGAGGCCGAGGGGCTGGTGGAGTTCCACCGCAACCGCGGCGTTGTCGTCACCAGCGTTTCCGACCCGGAACTTGCGCAGATTTTCGAGGTGCGCGCCATTCTCGAATCCTCGGCGATCAAGCTGTCCATCCCCAACATGCGTGAGGAGACCCTGGCACGCGCGCTGGAATTCTGCGAGAGATTTGCGCGGGAAACGGATGTCGCCCGCTGGTCGGAGCTGAACTGGCAATTCCATAGCTGCCTCTACGAGGACGCCGAACGTCCCTTCCTCGTCAGCACCATCCGTTCGGTCAACGATCGGCTGGAGCGCTTCTTGCGCATTCAGCTCGCTCTTTCTCAGGGCAAGGAAATCGCCGACCGGGAGCATCGCGAGATCCTTGACTCCTGCCGGGCGCGCGACGTCGAGCGCGCCGGAACCCTCGTCTTCGAGCATATCATGGGCGCCTGCCGCTCGCTGCTGGAGCACCTGCCGCGCATCCGGACGCGGTGAGGGCAGGAGAGGCGCCGGCCATGGAAACATCGCTTTATCTGCCCGTCAAAGGCTTTCTCGAAAAGGCGGGGTATGTCGTCAAGGGCGAGGTCGGCGGTTGCGACCTCGTCGGCCTCAGCGAGGACGATCCGCCGGTCGTTGTGGTCTGCGAGCTCAAGCTCAGCTTCAATCTCGAACTGATCCTGCAGGCCGTCGACCGGGCGACGGTGTCGGACGAGGTGTGGATTGCCGCGCGCATTTCGGCCCGGGGCAGGGGCCGCGAGGCGGACAGGCGTTACCGCGATCTCTGCCGCCGGCTCGGCGTCGGCATGCTCGGCGTTTCCGATGCGGGCGATGTCGATGTCATCGTCGCCTCGGTTTCGCCGATGCCGCGCACCAATCCAAAACGGCGCTCGCGTCTGATGCGAGAGCACCGCAACCGGCGCGGCGATCCGGCGCTCGGCGGCGGCACGCGCGCGCCGCTGATGACCGCCTATCGCCAGCAGGCGCTTGGATGTGCGGCCGCGCTGGCGGCGGGGCCGTTGCGCCTGCGCGACGTCCGGGCAACGGTGGCGGAAGCGGAGAAGATCCTGCCGTCGAACGTCTATGGCTGGTTCGAGCGGCTCGACCGCGGCATCTACGGTTTGACGGATGCCGGACGCGCGGCGCTGGAGCGCTGGCCGCAGCCTCCCGGTCCAACGTCCCAAGAGGTTTCGGACTGAAGTCCGATGCGGAACCATCATTGCGCTTCGCGTGTTCTCCCGGTGCCTGGAACCTTGATGGACAGATCAGAGCATCTCGGGACCGGAATCAAACAGGAGAAGACGATGAAACGCTTTATTTTTGTCATTCTGGCGAGCCTCGCCGGCGCAAGCACCATGAGCGCCGTTCCGGTCAAGGCCCAGTCACTCACCATCACCACCGACGATGGCGGCAGCTACGAACGGGCTGACTACCGCGATCGCCGCTGGCACCGCCACGAACGCCATGAAATGCGCCGCGAGCGGGAACGTCGCCATATGCGCCACGCCAATTGCCGCACCAAGCGCGTCGAAATGGTTCGTCACGGTCGCGTGATCGTCAAGGAAACTCGCGTCTGTCGCTGATTTGCCATTTCCTCCCTCCCTTTCGGGAGGGATCCCGCCTTGGGAACCGGCGGTGTATTTCGGCAGGCATAATCCATGAGTTCCACCTTCAGGATGTCGATGAAGAATGCGAGATAGGTGGGCAGCGGCCCCGCCTGGGGCGAACACCCAGATCACCCAATTGCTGAGGATGTAAAGAAGGTCGGGCCGCTCCGATCGCCCCCGCTATCGACATAGTCCACCGGATCGCGGTCTTGCCGGCCGCTCCAATCGCCGCTACGGGTTGTCAAGGGCTTTTGCACAAGCGATGCGGTCGCTCCGGCGGCTTTTCCTGGATGCAAAGTCTTTGAGGAGAAGTGGAGGGGGCATGTCCATGAGTGAGTCACCGCTGGATGAAGGCGTTTACGATTTTATCGTCGTGGGCGCCGGATCGGCCGGCTGTGTGCTCGCAAACCGGCTTTCGGCGGATCCGAAAAACCGGGTGTTGCTGCTCGAGGCCGGCGGCTCGGATCGCTATCACTGGGTGCATGTGCCGATCGGCTATCTCTACTGCATGGGCAATCCGCGCACCGACTGGATGATGAAGACGGCGGCGGAGGCCGGCCTTAACGGCCGCGCCTTGAACTATCCGCGTGGCAAGGTTCTGGGCGGCTGCTCTTCCATCAATGGCATGATCTATATGCGCGGGCAGGCCGCCGATTACGATGCCTGGCGGCAGGCGGGCAATGCCGGCTGGGGTTGGGACGATGTTCTGCCATGGTTCCTGAAGTCTGAGGACAATTATCGCGGCCGATCGGCCCTGCACGGCGCCGGCGGCGAATGGCGCGTCGAGCGGCAGCGATTGTCCTGGCCGATCCTCGATGCATTTCGCGATGCGGCCGAGGAACTCGGCATCCCCAAGACCGAGGACTTCAACGGGGGCGACAATGAGGGATCCGGTTATTTCGAGGTCAACCAGAAGGGCGGCCTGCGCTGGAACACGACCAAGGCCTTCCTGCGCCCGGCGATGAAGCGGCCGAACCTGCGCGTGTTGACCGGCGCGGAGACCGAGCGGCTGGAATTCGACGGCAAGGCGGCAGCCGGCGTGCGTTTCCGCCGCGCTGGCCGCGCCTGCATGGCGCGCGCCACACGCGAGGTGGTGCTGGCGGCCGGCGCGATCAACTCGCCGAAACTCCTGGAACTGTCAGGTGTCGGCCGGCCGGAAGTCCTTTCGGCGCTTGGCATTCCCATTCATCATGCGCTGCCCGGCGTCGGCGAAAACCTGCAGGACCACCTGCAGATCCGCACCGTCTTCAAGATCGAGGGCGCACGCACATTGAACCAGATCTATCACAATCTCTTCAGCCGCGCCGGCATGGGCCTGCAATATGCAATCCGCCGGTCCGGCCCCCTCTCCATGGCCCCGAGTCAGCTGGGCATTTTCGCCAGGAGCGATCCGGCGGTGGCGACGGCGGATCTCGAATATCACGTCCAGCCGCTTAGCACCGACCGGCTGGGCGAACCCCTGCATCGCTATCCCGCTGTAACCGTTTCGGTCTGCAATCTGCGCCCGGAAAGTCGCGGCACCGTGCATGTGACGACGCAGGATGTCACGGCGGCCCCGGAAATCCGGCCCAACTACCTCTCGACGCCGGGCGACCGGCTGCTGGCGGTCCGCGCCATCCGCCATGCGCGTCGATTGATGGAAACCCAGGCGATCTCCCGTTTCCGTCCGCAGGAGATGCTTCCCGGACGGGAATACCAGAGCGACGAAGACCTCATTCGCCGCGCCGGCGATATCGCCACGACGATCTTCCACCCCGTCGGCACCTGCAAGATGGGAAGCGATCCGATGGCGGTGGTGGATTCGGTGTTGCGCGTGCACGGGCTGGAAAAGTTGCGCGTCGTCGATGCCTCGATCATGCCGACGATCGTTTCGGGCAACACCAATTCGCCCGTCATCATGATTGCCGAGAAAGCAGCCGAGGCTATTTTACGCGCAGAGTGATAATTCTCGCAGCGCATCCCGTCCGAACCCAAGCCGGCAATGCGCCGGCGGCGGTGCAAGCCGCCTATGTGAGCTTGGCCGTTCCCGCGCGATGACGCGGTTGTAATGTCGATGAACGCCCTGCCGTCTGGCGACTGCCGACGTAGAACTTGGCCTGTTTTACCGCGGCCGGAGCTTATCCCGGCCGTGAGCGTGGCCGCATCGTGTTGCAGGTCCGTCGCCGCGTTTCGAAGACGATTTCCACCGCTATCTCGATCTCTCCCGCAACTGCTCGCAAGCCGTGATTCGTCACGGGCCACTTCGCGGGAAGGGCGCTGACTGCATAGCATTTCGATATATTAATCTCGCGAGAAATCATCAAACCGCTGGCGGAAGGCTGTTAGCTTTGCCATGGGAGGAAGGGCAGACATGGCGAATTTACAGGAGATGTTCGACGTTCGCGGCAAGTCCGTCATCGTTACGGGTGGCGCCAGCGGCATAGGACGCGCCTATGCGGAAGTGATGGCCGAACATGGCGCACGCGTGTGCATTTTCGATCTGAATTCCGCCCAGCTCGACGCGGTCGTGGCCGAACTGGGGCGCAACGGCGCACAGGTCTGGGGCCAGGCTGTCGACGTTGCCGACCGCCTGCGTATGGCGGAGGCGTTCGACGCGGTCGCGCAGCGCCATGGACGCATCGACGTCGTCTTCGCCAATGCCGGCATCGATGCCGGCCCCGGTTTTCTGTCGACGACCGGCGAGCGCATTCCTGACGGCGCCATCGACGTGCTCGATGATCATCATTGGGACCGGGTGATCGAAGTCAATCTGACATCGGTCTATACGACGGTAAAACATGCCGCGCGCCACATGAAGGCGACCGGAGGCGGCCGCATCATCGTCACATCCTCGATCGCCGGCCAGATCAACGAAGCGATCGTCGGAACGCCCTACATGCCGGCCAAGGCCGGCGTCGATCACTTCGTTCGACAGATGGCGATGGAACTCGGCGTCTTCGGCATCCTTGTCAACTGCATTTCGCCCGGTCCGTTCATGACCAACATTGCCGGCGGCCGTCTGAAGATACCGGCGGATCGCAAGGCATTCGAAGAGCAGTCGCTGATCGGCAGGATCGGCGACCCCGAGGACATCAAGGGCCTTGCCCTCTACCTGGCCTCGCCGTGCTCGTCCTATGTCACGGGGAGCCAGATGGTCATCGACGGGGGCTCGATGCACCGCATCAAATGACCCGATGGCGGCCGGCAGGAGCGGCCGATCATCATGGCATGACATGTTCGACCACAGGGAGGAGACTATGGTGGACCTGAACGGATTCTCATACCCGTCGCGCCGCACGGTGCTGAAGGGCATCGGCGCTTCGGTTGCTGCTTCGGCGCTCAGTGCGCCGCTGGTGGCGCGCGCGCAATCCGCCGGCACGATCAAGCTGGGCTTCGTGACCCCGGCGACGGGGCCGCTGGCGCTGTTCGGTGAAACGGACGGCTGGGCGCTGGCCAAGGTCAAGGAAGCGCTGAAGAACGGCATCGACACGCCCGCCGGCCATTTCGACATCGAGATCCTGATGCGCGACAGCCAGTCCGACCCGAACCGGGCGGCGGAGGTGGCCGGGGACCTGATCCTCAATCAGGAGGTGCACATGGTGCTGCCGGCCTCGACGACGGATACGGTCAGCCCCGCGGCGGATCAGGCCGAGCTTTACGAATGCCCCTGCCTTTCGACCGGCGCGCCCTGGCAGGCGGTCATCTTTCCGCGTGGCGGCAAGGACAAGCCGTTCAACTGGACCTACCATTTCTTCTGGGGCCTTGACGAGGCGCTCAACACCTTCGTCGGCCTGTGGAACACCCTCGACACCAATCGCAAGGTCGGCATGCTGTTTCCGCAGAACGCCGACGGCGAGACCTGGGGCAACAACGACTACGGTCTCCCCGCGCCGACGCAGAAAGCCGGCTTCGAGATCACCGTTCCCGGCTTCTTCCAGCCGCGCACCAACGATTATACCGCCCAGATCAACGCCTTCAAGCAGGCCGGCTGCGAGATCATCGGCGGCATCACTTATCCCGACGACCTGAAGACCTTCGTCAATCAGTGCGCCCAGCAGGGCTACAAGCCGAAGGCGGTGACGGTGGCTGCGGCGCTGCTTTTCCCCTCCGGCGTGCAGGCGATGGGGCCGCTCGGCGACGGCATGTCCTCGGAAGTGTGGTGGACGCCGGCATTCCCGTTCAAGTCCACGATCGACGGCTCGACGAGCCGCGAGATCGCCGATCGTTGGGAAGGCGAAACCAAGAAGCAGTGGACGCAGCCGCTGGGTTATAGCCACGCGCTCTTCGAGGTCGCGCTCGATGTGTTGAAGCGCGCCTCGAACCCGTTGGATCGCGGCTCCATTCGCGATGCTCTCGTGGCGACCAAGCTCCAGACCGTCGTCGGTCCGGTCGATTTTTCTTCCGGTCCGCACAAGAACGTCTCGACCACACCCATCTTCGGCGGGCAGTGGGTCAAGGGCGAGAAATGGCCTTATGACCTGAAGATCGTCGACAATGCCGTCAGCAAGCTCTTCGAACCCGAACAGAAGATGAAGATCATGCCCTGGTCGGCGGCCTGACGAGGTCGCCGGAAGCGCCTTGCTCGACGCATCGAGCCGGCGACGCTGATCGGCCGGCAGCGGCAATCAAGAAAGCCGCGCCGGCAGTTGCAAGGGGAACGGAGGAGCATGGCAAACAGCATTCTTCTGGAAGCCAGGGGGCTGAACAAAGCCTTTGGCGCGCTTCGCGTCGTGCAGGATGTCAGCTTCGACGTTCGCGCCGGCGAGGTGCTCGGGATATTGGGGCCGAACGGCGCGGGTAAGACGACGCTGTTCAATCTCGTCAGCGGCGACCTGCGCATCGACGGCGGCGAACTGATCTTCGACGGCCAGTCGCTGGTCGGCCAGCCGTCCAACCGGCGCTGCCGGATCGGCATCGGCCGCACCTATCAGATCCCGCGCCCCTATGTCGGCATGACCACCTTCGAGAATCTGCTCGTCGCCGCCTCGTTCGGCGGCGGCAAGACGGAAGCTGAAAGCTATTCCTTCTGCGCACAGATCCTGCGCGATTGCGAACTCATCGACAAGGCGAACCGGTCTGCCGGCTCGCTGACGCTTCTCGACCGCAAGCGGCTGGAACTGGCGCGCGCGCTGGCATCGGCGCCGAAACTGCTGCTGCTCGACGAGATCGCCGGCGGCCTCACCGACGAGGAGGGCCAAGCGCTCGTCAAGCTCATCCGCCGTATCCGCGATCGCGGCGTCACCATCGTCTGGATCGAGCATGTGCTGCATGCGCTGCTCGCGGTCGCGGATCGGATGATGGTCCTGAATTTCGGCGAGAAGATCGCCGAGGGCGCCCCTGCCGACGTGATCCAGGATGCGGAAGTCAGGCGGGTTTACATGGGGATCGAGGGATGAGCGACACGCTTTTGTCCACGCATGGCCTGGTGGCGCGCTACGGCGATTTCCAGGCGCTTTACGGCATCGATTTCGAGATCGGCCACGGCGAGGTCGTGGCCCTGATCGGCGCGAACGGGGCGGGAAAATCCACCTTGCTGAAATCCATCATGGGCCTGTTGCGCGTGGCCCCGGACATGGTTCGTCTCGAGGGACGGCCGGTCGGCGGTCACAGGCCGAACCGCATGGTCGCCTCCGGCGTCGCGATCGTGCCTGAGGGACGGCGCCTCTTCGCCGGCATGTCGGTCCTCGACAATCTCAAGGTGGCGATCGATCATGCGGCCGCGCCGAAAGGGACGCCTTGGACGCTCGAAAGGGTCTACGACCTGTTTCCCATCCTGCGCGACAAGCAGGCGGTCCCGGTTCAATCGCTGTCGGGCGGGCAGCAGCAGATGGTGGCGATCGCCCGCGCGCTGCTCAACCAGCCGCGCCTGCTTCTCTGCGACGAGATCAGTCTCGGCCTGGCGCCCAAGGTCGTCCGGGAAATCTATCAGTCGATTCCCTCCATATCCTCCGGCGGCACCGCCATCGTGCTGGTCGAGCAGGATGTCGGCCTGGCGCGTTCGTCGTCCGACCGGCTCTATTGCATGCTCGAGGGCCGCGTCAGTCTGACGGGGGTTTCGGCGCAGATCTCGCGCGAGGCGATCGGCGAGGCGTATTTCGGAGGCGTTCATGCAGTGGCTTGACGGCATCGTCCAGGGCATATTGCTCGGCGGTCTCTACGCCCAGTACGCGCTCGGCATGGCGCTGATGTTCGGCGTCATGCGCATCGTCAACATCACCCATGGCGATCTGATGATCCTGCTGGCGCTCACCGGCATCAGCATCGCATCGGCTTTTTCCCTGAGCCCCTGGTCGGTTCTGGTCGCGCTGGTCGCGCTCGGGGCGATCCTCGGCCTGCTTCTGCAGCGGCTGATTCTCAACCGGGTCGTCGGCGCCGATCCGCTGCCGTCGCTGATCGCCACCTTCGGCCTGTCGGTGGCGCTGCAGAACGCCATGCTGCAAGTCTGGTCGGCCGATACACGCTCGCTGCACGCCGGCGGCCTTGCCCAGGCCTCATACCAGTTCGGGACACTGTATGTCGGCGTGCTGCCGGTGATCGTGCTCGTCACTGCGACGGCGCTGACGGGCGGGCTCGACGCGACCTTGCGCTATACCCGCTTCGGCCGGGCGCTGCGGGCGGCCTCGGCCGATGTCGAGGCCGCTGCGCTGACCGGGGTCGATCCGAAGGCCGCGTATGCGGGCGCGACCGCCGTCGCGGTGGCGATCCTCGGTTTCGCCGCCGTCTTCCAGTCGATGCGGGCGACGGTGGCGCCGGCCGATGGCGCCTTTCAGCTCATCTATGCCTTCGAGGCCGTGATCATCGGCGGCATGGGTTCGATCTGGGGGGCATTTCTCGGGGCCATGGTGCTTGGCGTCAGCCAGTCGATCGGTTTCCGCATCGATCCCGGCTTCGGGATCCTTGCCGGGCACCTCGTTTTCCTCCTCATTCTCGCCCTGCGGCCGCAGGGTCTTCTCGGAAAGGATTGAGGCTTTGACAGACGCATCCGCCGTATCCGCTGCCGATCTGTTCGATCCACCCGCCGTCCGGGTCCAGCGCCGCACGGCCTCGAGCATCGTCGCGGCCGTCGTTTCCATCGCCGCTCTCGGCGGTATCGCCTCTATGCCGCTCTGGGCGACGCAAGGGCAGATCCGCGATGTCGTGGAACTGTGCTGTTACATCGCCGTCGCCCAGATGTGGAACCTGCTGGCCGGGTATGCCGGCATCGTCTCGGTCGGCCAGCAGGCCTTTGTCGGCGTGGCCGCCTATGCCCTGTTCATCATGGCGCAACTCTGGGGCCTCAATCCCTTCGTCGCCGTCGTGCTGGCGATGATCGCGCCCGTGCTTCTGGCGATTCCCACCTACGGGCTCCTGCACCGGCTGGACGGGCCGTATTTCGCGATCGGCACCTGGGTGATCGCCGAGGTGATGCGGCTTGCGACGTCGGTCTTCGGCTATGTGAATGCCGGCGCCGGCATGAGCCTGCGGGTCATGGCAAGCTATTCCGCGACGGAGCGGGCCGTCGGAGTCAGCATTCTCTGCGCCCTCATGCTGCTCGTCACCGTCGGCGGCAGCTATTGGCTGCTGCGCTCGCGCTATGGGCTGGCGCTGATCGCGCTGCGCGACAATCCGGTCGCCGCCGCCAGTCAGGGCGTCGCCGTCGGTCGGCTCCGCTTCCTCATCTGGGTCGCGGCCGCAGCCGGAACGGGTCTTGCCGGCGCCATCTACTTCATGGCGCAGCTGCGCATCACCCCGCCCTCCGCCTATGATCCGAACTGGGCCAATATCGCCATCTTCATCGTCATGGTCGGCGGCCTCGGCTCGCTCGAAGGGGTCATCATCGGCGCGCTGATCTATTTCTTCGCCGACCGCTGGTTCGGCGAATACGGCGCCACCTATCTCGTCGTTCTCGGCCTGCTCACCCTGTTCATGGCGCTGTTTGCCCGCGGCGGCATCTGGGGGCTGATCTGCAGGAGGGTGGATGCCCCGTGGTTTCCGACCCGGCGCATTCTCGTGGAGGACAAGCGATGAAAGCGGCACTTTTCGATGCGGTCGGCCTGCCGCTGATGATCGACGACATCCAGCAGCCGCAACCCGCCCCCGACGAGGTGCTGATCCGCATCGCCGCCTGCGGCATTTGCGGTTCCGACCTGCACATGACCGAGGATCCGCAGACCTTCGGCCTGGCGCGGCTTGGCGTGCTCGGCCACGAATTCGCCGGGGAGGTGGTGCGCTGCGGCGAGGCGGTCGACGATTTTCAGCCGGGTGATCGCATCGCCGTGGCGCCGATGCGCGGCTGCGGCCATTGCGCCAGCTGCCGCAGCGGAGAGCCCGCCTGGTGCGCACAGATGCAATTGATCGGCGGCGGCTATGCCGAACTCACCACGGTTGCCGCCCGCCAGTGCCGACGCCTGCCGGACGACCTTCCGACCGAGGAGGGTGCCCTCGCCGAGCCGGTGGCCGTTGGCCTGCATGCGGTCATCCGTTCGGGTTTGAAGCCGGGCGACCGGGTCCTGATCCTCGGCGCGGGGCCGATCGGCCTTCTCGTCGCCTTCTGGGCGCGGCGGCTGGGCGCCGGCCATGTCATCGTCGCCGATCTCAACCGGCACCAGGAGGCGCGCGCCGCCGCGGTCGGCGCCACCGGCTTCGCACTCTCCGGGCCGGATCTCGGCGCCGAATTTGCGCGTCTGGCCGAGGGGGCGCCGGATATCGTGTTCGAATGCGTCGGCAAGCGGGGGCTGATCGACGCGGCCTGCCGCCTGGTGCGCGTCCATGGAACGGTGGTCGGCGTCGGCCTGTGCGTCGGCGGCGACGACTGGGATCCCTTCGCGGCGCTGTCGAAGGAAATCCGGCTGATCTTCGCTGTGTTCTTCAACATGGCGGAATTCGAGATGGCGCTCGATGCGCTGGGTCCCGGCCGCTATCGCCCCCAGGCGCTGATCACCGCGAAAATCGATCTGCCCGACGTTCCCGCGACTTTCGAAGCGCTGCGCCGGCGCACCACGCAATGCAAGGTGCTGATCACGCCCGCGGCCGGCTGACGCAACGATCTGCAAGGAGAAGACCATGGATTTCGAAACCCTGACTCTGGATATCGACGGCGTTTCCACCGTCGTCAAAGCGATCGGCGAGGGGCCTGCCGTGCTTGCCCTGCACGGCGCGGCGACCATCGAGGGGCATGACTGGGCGAGAGGGCTGGCGGACCGTTTCCGGGTCTACCTGCCTTTCCACCCCGGCTTCGGCGAAAGCGCGGAGGCACCACATGTCAACGGCATGCAGGACATCATCGTCCACAATCTGCGGCTGATCTCGGCGCTCGGTCTCGACCGGCCGCATCTCGTCGGCCACTCGATGGGCGGCTGGATGGCGGCGGAGATGGCTGTCGTCGCGGGCGAACGGTTTAACCGTCTGGTGCTGAACGCGCCGGCCGGTCTCAACCATCCAGACCATCCCGGCGCCGCCCTGTCGTCGATCGCGCCGGACGCGTTTCCCGCCTATCTCGCCCACAGGGCCGAGGTGGCGGCGCGCTATTTTCCCGGCGGCGCGGAATGCGCTTCCGTGGAGGACTTCGTCGCGGCACGCGAGAAGGAAGGCCCTGCCCTCGGCAATATTCTCAAGGTCCATGGCATGGGTCACCCCAATCTCGGGCGCTGGCTGAGCCGAATTCCCAACGAAACGCTGGTCGTCTGGGGCGAGAAGGACCGGATGCTGCCGGCCTCGCAGGCGCCGCTTTGGGTTGCAGCCATTCCCCACGCCCGCCTGCTGATGGTCGAGGAGGTCGGGCATCTCGCCATGCAGGAGGATCCCCGCATCGTGACCGCGATCGGCGATTTCCTGGCCGGCTGAGGAGAGCCGCGAAACGGCCGAAGACACGACGGGGCGCACCGCAGAGGCAGCCGCCCTGTCCATCGATCGATCCATCAAGGAGGAACAGAGATGAACGCACCGATCAAACACACATCCGCCTATTGGGGCACCACAACGGATTTCGCCGGGCTGATGGAACAGGTTCGCCAGATCGGGCCGATCCTGGAGGAGCATGCCGGCGACACCGAAAAGCTCGGAAAGCTCGACGAAGCGACCTTCGAGGCCCTGAAGCCGCTGAGGATGTCGCATATCTTCGCCGCCGAGGCCCTGGGCGGGGCGCAGCTCTCGCCGACGCAGGGGCTGCAGCTGATCGAGGCGATCACCTATCACAGCGGCGCCGCCGGCTGGGTTTCGATGGTGCATGCCTGCATCGGCGCCATGTCAGCCGCCTTCCTGCCGGACAGCGCGATCTCACGCCTTTTCGGCCCCGGCCATGAAAACCGCTTTTCCGGCCAGGGCACGCCCACGGGCATGCTGAAGAAGGTCGAGGGTGGCTATCGCCTGAATGGCAAGTGGGCCTATGCCAGCGGCATCTATCACGCGACCTACACCCATACGGCGGCCCTGCTCGACGACGGCGGCGGCCAGCCGGCCAAGGACGAAAACGGCGATGTGATCGTGCTATGCGCCCATGCGCCGGTCGAGGATCACGACCTTCTCGGCAATTGGGAAGTGCTCGGCCTGCAAGGCACCGGCAGCATCGATTACGCCGCCAACGACGTGTTCATCCCCGATGACATGGTCTTTCCGATCCTGACGGCCGAACCGCAGCGCCAGAAGGAATTCTTCAGCCTCGGCGTCGTCGGCCTCGCCGCCATCGGCCATTCCGGCTGGGCGATCGGCGCCTCGCGGCGGATCCTCGACGAGATGGCCAGATATGCGGTGACCAAGACGGGGCGCGCCGGCCTGCTCGGTGAAAGCGACAAGTTCTGGTTCGACTACGGTCGCGCCGAAGCGCGCGTGCGCGCCGCCCGCGCCTTCCTGTTCGAGGTCTGGCGCGACATCGAGGCGTCGATCGAGGCCGGCAACCGGGTCTCGACGCGCCAGATCAGCATGGTGCATCTGGCCAAGTCCGAGGTGCATGAAGCCGGGGTCGATGCCTGCCAGTTCGTCTATCGCGCCGCTGGCGGGGCATCGCTGCGCAAGGGCGTCATGCAGCGCACCTACCGCGAAATGCTGACGGCCGCCAACCATTTCACCATCAACCCGAACATCGTCGGCGCCGCCGGCCGCGAAATCGCCGGCCTCTGGAGCGCGCGCAGCTGGCAGTTCTACGATCTGGTCGAGAAGAAGTGACCGTGGCCTCGAACCGCAGCGGCGGGACACAGGGTGGCGATGCGGCGGCTTCGCCACCCGACGTGGCCGCCGCCTTCCTCGCGGCCTTCCGCCACCACCCGTCCGGCGTGGCGATCATCACCGCCGATCCGGGCGACGGACCGGTGGCGTTGACGGTCAGTTCGCTGATCTCGGTCAGCGTCTCTCCGCCGACCATCGCCTTTTCGCTGTCGGATCATTCCGCGAGCGCGCGGGCGGTCCGGCGCGCCGGCTCCGTCGTGGTGCATTTCGTGCGCCGGGCCGACATGGAGTTGGCGCGGCTCTGCGCGACCAGCGGCAAGGACCGGTTCGGCTCCGAGGTGGAATGGGCAAGGCTTGCGGGCGGCGAGCCCTATTATCCGCAAGTGGATCTGCGGTTCCGGGCCGTCATCCGCGGTCGTCTGGAAGCGCCGGGAGCCTGCCTCGTCACCGCGGAACTGCTGGAGGTTTCGGCCCATTCCCACGAGACGCGGGAAGACGAGGCGCTGGTCTACGCCAATCGCGGCTGGCACGGGCTCCGGCCGGTCAGCGGCGGCGGGCGCGCGCCGATCCTGCTGTGGCCCGACGATTCGGCCACCTTCTGATGCAGGGGCCGGCGATCGTCGCCGGCTTCACAGGCCCCAGATCACCGATTGTTCATGGCGCTTGATCAGATGCGTCAGGTTTTCGAAGCTTTTGCGGATATGGGCGGCAAACGCCTCCGTCGCCGGGGCGCTCAGATCCTCGGTGCGCTGCAGCAGGCCGAGCGCACGCTCGGGATGGGGAATGTTGACGGGCAAGGCGGTGATGGCCTTGTCGTTGCGGTAGGCGAAAACCACGCTATGGGGCAGGATCGTCAACGCATCGCTTGCCTTCATGTAGTTGATGGCGCTGGTCAGCGATCCGCCGGCATAGCGGATCTTGGTTTCGGTGGCGCCAAGCGACAGCACGAGGCTGCGCAGGTCGGCCAGCAGCGGGCTGCCTGGCGGTGGCGCGATCCACGGATAGTCCAGCAATTCCGGACCGTTGAGCCTGCGCTTGAGCAGCAGGGGATGGGTAATACGGCAGGCCACGACGTTACGGCCGGGAAGCAGTTCCTGGAAGCGCATGCCCGACCCTTCGTCCAACATGTCGATCGGGCAGATGGCGAGGTCGATCCGGTCGGCGACGATGGCGGCGCGAAGCTCCGGCAGATAGCCATAGCTTTGTTCGATGCGCACATCGGGAAATGCGTTCTGAAACCCGGCGACCATGCCGGCGATCAGCGCATCCATGAAGAACGGCGTGCCGCCTACGCGAACGAGGCCGGTGCGGCCATGGCGAAACCCCTCGACAAGGGCGGATGCCTTGCGCGAGGCGTTGAGCATCGCCTGGCCATGATCCGCCAGCGCCCGGCCAAGCGGCGTCGGTTGCAGAGGCCGGCGCCCGCGGATGAACAGCGGCTCGCCCAGCCGCTTTTCCAGCGCGGCGAGAGTGCGCGATACGGCGGGCTGCGTCAGGCCGAGCATCATCGCGCCCTCGGTCACGCCCCCCGCCTGGACCACCGCCGCCAGTTGCACCAGATGTCGCTCGTCGATCTTCATAGCAATAATGCATATTAACTGGGAAAAAAATTATCAAGCGCCCAATTCCCGCCTGCTAGATTGGCGTCATCGGAGGAAACATGGCAGACATATCGTTCAGCGAGGGCAATTCCGCGCGGCTGGTGGCGGAGCGGCTCAGAAAGCATGCCGAGGCCGGGCGGCTGCCGGCATTCATGATTTCCCTTGTCGAGCATTTGCACAGCCTGATCCGCGAAGCACGGCCCTCGGCGGCCGATTGGCGCAAGGCGTTGGAATTCCTGACCGATGTCGGCCATGCCAGCGACGACCGGCGCCAGGAATGGGTGTTGCTTTCCGATCTCCTGGGCGTCAGCGCTCTCATCGAGGAGATCAACACGCGCCGTCCCAAGGGGGCGACGCCGAACACGGTGCGCGGCCCCTTCTACCGCGCAGACGCGCCGCGGCTGCCGCTCGGCGCCGACATCTGCCTCGATGGCGTCGGCGTTCCTCTCGACGTGAAGGGCCGGGTGCTCGATCTCGACGGCGATCCCATCGCCGGCGCGACCGTCGAGACATGGCAGGCGAACGGTGAAGGTTTCTACGAAAACCAGCAGCCGGACCAGCAGCCGGAATTCAATCTGCGTGGCGTTTTCTGCACGGATGCCGGCGGCGGTTTCCATTACCGGACGGTGCGCCCGGGGGGCTATGCCGTGCCTTGCGACGGTCCGGTCGGGCGCATGCTCGGCAGCATCGGTTTTCCCTTGCGTCGCCCGGCGCACCTGCATTTCCTCATCAAGGCCGAAGGCTTCGAAACCATCAGCACCCATGTCTACGACGGCTGCGACCCGCATTTGAGCGAAGACGCCCTGTTCGGCGTCAAGCAGGACCTGATCGGCGAATTCAAGGCCGATGAGAGCGGGCAGCGCTGGTCGCTGGATTTCACCTTCGTGATGGTTCGGGCAAAAAAGGAAAGGCTGGCGACATGACGATGACATTCTCCTACCAGGGCAGCGCCGCACGCATCGTTTTCGGGCGCGGCACGAGCGCCGAGGTCGGCAAATGGGTCGAGACGCTCGGCCGCCGGCGCGTCCTGGTGCTGTCAAGTCCGCATCAGGCCGGTGATGCCGAGGCTCTGTCGCAGCGCCTGGGCGCTCTTTCCGCAGGCGTCTTCACCGATGCGACGATGCATACGCCGGTGGAGGTGAGCGAGCGGGCGGTAGCAAGAGCCGACGCGCTGCAGGCCGATTGCGTGGTTTCGCTCGGCGGCGGCTCCACGACCGGTCTCGGCAAGGCCATGGCATTGCGCACGGACATCGCCCAGATCGTCGTGCCGACGACCTATGCGGGCTCGGAGGTCACGCCCATCCTCGGCCAGACCGAAAACGGCGTGAAGACGACCCTGCGCAGCCCCAAGGTTCTGCCAGAGGTGGTGATCTACGATCCGGACCTGACGCTGGGCCTTCCGGTCGGCATGAGCGTCACCAGCGGCCTGAACGCCATCGCGCATGCGGCCGAAGGCCTCTACGCCCCCGATCGCAACCCGATCACCACGATGATGGCGATCGAGGGCATGCGCGCCTTGCGACAGGCGCTGCCGGCCATCGTCGGCAATCCGGGGGACGCCACCGCTCGCGAAAAGGCCCTGTACGGCGCCTGGCTTTGCGGCACGGTGCTCGGCCAGATCACCATGTCGCTGCATCACAAGCTCTGCCATACGCTCGGCGGCAGCTTCGATACGCCGCATGCCGAGACACATTCGATCATGCTTGCGCATACGATCGGTTTCAATGCCGAAGCCGTGCCGGAAGCGATGGCGCCCGTCGGCGAGATCTTCGGCGGTACGCCCGGCCAGGCATTGTATGATTTCGCGCAATCCATCGGAGCGCCGATGGCGCTGAAGGATTTCGGCCTGAGCGAGGCAGACCTCGATCGCGCCGCCGACATCGCCACGAAGAATCCCTATTGGAACCCGCGTTCCGTCGAGCGCGCATCCATCCGTTCGCTGCTGCAGAATGCCTGGGCGGGACATCGACCGCCGTACTGATTTTCTTTGGGAGGAGGAAATTTCATGTTCACGAGACGCGATTTCATCAAGACCGCCGCCGCCACCGGGGCGTTGGCGACGACATCCGGCCTATCCATGCCGGCGCTTGCCAGGGGCGGCGCGATCAAGCTCGGCTATGTCAGCCCGCAGACCGGACCGCTTGCGGCCTTCGCCGAGGCCGACAAGTTCATCGTCGACGGCTTCATGGCCGCCACCAAGGCCGCCGGCCTCGAATTCGAGGTGATCGTCAAGGACAGCCAGTCCAATCCGAACCGCGCTGCGGAAGTCGCCAAGCAATTGATCGTCGACGACGAGGTGCATCTCATGCTCGTCGCCTCCACGCCGGAGACCACCAATCCGGTGGCCACGACCTGCGAGGCGGAGGAAGTGCCCTGCATCTCGACGGCCGCCCCCTGGCAACCCTGGTTCATCGGCCAGCAGGCCAATCCCGGCGATCCGTCGTCGTGGAAACCCTTCAACAGCGTCTTCCATTTCTTCTGGGGGCTGGAAGACGTCATCGCCGTCTATACCAATATGTGGGGTCAGCTCGAAACCAACAAGAAGGTCGGCGGACTGTTTCCCAATGACGGCGACGGCAATGCCTGGGGCGACAAGACGGTCGGTTTTCCGCCGGTGCTCGACAAGGGCGGTTATACGCTGACCGATCCGGGCCGCTACCAGAATCTGACCGACGATTTCTCCGCCCAGATCAACACGTTCAAATCCGGCGGTTGCGAGATCGTCACCGGCGTGATGATCCCGCCGGATTTCACCACCTTCTGGAACCAGGCGCAGCAGCAGGGCTTCAAGCCCAGGATCGCCTCGATCGGCAAGGCCATCCTCTTCCCGCAATCGGTGGAAGCGCTGGGCAGGAACGGTCACAACCTGTCCTGCGAGGTCTGGTGGTCGGCCAGCCATCCCTTCAAGTCGTCGTTGACGGGTGACAGCGCGGCAGCGCTCGCCGAAGGGTTCACCAAGGCGACGGGCCGGCCCTGGACGCAGCCGATCGGCTTCGTCCACGCCCTGTTCGAACTGGCCGTCGATGTCATGAAACGGGCCGATCCCACGGATGCACAGGCGGTGATCGCCGCGATCGCCGCCACGAAACTCGACACCATCGTCGGGCCGGTGGCCTGGGACGGCGCCAATCTTCCGCCTTTCGCCGCCAGGAACGTCGCCAAGACGCCGCTGGTCGGCGGCCAGTGGCGGTTGAAGGAGGGCGGCGGCTACGACCTCGTCATCACCGACAACCAGACGGCCCCGGCCATTCCGACCGGCGGCAAGATGGAAGCCATCGCCTGACGGGACCGGGGGCGTGACGAGGCTCGCGCCGCGTCACGCCACGAGGGAAGACAGGCCCGGTGAGGAGGATCGGAATGCCCATACTTGCGCTCGACACGGTTTCGAAGAGCTTCGGCGCCCTGAAAGTTGCCGATCAGGTGAGCTTTGCGCTGGAAAAGGGCGAAGCGCTTGGCGTCATTGGCCCGAACGGGGCGGGAAAATCGACGCTGTTCAACCTGATCACCGGCAACTTCCACGCCGATTCCGGCACGATTGCCTTCGATGGCGCCGATATCACCCGGCAGGCGCCGATGGCGCGCTGCCTTGCCGGCATTGGCCGCACCTTCCAGATACCGCAGCCTTTCGAAAAGCTGACCGTCCTTGAAAACCTGCTGGTGGCCGCCGCATTCGGATCGCGCCGGGCCGAATCCGATGTCGGCGGTTACTGCGCCGACATTCTCGTCGCAACCGGGCTGATCGGGCGGGCAAACCAGCTTGCCGGCAGCCTCGGCCTGCTGCAGCGCAAGCGCCTGGAGCTTGCACGCGCCCTTGCGACCGATCCCCGGCTGCTGCTGCTCGATGAGATCGCCGGCGGCCTGACCGAGGGCGAATGTCACGAACTGGTGGAAACGATCCGGGCCGTCCATCGCCGCGGCGTCTCGATCATCTGGGTGGAGCATGTGCTGCATGCGCTGACCTCCGTCGTCGACCGTCTGCTCGTCCTGCATTTCGGCAAGGTGATCGGCATCGGCCAGCCGGGGGACATCATGGAGTCCAGGGCGGTGCGCGAAATCTATCTCGGGATCGAAGTGTGATGAGCCTGCTGGAAACCCAAGGCTTGACCGCCTTTTACGGCGATTTCCAGGCGCTGTTCGGCGTCGACCTGCGTCTGGAAGAGGGGGAGACCCTCGCCGTCATCGGGGCGAACGGCGCCGGAAAGTCGACGCTGATGCGCTCGATCTGCGGGCTGATCGCCAATAGCGCCGATCAGATCCGCTTCGAAGGACGCGGGATCGGCGCCCTTGCCGCTCCGGAGATCGTTCGGCTCGGCATCGCCATGGTTCCGGAGGGCCGCAAGCTGTTTCCCTCGCTTTCGGTGGAGGAAAACCTGCTGGTCGGATGCTATGGCCGCAGCGGCCGGGTCTGGACGCTCGACACGGTCTACGATCTCTTTCCGGTGCTGAAAGAGCGCCGCGACAGCCCCGCCACGGCGTTGTCGGGCGGCCAGCAGCAGATGGTGGCCATTGGCCGGGCGCTGATGTCCAATCCGCGCATCCTCCTGTGCGACGAAATCAGCCTCGGTCTCGCGCCGGTCGTGATCCGGGACATCTACGCGGCCTTTCCGAAGATTCGCGCCGGCGGCGCCTCGATCGTCGTCGTCGAGCAGGATATCGGCCAGGCGCTGGCGGTCGCCGACCGGGTCTATTGCCTGATGGAAGGGCGCGTGACGCTCACCGGCACGCCGTCGTCACTGACGCGCGATGCCATTCATGCAGCCTATTTTGGAGCGCACACGACATGAACTGGCTCGATACTATCGTTCAGGGCGTGCTGCTTGGCGGTCTCTACGCGCTGTTCGCCGCCGGCCTTGGCCTCGTCTTCGGCATCATGCGGCTCGTCAATCTTGCCCATGGCGATCTGATCGTGCTTGCCGCCTTCCTCGTCCTGCTTCTCGCCTCGGCGCTGGGCCTCAGTCCCTTCGTGGCGGCGGCGCTTGCCCTGCCGGCGATGTTCGCCTTCGGCTGGGCCCTGCAGTTCGTCGTTCTCAACCGCACGCTGGGCAAGGATATCCTGCCGCCTCTGCTCGTCACCTTCGGGCTGTCGATCGTCATTCAGAACGGCCTGCTCGAAGGCTTTTCCGCCGATAGCCGCCGCATCCCGGCCGGCGCGCTGGAAACCGCCTCGCTGCAGTTCGGTCCGGTCAGCGTCGGCACGATGCCGCTCCTGACGTTCCTCTCCGCTATCGGCGTCATCGTCGCGCTCAACCTGATCTTCTACCGCACAGCTCTCGGGCGCGCCTTCCGCGCCACCTCCGACGACCGCGCCACCGCCGGCCTGATGGGCATCCGCGCCGATCGCATCTTCGCGACCGCGACCGGGCTGGCGATGATGGTGGTCACCATCGCCGCGCTCTATCTCGGCACCCGCGCCAATTTCGATCCGACCATGGGCCCGGCCCGGCTGATCTATGCCTTCGAGGCGGTGATCATCGGCGGCCTGGGGTCGTTCTGGGGCACGCTTGCCGGCGGTATCATTCTCGGCGTGTCGCAGACGATCGGCGCGGCGATCAATCCCGAATGGCAGATTCTCGCAGGCCATGTCGCATTTCTTCTGGTTCTGCTCGCCCGCCCGCGCGGGCTCTTCCCAAGGGCGGTGGATTAAGATGAACGATCACACGCTGCCATCCCCGGCCTGGACCGTTTCCATGCGCACGCGCGCCTCTTCCGTCTCGGCCGCGGCCGCGCTGGTCGTCGTCGCGCTGGCCTTCGCTGTTCCGTTTTTCGCCACGCGCGCCGTGCTTCAGGATCTGTTCTTCATTCTCACCATGCTGGTGCTGGCGCAGGGCTGGAACCTGCTGGCGGGCTATGCCGGCCTCGTCTCCGTCGGGCAGCAGGCTTTCGTCGGCTTCGGCGCCTATGCCATGTTCGCCGCCGTCAGCCTGCTCGGCCTCGACCCGCTTGCCGGCATTCTGATCGGCGGACTGGCGGCGGCGGCGCTGGCCGTGCCCACCGCTTTCTTCGTCTTCCGCCTCGAGGGCGCCTATTTCGCGGTCGGCACCTGGGTGATCGCCGAGGTGGTGCGCCTGTCTTTGGCGCAATGGAAGGCGCTCGGCGGCGGCACCGGCACCTCGCTGCCCTCCGGGGCGACACGGGATATGGCCGGCGTGCGCCTCGTTTCCGACTGGCTGGGGGTACGCGCCGCGCAGGCGACCGATATCGTCTGCTACTGGCTGGCGCTGCTGCTGGCCGTCGCCACGGTCGGGCTGATCTACAGGCTCCTGCGCTCGCGGCACGGGCTGGGCCTTGCGGCAGTTCGCGACAATCGCGAGGCAGCCCGTTCGATCGGGGTCGATCCGCTCCGCATCAAGTCCTTCGTCTATCTGGTCGTCGCCCTGGTGACGGGGCTGACCGGCGCGCTGATCTATGTCCAGAAGGCCCGCATCTCGCCCGACGCCGCCTTCTCCGTTCCCGACTGGACGGCCTATGTGATTTTCATCGTGGTGATCGGCGGCATCGGGACGATCGAGGGTCCCATCGTCGGCGTCGTTGTCTTCTTCGTCCTTCGCAACCTGCTCGCCGATTACGGCTCATGGTATCTGCTGATCCTGGGCCTCATAGGCATCGTCATCATGCTTTTCGCCCCCAGCGGCCTGTGGGGCCTTTTTGCCAACCGCACCGGAATTCAGCTTTTTCCTGTCCGTCGCATCCTGACGGGCACACACAACGCACAGACGATCAAGGGAGTGCCGCATGGCTGACATCGAAACTGACGTTCTCATCATCGGAACCGGCCCGGCCGGTTCGGCCTGCGCAGCGCTGCTGGCCAGCTACGGCATCGAGAACATGGCGATCAACCGCTATCGCTGGCTGGCCAATACGCCGCGCGCCCATATCACCAACCAGCGCACCATGGAGGTGCTGCGCGATCTCGGCCGCGATGTGGAGGACGAAGCCTATCTCTTCGCCACCCATCAGGAACTGATGGGCGAAAACGTCTTCTGCACCTCGCTGGCCGGAGAAGAGATCGGCCGCATGAAAAGCTGGGGCATGCATCCGCTCAGCCGCGCCGAGCACCAGCTCTCGTCGCCGTCGCACATGAACGACCTGCCGCAGACCTTCATGGAGCCGCTCTTGTTCAAGACCGCCTGTTCGCGCGGCACGCAGGCGCGCATGTCGACCGAATATCTGAGCCACCGCCAGGATGAGGACGGGGTCACCACCACCTGCCGCGACCGGCTGACGGGCCGGGAGCTGACGATCCGCTCGAAATATCTGATCGGCGCCGACGGCGGCAACTCCAAGGTCGCCGAGGATGCCGGCCTGAGCTTCGAGGGACGGATGGGGGTCGGGGGATCGATGAACATCCTGTTCAAGGCCGACCTGACCCGATATGTCGCCCATCGTCCTTCCGTACTCTATTGGGTGGTGCAGCCGGGCGCGGATGTCGGCGGCATCGGCATGGGGCTGGTGCGCATGGTGCGGCCGTGGAACGAATGGCTGATCGTCTGGGGCTATGACATCAACCAGCCGGCGCCCGAGGTCGATACGGCTTTCGCCACCAAGGTGGTGCGCGATCTGGTCGGCGAACCGGACCTGCCGGTCGAGATCCAGTCTGTCTCCACCTGGACGGTCAACAACATGTATGCGACGACGATGCAGAGCGGCCGTGTCTTCTGCATGGGCGACGCCACGCATCGCCATCCGCCATCGAACGGGCTTGGCTCCAACACCTCGATCCAGGATGCCTTCAACCTTGCATGGAAGCTTTCCCTCG
This sequence comes from Rhizobium sp. YJ-22, assembly GCF_029601685.1. NCBI lineage: Bacteria > Pseudomonadati > Pseudomonadota > Alphaproteobacteria > Hyphomicrobiales > Rhizobiaceae > Rhizobium > Rhizobium sp. YJ-22. Next base: position 92,286 of record NZ_JARRIR010000014.1, on the reverse strand, counting down.
TGCTGAAGGGCAAGGCGGGACCCCGCCTGCTGGACAGCTACCAGCAGGAGCGCGCCCCCGTGGCCAAGCAGATCGTCACCCGCGCCAACAAGTCGATCGAGGAATTCGGCCCCATCTTCAAGGCGCTCGGCCTGCTCGATTCCATCGACCCGGTGAAGATGCAGCAGAACATGGATGCACGCTGCGACGACACCCCGGCCGCCGAGGAGCAACGCGCCGCCATCCGCAAGGCGATCGCCGCCAAGGTCTATGAATTCGACGCCCATGGCGTCGAGATGAACCAGCGTTATGTCTCCGACGCGGTCGTGACCGGCGGTCAGCCGGCGCCGGCCTTCGAAAAGGATGCCGAGCTGCATTATCAGCCGACGACATGGCCGGGCGCGCGCCTGCCGCATGCCTGGCTGTTTGCGCAGGACGGCAGCAGGCTCTCGACGCTCGACCTGTGCGGCAAGGGTCGCTTTACCGTTTTGACCGGCATCGGCGGGCACGGATGGGTCGAGGCGGCAGGACAGCTCGGCGCCGAGCTGGGTCTCGATATTGCCGCGCATGTCATCGGCCCGCGCCAGGTCTGGCAGGATCTGCATGGCGACTGGGCGCGGCAGCGCGAGGTCAGCGACAGCGGCATCGTGCTGGTGCGGCCCGACCATCATGTCTGCTGGCGCAGCGAAGCCGCCGCCGCCGATCCGCTCGCCGAGCTGCGCCGGGCGCTGACATCCATTCTGGCCCTGTGAGGATTTGCCATGGAAACACATGAAAAGGGGTTCTTCACCGAAGAGAATTCGGTCGAGGTGGTCACCGGCCGCAACGCAAATGCCGCCGATCCGCGTCTGAAGCAGGTGATGGAGGTCATCACCCGCAAGCTGCATGAAGCGGTCAAGGAAATCGAGCCGACGCAGGAGGAATGGTTCCAGACCATCATGTTCCTGACGAAAACCGGCCATTTGTGCAATGAATGGCGGCAGGAATTCATCCTCCTGTCGGATGTGCTCGGCGTATCCATGCTGGTGGATGCGATCAACAACCGCAAACCGTCCGGCGCCTCAGAATCGACGGTGCTTGGACCGTTCCACGTCGCCGATGCGCCGGAGATGCCGATGGGCGCGAACATCTGCCTCGACCACAAGGGCGAGGACATGTTCATCCATGGGCGGATCCTCGACACGCAGGGACAGCCGGTCGCCGACGCCGTGCTCGACGTCTGGCAGGCGAATGACGAGGGTTTCTACGACGTCCAGCAGAAGGGCATCCAGCCGGACTTCAATCTGCGCGGCGTCTTCCGCACCGGCGCCGACGGTCGCTACTGGTTTCGGGCCGTCAAGCCGAAATTCTATCCGATCCCGGATGATGGCACGGTCGGCAAGCTGCTCGGTGCGCTCGGGCGCCACCCCTACCGGCCGGCGCATCTGCATTTCATCCTCAAGGCGGACGGTTTCGAGACCCTGACCACCCATATCTTCGATCCGGACGATCCCTACATCAATTCCGATGCCGTGTTCGGTGTGAAGGAAAGCCTGCTGGCGGAATTCCGCCGGGTGGACGACGCCGAGCGCGCCCGGCAGCTGGAATTCGAGGGCTGGTTCTGGGAGGTGGAATACGACTTCGTGCTGGCGTGGCCCGCGGACGTCAAGGCCTGAAGCAGACTTGAGAGAAACCGGCGGCGCATCTCCGCCGGTTTCACCAGGGAGAGGCCGCCCTGTCCCGGTCGGCCATGAAGGGACCGTGCGCCCAGCGGAACGTCCTTTCGTATTTTTCGATGACATGGCGCAATTCAGCGAATTCGCGCCTGAGATGCCCGAGGAACTTTCGCCCGGCCGGGTTCGAATAGGGTTTCTTGCGGGTCATGATGCCCAGCGCCCGCTCCGGCTGCGGGATATCGAGCGGGATGATGGAGATCTTGCTTTCGCCGCGAAAGGCATAGGCGACCGACAGCGGCAGGATGGTCAGCGCGTCGGTGCCGGCCAGGTAATTCATCACGCTGAGCAGCGATCCGCCGGCATAACGCACCGATACTTCCGCAAGACCGAGCGTCAGCAGGATATTGTGCAGGTCTAGCACCAGGGGCGAGCCCGGAAGCGGCGCCACCCAGGGATAGTTGACGATATCCTCGGTCGCCAGGCTGCGCTTGCGCACCAGCGGATGGCCCGCGCCGCAGGCAAGCACGTTGCGCGCCGGCAGGATCGGCTCGAAGTGGTGGGCCGCACTCAGATCCACCGATCCCGTCGGCGTCACCGCCAGGTCGATCTGGCCGGAATCGAGTTCGGCCACCAGATCGGAATAATTGCCGTAGGACTGGTGCACCATGATGCCAGGCTCGCTGCGCTGGAAGGAGGCGATCATCGGCGAGACGACCGCATCCATGAAAAACGGCACACCGCCGATCCGCACGCGGCCGGAGGAGCCGGATTTGAAACTGCGGATGATCTCCATCGCCTTGCGGGAGGACGAGAGAATCGATTTTCCCTGCTGGCCGAGCTGCTCGCCGAGCGCCGTCGGCTGCATCGGGCGGCGGCCGGACACGAAGAGCGGCTCACCGATGCGCTTTTCGAGAATGGACAGGGTACGCGAGACCGCCGACTGCGTCATGCCCAGCATGGCCGCGGCTTCGGTCACGCCGCCGGTTTCGATGACGGCGGCGAGTTGGACGAGATGATGTTCCACGATCTTCATAGCATTCCGCTATAACATTCATGAATATTCTCATCAACGGTGCGATCTCCGGCGATTATAGTTCGAACCATCGAGGGTCATCCGGCATTCCCGGCGGCGATCTTCGTTTCCGGCCTGTAGTGGAGGAGCTGCAGCCGGCCGGTTCCAGGGTTTGCTCGAAGGAGGAGAACGATGGCCCTTGTCAGCGGATATCACCATCTGACGCTTTGCACCGATGGCGTGCAGGAGGATTACGATTTCTACACGAAAGCGCTGGGCCTTTACTCGGTCAAGCGCACCGTGCTGTTCGACGGCACCATTCCCGTCTATCATCTCTATTACGGTTCCAGGAACGGCGACGCGTCGACGATCATCACGACTTTCCCGTTTCGCAAGCCGGCCGTCTACGGCAAGCGCGGCACCAACCAGTCGAAAATCATCCAGCAGGCGATCCCGGTCGGTTCGGCCGGTTACTGGGTCGACCGTCTGAACGGCAAGGGAATCGAGGCATCGACGATTTCACGCTTCGGCATCACGCGCGTCGCCTTCAAGCATCCGTGCGGCATCCCGCACGAACTGGTGGAGAGCCCGGCCGACAGCCGGCCCCCGATCGTCAACGAGGCCCAGGGTGTTGCCGCCGAACACGGCATAAAGGGCATCTACGGCGCGGCGATCGCGGTGTTCGACCGCACCGCCATGGACGATTTCCTGACCGTCGGCATGTCGATGACCAAGGAGGCCGACAGCGACGAGGGGTTGATGTTCTCCGTTCCCAATGCGTTGGGGCCGAGCAGCGTGGTCGAGGTCCTGCATGAGGCCAGCGGTCCGCAGGGGAGTTGGACGCTTGCAGGCGGCACCATCCATCATCTGGCGCTCAACACCGGCGGCGAGGAAAACCAGCTCAAGCTGAAGGCGCATCTGGAAGGACTCGGCTTCACCGACGTTTCCGATCAGAAGGACCGCAATTACTTCAAGTCCTGTTACGTCCGCTCGCCGGGCGGTGCGCTGTTCGAAATCGCCTGGTCGGTGGAAGGCGGCTGGGCACTGGATGAACCCGCCGACAAGATCGGCTCCACGCTCGTCTTCCCGCCATGGTTCGAGCATCGCAGGGACGAACTGATCGCCGGACTGGAACCGGCCAACTTCTGAGCCTGACCGATGCCGACACATGAAACGCCTCTCCTCCTCGGCGCGCCGCCCGGGGAGGCCCTTGTCCACTGCATCTTCATCCACGGGCGCACGCAATCGCCCGAGGACATGGCGGAGCAGGTGATCGCCCGGCTGACCGCGACTGAGGGCATCGCCTTCATCCTGCCGCGCGCGACCGGCAACAGCTGGTACGGCGCGCGCGCCACGGAAGCATTGACGGACGTCACCCGCGAGCAGCTGCAGCGATCCGTCGATCATGTTCGCGGCCTGGTCGACCGCCTCCCGCGGGATGCGGCGCAACCGCCGCCGCTCGTCATCGGCGGCTTCAGCCAGGGCGCCTGCCTGGCGCTGGAATATGCGATGCGTCATGGTCCATGGCAGGGCGCCATGGTCAATCTCACCGGCTGCCGTGTCGGAACGCCTGCTTGCGAGCGTCCCTTCGCCGACCTCGATTGCCTGCCGGTTTACCTGACCGGCTCGGACAGGGATGCCTGGATCCCGGTCGATGCTTTTGCCAGCGCCGCCGAAGCTCTCGCCAGGGCGCGGGCGCGGCTGCGATGCGATATTCTTCCCGACCGCGCCCATGAGGTCTCCGCAGCCGAGATCGCGGTGTTCGACACCATTCTGGCCGGTGTGGCGGGCGGCGTCACGCCGCTCCGCTGACGCTTGCGACAGGCGGCGAAACGGTCGTTATCCCAGCAGGCGACAACCGCGACAGTTTGGAAAACGTGGAGATTGCCATAGGCGTTGACTGGATTGGCGTGGCATATTGGCGTCGCCAACCGGCCAGGATGCATCCGCATCCGCGCCCAAATGTCCCGGAGATCCCATGTCGAACGATCGCTGCCCCGTTTTGTCCCCCGAGCAACGAAAATTCCTCGATATACGGGAGGCGGCCGAGATGGCGCTGTTCGAGACAATCGAAAAGGCGGTCGCGGATGCGGCCGCAGGCGCATCGGAGGCGGTTCGTTCCGCCGGCCTCGAATTCGAGCCGACGCATCAGGACTATTTCGCGTTCGCAGCCCAGCAGATGTTGTTCGTTCGCCTGTGCGGCGGCGATCCGCGAACGCTCGCTGGAGGCGATCCGGAGACCGGAGACCGGATTCTGCAAAACGGTCGGCATATCATCGATCGATACTGGCGTGGGAACACCATCGACGAGTCAGCAACCTGACCGGCGAACTGTCGAGCCGGGTGCCGAAGCCGAACCAGGCGTATCCGTGATCCACTCGCTCAGGTGAGAAAGGATTTGTATTGCATGCTTGCGGGCGGCTCCACGCCCATGCGTGACAGCACTGTCGGTGCGAGTTGAAGCTGGTTCAGGAGGGTCTCGGCCGGAGGGCCTTCGCCGCCGCCGAACCAGTAGAAGGCGAAGTCCTGCATCTCGTCGTCATGACCGCCATGGTGGCCGCGGTTGGTCTGGCCGTGATCGGCGGTGACGATGACCTCGTAGCCGTTTCTGCGCCAGCGCGGCAGGAAGGCCGCAAGCTGTGCGTCGATGGTAAAGCAGGCATGGTCCATCTGCGCGCAATCATGGCCATAGCGATGCCCCATGCTGTCGAGCGTGCAGGTATGCAGGATGCCGTAGTCGATCGCATGGCGCTCGGTCAGCATGGTCAGCGTCGCAAACAGGTCGAGATCGCTGGGCGTCATCTGGTTCTGGTGGTTGTAGCCCGTCATGGTGTGGAAGCGGCCATGATGGATCGGCCCTTCCGCATCGTCATATTCGATGTCGCGCACCATGTCGAAGGGCGCGCGCTGGAAGAAAATCGACCAGAAGGAATGGGTCACGGCGCCCGTCCTGCCGCCGGCCCTGGCGACTTCGGAGAAGATGTCCGGCTGCTCGACGCGGAACAGGGTTTCGTTCGAAAGCACGCCATGCACCTGCGGCGGCACGCCGGTGTGGATCGAGGCATAGCAGGAGGCGGAGGTCGAGGGCAGAACCGAGCGCATCTTCCAGACGCGGGCTTCGCCGGCCTCCACCCAGCCTTCCAGATTGCCCATCAGCCGTCTTGCGTTGCGCCAGGGCTGGCCGTCGAGAATGATGAGCAGAAGTTTGTTGCGAAGCGGCATCTTGGGGTCCTTGGCATGATGTGAAGCACCGCCCCCGGGGGCGGTGCGTTCGATCCGGGTGTCGCGCTCAGGCGCTAAGCCAGCAGCGCAGCGGCGCGTCGCCATTCATCAGTTCGCCGGCGGGATTGTCCACCCAGCCCTGGATATTCGCGCTGACGCCGTCGATGAAATCGTTGAACATCGGCGCGATCAGGCCGCCTTCGTCGCGCATCATCTCCGACATGTCGCGATACATCGCACGCCGCTTCGTCTCATCCAGTTCCGCGCGCGCGGCGACCACCATCTTGTCGAAGGCCTCGTTCTTGAAACGGGTGTCGTTCCAGTCCGCAGATGAGATGTAGCCGGTGGAATACATCTGGTCCTGGGTCGGGCGACCGCCCCAGTAGGAGGTCGAGAAGGGCTGCACATTCCAGACGTTCGACCAGTAACCGTCGCCGGGCTCGCGTTTGACCTCGATGGCGATGCCGGCCTTCTTGGCGCTTTCCTGATACAGCACCGCCGCATCGACGGCGCCGGGAAAGGCCACTTCCGATGTACGCAGCAAGACCGCGCCGTCATGTCCCGATTTCTTGAAGTGAAAGGCGGCTTTCTCCGGATCGTAGGCGCGCTGCTCGATTTCCTCGTAAAGTGGATAGGCCTTGTTGATCGGCGTGTCGTTGCCGACGGACCCATAGCCGCGCAGGATACGCTCGATCATCGTCTCGCGGTCCATCGCATATTTCAGCGCAAGGCGAAGATCCTTGTTGTCGAAGGGCGCCGTGTCGCAGAACATGTTGAAGGGATAAAAGCCACGGCCGGATATGTTCCGGATCGTCACCCTCGGCATGTTTTTCAGAAGGGAAACGGTTTTCGGCTCGATCCGGTTGATCATGTGCACCTGCCCGCCCTGCAGGGCGGCGATGCGTGCCGTGGCGTCATTGATGACGACGACCTCCACCTGTTCGGCGAAGCCGGCGTTTTCGCGGTCCCAGTAATCTTCGAACCGGGTCGCGTTATAGCGCACGCCCGCCTCGCTGGCGGCGAGCTTGTAGGGTCCGGTGCCGATCGCCGCCTCGGGATTGTCCTTCGCGCCGCCAGGTTGGATCACCAGATGATAATCGCTCATCAGGAATGGCATGTCGGCATTGGCTTCTTTGAGCGTAATGACGACGGTTTCGCCATCCGCCTTGATGGTTTCGACGCCCTTGAGGACGCCGAGCGCGCCCGACTTGGCGCTCGCATCCGAATGCCGTTCGAGCGTCGCGACCACATCTTCCGGCGTCAGGGTCTTGCCGTTGTGGAACTGCACGCCCTTGCGAATCTTGAAGGTCCAGGTTTTCGCATCGGGCGAAGCACTCCATCCTTCGGCAAGGACCGGAATCGGCGAACCGTCCGGCGCCAGCCATACGAGGGTCTCGCCCCAGAGGTGGCAGACGATCGCGGCGACCTGATTGGTTGCAAGGCCCGGATCGAGGCTGTCGGTGGACGCGCCGCCCTGCATTCCGAGCCTGATCGTGCCGCCGCGCACCGGCCCCTGTGCTCTGGCGGCGGTCGACAGCAACGACCCCGCCGCCGCAAGGCCGACCCCCAAGGCGGCGCTGCGCCCAAGGAAATCCCGGCGCGACATCCGGCCTTTCGCAACCAGGCCGGAAAGATAGCTAAGTTCATCCATCGGTAGTCCCTCGATATGGGCGAAACGGTTTCGGCCGCGGCTCGTCCGCTGCCTCGCCATTTGCTTCTGCGATGGATATTAATCGCCAAGAGTGCTGTATACATATCCAGAAAACGCGAAAATGGCCAGTCCACTTGTCACGGCCCGGCCATAAGGTGAGGCGGTGCAATGGTACGGACGATCGACGGCTCCAGCCTGGATGGCCTGATGCTCGATGCGCAGAGCGCACGGCCTCTTTACCTGCAGCTCTATGACGGCTTGCGGGAGATGATCCTGTCGGGCGCGATCCCTGGCGGAATGCGCATCCCGTCGTCGCGGGTTCTCTCGCAGAGCCTCGGCGTATCCCGCTTCACCGTCGTGACGGCGCTCGACCAGCTTGTCGCGGAAGGCTATCTCAGGTCCGCGCGTGGCAGCGGCACCTATGTGGAAACCGTGCCCCGTCGCCAGTCCACAAACACTCACGCCTCCCCGGAAGACGCAAACGCGATCCCGGACCGGTTCGAAAAGCGGCTTTCCCGGCGCGGGCAGGCGCTGACATGGCGCACTTCCCTGACCCTCAATGACGGATCGCAGCAACTGCACATGGCGACGCCCGATCATCGGCTGTTCCCGGTAGACATCTGGTCGCGGCTGACGAAGGAGGTCTATGCGCAAGGCGATTTCCGCATCGTCAATTATCGCGAGATCCTGCGGCCGTCGCTGCTCGAAGAGCAGATTGCCCGCCACATCGCCGTCAGTCGCGGTATCCGCTGCGAGCCAGAGGACGTGGTGACCACGCTGGGCGCCCATCATGCCGTGACGCTTCTCGCCGAACTGCTGCTCGATCCCGGCGACACCGTCGCCTTCGAAGAGCCGGGCATGGCCGCGATCCGGTCGATCTTCCAGTCAGCCGCTTGCAGGATCGAGCCGATGCATGTCGATGCATCGGGGCCTGATCCGCATACCGTCGCCAGCCGCGACGTCAAGCTTGCCTTCGTCACTGCGGCCAAGCAGCAGCCGATGACGATCGCCATGCCGATGAAACGAAAGCTGGAAATGCTGCACTGGGCCGCCGACCGCGATACCCTGATCATCGAAGACGATCTGGGCAGCGAGTTCCGCTATCGGGGCGGTCCCATCCCGCCGCTGAAGGCGCTCGATCGCTCCGGCCAGGTCATCTATATCGGTGCCTTCAGCATGACGCTGCTGCAATCTCTGCGTGTCGGCTACATGATCATGCCGCGGGCGCTTGCGGAAAAATGCCGCCGGCTGATCCAGGTGCGCTACAGGGCATTGCCCCAGTTCACCGAGCAGATCGTCGGCCGCTTCATCGAGGACGGCCATTATGCCCGTCATCTGCACCGGATGCGCCGGATATATGCCAGGCGCCAGAACCGGCTTTTGCAAATCCTGCGGTCCGATTTTGCCGATATCTTCGAGCCGCCCGAATTCGCATCGGGATTTTACAATCTCTGCTACTACCGGGACCAGTCGGTGGACGAGGACGCGATCCTGATCCGTTGCCGTCACAACAATCTCGGCGTCGAACAGCTTTCCTATTATTACGCAAACCGGGCATCGCCGCGAAAGGCGCTTCTCGTCGGCTTTGCCGCATCCAGCGAGGAGGAGATCGACATCGCGGCGAAGGCGTTGAAACGATGCCTGGCAGCGGGCTGACGGAGTCGCGAACGCCATGCCGTTTCGAAAGCGCCCGCGGCAGCCATTGCCGCGGGTGAGGTTGCCGGCTTTTTGCCCCTTAGTGCGGCTGGTAAAGCCAAAGCCGGATGGCAAAGGCGACGGCGCCCGTGGCCAGGACGCCCAGACACCACAATGCGACAAACCACAGGATGCGATGTCCCCAAGGCGCAGATCGCTGCATCAGTGATATCCCTCGCCGTGCCGGACCTTCCCGCGGAACACCCAGTAGGCATAGGCCGTATAGGCAAGGATGATCGGGACGAGCACGAGCGCGCCGACCAGGAGGAACGACAGGCTTGCAGGCGGAGCGGCCGCATCCCAGATCGTCAGGGAGGTCGGCACGATATAGGGATAGAAACTGATACCGATCCCGGCATAGCCGAGGATGAACAAGCCGAGCGCTGCCAGGAACGGCTGCGCGTCCCGGCCGGTGCGCAAGCCGCGGACGATGAGATAGAGACAGCCAAGCACCAGCAGCGGCACGATGACGCTGAAGATCGCGGTCGGAAATCCGAACCAGCGATCGAGGTAGAGCGGGCGCTGCCATGGCGTCCACAGGCTGAACACGCCCATCGCCGCTACCGTCGCAAAGGCGAGCCGCATTGCCAGGCGGCGTGCGCGTGCGGCCAGTTCGCCTTCCGTCTTCATCACCAGCCATGTCGAGCCGAGCAACGTGTAGCCGATCAGCAGGGCGATGCCGGTGGCAACCGAGAATGGCGTCAACCAGTCCCACCAGCCACCTGCGTAAGCGCGGTCGACGACGGGAATCCCCTGGACGAGCGCGCCCAGCGCGATGCCCTGGCAGAAACCTGCAACGAGCGAGCCGCCTGCGAAGGCGACATCCCAGACACGTTCCCAGCGTTTCGTTCGCCACCGGTATTCGAAGGCGACGCCGCGAAAGATGAGGCCGAGCAGCATGGCGATCAGCGGCATGTAAAGCGCCGGGAGGATCGTGGCGTAGGCAAGCGGGAAAACCGCAAGCAGCCCGCCGCCGCCCAGGACCAGCCAGGTTTCGTTTCCGTCCCAGACGGGTGCGACGGAATTCATCATCACGTCGCGATCCTTCTTGTCGGGAAACAGTGCGAACAGAATGCCGACGCCAAGGTCGAAGCCGTCCATCACGACATAGGCAAGGACCGCGAAGGCGATGATGGCGGCCCAGATGAATGCGAGATCAATGACCATGAGTGCCTCCATGAGCGGGGCCGGGGGTAATGCCGCGCGTGCGGATCGGGCCTTCCATGAGTTCGGGGGAGGGATCGCGCGGAAGGCGCGCCATGAGGCGCAGAAGGTAGAACGTGCCAGCGCCGAAGACGAAGAAATAGACGACGATGAATGCGATCAGGGACGTGGCGACCGCCGGGGCGGCGATCGGCGAATGGGACTCGGCCGTCAGCAGATGACCGTAGATCGTAAACGGCTGCCGGCCGACTTCCGTGGTCACCCAGCCGGCGAGCACCGCAGCGAACCCCGCCGGCCCCATGGCGACCGCCACCCGATGCAGCCAGACGTTGGAGTCCAGCGTTCCCCTGTAACGACAGAGCAGCGACCACATGCCGATCCCCAGCATCGCGAAGCCGATCCCGACCATGAGCCGGAACGACCAGAAGACGATGGCGACCGGCGGCTGCTTGTCCTCGGGGATGGTGTCGAGCCCTGCAAGCGGTTCGTCGAGACCGTGTTTGAGGATCAGGCTGGAGAGCTTGGGTATTTCGACCGCGTAATCGACCCGCTTTTCCGCCTGATTGGGAATGCCGAACAGGATCAGCGGCGCACCGTTCGGGTGGCTGTCGAAATGCCCTTCCATCGCCATCACCTTGGCCGGCTGATGTTCGAGCGTGTTGAGGCCGTGCGCGTCGCCGGCGAGGATCTGCAGCGGCGCAACGATCGCCGCCATCCACATGGCCATGGAGAACATCGTATAGGCGCGAAGCGGCGCGGTTCGTTTCAGGAGATGCCAGGCGCCGACCGCGCCGACGACAAAGGCGGTCGTCAGGTAGGCGGCAAGCACCATGTGAACAAGACGGTAGGGAAAGGACGGATTGAAGATGACCGCCCACCAATCGACCGGGATGAATTGCCCGTTCTCGTTTATCGCGAAGCCGGTCGGCGTCTGCATCCAGGAATTCACGGCGAGGATCCACGTCGCCGAAATCAGCGTGCCCAGCGCCACCATGCCCGTCGCCAGGAAATGCAGGCCGGGGCCGACGCGCTTCAGCCCGAACAGCATGACGCCGAGGAAACCTGCCTCGAGGAAGAAAGCCGTCAGCACCTCGTAGCCCATCAACGGGCCGATCACAGGCCCGGCCTTGTCCGAAAACACGGCCCAGTTCGTGCCGAACTGGTAGGACATGACGATACCGGAAACCACCCCCATGCCGAATGCGACGGCAAAGATCGTCTTCCAGAAATCGAAGAGCTCCAGATAGGTCTTGTCCTTCGTTTTCAGCCAGAGTGCTTCGAGGACAAAGAGGTAGCTCGCGGTCCCGATCGAAAAGGCCGGAAAGATGATGTGGGCAGAGACCGTGAAGGCGAACTGGAAGCGGGCAAGGACGAGTGCGTCGAAATGCTCGAACATGGATATCTCCGGTGGAGAGGCTCAAGTCAGGCTGGGCGGCCAAGTTCCTGCTGAGCATATAAGCTGCGACGGCAAAAGTTAATGTGGCAAAAAGACTGACGGGCCTATCTTTCCGTGTATCGGCGCGCAGGGGCTTTTGGCAGGCGGGAAGTGGCCTTCGAAAACGGTGGCATCAAGACGCATCATTCTCGCGGCCGCCCCATCCGCGATGAACGCCAGGATGGCCGTTCGACGTGCTTTTGCGGGTCTTTCACGGTCCGCATGAGCGCGCTCGCATGTCAATGCCGTGACATCGAGGGGCTCTCATCGGCAATCTCGCTGCTTTGCAAGGCCTGCAACACTTCCCGCGCCATGAGGTGAGCGGCGCTCAGGACAGCGGGCGACAAAGGCCGTCCGTCCCGGGCATCCCTCGAGATTCTCAGCAATCCGACGAGTTCGATCGGGTTTTCGATAAACCCGTCAAGCGCATCTTCGATTTCCTTGGGAAACTGGGAATCGATTTCCCATGCAAGCTGGCCGTCCTCATCCAGAACCCCCCTGTCGATGAGGATGGCTTCGACGCACTCGATCCAAAGGCTGAGTTCCGTACGCATATCCACCATCAAAACGCTCCTGTTCTTTCATCCGCGAAATGACTGCCCCCCGAGATGAGCCGTCTGTCGCCCTCGGGCACTTGGCGGAAACCAGTCATGCCGGCGATGACGACCAGATGAAGCTTGAAGGCAGGCGGATGTGTCTCGAAAGCTCGTTTCGATGACCTCAGGATCGTCCCGCCGAGTCAGCGGCGGGACAGCGCTTTCTCGATATGCAAAATTTTCTTCTCTCTCATCGCGCCTTGCCCGTTTCATTCATCTTGGGTTCAGAATAGATGATATTAGCGAATCGTCCGCGAATGTCACGTCACGACGTGATGAAACCCCGGCGTGTTGGTGATCGGCCGGTTCATTCGCATTCATCGGGTTGGCAAGGTGGTCGCCGCTTCATTTCAGGATGGTTCGCTCAGACCGCAGATTTGACGTGTCGGCTTGGCGGCAAGGTCGATGAAGGCGGTGGGACTGTGAAACCACCCGCCGGCGTGGGTGGCGGCGGAATGGACGGGTCGATCAGATGCGGCCAGCCCCTCGGCCGCCTCTCGGCAGACGAGGGTTCCGGATCGTATCAGCCGATAAAGACGACATCCTGTTTGCGGCATTCGTCATGGATGTGGTCAAGCAGATCGTCTTTTTCGAAGACGTTCGGATAAAGCCGCAGAAGCGTGCTGGCGAGAAGTCCGCTGTTCACGATGCGAACGCCTGCTTCATTCGGCTCAGCCGCTGCAAGCTTCCTTCGGACCTCGTTGCGAATCGAGTTTTTGCTCATGGCGCGTCCCCTTTCTTCAACGGCGACAGCCTGCATAACCGGACAATGCCTGTCAATGTTTCCAGGGCAGAAACTGAGGCGCTACATCCCAATTTTCATGGAAGCTTTTGTTTTATATCGATAATCCCGGTCAATCCCTATAGTATCGCCAGCGTTGCCAGAGAGGCGGCAAGGGCTGGGATCATGACCACGACGCCGATCTTGAGGAAGCGCCATGCGCCGATATCCAGACCTTCCCGCCGCATGGCGGTCAGCCACAGGATCGTCGCCAGCGAGCCGGTGATCGACAGATTGGGACCGAGATCGACGCCGATCAGCACGGCGCCGGCGATCTTGTCGGGCACCTGCGCGGCCTGAACGGCGCTACCCGCCACCAGCCCAGCCGGCAGATTGTTGACCAGATTGGACACCAGCGCCACCACGACACCCGCCATGGCGCCGGTCTGCGCCGGAAAATCACGCGCCCCTTCGGCAAGATATCCGGCGAGGTGATCGATTAGCCCGGTTCGGTTGAGAGCCTCGACGATGACAAAGAGGCCGCCGACCAGTGGCAGAACGCTCCATGAAATTTCCTTGAGGGTGGCAGTGGGGCTCTGCCGGGTGATCAGCAGTATCGATGCCGTCGTCAGGCAACCCGCAACGAATGTCGGAAGTCCGAGATCGAGGCCGAGGGCAGAGGCCGCCAAAAGCAACACCGCCGTGATGCACAATCCCAGCGCGGCGAGTTTTGCAGTTGGCGTCAACTCGGTTTCGTGTATGTCGCTGGCCAGGCTGTCTGCGGCGAGGGCCGAGCGCTGGCTTGCATACAGCGCCAGGAAGGTCACGGCAATCGAGGCGATCGACGGCAGCGCGAAGATCGACAGCCACCGCAGAAGCGAGGGCATCGTCTCGCCGCGAAAGATCACCAGGTTGGCGGGGTTGGAAATCGGCAGCACGAAGCTGGCGGCATTGGCGATGAAGGCGCAGATCAGGAGATAGGGCATCGGATCCTTGACCCTTGCCGCCCGGCAGGCCGCATAGACCGCCGGCGTCAGCACCACGGCGGTCGCATCGTTCGACAGGAAGACGGTGACGACGATGCCGACGCAATAGATCAATATGAACAGGCGCCGGGGGGAGCCCTTCGCATGCGCCGTGGCGATCGATGCCAGCCAATCGAACAGTCCTTCGCGCCGGGCCAGTTCGGAAAGCAGCATCATGCCGATGAGGAAGAGATAGACATCGAGTCCCTTGAGAATGCCGACCCAGGCATCGGAAATGCCGATCAACCCCAGCGCGACGAGAAGCGCGGCGCCGATGACGGCCCATATCGCTTCAGGAAGCGCAAACGGCCGGGTGATCACGCCGAACGCCGTCGCACCGGCGATCGCCCAGGTCATCATCAATGCATTCATACTGTATCTCTTCCAAACCAGAGCACATGATCAAGGTGTCGCCAGCGCTTCTGCATCCCGAGCGGCTTCGTTTTCCGCCGGGGGCGCGATGCTCTTCTGTCCCACAAGGAACGCCGCCACCGCAAGCGCCGCGACGCCACCATGTACCCAGTAAGCGAGCCCGTATCCACCCAAATTCGTGAGCCATCCGGCCACGACATTGCTGAGGGAAGCGCCGATTCCCTGCACGGTCATGACCGCGGCAAGCCCGACATTGAACCGCCCGGTGCCGGACAGGATCCGCTCCGCGGCAATCGGCGTCGCAATTCCGATCAATCCGGCGCCGATGCCGTCGAGTATCTGCACCGGAAAGATAACGGCAAAAGCGCCCGTCGACCCGGCGATCGCGCCGCGGATCGGCAGTGCCAGCAATGCGATCATGAAGACGGTCGCCAGACCGAACCGGCGAATGAGGAACGGGGCAGCCAGGGCCATCACGATCATCGAAAGCTGGGAAACGCCGGTGGTGATGGCCGTCGTTCGGAAGGGGGTGCCGAGCTGGATCGAGAAGTCCTGGGCGATCAGACGGCTGATCGGCGCATTGCCGAAGTGGAAGATCATCAGAACCAGCGCCAGGAGGACCAGACCCTTGCTGCCGACGAGGACGGAATAACCGGACGGGCCGGGCGCGCCGTCGTCATGGGCAAGGCCGCGCGCCACGTCGTTGTCGATCGCATGGGGGTCGATCGCTATCACCGCCGCGATCGCGGCGGCGGCGCTGAAAACCATCATCCAGACGATCCCGGCCATGCCGAACAGACTCGTCGCCAGATAGATTGCCACCAGCGAGACGACATTGCCGAGATGGTTCCAGAATTCGTTTCTGGAAACCTGGCGCGAAAACCGCCTCTGCCCGACCAGACCGAGCGTCAGGCCCATCAAGGCCGGGCCTATGACGGCGCCGACGATCGCCGTCGCGGACTGGCCGCCGAACACCGAGGCGTTGCCGGGGCTGGCAAGCGTCCACAGCGCCGCGGCGGTCACCAGGACGACGGGAATGACGATCAATGTGCGTTTGCGCTTGGATGCATCGACCCAGGCGCCG
Source organism: Rhizobium sp. YJ-22 (assembly GCF_029601685.1). Classification (NCBI taxonomy): domain Bacteria; kingdom Pseudomonadati; phylum Pseudomonadota; class Alphaproteobacteria; order Hyphomicrobiales; family Rhizobiaceae; genus Rhizobium; species Rhizobium sp. YJ-22. The sequence continues at coordinate 76,675 of NZ_JARRIR010000014.1, read as the reverse complement.
AACAGAGGCGTGGCGACCATCCCGAGCACGCCGCCCAGCGTCGCGACGATACCAAGCGTCATCGGCGACCAGCCCCTGGTCGCCAGGAATCCGTCGAGGAAGGGGCCGAGGCCGTCACGTGCATCGGCCAAAAAGAAGTTCAGGATAGCCAGCGCCACCAGAGAACGCGTGGTCAGGCCCTCGCGCGCATTTGTCTGCATTCCGAACTCCCAGGGGTTAAACGGCCATATGGAGAAATGGCTGCTGGTAATGGCATACCCCGTGCTTCGGTTCCACCGGCGCCCGCCGATTTCCATCGCCGGAAAGCGCCGGGGCCGCCTTGGCCCGATAGAGGCCTTTCGACGGCATCGCATCCGTTCCCCGCTTGTTGTCGCGAGACGCGGCGCGGTCACCTCGCGGATGGCGCCACCACCATAGTCATCATGTCGAGGGAAGATGGCGTCTGGCCCATTCGACGATCTGCCGGGTGCTCATCGCGCCGGAAACGCGCCCCTGTTCGATGCCGTTCCGGAAAAGGATCATTGTCGGAATGCCGCGGATGCCAAGCGTCGCGGCGATTCCGGGCTCGGCATCCGAATTGAGCTTGATGAGCCGCATGTCAGGTTCGAGTTCGGCTGCTGCCTTTGCATAGGCCGGCGCCATCATGCGGCACGGTCCGCACCACGGCGCCCAGACGTCGACAAGGACCGGAATGTCATTTCGCGTCACCTGCTTCTCGTACATCGTCGCATCGGCGTCGACGGGATGGTGTTCGAACAGCGGCGCCTTGCACGTACCGCATCGGGCCGACAGAGGATCGCGGCCGGCGCTGACCCTGTTCACAGTCGCACAATGGGAGCAGACAATGTTGCGGCTCGCGTTCATGGCACGTCGCTTTCCAAAACGGGCAACTGCGAGCCCGGAACCTCGTCGCTTTCTGTTGGAAATAATATTCAGGTTATTGTATATTCGCAATAATGAAAATTAATCCGGAAATCATGCAAGTCGCGGCCGACGATGCCAGCGAACTCCTCAAGGCGCTCGCCAACCGGCACCGGCTGCTGATCCTTTGCCAGTTGGTGGACAGCGAGAAATCCGTAGGCCAGCTCGCCGGGTTCCTCGGCATCCGCGATTCGACCGTGTCGCAACATCTGGCGCTGCTGCGCCGCGACAGGCTGATTGCCGGCCGCCGCGACGGTCAGACGATCTGGTATCGGATTGAAAGCGAGCCCGCCCGCAATGTGCTGAACGCGCTCTACCGGTCGTATTGCGAGCCCGCCGCCGATCGGGATCGGTAGCGCCCAGGCGCGGGCCATGGGTCTTCCATTCTCGAAGCTGTCCATGAAAAGACTGGATGATCGCCTGGATCATCCAGTCTTGAGCCTCTAGCCACAGCCGAGGGAAATCCAGACCCTCCCGACCGTCGCCGTCGCATCACGTCTGGCGCGACAGAGGCGATTGCTTCGCTGCGTTTGGCGGGCAGAAAGCGTCCTGAAGCGCGCCAACGACGATCAGAACCTCCGGCCGGACAATCGAATAATAAACGGTCGTGCCTTCGCGGCGCGCCTCGACCAGCCCATCCGACCTCAGCCGCATCAGTTGCTGCGACATTGGCACCTGGTCGATATCGAGTTCCTGGCGCAACTCGCTGACCGACTTCTCTCCAGCCACGAGGGAACACAGCACCAGCAGGCGCTGCGGATGAGACAGGCTACGCATCAGTTCGGCCGCCGAATTGGCCGCGGGGATCATATCTGATACATTCATAGTATTGAATTTACATTTTTTGAATGTTATATGCAAGGATAGAAGGTCGGGAGGCTTTCTCCACCGGGGGTGCGGGGCCGGCCATGCCGGCCCGCGTCATGCCGAGGGAAAAAGAACACGCGGGATACCGCCGGAAGAGGCTGGCCGCTCGCGCATCGGAGGAAATGTCATGTCTCACATCGTCGTTCTCGGCGCAGGCCTCGGCGGCATCATCATGGCTTACGAGATGAAGACCAAGCTGCGGCGCGAAGATCGGATCACCGTCGTCAACCTTGGCTCGCACTACTCGTTCGTGCCTTCCAATCCCTGGATTGCGGTCGGCTGGAGGAAGCCTGACGACATCACCGTCGATCTCGTCCCGGTGCTGAAGCAGCGCGGCATCGAGCTGCGACCGGAAGGGGCGGAGCGAATCGAGCCGGCTTCGAACCGGATCCGTCTCAATGGCGGCGATGTCATCGACTACGATTATCTCGTCATCGCGACCGGACCGGAGCTTGCCTTCGACGAAGTGCCGGGGCTCGGCCCCGCGGGGTTCACCCAATCGGTCTGCCAGACCGACCACGCCCTGCAGGCCAAGACCGCCTTCGATGCCTTGGTGAAGGCGCCGGGACCGGTAGTGGTCGGCGCCGTGCAAGGCGCCTCCTGCTACGGGCCGGCCTACGAGTTCGCCTTCATTCTCGATACCGCGCTGCGCAATGCGCGCGTCCGCGACCGCGTGCCGATGACCTTCGTGACCCCGGAACCCTATATCGGCCATCTCGGGCTCGACGGGGTGGGCGACACCAAGGGATTGATCGAAAGCGCCCTGCGCGAGCGCCACATCAAGTGGATCACCAACGCGCGCACGACGAAGGCCGAGGCCGACAGGCTTGTCGTCGAGGAGGTCAACGACGATGGCTCCATCAAGGCGGTGCATGAATTGCCCTTCTCCTTCTCAATGCTGCTGCCGGCTTTCCGAGGCGTTCCCGCCGTTTACGGCATCGAGGGTCTGACCAACCCGCGCGGTTTCATCACCATCGACAAGCACCAGCGCAATCCGGCCTTTCCGAACATTTTCGCAGTCGGTGTGTGCGTCGCCATTCCCCCGCTCGACAAGACGCCGCTTGCGGTCGGCGTGCCGAAGACGGGTTTCATGATCGAATCCATGGTCACCGCGACGGCCGAGAACATAGCATCTCTGCTGAAGGGCGAGAAGCCCAAGGCGGTCGCGAGCTGGAATGCCGTGTGCCTTGCCGACTTCGGCGACGAAGGCATCGCCTTCGTCGCCCAGCCGCAGATTCCGCCGCGCAACGTGAACTGGTCCTCGCAGGGAAAATGGGTTCACGCCGCCAAAGTCGGGTTCGAGAAGTATTTCTTGCGCAAGGTCCGGCAAGGCAAGGCCGAAACCTTCTACGAGAATCTGGTGCTCGACATGTTCGGCATCAAGAAGCTGAAGGAAATCCACATCGAGACTGCGGAATAACCGCGGGTCCGGACAAAAGAAGGAATACATCAATGACAATCGATCGCGCCGTAATGATGTTTGCCGGCTTCATGGTCCTGTTGTCCCTGGCCCTCGGCGTCTATGTCTCGCCCTGGTGGTACCTGCTGAACGCCTTCGTCGGACTGAACCTGATGCAGGCGTCGGTAACGGGTTTCTGCCCTGCGGCGATCGCCTTCCGAAAATTCGGCGTCAGGGCCGGAAGCGCCTTTCAATAACCGGGGCGCAACCGCCCCGTCATCCCGTTCAATAGTGATGCAGCACCTCAAGGGCGCTGCACGAAAGAGCCTCCATTGTCCATGCCTCGACCCATTGTCCGTTTTGCCGCCGTCGCCTTTGCCGCGACGACAGCGATCGCGCCCCCGAAATCCTGGGCTGCGGAATTCGTCGTCCAGCCGCTGATGATTGCCGAGATGAAAGCCGTTTTCGGCCAGGTCGAAAGCCGCATCGTGGTGCCGGCTCGCGCCCGCATCAGCGGCACCGTGCGGGAAATCCGGATCCACGAGGGCGATCAGGTCCGGGAAGGGGAAGTCGCCGCGCTGATCGTGGATGACAAGCTCGCGCTTCAGCTCAACGCCGCGGATGCCAAGATCGAGGCCCTCAATTCCCAGCTCGAGAACGCGCATCTGCAGCTCGAGCGGGCCCAGCAGCTCAGGACCTCCGGAACCGGCTCGCAGGCCAATCTCGATACGGCCCGGATGCAGTTCGAGGTGGTGACCAATCAGATCGCGGCGGCGAATGCCGAGAAGTCCGTCATCGCGCAGAGCGCGCGGGAAGGGGACGTGCTGGCGCCGGCGACAGGCCGCGTGCTGACCGTGCCGGTGACACCCGGTTCCGTTGTCCTTGCCGGCGAGGAGATCGCCCGCATCGCGCCCGGCCCCTATTATCTGCGCCTGTCGCTGCCGGAGCGCCACGCGACGGAGATCGTGCAGGGCTCCGATGTCCTCGTCGGCGGACGCGGCCTGCCCCATTCGGCCGGAGGTGAGGCCGCAGCCCGTGAAGGCAAGATCGTCAAGGTCTATCCCGAGATCGCCGACGGGCGGGTCATAGCCGATGTCGAGGTCGCGGGGATCGGCGACTATTTCGTCAACGAACGGACGCTGGTGTCGATCCCGGTCGGCAAGCGTACCGTTCTCGCCGTGCCTTCCGGGGCGATCAGGACGATCCACGGGATAGATTATGTGCGTGCCGTCAATGACGGCACCGAAATGGATGTCGCCGTCATCCTCGGCGAAACCTTTGACAACGACGGAAAGCAATTGGTCGAAGTGCTCACCGGGCTGCATGCGGGCGATCGGGTCGTTACGCCATGAAGCTGGGAATCGCCGGCGGCCTGACCCGCACGTTCATCACCTCACCGCTCACGCCATTGTTCCTGTTGGCCGCGCTTGCGCTCGGGCTGATCGCCCTCGTCACGCTGCCGCGAGAGGAGGAGCCGCAGATCTCGGTGCCGATGGTCGACATCCGCGTCGCCGCTGACGGGTTGAAGGCGGAGGATGCCGTCAAGCTCGTCACCGAGCCGCTGGAGACGATCGTCAAGAGCATCGATGGCGTCGAGCATATCTATTCTCAGACCGAGGACGACGACACGCTCGTCACGGCGCGTTTCAATGTCGGCACCTCCGCCGACGCGGCCATCCTGCGCGTACATGAGAAGATCCGCGCCAATATGGACCGCATGCCCGTCGGCATCTCCGAGCCGCTGATTGTCGGGCGTGGCATCGATGACGTCGCAATTGTCGTCGTCACGCTCCGGCCGACCTCGGAGGCAAAGTCACGCTGGACGACCAACGGGCTGACGCGGCTGGCGCGCGAGCTTCAGGTCGAAGTCTCGAAACTGCCCGATATCGGACTCACCTATATCGTCGGCGAGCAGCCCGAGCAGTTCCGGGTCGAGCCCGACTCCGAAAAGCTGTCGCTCTACGGCATCACCCTGCAGCAACTGGCCGCCAAGATCGAAGGGGCGAACCGGTCGTTCCGCATCGGGACCGTACGTGAGGACACACAGCAGCGGGTCGTCGTCGCCGGCCAGACGCTGCAGGCCCTGCCGGAAATCGGCAATATCCTGCTGACCGCCCGCGACGGTCGTCCCGTCTATGTTCGCGATGTCGCCAAGGTCGTGCTGGCGACGTCTCCGGCCGAGAACCGGGTCACCGATATCCGCAAGACCGCCGAAGGGCTGGATCGGGCGCCGGCGGTGTCGCTGGCCATCGCCAAGCGGCCCGGGACCAACGCCGTCGTCATTGCCGGAGAGATCGTGCATCGCCTCGAGCAGGTGCGCGGCCAGATCTTTCCCGAGGATGTCGAGATGACGGTCACCCGCAACTATGGCGAGACCGCCAATGAGAAGGCGAACGAACTTCTCTTCCATCTCGGCCTCGCGACCGTCTCGATCGTCGTTCTGGTGGCGGTCGCCATCGGCTGGCGCGAGGCACTGGTGGTCGCCGTGGTCATTCCGACCACGATCCTGCTCACGCTGTTCGCCTCGTGGATCATGGGGTATACGCTCAATCGCGTCAGCCTGTTTGCGTTGATCTTTTCGATCGGCATCCTGGTCGATGACGCCATCGTGGTCATCGAGAACATAGCCCGTCACCGTGCCATGAGCGATGGCCGTTCATATGTCCAGGCGGCGATCGACGCCGTTGCCGAGGTCGGCAATCCGACCATCGTCGCGACGTTGACCGTGGTGGCCGCGCTGCTGCCGATGCTGTTCGTATCGGGCATGATGGGGCCGTATATGAGCCCGATCCCGGCCAATGCCTCAGCAGCCATGCTGTTCTCCTTCTTCGTCGCGGTCGTGCTGACGCCCTGGCTGATGATGAGGACTGGCGGCTCCCATCAGAACGCCGCGCACGACGAGGCCGGCGGCCGGCTCGGACGCTTCTATGTCATGGTGGCGCGGCCGATTCTCAGAACCAGGGCGCGTGCGTGGATCTTTCTCCTTCTCGTCGGTGTGGCGACGCTCGCCTCGCTCAGCCTGTTCTATACGGAACACGTCACGGTGAAGCTTCTGCCTTTCGACAACAAGGCCAACCTTCAGGTCGTGGTCGATCTTCCCAAGGGGGCGGCCGTCGAGGACACCGACCGGACGCTGCAGGCGATCGCGAACCGGCTGCAAGCCGTGCCGGAAATCGTTTCGTTTCAAACCTATGCCGGCACCGCCGCACCCTTCGATTTCAACGGTCTGGTGCGCCATTACGGATTGCGGTCGAACCCGGAGCAGGGCGATATCGCCGTCAACCTGCTCGGCAAGGACGATCGGAAACGTGCCAGCCACGCGATTGCCCTCGATATCCGCCAGCGCCTCAACGATCTCGACCTTCCCGCGGGTTCCGTCGTCAAGGTCGTCGAGCCGCCGCCAGGGCCGCCGGTCCTCGGCACCTTGCTGGCCGAGATCTACGGGCCTGACGCGGAAACCCGGCGAGCCGTGGCCGCAAAGGTCCGGCAGGCATTCGAGAGCGTGCCGTTCATCGTCGATGTCGATGACAGCTACCACAATCGGCCGGAGCGCGTACGCATCGCGATCGATCAGGACAATCTCGAATATTATCGCGTCGAACAGTCGGACGTCTACGATACGCTGCGCTATCTCTATGGCGGCAGCACCGTCGGTTACTCGCATCGCAGCGACGGGCGCCAGCCCATCGCCATCCGACTCGGGCTGCCGAAGTCCGGCGCGGTGGTGGATGAACGCGTGCTGACCACGCCCGTTCCGGCGAACGCGCTGCCGGGCGGGCGCGGTGTGGTCGAACTTGGCGATGTGGTTTCCGTCAGGCACGAGCCCGCCTCGTACCCGATCTTTCGTCATAACGGGCGGGCAGCAGAGATGGTCATGGCCGAGCTTGCCGGTGCTTACGAGGCGCCGATCTACGGCATGATCGCCGTGGACGACGCCATCGCCAAGGCGGATTGGGGCGGTTTGCCCAAGCCGACGATCTCCTTGCATGGCCAGCCTGAAGACGAGAGCCGCCCGACGCTGCTGTGGGACGGCGAGTGGGAGGTGACATGGGTGACCTTCCGCGACATGGGCGCCGCCTTCATGGTCGCGATCCTCGGCATCTATATCCTGGTCGTCGCCCAGTTCGGCTCCTTCAGGCTGCCGCTCGTCATCCTCACGCCGATTCCGCTGACTTTCATCGGCATTCTGGGCGGGCACTGGCTGTTCGGGGCGCCGTTCACCGCGACCTCGATGATCGGCTTCATTGCGCTGGCCGGGATCATCGTGCGCAATTCCATCCTGCTTGTCGATTTTGTCCGCCATGCCAGCGACCTCGACAGATCACTTCTGGAGGTTTTGCTGGAAGCGGGTGCGATTCGCTTCAAGCCCATCCTGCTCACCGCCATCGCTGCCATGATCGGGGCTGCCGTGATCCTCGCCGATCCAATCTTTCAGGGATTGGCGATCTCGCTGCTCTTCGGCCTCGCCTCCTCGACGGCGCTGACGGTGCTGGTCATCCCGGCAATCTACGTCGTCCTGAAGGGAGGGCGCCATCCAGACCAGCCGATGCCCGGGCCTTCGCAATCGGCCCATCCTACCCCGCTTTTGGCCGGAAATCGGGGAGATCGCCCATAAGCCGCGAACCCCCGGAATCGCCCACCGCAAGGACTGTACCCCGCTGCCTGCAACCCGCGGACGGGCTGGCAGGCAGCCGGTCCCGGTGGCGATGGAGCATTGCCGGTGAATACGGGTTCACCGGCAATGCTCTGACATTGTGTTCTTACTGATGCGGGGGCCGGTCTTCGTGTTTCCCGCCCATACAGCGACACGAATGCCGCCGGCAACAGCGGCATTCGCGGGGAGTGATGATCAGCCGGCGAGGATGATGTCGGCGCCGCGCTCGCCGATGAAGACGCAGGTCGCCATCGTCGCGCAGGTGCTGATCCTCGGCATGATCGAGCCGTCGACGACGCGCAGGCCCTCGATGCCGCGCACCTTGAGCGCCGCATCGACCACGGCCCGGTCGTCCTTGCCCATGCGGCATGTGCCGACCTGATGGAAGAAGGTCGTCGTGCCGTTGCGGACGAAATCTCCCTTGGCCGCATCGTCGAGATCCTTGCCCGGCGCCACTTCGCGCTTCGACCAGGCCGCCATGGGCTGGGCGTTGCCGATCCGGCGGCAGAGGTCGATGCCTTTCTTGAGGGCCATCAGGTCGGCCGGGTCCTCCAGCAGATTGGCGGTCACGATCGGCGCGTCGGCGGGATCGGCGGATTTCAGCCGCACATGGCCGCGGCTCTTGGGATCGACGAGACCGGCGCAGAGCGCCCAGGCATTGTTCGGCGGCGCATAGTCCTTCGCCACGACCTCGGATGCATAGGGCAGCTCGATCTGTACGATGTTGAGATCGGGCGTGGCAAGGCTGTCGTCGCTCTTCCAGAAGCCTGAGGCTTCGGCGCCGCTGTTGCGATGTGCCATCTGCTCGGGGGATTCCCAGATACACCCGCCATGCAGGATATGATCGTGGAAATTCCGCCCCACCTCGGGCGCGTGCACGCGCGAGGCGATGCCATGCTCGGCGAGATGGTCGCGGTCGCCGATGCCCGAAAGCATCAGGGTCTTCGGCGTGCGGATGGCGCCCTGGGACAGTACGACCTCGCGCGACGTCCGCAAACGGAGGGTCTTGCCGTCCCGCACGGCCTCGACGCCGGTTACCTTGCCACCCTCGACGATCAACCTGTTGACATGCGTTCCGGTCAGGACCGTCAGGTTCGCCTTGTCGAGCAGCGGATAGAGATAGGACTTGGCCATGTTCTGGCGCCGCCCGTCGCGGATGATGTGGTTCATCAGCGCAAAGCCCCCGGCGCTCTCCTCGCGGGCGCCGTTGAGATCGGCATAGACCGGCATTCCGAGGCTCTTGACCGCCTCCAGCATGGCGGGCGCCACCGGCAGCGGATCCTGCGAGGACTCCACCCAGATCTTGCCGCCCTTGCCGCGATATCTCGGATCGTCCGGTCCCTGCCAGTTCTCGACCCGCCTGAAGATCTTCAGGGCGCTTTCGTAGCCCCAGGCATCGTCACCGGAGGCGGCGGCCCAGTCCTCGTAATTGTTGCGATGGCCGCGAACCCATATGGTGGCGTTGATCGAACTTCCGCCGCCGAGAACCTTGGCCATGTGCGAGGCGACGGCGCGATCGTTGACGCTTCTGGTCGGGACCGAGATATCGCCCCAGTCGAGCGGCGTGCCGAGATTGGTGAACCACAGGCGCGGATCGAGCACACTCGGCGCGGTGTCCCAGCCGCCGGCTTCGATCAGCAGGACGTTGACGCCGGCCTCGGCGAGGCGGCCGGCCAGCGCGCAGCCCGACGTGCCACCGCCGCAGATCACCACCTCATAGGTATCGGCCAGCCTGTTGGCGCGCTCGTCCTGATTGGCGCGCGCATCTGCCAGCTGGTCGGCCAGCGCCCGCGTCGCGGCAAACGATGCCCCGAGCGCCAGCGACCATTGCATGAAGCGCCGGCGCCCGATCGCGCCGTTCAGCATCGATGCCTCGAGCTTGTCGAGCATCGCATGGCGAAGCCCGTCCGTCAGTCGTTCGTTTCTCATCGGATTCCCCTCGTTCTTGCTTTTCAAAAGAAGCCGAAAGCCTGCGTGCCATAGGAATGCACGATGCTCTTGGTATGACGATAATTGTTGAGCGCCGACTTGTGCATCTCGCGACCGAAGCCGGAATTCTTGTAGCCGCCGAAGGAGGTGTGCGAGGGCCAGAGGTAATAGCAGTTGCACCATACCTTGCCGACTTCCAGGCCGCGGGCGAAGCGCTGCATCTGGTGATAATCGCGCGTCCAGACGCCGGCCGTCAGCCCGTAGGGACTGTCATTGGCGAGCCGCAGCGCCTCTTCCTCGGTCTTGAAGCGGATGACGCTGGTGACCGGGCCGAAGATCTCCTCGCGCGAGGTACGCATGTCGTTGGTGCCTTCGAGGATGGTCGGTTCGATGTAATAACCGCCATCTGCCTGGTTGTAGGCATTGCCGCCATGGATCACCTTGGCGCCTTCCTGCTTTCCGAGCTCAAGGTAACCCATGATCTTGTCGAATTGCGCCTTGGAGGTGATGGCGCCGATGCCGGTCGTCATTTCCAGCGGATGACCGATGCCGACTCTGGCGATCCGCTCCTTCACCCTGGCCATGAAGGGCTCGTAGATATCCTCCGCCACCAGCGCCCGCGTCGGCGAGGCGCAGACTTCGCCCTGGTCGTAAAGATAGATCAGGAAGCCTTCGATCGCCTTGTCCAGAAGCGCGTCGTCGGCATCCATGATCGAGGGAAGGAAGATGTTCGGCGACTTGCCGCCGAGTTCGAGCGTCACCGGCGTCAGGTTCTCGGCCGCCGCCTTCATGATCGCCTTTCCGGTGACAGCCGAGCCGGTGAAGGCGATCTTCCTGACGTCGGGACTGGCAACAAGGGCCGCCCCCGCCTCGGCGCCGTAGCCCTGGACGATATTGAGGACGCCCGGCGGCAGCAGGTCGGCGATCAGCTCCATAACGCGCGTGATCGAATAGGGCGTGTTTTCCGCCGGTTTCAGGATGACGGCATTGCCGGCCGCCAGCGCAGGGCCGAGCTTCATCGCTGCCATCAGCAGCGGCGCGTTCCAGGGGATGATGCAGCCGACGACGCCGAAGGGCTCGTAGACCTCCAGATTGACCGTGTCGCTGTCGATATCGGCGCTCTCGCCGCTATCGGCGCGGATCGCGGCGGCGAAATAGCGGATCTGATCCACCGCCATCGGGATATCGACGAACATGCATTCGCGCAGAGGCTTGCCGTTGCCCCAGCATTCGACATGCATGAGCTCTTGCGCATGCGCTTCGATGCGGTCGGCCACCTTCAGAAGAATGTTGGAGCGCTGGGCCGGCGAGGTCGCGCCCCAGCCAGCAGCGGCCTCCCACGCCGCCTTCGCCGCCTTGGCGACGTCCTTTGCCGACGAGCGCGGAAATTCGGCGATGACCGATCCGTCGATCGGTGAGTGATTGGTGAAATATTGACCCTCGACGGGAGCCACCCAGGCGCCGCCGATATAGTTCTCGTAGCGGGGTTTCATCTCCGGCTTGGAATAGGTCATGTCTGCATCCCCTTGTCTGTCCGCCGTCGTGGCGGCTTACGGGGAATGCTAGATGGACCGGCGAGCGGACGATATCCGGTTCTTCCGGCACCGGCGGCACGCAATATCCGCTTTTTCCGGTTTTCAGAGCAATCGCCTGCGGGTATCGCGCGGCAGTTCGCCGAAGGCGCCGCGATAATACTGCGCAAAGCGGCCCTGATGGTCGAAACCGTAGCTCAGCGCCAGCGTCGTCAGATCCTGGCCGGGATTGCGTTCCAACTCGGCTTTCAGCGCCTGCAACCGCATCCGGCGCACCAGCTCCATCGGCGCGCAGCCGAAGGCGCGATGGCACAAGGCGTTGAGCTGGCTGCGCCCGAGGCCGGTTGCCTGCATCAGGTCGTCGAGACCGATCGGCCGGCGCATGCGCGCATCGATGAAGGCTTCCAGCCGTTCGCGCCAATCCACGCCCTCCGTGCGCGTCGGCGGGGCGGATCCTGGCCGGTGTGTCGCGGGGCCGCGCAGATGCATGCCGACGAATTGCGCCAGCCCCCGTTCGACATGATCCGTCCACGCGTCGAAATGGGACATGCTTCCACCGCGATGGGAAATGGCGAGCGCGGTGTTCAATTGGTGGACGAACAACGGCGTCATCGACTTCGCCAGCACCATGCCGGAGCCGAAATCGCAATGCCGACCGGTGGGATCGATCATATCGAGGGGAACGCGCAGCAGGAGCTGCTCGCAGCCTTCCTGCCAGCGCAGCGAGATATTGGTTCGCGGCGAACTGAAGTAGACGCTGCCTTCGGGCACGAATGTGGTGGCGCGGTCGGCCGTGATTTCGATGCCCTTGCGCAGGCAGACATGCGCAAGGACGAAATCGGAATAGAGCCGTGGGGTGATGGTCACCTCATCGCCATACTGGATCACGCAAGCCGAGAGGTTTCTGGTGCGCGCCCGGTATCCGCGCGCATCGACCGAGCCCCCACGCCATATCAGCTTGTAGTCACATAATTCCGTTGCAATGCTGTTGTAGGTTTCCTTGCGGATATCGGAGCGAAACAGACAGTTTTCGTAGAGAGGGGCCAAATCCAGTCCCTGCAGGGCGCCGCTCGGCGGATGTCCGTAAGATGTTGCAGAATGCATCCGAGCCCTCCACCCAATCGCGTCGTCGCGGCAGATGCCGTGGTGCGGCCGTGATGATTGCCGGCATTCTCCTGCCTGCTGCACGATCCGAAACGGCGTCATTCTTGTGCCATCGATCTGCAGCGTCAAGCCCGCTTTGCGTTCAGTCCTGTTACCCTTCTGGAGAGACGGAGGATTGAGACCTGCTCGAAACAGCACGCTGGCCATGCTCGCAATCGATTGGGCCACGAGGCGTATGCCCGCATCATCTTGACGCGGACATAGCCTTGTCGGTCTCGTGCCGTCGGCACTCGGCGTCAGCCGTCGCCGCGATCGGGGTGCGGGCTTCAGGCCGGATGCTGGGCGTCGGCGGCCAGTTTGGCGAGCTTGACTTGCGTCAGCAGCGACAGCTCATCATAGACGTTCCATTCGTCGACGATCTTGCCGTCCTTGTAGTGGTAATGGGTCATGCCCATCACCTGCAGGCGCGCGCCGGTGGGATCGCCGAGTTCCTGCAGGATGCCGTAGCCGAGGTGATGGCCTTCCATCAGCCAGCGCACGGCGACCTTGACGCCGCCTTCCTCGCAAGGGGTCGAGCAGATATGCTGCGGCATGTAGGCGGCATCCGGGATCGAGCCGATCAGGCCGAGATGCTGGTGGGTCACGGCGGCGATGCCGTAGAGTTCCTTCATCAGCGGGCCGTGATACTGGCAGTTCGGCGCATAGACATCCTTGATCTTGCCGAACATGCGCTGGTTGAAGACTTCGTGCAGCCATTGCAGCGTTTCGGCTTCCAGCTCGTTGTGGGCAATCGAGGTGTCGGCGACCGCTTCCGGCGGATACTGGCCGAGCAGGCGGCGGTTCTCGCCGATATCGAGCGACAGCAGCCCCTTGTCGAAGGCGGCCTTGGCGAAGCGCTCGGCGAAGGCGTTGGGGTCGAGGCCGAGCTGCTTGATGATCGCCATGGTATCGGCCACCACCCATTCGCGATAGATCTTGTTGCGATGGATCATGCAGTCGGCAATCGTGCGCGACACGAAGGTGCGCCCGGTCGGCTGGCCGAAATGGCCGTATTGCGTATGCCGGCCCGAGCCGGTGACCAGATGCGAGGTATAGAACCCTTCCTGGTCGTTGCCGCACCACAGGACCTGGGTCGCCATGCCGCGCCGCTCCGGTAGCGAGACGAGGCGCTGGATGGTGTCGCGCACCACGTCCTCGCGATTGTAGATCGTGCCGAGCGTGCCGTAGAGAACGCAATTATGGGTGTAGTGGCTGTAGATCAGCCCGATATCGCGCTCGTCCCAGATGCGGTGCGTGCAGCGCACGATGTAATCGACGATATCGGTATAGATGTCGTCGAAGCCTTCCAGCGACTGGCTGCGCGGCCGGTCGACGGGCGCCAGATCCATATAGTCGCGCCGCTCGACCTGCAGCACCTGCTCCACGGGCTCGCGGGTTTTCAGGGCGGCGGGCTTGGTTGATTTCACGTCATTCTCGCTCATGTCTGCTCCTTGTCGGCTCCGGCCGGATTGCGACGCCGAGGCTGAGCCGGAAGCCAGCCATTGGCGAATATGGAATGCGACGGCATCGGGCTTTTCAAGCGGGGAAAAATGCCCCGCGCCGTCGATTGCGTGAAATTCGGCGCCGGCGATGCCGTCGGCGATCTCCCGATGCGCCTCGATGGGGCAAACCTGCTCCTCGGCGCCTGCCAGCACCAGCGCCGGGCAGGCGACGTCCTTCAGGCGCGCGCGGCTGTCGGCGCGGTGGATCGCCATCTCCGTTTGCTCGTCCAGCGCCTCGGCGCCGGCGGCGACCGCCATGTCGACGAGCAGCCGCCTGAGGTCTTCGTCCTGCATATTTCCGGAGGCGACGAGGCGCGGCCAGGCATCGAGAATATAGCCGGCCATGCCCTCGTCCCGCGCCTTGGCGAGCGCCGCCCGGCGCGGGGCGGCATTGGCCTGCGGATCCGGACGCGGCGTCGTGTCGATCAGGATCAGGCCGGCGAGGCGCTCGGGCGCCTGCGCGGCGATCTCCAGCGCCGCGATGCCGCCCAGCGAAAAGCCGAGCAGCAAAAACCGCTCCGGCGCCTCGGCCAGCAGCTTTTGCGCCATGGCCGGCATGCTGCGCGCGCCGCGCATCCCGCCCGTCAGGATCGGCCCCTCATGATCGAGGCGCTCCACAAGCGGCAGGAACAGCCGCTCGTCGCAGGCGGTACCCGGCAGGAGGACGAGCGGCATCCCCTTGGAATCGGCGGTCGTGTCTTTCAGAAATTTCATCGCGGGCAGTCCGGTCTCCTGCATCCCTCGAACGGAAGGCGGCCGCGAGAATATCTCGGTTCGACCCTCTTCGACACGTTCGATCATGCTGTCGGAAAAAAGACTGGCAGATTTTGAATACGTATGCAATAACAAATTGCCGAACGAAAGCAGCAGATTTGCGCGCCTTGTCGACCGCCGGATGACCGCCCGCGCGGACCGGGTAGATGCGTGGAAAAATCCGGCTGCCGGGCCGAGACCTCAAATGAAAGCGGAGCAATCATGAACCAGGACAGGAAGACGCCGGTCGCCGGCACCCATTATGCGAAGGCCCCGGAGCGCGATTCGATAGGCGACAACGCCTCGGTGGAAACGCTGGTCGCCGAAATCATCGCCGATGTGCGCAAGCGCGGCGATGAGGCGGTGCGCGACTATTCCCGCAAGTTCGACAAGGCCGATCTCGACGTGTTCGAGGTGACGCCGCAGGAGCGCGAGGAGGCGCTGGCCGGCCTCGATCCGCAGACGCGGGCCGATACGGAATTTGCGATTTCCAACGTCCGCCACTTTGCGGAAGCACAGCTGAAGACCATCCAGCCGCTGGAGATCGAGCTGCTGCCGGGCCTGCATCTCGGCCACCGGGTCATTCCGGTCGAGCGGGTCGGCTGCTATGTACCGGGCGGGCGTTATCCGCTGCTTTCGGCGCCGATCATGACCATCGTGCCGGCCAAGGTCGCCGGCTGCGCCGAGGTCGTCGCCTGCCTGCCGCCGAATGCGCACAAGGCGATGATTGCCGGCTGTCATCTGTCCGGCGCCGACCGGATTTTCCGCATCGGCGGCGCGCAGGCGATTGCCGCCATGGCCTACGGCACGGAAACGGTGCCGGCCGTGAACAAGATCGTCGGCCCCGGCAATGCCTTCGTCAACGAGGCCAAGCGCCAGGTGTTCGGCCCCGTCGGCATCGACCAGCTTGCCGGCCCCTCGGAGATCTTCATCGTCGCAGACAGCACGGGCGATGCGGAAATGATCGCCACCGACCTGCTTGCCCAAGCCGAGCATGACGTGAAAACCCGCGTCGGCCTGATCACCACCGATGCGGGCCTTGCCGCCGCGACGCTGAAGGAAGTCGAGCGGCAGCTCGAAACGCTGTCGACCGCGCCGGTGGCCGGTCAGGCCTGGCGCGATTATGGTGAAATCGTCGTCTGCGACAGCGAGGAAGCGATGATCGCCTATTCCGATTTCATCGCCGCCGAGCATCTGCAGGTTCACACGGCGGATGCGCAGGCGACCGCGCGAAAACTCAGCAATTATGGCTCACTGTTCATCGGCGAACTGGCGAGCGTCGTCTATTCCGACAAGTGCTGCGGCACCAACCATACGTTGCCGACCATGGGCGCCGGCCGCTATACCGGCGGCCTGTGGGTAGGCGCCTATGTCAAGATCGCCACGCATCAGTGGCTGGACGAGCGCGGCGTCGCCACTGTGGCCCCGCCCGCCGCGCGCCAGAGCGCCAGCGAAAGCCTGGAAGGCCATCGCCGCGCCGCGCAGTTGCGGCTGGACCGACTGCAGAAAAAGGTCGGCTGATAAGTGAAAGGCCCGGAGCGATCCGGGCCATCAGACCGCGGACAAACCTTGTCCCCCGCTCCGACGTCATCCTTGGGCTTGTCCCAAGGATCTGCCCAAGCTCACCAAGCCATTGACGGAAATGGATTTATTTTGCGTGCCTGGATACTCGGCCCAAGGCCAAGTATGTGGTGGAGAGATTTTGGGACTTTGTCGGTAGCCTAATGGCCCGGAGCGATCCGGGCCTTTTTCGATGCGGTTCAGGGAAGGGGCGGTTTGATCGCCGCGAAATCGGTCGCGGCTTCATAGGCCTGCGCAATCGCGCCGAGACGGGCTTCGCCATTGCGCGGGCCGACGAGTTGCAGGCCGAGCGGCAGGCCCTCGTGAAAGCCGGCGGGCAGGGCGAAGACCGGATGGCCGGTGACGTTGAAGGCCAGCGTGCGCATCGGCGTCCAGACGGCGGTATCCGTCTGGAAATGGGAGAAGGGCAGGGCCGGCGTCAGCGTGTTGGCGGTCAGGATGACGTCATGGCCGGATTGGAAATGCGCATCGACCTGGCCGGTGAGGCGCACGGCTGCCTGCCGCGCCGTTTCGAGATCGGCTTCGTCGAGCAGCAGGCCGGAGAGGATGTTCTGGAAAACCTTGCGGCTGTAGCGCTCGCCATGCTGCGCCATCAGCGCCTTGTGGCCGGCATAGGCCTCGGCATGGATGATGACGGCGCCGGCGGCTTCGAAGCGGGAGACGTCGGGAAGCGGGAGTTCCTCGACCCGGGCGCCGAGCAGGGAGAATAACGAGGCGGCCGCATCCAGTGCCGGGAGCATGGCGGGATGGGTCTGCGGGTCGACCGCGAACCAGTTTCGTGCATAGCCGACGCGGATGCCGGTGAGATCGGGCAAGGGATTGCCGGCCAGTTTTTTGGCGCGGCCGGAAATGGCGTCGAAGGTCAGCAGTGCCTCGGTCACCGAGGCGCTGAGAAAACCGACATGATCGAAACTCGGCGACAGCGGAAAGATGCCGTCGAGTGGTAGGGCGCTATAGGTCGGCTTGAAGCCGACGACACCGCAATAGGCGGCGGGGCTTCGCACCGAGCCGCCGGTATCGCTGCCGAGCGCGGTGCGCAGCAGGCCGCCGGCGACGGCGGCGGCGGAGCCGGAAGAGGAACCGCCGGTGAAACGATCCGGCTTCCATGGATTGGCGGCCGGCGGCGTCGAGCGGTCGAAGACCGGGCCGACCATGGCGAATTCATAGGTCTCCAGCTTGCCGAGGATGATGGCGCCGCCAGCGCGCAGCCGGGCGACGACGGTGGCATCCGCCTGCGGGCGGTGCCCGGAAAAGACGTCGGAGCCATAGGTTGTCGGCATATCGGCGGTATCGAACAGATCCTTGATGCCGATGGGGATACCATGCAGCGGGCCAAGGTCTTCGCCGTGCGCAAGGGCGGCATCGGCGGCGCGGGCGGCGGCGAGTGCCTGCTCGGCCGCCACATGCACGAAGGAGCGATAGGTCGGATCGCGGGCGTCGATCCGCGCAAGGCAGGCCTCGGTCAGTTCGACGGAGGAGATCTGCCGTTGGCGCAGGGCTGACGCGGCCTCGGGGATGGAAAGGTCGGGCAGCGCGCTCAAGGCTCGTCCACCCCGTCGGTCTCGGCGATCAGGCGTTCGTTGCGCCGGGCGGCGTCATGGAGGAAGCGCGCGCCTTCCAGCACGAAGGGCGTACGCTCTTTGGCAAGGTGAATGCCGTCGCGCGCGGCTGCGGCCTCGATATCGTCAATGAGCGGCGGCTTGTCCTTGTCCATCGGCATTTCTCTCAGGTGCGCGCCGCTTCGAAACGCGCCCAGGCGGCTTCGAATTTTTCGAAATCGAAATCGGCGGCCTTGGAGGATTCGATGATCAGGCGTTCGGTCAGCCGCAGTTTTTCGATGGCCTCGGCCAGAACCGGAACGATCTCCGGCGGCACGACCAGCGCCCCATGCCGGTCGGCATGGACGAGATCGCCGGGCGAAACGGTCAGCCCAAAGACGGTGACGGGAACGCCGATCGCCTCGACGCGGACGAAGGCATGGCTGGGGCCGATCGAGCCTGATATCATCGGGAAATCCTCGGGCACGTCGCCGAGATCGCGCATCACGCCATTGGTGACGACGCCGGACATGCCGAAGCCGCGATGGATATTGGCGTTGATCTCGCCCCAATAGGCGCCGACGGCATCGGGAAAATCCAGATCCTCGACCACGGCGAGGCTGGGGCGCGGGCCGCTCGCCATATGGCGGTAATAATCCATGCGCCGGGTGCGGATGGTCGCGGGATCCTCGGTGGTCGGCACCGCCGCCGCGATCTTCGCCGTGCGGGCATAACCGACGATGGCAGGCGCTTCCGGCCGCGAGGCGATGAAGGTGCCGCGCGTGAAAGCGTTGAAGCCGCGCTTGCCCTGGGCGACCTCGATGGCATTGCAGACGGTCGGCGTATCCACCGAACGCAAGAGGGTGAGAAGTTGGTCGTCCATGGCCGCTGCCTCCTGTCTTCGAAAAAAGCGTGTCCCTCCGCGACGGTCAAGCATCGCGGAGGGATGGGATGTCTCAGGCCTTCCAGGTCGGGCCGGCCTTGTCGGCGGTGCTGACCACGCGGTAGAGGCTGGCTTCGCCGGTCATCGACGGGGCAAGCGCGTGTCTGAGGCCGGGCGGTACTGCGCAGGTGTCGCCGGGCGCGAGAATGCTTTCGCCGCCGTCCCATGTCAGGCGCCAATGGCCGCGCATGACCATCAGGACTTCGTGACGATCGACGGCATAGGGCGCCTCCGGGATCGAGCCACGGGTCAGAAGCTCCACCTCGAAACCCGGCTTGTCGCGCAGCAGCGCGTTTTCGCCGATCACCCGCGCCGGCTCCTTGCCGGCCAGCGCCATCAGATCCCAGTAGCGGGCGACGTAATCGCGCACCACGTCGCGCACCGGCGTTTCCGGGAAGGTTTTCAGCTCGTCGTCGGTCAAAAGCGGCATCGGCTTGATACCGTCCGGCAATGACTGGCCCTTTTTGCTGTCATAGAGCTTGCCGTTTTCGCCGAGAACGAGGCCGTGATCCTTCGCGTCCTCGATCACCTGCGGCGCCCAGATGACGCCGCCGCCGGCATCGTCGCCGCCGAGGATGGCCATGATCATGCCGTAGTCGGTGCCGATGTTTTCGAAGCCGCGAAAGATACCCGTGGGGATATTGAAGATATCGCCTTCTTCGAGAACGACTTCGCCGGCATTGCCCCAGCGGCCCCAGAAGAAGCGCCAACGCCCCTTCAGCACGAAGAAGACTTCGGCCGTGCGATGCGAATGCAGCGAGTTGCGGCATTTCGGCGGCTGGCCGGCGGCGCCGATGTTGAAGCCGGGCGTATCCTTGATATGCACATGCTGATCGGCGCTTTCGGAGACGCCGCCGCCGATGATGGTGAAGTTTTCTTTCTGGTTCGAGCCCGGTGTATGCGCATCGATGAATGCGGTGCGGCAGGGCTTCAATTCGCCATAGCGGACGATGCGCTTTTCCATTTCTGCCTGGGAGATCTGCATTTTCCTAGCCTTTCATACGTATGCAATTTTTGTTCGCGGTTGGCTGCGGCTCCCGGCCGTTCGGGCCGGGGGTCACAAGATCGGATCAGGAATTGATGTCGACTGACGCAGTGGAGCCGCGGACGACAAGCGCGCCGTCGAGACAGACGCGTCGGGCGGGCGTATCCCGCTCCTCGATGGCGGTCAGCAGGATGTTGACGGTTTCGGCCACCATGTCGTCGACGTTCTGGCGGATGGTCGTCAGGTCATAGGCCGGCCAGCGTGCCGGCGGCACGTCGTCGAAGCCGACGACGGAGACGTCCCAGGGAATTTTCAGGCCGAGTTCGAAGCGCAGCACATCCATAACCGCGAAGGCCATGTGGTCGTTGCAGACGAAGACGGCATCCGGCCGCTCCGTGCCGGAAAACATCCGCCGTGCCGCAGCCTGCGCTTCCTCGTAGCGGAAATTGCCGACGTCGCGGGCAAAAAGCTGCAAGCCGCCTTCCGCCAGCCCTTCGAGAAAGCCGCGCTCGCGGTCGCGCTGGGTGGAGGCGCCCTCGAAGCCGGCGATATAGGCGAGCTTGCGGCGGCCGGTGTCGATCAGGTGGCGGGCAAGCAGCCTGCCGCCGCCGAGATTGTCCGAGGTCACCGCCGACAGGCGCTCGTCGTCCTGCAGCCGGTTGAACAGCACGATGGGAACGCCCGACGCATGGCAGCGCGCGGCGAGTTCCGACGACATGTTGGCCGAGGCCAGTACGATGCCGTCCACCTGATAATCGAGGATCTCCTGGGTGATCTCCTCCACCTTGTCGGCGGCCAGCGAGGAGATGAACACCAGCACATGATAGCCCTGGTCCTGCAGTGAACGCGACAGCCGCTCGACGACATCGGGATAAAAGTAGTTTTCGAGATAGGCGACGACGAGGCCGATGATGCGGCTCTTGCCGGTGATCAGCGAGCGGGCGAGCACGTTGGGGCGATAGCCGAGCTGTTCGGCGGCGGCCTTGATCTTCTCGGCGGTGCGCTTCGAAACCGAGGTGCCGGGCGTGAAGAAGCGCGAGACCGCCGACTGGCTGACACCCGCCAGCCGCGCCACATCGTTGGATGTCACCTTCTCGTTCGCCATCAGTCCGCCGTCCATCCCCCATCGACCATCAAGGCCGAACCCGTCACCATCGACGAGGCGTCGGTTGCAAGATAGGCGACGGCTGCCATAATGTCTTCAACCGACGCGATACGCCCAAGCTTGATTTTCTCCTTTATCCACCGCACACGCTCGGGATTGGAGAAGGTCGGCTCGGTGAGCGGCGTGCGCACGAAGGTCGGGCAGATGGTGTTGACGCGGATGCCGGCCGGGCCCCATTCGATGGCCATGGATTTGGTAAAGCCCTCGACGGCATGCTTGGTGGCGCTGTAGACGGCGCGGTCGATGCCGCCGACATGGGCCATCTGCGAGGAGATGTTGATCAGCGAGCCCGGCCGTCCCGCCGCGATCAGCCGTTTTGCCACCGCCCGCGTCAGAAAGTAGGCGCCACGGACATTGACGCCGAATACCGCATCGAAATCCGCAGGGCTGGTCTCGACCGCCGGGCCATGGCGGGCGAGGCCGGCGCTGTTGACCATGACGTCGAAGGGCTCGGCGTCTTCCACCAGGGCTTCCGTGGCGACGACGTCGGCGACATCGAGCGAGACGGCGTCGGCGGAAAATCCCCGCGCCCGCATCGCCTCCAGCGCTTCGGAGAGCTTGTCCGCGCTGCGGGCGGCGAGCGTCACATGCGCGCCGGCCTCGGCCAGCGCCACGGCGGCGCCCAGCCCGATGCCGGAGGAGGCGCCGGCCACCAGCGCTCGCTTGCCGTCGAGGCGGAAGGAAGGCGTTTTCGGCAGGTCGATCATCGGCGCTCTTTCTGTGTCAGCGGTTGCGGATCGGGCAGGGCGCCTGATCCGGCAAGGGGTTGATCATTCGGCGGCGGCGCCATAGGCGACATTGCCGCCGCCATAGCGGCGCACGCGGACATTGGCCTGTTCCGCATGGCCGACGAACCCTTCCAGAAGGCAGAGCCGCGAGCAATAGGCGCCGATTTCGGCGGCGGCCGCATCGGTGGTCACCTTCTGGTAGGAATGGGTCTTGAGGAACTTGCCGACCCAGAGGCCGCCGGTATAGCGTCCGGCCTTTTTGGTCGGCAGCGTGTGGTTGGTGCCGATCACCTTGTCGCCATTGGCGACATTGGTGCGGGCCCCGAGGAACAGCGCGCCATAGGAATGCATGTTCTCCAGGAACCAGTCGTCGCGATCGGTCATCACCTGCACATGCTCGGAGGCGATGTCGTTGGCGACGTCGAGCATTTCCGCGTAGGTGTCGCAGACGATGATCTCGCCGTAATCGCGCCAGGAAACGGAGGCCGTGTCGGCGGTCGGCAGGATGGCGAGCAGCCGGTCGATTTCGGCAAGCGTCGCGCGCGCCAGCTTGTCCGAATTGGTGACCAGCACGGCCGGGGAATTGTAGCCGTGCTCGGCCTGGCCGAGCAGATCGGTGGCGCAGATTTCGGCGTCGACCGTGTCGTCGGCGATCACCATGGTCTCGGTCGGGCCGGCGAACAGGTCGATGCCGACGCGGCCGTAAAGCTGGCGCTTGGCTTCGGCAACGAAAGCGTTGCCGGGGCCGACCAGCATGTCGACCGGCTGGATCGTCTCGGTGCCGAGCGCCATGGCGCCGACAGCCTGCATGCCGCCGAGCACGTAGATTTCATGGGCGCCGGCCTTGTGCATGGCGGCGACGATGGCGGGATGCGGCTCGCCCTTCTGCGGCGGCGCGGCGGCGACGATGCGCGGCACGCCGGCGACGGAGGCGGTCAGCACCGACATATGCGCGGAGGCGACCATCGGGAACTTGCCGCCCGGCACATAACAGCCGACCGACTGCACCGGGATATTGCGGTGCCCGAGGATGACGCCCGGCAGGGTCTCGACCTCGATGTCGAGCATCGATGCCCGCTGCGCCTCGGCAAAGCGGCGGATCTGCGTCTGGGCGAATTCGATATCGGCCATGTCGCGGGTCGAGACCTTGTTGACGGCGGCCTCGATCTCGGAGGGGGTGAGGCGGAAGGAGGGCGGCGAGAACTTGTCGAATTTCTCCGACAGCTCGCGCACGGCGGCATCGCCGCGGGTCTCGATATCCTTCAGCGTGGTTTCGACGATCGCGCGCACCTTGGCATCGTCATCGGCGCGCTCGGCTGCCGGCTTGCCGCGCTTGAGATAGGTAATGGTCATCGCTTTCTCCCTGGCGGATGCGGGCAATCGCGGCCCGATCCGGTTCGTTGTTCAGTGCCCCGCAGCGCGGGAAAGGCGGGCGCCGCTCCGGGCGTCGAAAAGGTGACAGATGCCGGCCGGGATGGCGGCGCGGATGCGCTCGCCAATGCCGGCGCGATAGGTCTTGTCCGATTTGATCGAGACGAGCTTCGAGCCGATGCGGAAGCTCGCCATCGTCGCTTCGCCGAGCAGTTCCATCGAATAGACGTCCGCCGCAAGCTCGCCGCTTTCGCCGGCAAGGCTGGCATCCTCGGCGCGGAAGCCGAGGGTGACCGGGCCTTTCACATCCTTCTGCAAGCCGCCGATGGTGACGCCTTCGGCGCGGAAGACGCCGTCGGCGATATCGCCGTCGATCAGGTTCATGGCCGGCGAGCCGATGAAGGAGGCGACGAAGGTATTGGCCGGGTTGTCGTAGATCTCGGTCGGCGTGCCCACCTGCTGGATGACGCCCTTGCTCATCACCACCACCCGGTCGGCCAGCGTCATCGCCTCGATCTGGTCATGGGTGACGTAGATGGTGGTCACCTTCAATTCGTGCTGCAGGTGCTTGATCTGGGCGCGGGTCGAGACGCGCAGCTTGGCATCGAGGTTCGACAGCGGCTCGTCCATCAGGAAGACGTTCGGCTGGCGGACGATGGCGCGGCCGAGCGCGACGCGCTGGCGCTGGCCGCCGGAAAGGGCGGCCGGGCGGCGATCGAGGAATTCGGTCAGCTCCACCATGCGCGCCGCCTGCATCACCTTGTCGTGGTGCAGTTCCTTGGGAACTTTTCGCACCCGCAAGGGGAAACGGATGTTTTCGTAGACGGACATGTTGGGATAGAGGCCGTAGCTCTGGAAGACCATCGAAATGTCGCGGTCCTTGGGCTCCAGCTTGTTGACCAGCCGGTCGCCGAGCCAGATCTCGCCTTCGGAAATATCCTCCAGCCCGGCGATCATGCGCATGGTCGTGGTCTTGCCGCAGCCGGAGGGGCCGAGCAGGACCAGGAACTCCTGGTCGGGGATCGTCAGGTTGAAGTTGTCGACGCCGATGAAATTGTGCCAGCGCTTGGAAACGTTCTTCAATCGGATTTCGGCCATGGGGATTATCCTTTGACTGCGCCGGCGGTGAGGCCGCTGACGATCTGGCGCTGGAAAAACATCACCAGCAGGAAAAGCGGGGCGGTGGCGGAGACGACGGCGGCCACCGCGAACATGACATTGCCTTCCTGCTGCACCGTGCCGAGGAAGCTTGCGATCTTCGGCACCATCGTCTGGTTCGGCTGCGACAGCAGCATCGCGGTGACGGCGAAGTCGTTATAGGCAAGCAGGAAGGAGAACAGGCCTGTGGTGATGACCCCCGGCCACATGACCGGAATGACCACCAGCCGGAAGGCCTGGAAGCGCGAGCAGCCGTCGACCAGCGCGCTCTCATCGAGATCCTTGGGGATCGACAGAAAGAAGGAATGCAGCATCCACAGCGTGAATGGCTGGTTGATGGCGACGAGCACGATGATCGAGGTCGGCAGGTAGCCCCAGATGTTCATCTGGAAGAAGGGCAGCAGATAGCCGGAGACCAGGGTGATATGCGGCATGGCGCGGAAGACCAGCGCTGCCATCAGGATCCAGAAGGTGTAGCGATGGCCGGAGCGCGCCAGCGCATAGCCGCCGAGCGTGCCGAAGGTCAGCGAAATGACCACGACGCAGACGGTGACGATGGCGGTGTTGAACACCGAGGACATGAAGTCCCGCGTCACCCAGGCGCCGTAATAACCGTCGCCGGTGAAGGCCGAGCCGGTCTGGGCGATGGTGCGCAGGCCGGTCACTGCATTCCACCAGGTTTCGCGCGAGAAGAAGTCCTGCTCCACCTTGAACGAGCCCCAGACCGTCCAGATGAAGGGGAAGGCGGCCAGGAACACCCAGACGATCACGAAGCCGACGGAGATCAGGGCAAGTGGAAAGGGTTTGCGATTGGCGATCGACATGCCGGCCTCCTCAGCGACGGTTGAATTCGCGCCAGGTGCGCACCAGCACCGGCGACAGGAGAATGATCACGCCCGTAATGGTCAGCATCGAGGTCGCGGCGGCGGAGCCGAACAGTTGGTCCACCTGGCTGTGCAGGTCGTTGTAGATCGACCAGGAGAGCGAGGTGGCGTTGGCATCGGCGCTGAAGCCGACGATCGGCTCGAACACCCGGAAATTGTCCATCAGCTGCACCAGGGCGACGAAGGTGGCGAGCGGCATCAGATGCGGCACGATGACGAAACGGATGCGCTCCCATCGGCTGGCGCCGTCGATCATCGCCGATTCCAGCGTGTCGTCGGGAACGGTCTGCAGGCCGGCATAGAAGACGACGAAAGAGAAGGGCGCATTGTGCCAGATGCCGTAGGCGAGGAGCGTCAGCCAGGTCAGCACCGAGGAGGATTTCAGCGACAGCGTCGGATCGTTGAACAGGTTCTGCAGCGTTGCGCCGACGATGCCTTGCGTCGATACCATCCAATAGACGATCAGCGCGCCGACCAGCGGGGTGACGATCATCGGCAGCAGCGAGAAGAAGATCACCGGCCCCTTGGCGAGCGGCGGCAGGGTATTGACGCCGAGCGCGATGCAGAAGCCGAGCAGCATGGCAAAGGGCGTGACGATGAACGTATAGGTCAGCGTGAAGGACAGCGCCTTGTAGAAGGGCAGGTTGTAGATCTGCGTGACGACATTGCCGATGCCGGTGCTGCTGGCGAGGATCGCCTTGATTTCGCCGACCGCGAGATGATTGCGGTCGAGATAGGTGCCGAAGCCGTTGAACTTGCCGAGCGGCTCGTCATGACGCAGCTTGGCGGTGGCGTCGGAATCGACGCGCGTCTCCTTCTTGCAGCCGCCGAAGGGGGCGCAGGTCTCCGTTTCGACCACCACCTTTTCGTGCTGGACGAACAGGGACTGGACCGCGACCGAGGCGATCGGCAACGCGATGAACAGGATCATCGCGACGAGCGACGGCAATATAAAGGCGAAGAATGCCCGATGCGGCATAGGCCCTCCTGCAAGACGGTGGCGGCAGCCGGTGTCGAACGCTTGGAAAAGCGTGACCGTCTGCGCGTTTTGAATCGTGGCGGCGGACATGGCGCCCGCCGCCGGCCGTTTTCCCGGACGGGCTTACTTCAGGTAGCCGCCTTCGCGGGCCGCAGCCGTATAGGCCGCTTCCGTATCGCGCAACGCATCCTCGGCGCTTTCGCGCCCTTGCATGAAGTCGGCAAGCTCGGAACCGAGCGCGGTGTGCAGCAGGCCCATATAAGGCAGCATCGGATAGGGCTGCGCGCCGCCGTTTGCGGTGGCCAGCACGCCGACCGCGCCGGCGCTCGGCTTGAAGTCCTTCGTCAGCCAGGTGGCGATATCCGGATTCTTGTCGGCGACTTCGGGACGCACGGCATGGACCATGGCGCGGAAGGAGGCTTCGGCATCCTCGTCCGAGATATTCTTGGCGATGGCAAAGCCATCCCACCACAGCGCCGCCGCCGGGACCGAGCCGCCGCCCACCGTGGGCGCCGCCGCCAGCACGGTATTCTCTGCGATCTCGGCCGGGGCCTTGGTTTTGTCGATGACGCTGCCGGCCAGTGAGCCCCAGCCGTTCATCATCGCGGTCTTGCCGGCGACGTAGGTCTTGATGATGTCGTCGGCCGAATAGGTCATGTAATCCGGCCCCATATAGGCGGTCAGATCCTTCATCATCTTCAGGGTGGCGAGACCCTTTTCGTTGTTGATCGCCGGCTCGGCCGAGCCGGCCTTGAACAGCTCTCCGCCATAGCCGAGATACATGTTGACGAATTCGGCGGCGAGATCCCAGCCGGCCTTGTCGGAGGCGGCCAGCGGATGCTCCATCAGGCCCTTCTCCTTGATCGCCTTGGCGGCGGCGAGGATATCCTCATAGGATTTCGGCGGCTGGACGCCGGCCTTTTCGAGAATGTCCTTGCGGAAGAAGAGATGCTGCGAATTGCCCATGAAGGCGATCGCCATCACCTTGCCGTCGATCTTGATGAGCTGGTTCGGCTGCAGGTCGGCACCATACTTGGCGACGAGATCGTCGAGCGGGCGCACCAGGCCGTCATTGAGCAGGGGCACGATGGAATTGTTGGCGATGACCGCGACCGTATACTGGGCCGGATTGACCTTCAGCGCCGGCACCTGCAGGTTCTTGTGCTCGGTGGTCTGGTTCTTGCTGACCTTGACCGTCGCGGACGAACATTTCTCGGCCTCGGAGGCGATGAGCCGCAGCGCCTCGAAATCGTTGGATAGGATGCGCACCGACCCCTTCTCGATGCCGCAATCGGCTTTTGCCGGGGCGGCGGAGAAGATGCCCGCGGCGAGCAGGAGGGCGGTGGTGGCAAGCAGTCCCGATCTTTTCATGTTCCCTTCTCTCTTTCTCTTGGCAGCGAAGGCTGCACGTTCGCTCATCGCCTTTCCTCGGACGATTGAGAGTTACGTTATGACAATTTGCATACGTATGCAATAGCTACGCAAAAGAATCGGCGCGAGAGACCCCGCGCCGATGCGAAAGGCTTAACGCAGGATCTGCGTCAGCGCGCCGAACTCGTTGAAGGTGGTCCATTCCTTGGTGACGCGGCCGTTCTCGATCACCCAATGGGTGATGCCCCACAGGCTGACTTCCCGCCCGGTCGGGGCGCCGTAACGGCCATGGCCGCGATGCGAGCCGAGCATCGACCAGCGCTGGGCGACGAGGAAGCCTTCCTCGGCATTGCCCATCCAGTAAAGGTCGTCGACCGAATAGAGCGCATCGGGGAACATCGCCATCAGCGAGAGCATGAAGGAGCGAAGCTGGCCGGTGCCATGGAAGACCCGGCCGCCGGTGACTTCGGAGACGATGCCGGGATGATAGACCTTGTCGACGGCGGCGAAGTTGCGCCGGTTCCAGATGGTCTGCGCCGCGGCGCGCACGAATTCCTCCGGATTGTCGCCGATGCGGTCGGGGATCGGCACCTGTTCGGGCTTGGACTGGCCGATGGTGCGGCCGGGCTCGCTGCTGAGGAAATCGGCCGGCAGCACATTGTCGCCGAGCGCCTCGCCGGCGCGGCGCGCCGTCTCCAGCGGATCAAAGCCGAGCTGCTTGACGAGGAAGCAGGTGTCGTAGGCCACATGCTCGTAAAAGATCTCGTTGTCGCGCGTCACGCAATTGGCCATGCACAGGAACTGGATGCGCTTGCCGGTCGGCGCGCCGTGGGTGCTGTAGCCGGTATTGGTGCCGATGATCTGCGAACGATGCGAGGTGTGGAAACCGACCTCGTCGTCGCCGGCCCAGATCACCTCGTCGGCGAGGATGCGCATGTCCGGGAAGGCGTTGCTCTGCTCGATGACATGCTGGACCACCAGATCGCGGCCGGCAGCAAGGCCAAGCTCGCCCCAGACCATGCAGTCATGGCTGTAGGTGTCGTAGATATAGCCAATATCCTTCTCCTCCCAGATCTGGTGAGTGATACGGATGATGTAGTCGACGATATTGGCGTATTGCGGCTCGAAGCCGCGCATCGGCTGGCGCGCGGCATGGGCCGGCGTCTTGCCGAGAAAGGCATCGGTGCCGCCGCGCCGATAGGCATCCAGCGAAATCGAAAAGTCGCGCGGCATATGGCGGGCTTCCAGCGCGCGGAATTTTGCGCGACCCTGTCGCGCTTCGGACGCCGGCCGTGCTGCCGGCTGGGCCTCGTTTGCCTTGGCCGGGCGCTTGCCTTCCTGTTCGCTCATCCTGTCCTCCAATTTGCAGTCGTATGCAGATTGGCAGCAAATGACCGTTCGGTCAATACTTATGACTGTTCGGTCGTGAAATATTTATGCGCCAGCCAGCAGCACCGTGACGCCGCGCTCGGCCAGATCGGCGGCGAGCGCCGGCGAGATCGTATCGGTGACCAGCGAGACGGGCGCGGCTGCGGGCACGACCTCGAAGACGCCGAGCCGGGCCATCTTGCTGGAATCGGCCAGCACCACCGGCTGCGCCGCCTGTCGCGCCATGGCGCGCGCCACCTGCGCCTGCTGCAGGTCGTGATCCATGAAACCGCCGGCGCCATAGGCGGCGACGGTGAGGAAGGCGTAAGCGGCGCGAAACTCGCCGATCTGCCGCACCGCCATGTCGCCGACGCTTTCCTGTCCGCCGCGCCGATATTCGCCGCCGATCAGGAAAACCCGCGAATCCTCGGCCTTTATCGCCAATGCGGCGATGGCGGCGGAGTTGGTAATGACGGTCAGCCCGGCGATCTGCGGCAATTCCTCGGCAAAGATCAGCGTCGTCGAGCCGGTGTCGATGAACAGGCTGTCGCCCGGTTTCAACAGGCCTGCGGCCTTGCGGGCGATGGCGCGTTTTCGGGTGAGGTTCTGGGTCATGCGGGCGGCAAGCGCCCCCTCCGCCTTCTCGAAGCCGGAGGGCTCCGCCGCCGTCGCGCCGCCATGCACCTTGCGCAGCAGCCCCTGGCGATCCAGCTCGCTCAGGTCGCGGCGGATGGTTTCGCGCGACGCCTCGAGGGTTTCGGCCAGCGCCTCCACGCTTGCCTTGCCGTCGCGATTGACGATTTCGACGATGCCGTCGCGTCTGGCTTCCGGTGTCATGTCGTGACCGATCAGTCTTTAAGATTGACCGAACGGGCAATCTTGGCTAGTGTATGCCCATGAATAGCGTCATCGGGCGCTGAGTTCCAGCCAGACGGGCAGGGTCCATGGATATTTTCGACATAGCCATCATCGGCGCCGGCGCCGTCGGCTGCGCCGCCGCGCGGCGGCTGGCGCTGGCAGGATGCCGGGTGCTGGTTCTGGAAAAGGGCACGGATATCCTTTCCGGCGCCAGCAAGGCCAACAGCGCCATCCTCCACACCGGCTTCGATGCGCCGGAGGGTAGTCTGGAACTGGACTGCATGCAGGTCGGCTACCGCGAATATCTTGGCCTCCGCGCCGATTTCAACCTGCCGCTGCTCGAAACCGGAGCCATGGTCGTCGCCTGGAACGAGGCCGAGTTTTTGCGCCTGCCGCAGCTTGCCGAAATCGCCCGCCGCAACGGCGTCGCCGATGTGGTGCTGCTGGATGCGGGCGATGTGCGCCGGCGCGAGCCGAACCTCGACCCGTCCGCGCTGGGCGCGCTGCTGGTGCCTGGCGAATATGTCATCGATCCCTGGTCGCCTTTCCTCGGTTATGCCCGCCAGGCCATTGCCGCCGGCGCCGTCTTTTCCTTCAAGGACGAGGTGCTGCGCGGCGCTTTCGATGGCGCGCGCTGGACCGTCGAAACCGTGAAGGCCCGCTGGACGGCCCGTCATATCGTCAATTGCGCCGGCCTCGGCGGCGATCTCATCGAACAGCGGCTGCTGGGCGATGCCAGCTTCGAAATCCGGCCACGCAGGGGCCAGTTCGCCGTCTACGACAAGGCGGCCAGCCGGCTGGTTGACGCCATCATCCTGCCTGTGCCCTCGGAAACCACCAAGGGCGTCGTCCTCTGCCGCACAGCCTTCGGCAATGTCATCATCGGCCCGACCGCCGAGGAGCAACAGGATCGCGACCGCCCGACCGTCGAGCGGGCGGAGTTGCAAAAGCTGCTGGCCCGCGCCGAAGCCATGCTGCCGGGGCTGAAGGATATTCCGGTCACCGCCGTCTATGCCGGCCTGCGCCCCGCGACCGAAAGGAAGGAATACCGCATCCGCCACGAACCGGACCGTAACTGGCTGACGGTCGGCGGCATCCGCTCGACCGGCATGACCGCGTCGCTGGGGCTGGCGCAACTGGTCGCCCGTCTGATCCTCGGCGAAGACAGCGTGCCGCAGGATGCGCCGAAACCGCCGGTGATGCCGAACCTCGCCGAGCATCTGCCGCGCGACTGGTCGACGCCCGGCTATGGCGAAATCCTCTGCCATTGCGAAATGGTGACCGACCGGGAAGTCACCGCCGCGCTGGCCTCCTCGCCGCCGCCGCGCGATCTCGCCGGCCTCAAGCGCCGCACCCGCTGCGCCATGGGCCGCTGTCAGGGCTTCAATTGCCTCGGCCGCCTTTCTGAGCTTGCCGGCGACAGGCTGGCGGGATTGGGAGAGGCGCTATGAACGCGCCGGCCGCCTTCCTGCCGGTGGTCGAGACGCCGGCCGAAACCGCCGATGTGCTGATCGTCGGCGGCGGGCCGACGGGGCTGGCCGCCGCCGCCCGCCTGGCCGCGCTCGGCGTCGGCCGCGTCGTGCTTCTCGAACGCCAGACGGAGAGCGGCGGCGTGCCGCGCCATTGCGGCCATTCACCCTTCGGCATGCGGGAATTTTCCCGGATCATGGGCGGTCGCGCCTATGGCCGCCGCCTGACCGAAACGGCGCTCGCCGCCGGCGCGCAGATCCGGCTGCGCCATTCCGTGCTCGCCGTCGAGGCGGGGCCGTCGCTGCTGATCGCCTCGCCCGAAGGCGTCTATCGCTGCAGGGCGCGCGCCGTGCTCCTCGCCACCGGCGCGCGCGAAACCACCCGCGCCGGCCTGCTGGCCTCGGGAAGTCGCCCGAGCGGTATCATCAACACCGCCGCTTTGCAGGACATGGTCTATCTCCGGCACCGGCGACCGTTCAGGAACCCGGTCGTCGTCGGCACGGAACTGGTCGCCATGTCGGCGATCCTGACCATGCGCGGCGTCGGCGGCACGGTCGCCGCCCTGATCGAAAGCGGCCCGAAACCCATCGCGCGCTGGCCTTTCCGCTGGCTGCCGCCGCTGCTGGGCATTCCCGTCCATTGCGGCGCGGAGATCGCCGATATCATCGGCGCATCGCAGGTGGAGGGCGTCAAAATCCGCAATTTCACCGACGGCTCGGTCCGCGAGATTGCCTGCGACGGCGTGTTGTTCAGCGGTCGTTTCACGCCTGAAGCCGCCTTGCTGCGGCTTTCCGGCGGGCGGATCGCGGCCGGAACCGGCGGCCCCGAGATCGACGATCATGCCCGCACCAGCCTGCCCGGCGTCTATGCGGCCGGCAATGCCCTGCGCGGCGTCGAAACGGCCGGCTGGTGCTGGGCCGAGGGCCGGCGCGTCGCCGAGGTCATCGCCGCCGACCTTGCCGGCGCGGCGGCGCAAACGGCCTCCCTCGCCGTCCATGCGGGCGAGGGGATCGGATATGTCTATCCGCAAAAACTGACGGGGAGCGGCCCGAAAGCCTTTTCGCATCTCGACCTGCGCCTGAGCGACTGGGTTTCCGGCGAACTCTCCGTGACGCAATCCGGCGTCTGCCTGTATAACACCCGCATTTCAAGCGGCCCGGAGCGGCGCGTGCGCATTCCCCGCGCGCAACTGCCGATATCGGGCGATGCGCCGCTCGTCGTTTCCGTGCGGAAAGGAAAAAGCTGATGCGCATTCTGGCCATCGACCAGGGCACGACCTCCACCCGCGCCATCCTGTTCGAGGACGGCCGGCACAGGCCGGTCGGCGCCCGCAGGCACCGGACCCGCCATCCGCAGCCCGGCCGGGTGGAGCAGGATGCCTCGGAAATTTTCGCCAATATCGCCGCGCTCGTTGATGCCGCAGGCCACGTCGATGCCATCGCGCTCGACAATCAAGGCGAGAGCTGCCTCGCCTGGGATGCCCGCAGTGGCGAACCGCTGTCGCCGGTCGTCGTCTGGCAAGATGTGCGCACCGCCGAAGACCTCGCTCGGATGGCACAGACCGATGCGGCGGCGCTCAGCCGCGATCTCGCCGCCCTGCCGCTCGACCCCTATTTCTCCGCCTCCAAGCTCGGCTGGCTGCTGCGGGAAAACGAGGCGGTGAAACGGGCAGCGGCCAAGGGCCGGCTGCGGATGGGCACCACGGATGCCTACTTCCTCGACCGCCTCGCCGGCGCCTTCGCCACCGATTGCGCCACGGCCTCGCGCACCGGGCTGATGAATATCGAAACCGGGCAATGGGATAGCCGGCTTTGCGCCCTGTTCGGCGTGCCGCCGGAAAGCCTGCCGGAGATACGCACCAACATCGCCGGTTTCGGCGCCGTCGGCGGCGTCCCGGTCGCCGCCGCCATCGTCGATCAGCAGGCCGCCCTTTACGGCCATGGCGCGCGGGGAAACGGCGATGCGAAAATCACCTTCGGCACCGGCGCCTTCGCGCTCGCCGTCACCGGCGGCACGCTGCATCGCGGAGCCCTCGACAAGGGGATATTGCCGACGCTCGCCTGGAACCTCGGGAACGGCCCCGTCCATGCCATCGACGGCGGCGTGCAGGATGCCGGCTCGGCGGTGGAATGGGCCTTGCGGGCCGGGCTGGCCGAGAAACTGGCGGATTTCGATGCCGTGCCGGACCGATCGGCCATCGCGCGCGGGCTGGTGTTTGCGCCGCTGTTTTCCGGCCTCGGCTGCCCGCATTGGGACAGGAGCGCCGCGCCCATCCTACTCGGCCTGCAACCGGATATGGGCAAGGCGGACATGCGCCAGGCGTTGCTGGAAGGTATCGCTTTCCTGACCGCCGACGTCATCGAGGCCATGGAAGACATCTGCCCGATAGGAGACACGCTTTCCATCGACGGCGGCCTGTCGAACAACCGCTATTTCGCGCAGTTCCTGGCGAATTGCCTCGGCAAGACGATCAGGGTCGACGGTTTTGCAGAGCGAACCGCCTTCGGCGCTGCTTCGCTCGCTGCACTGGCTCTTGGGCGAACATTAAGTCTTGAAACCGAACCGGCAACGCTGTTTCGACCGCAAGCCTTCACGCCGGACCTCCGCCACCGCTTCCAGGATGCCTTGCGGCGCGCGCAAAACTGGCGCTGACACTTCGGCAGGGCGGTGGCGAGTGAGGCGAGCAGGCCCGGCCGGCGGCAACAGGATGAAGATTGATCCGAAAGATCTATTGCCTCTCCGGCGATAGCCAGGAAAATGTGCGACAAGCCCAATGTGAGGCTTTCGGTCTTGTTTCATGTCATTCCTCAAGGATGGCGTTTGGTCTGTTCGAAGCTGTCGATCATGACGGCTTCCAGACTGGGGCTATCCAGGTCGAAGCATCCGATCTGCCGCATCAGGCCAGAGAGTTCGTCGTTGAATATCTCCATCGCCCGGTCGACGCCGTCTTGTCCGAGGCCGGCGGCGCCGTAGAGGAAGGCCCGACCGGCGAAGACATAGTCGACCCCAAGGCACAGCAGCGCGAGGATATCCGATCCCCGGCGAACGCCGCCATCGAACATCACCGGAAAATCCGGTCCAACGGCCGCTCGGATCGCCGGCAGGCAATCGATGGACCGTGCCGCGCGATCGAACTGCCGACCGCCATGGTTGGAGACGATGATCGCGTCCGCTCCTTCCTCGCGCACAAGGCGCGCGTCCTCCGGATGCAGGATGCCCTTGACGACGAGCGCGCCCGGCCAGAGCTGGCGGAACCGCCGGAGGTGGTCCCAGGTCTGTAGCGCATAGCCGTGCTCGATCGAGAATTTCGCGACATCGAGCCCGGAAGAGCCCTTGGGCAGATAGGGCGCCCAGTTCTCCATCACCGGCAGGCCGCCCGTGCGAAGATAGCGCAGCGTCCAGCCCGGATGAAGCAGGCCGTCGAGGATGGTCCGTGCGGAGAGTTTTGGCGGAATGTCGATGCCGTTGCGGATGTCGCGCTCGCGCTTGGCCGCCACGGGAATGTCCACCGTGATCACCAGCGCGCCGCAGCCACAAGCCTCGGCACGCCGGATCATGTCGGTATTGATGGCGTCGTCGGCAGTCGTATAAAGCTGGTACCAGAGGTTCGCGCCGGCGATCTCGGCGGCGGCCTCCATCGAGGCGACGCTGACGCCGGACATGATATAGGGCACGTCATGTCGCTTCGCCGTCCGCGCGAAGAACAGCTCCGCCTGCGGCCGGAACAGGCCCGCATAGCCCATTGGGGCAATCCCCAGCGGCCCGGAGAACACGCGGTCGAGCACGCGCCTGGAAATCGAACAGGCGCTGACGTCACGCAGATAGCGCGGCAGGAAGCGGAAGCGCCGGAAGGTTTCGCTATTCTCGCGCAGGCCGCTTTCGTCGCCCGCCCCGCCGGCGATCCAGTCGTAGAGCATCCTTGGGAGATAGCGTCTGGCCGAACGCTCCAGGTCGTCGGTATTCACGATCTTGTCGAGGGGCGGCTTGAACATCGTCTTCCAGTCGGGTTGAAAATCGGAGCCTTCATGGCTGTGACGGCAAGTCAGATGATCTTGCCGGGATTGAGGATGCCCTTCGGGTCGAGCGCATTCTTCAGCAGCCGCATGGTGGCGACCTCCGCCGCCGTCCGGGAATGATGCAGATAGTCGCGCTTGGCGAGGCCGATGCCGTGTTCGGCTGAGATCGATCCGCCATAGTGGGAAATCAGTCCGTAGACCAGCCGGCGGACCGCGCTCTTGCCTTCCGGCGTGGGAAGGCCGGTCGTGACATGCAGGTTGCCGTCGCCAAGATGCCCGAGCACATGAAGGCCGAGATTATCGGGCACCTCCTCGTTCAGGCAGCGCGCGACGTCGTCGACGAAAGCCTCCATGCGGCCGAGCGGGAGCGACACATCGAAATCGATCATCGTCGTGAACAGGCGCATCTCGGCTTCGAAATCCTCGCGAATCTTCCACAGTTCCTGCCGCTGGCGCGAGGAAGATGCGATGACCGCATCGGCGACCAGCCCTTTCTCGACGGCCCGGCCGACGACGCTCTCGAAGAGTGCTGCATCCACGTCGGCCTCGAAGCCTTCCGATTCGCACAGGACATAATAGGGAAAGCGGCCTGTGATCGGCGAGCGCCCGTTCAGGAGCGCATCGACGTTGAAATGGAAGAACTCGGCCCACATGATCTCGAAGGAGGACAGCGTGCCGTGCAGATCACGCCCCATCAGGCCGAGCGTTTCCGCGACCGCGTCAAAACTCCCGAAGGCGAGCAGGGCGGTGTTGACCGATTGTGGCGCGGGATGCAGCTTGAGCACGGCCCGCGTGATGACGCCGAGCGTTCCCTCCGAGCCGATGAACAGATGCTTCAGGTCGTAGCCGGTATTGTCCTTGACGAAGGGCGTGAGATGGCTGAGCACGGTGCCGTCCGCCAGCACGCATTCGAGGCCGAGAACCTGGTCGCGCGCCACCCCGTAGCGCAGCGCCTGGAAGCCGCCGGCATTGGTGGAGAGCGCCCCGCCCAGCGTGGCGCTGCCCCTTGCCCCGAAATCGAGGCCGAAACGAAGGCCGTCGGCGACGCAGCGCTGCTGGATCGTCTCGACGATCGCGCCGGCGCCGACCTCGACGGTCATTGCCTGCCGGTCCGGCGCGTCGATGTCGTCGAGGCGGTCGAGCGAGATCAGCAGCGTTTCGGCCGTCGATTGCGTCGCGCTCACGAGATTGGTGCGCCCACCCTCGACGATGACGGCCTGACCTTGCGCATGGCAGAGCCCGAGCAGGACGGAGAGTTCCCGCACGTCCGCCGGCCGTGCCAGTCCCAGCGCCTCGGTCGGCGCATGAATCCAGAAGTCCTGCGGCCGCTGGCGCAGCGCCGGCCCGTCCACGACGTTGCGCGCGCCCACGAGTTGCCTGATGTCATCGAGATCGACCATATGCTTACCTTTCCGCGATGGCGGCCAGCTCGCTGACCAGGCTGCGCCCCGATGCCTGGACGAAGCCGGTGTCGGAACCGATGGTGAAGAGCGAATAACCCATATCGATCAGATCGGGAATGAGGGACGTGTTCGGCGCATCGATGGCCGCCAGCTTGCCCGCCCGCCGCGCCGCTTCGGCGACACGGCGCAACACCTTGCGCAGTTCGCCATCGAACCGGCCGATCGGCAGCCCCAGCGAGCTGGCGAGATCGGCCGGACCGACGAACAGGACGTCGAACCCTTCCACGGCCAGGATCGCCTCCAGATTGGCAAGACCCTTGACGCTTTCGAGCTGCAGGAACAGCGTCGTCGCGTCGTTGGCGCCCGCAAGATAGGCGTCGAAATCCTCGTAATAACCCGAGGCCCGCCAAGGGCCGATGCCACGCGCGCCCGCCGGTGCATAGCGGCAATGGGCAACGATCGACGCGGCTTCCTCCGCGGTTTCGATCATCGGCACCATGATGCCGGATACGCCCGCATCGAGCGCGGCCTTGATGTCACCGGCCGATTTCGACCGCGTGCGGAAGATCGTCGGCGCGCCGTGCAGTTCGGCTGCCGGCAGAAGGCCCCCGAGCGCGTTGACGTCGATTGGAGAATGCTCGCCGTCGAGGAGGAGGAAGCCGAACTGCGCCCGCGCCATCAGTTCAATGACGATGGGATGGGGAATTCCCACCCAAGCGCCGAAGACCGGCTTTTCGCTGCGAAGTCGCGCTTTCAGGCTTTTGCCCAGAGTAAGTGACATGATGCGTGCTCTTTTGCCGTCAGGTTTTGCGGAATGCAGTGTTGTCCCGGCTTTTCCCGGAAAGAAGGGTGAAGACCCTGGTGATCACCACCGCCAAGACGATGTAGATCGCGCAGATGAGGAGAAGTGGCTCGTATGTCAGATAGGTTTGCTGGCGAACCTGTGCGGCCACCGAATAGACATCGACCACCGTGATCGTCGCCACCAGCGGCGTGGCCTTAAGCTGGAGGATCGTTTCTCCGGCCAGCGTCGGCATCGCCCGGCGGAAGGCCTGCGGCAGCCATATGCGCCGGAACGTCAGGAAGCCGGACATGCCATAGGCCCGCGCGGCATCGAGCTGGCCCTTGGGCACGCCCTTGAAGGCGCCGCGGAAAACCTCGCCCTCATAGGCCGCATAGGATAGTGTCAGCCCGAGCAATGCATAGGGCCACGCCTGCCTCAGGATCGGCCACAGTCCGGATTCGCGAATCCAGGGAAACTGCGGGAACAGCGATCCAAGGCCGTAATAGAGCAGCCAGAGCTGGAGCAGCAGCGGAGTTCCACGGATCACGGTGCAAAATGCGCGCGCCGGCAGCGCCAGCCATTTCGGGCCGACCACCTGCACGAGGCCGATGGGGATCGCCAGGAGCATGCCGAGCGAACTGGTGATGACCACCAGCAGCACCGTCATGCCCAGCCCGCGCACCAGAAGCGGATAATAATCGCCGAGCCAATCCCAGCGCATCCGCAGCGCGGCATAGATGGCGAGAACGGCGGCCGCCACGATGGGCGTCAGTGTGCCCGTATCCATGCGAAGGCGCCCGGCGGCGACTTTCTCGCGATGGACCATTCCATTTGATCCGCTAGACATGCGCCACGCCCTTCGTCGCCCAGGCTTCCAGCCGGCGGGAGAGGAGATTGGAGAGCATCGTCGCCAGCAGATACATGCCGCCGGCGGCGATGAAGAAGGTGAAATAGGCTTTCGTGGTGCCCGCCGCCTGGCGGGTGACCTGTGTCAGCTCGCCGAAGCCGAGCACCGCGAGCAATGCCGTATCCTTCATCGCGATCAGCCAGAGGTTCGAGAGCCCCGGCAGGGCGAAGGGCAGCAGCGCCGGCAGCGTGACGCGCCGCAGCGTCAGCCACGGCGACATGCCGTAGGCATGGGCCGCTTCGATCTGGCCGTAGGGAACGGAAAGGATTGCGCCGCGGATCACCTCGGTGGAATAGGCCCCTTGCACGACGGCCAGCACGACGATCCCGGCGACCGCCCCGTTGAAATCGATCTTCTCCTGGCCGAAGGCGGTGAGCACGCCGTTGATCAGATCGGCGCCGGCGAAATAGACGATGAGGATCAGCACCAGCTCCGGCACCGACCGCACGATCGTCGTATAAAGGTCGAGGGCCTGCCGCGTCGCGCCGCCGCCACCGAGCTTGCCCAGCGCGCCGGCGACGCCGATGACCAGTCCGAGGGCAAAGGCGCCGAAGGCGATGGTCAGGGAGCGCATGAGTCCGACGAGCATGGCGCTCGCCCACCCTCCCGCCGTCAGCAGCTCGATGCTGGCGGCGGCGGGAGACCAGATCGTGTCGAACAGTTCGTTAATCGTCGTTCTCCAGCATCAGGCCCCGGGGCATCGAACCCCGGGCGCAGCTCTCAGTCGCCACCGTAGATGTCGAAGTCGAAATACTTCTTGGTGATGGCGTCGTAGGTTCCGTTCTTGCGGATCGTGGCAATCGCGGCGTTGATCTTCGCCTTGAGCGCGGCATCGTCCTTGCGCAGGCCGACGCCATAACCCTCGCCAAGCGTCGACGGATCGCGCTTGAGCACGCCCTTGGATTCGCAGCAGGCGCCGGATGGCGACTTGAGGAACTCGTTGATGGCGACCACGCCGTCGATGACGACGTCGATGCGGCCGGCGGCGAGATCCTGGTAGGCCTCGTCCTGGGTGTTGTAGCCGCGGATGTCGGAGGCGTGTGCGGCGAAGTTCTTTTCCGCATAGGCCTGCTGGCCGGTCGAGACCTGAACGCCGATGACCTTGCCGTCCATGCTCTCGGGCGTC
The DNA here is from genome assembly GCF_029601685.1 of Rhizobium sp. YJ-22. Taxonomy (NCBI): domain Bacteria; kingdom Pseudomonadati; phylum Pseudomonadota; class Alphaproteobacteria; order Hyphomicrobiales; family Rhizobiaceae; genus Rhizobium; species Rhizobium sp. YJ-22. The sequence goes on along the minus strand of NZ_JARRIR010000014.1, from coordinate 37,340 downwards.
GTGTCGATCGTGGCGGACTTGGCGGCCACGACCACGGTCGGCACCTCGTAATACTTGTCGGAGAAATCGATGACCTTGCGGCGTTCGTCGTTGATGCGCATCGAGTTCATGATCATGTCGATCTTGCCGCCGAGAAGGGCGGGAATGATCCCTTCCCATGCGACGGGAACGCGTTCGCAGTCGAGCTTGGCTTCGGCACAGACCGCATCGATCATCTCGACCTCCCAGCCCGTCCAGTTGCCGTTGGCATCCGCCACCCAGAACGGCGGATAAGGCTCCGGCGCAAAGCCGACACGGGTCTTTTCGGCATAGGCGGTTCCGGTCATCGCGAGCACGGCGCCCGCGATCATGCCCAGCATGATTTTCTTCATTCTACTCCCCTTTTTGTCTTGGAACGTTAATTGAGATTGCCCAGAAAGCGTGCGAGCCGTTCGGAGGTGGGATTGCCGAAGACCTCCGCCGGCGCTCCCGCTTCCTCGACCCGGCCGCCATGGAGGAAAAGCACCTGGCTGGAGACCTCGCGCGCGAAGGACATTTCATGCGTGACAAGGATCATCGTCCTGCCTTCCTCCGCGAGCTCCCGGATGACTTTCAGCACCTCGCCGACCAGCTCGGGATCGAGCGCCGAGGTCGGCTCGTCGAACAGCATGGCGAGCGGCTGGACGGCCAGCGCACGTGCGATGGCGCCGCGCTGTTGCTGCCCGCCCGACAGGAAGGCCGGATAGACGTCGCGCTTGTCGTGGAGACCGACGCGCTCCAGCAGCCGCAGCCCCTCATCGACCGCCTGCCGGCGCTCGACGCCGAGAACATGGATCGGCGCCTCGATGACGTTTTCGATCAGCGTCATGTGGCTCCACAGGTTGAAGCTCTGGAACACCATCGCCAGCCGGGAGCGGATGCGGCGCATCTGCGCCTTCGAGGCCGGCTCCATGTTGCCATTGCCGTCAGGCCTGAAGACGATCGCTTCGCCGTCGACGCGGATCTCGCCCCGGGTCGGATGCTCCAGACAGTTGAGACATCGCAGGAATGTCGACTTGCCCGAGCCGCTGCCGCCGATCAGCGAGATGACATCGCCCTTGTTCGCCGTCAGGCTGACGTCGCGCAGGACCTCGAGATGGCCGAACGACTTGCGAATGCCTTCCGCATGGAGCATTTCCATCCCGCCACCTCCCCGGACAGCTGGCAATCTGCAAACAGAATTTGACTGTCAGCTATTGCTAGTGCAAAGAAGCACGACTGTGACTGGCAAAAAAACTCATATTTGGTTGAATTCAGCTCATGCGAGACATGCGCCGCTTCATCCCCTCGGGGAACCTGCTCTACGTATTCGACGCGGCCGCGCGCCTGGAAAGCTTCACAAAGGCCTCCGAAGAGCTGAACGTCACGCCGGCCGCCATCAGCCATGCCATCCGCCAGCTTGAAACCGGCCTCGGCGCATCGCTGTTTCATCGCAAACACCGGCAACTGCAACTGACGGATGACGGGGAAAAACTCTATCGATCGGTCGAAGCCGGGCTGGACCAGATCGAGCGTGCGGCGCTGGAGATCCATTCGACGGCGGCGTCGGACATCAAGGTCTATGCGTCCATCACCGTCGGCACCTACTGGCTTCTGCCGCGGATCTCCACCTATCCCGGCAACGACGCCCGTATCGAGATGCAGCTCTACAATTCCGACAAGAAGCTCGAATTGCCAGCCGATGGAGTATCGATGGCGATTACGAACGGGCGCGTGGATTGGCCTGGCTATGAGGTGCTGCCGTTCACCCGGGAGACGATGTTTCCCGTTTGCAGTCCCGACTATCTGGCGAAGCATGGACCGATATCATCGCTCGCGGCGCTTCTGGCGCACAACCTGCTTCATCTGGACAGTCACTATCACGAAGGCCATACGTGGCGGGAATTTCTGGCCCATTATGGCATCGACTACGCCGTTTCCAGCGGCGCCTCGACTTTCAACAACTACATCCTTGTCGTCCACGCCGTCCTGGCCGGGGCAGGGATCGGCCTCGGCTGGCAACATTCGGTTGGCGATCTCGTCGCCAGCGGCGCACTGGTGCGCCCGCTGGAAGAGTTTCAGACGACCGAGAACGATTTCCTGCTGGTTTACAGGAAAGGCCGGCCGCTCACGCCGAGGGCGTCGGCCGTCCTCGACTGGCTTCTGGAACTTGGTTGTGTCGAACGCGGTCCGCCTTCTCTTGGCGCATCCCTGCGGGCCTGAAGCGTCAGCTTGAGGAGACCATATCCGCGAGGCAGCGACCGAGTTCGCCATCCGGATCAGCCAGGTCGAGGACCACGCTCATATGGTTGAGACCGGGCACCGAGAGGAGCCGGGATTGGTTGTTCTGATTGTTCAGCCGCGCCTGGAACTCCGACGCCTGTTCGTGGAACGGTGGCGTCTCGTCACCGCCAAAGGCTATGATGCGCTTGGGGCATGCTCGTTGCTGCGAGGTCAGAGGTGACCAGGCCTGTGCTTCGGTCGGTGTCATCCGGGCTTCATCCCGAAGGAAGCTGTCCGGTATTCCCGAGAGGTCATAGATGCCGCTGATCAGCAGGAGCCCTTTCAAATCGGGCAACCGCGGCGCTTCCGTTTCTGCCGGGCCGGTCGCCGCCAGGAATGAGGCGAGATGTGCGCCTGCCGAATGGCCGCTGACCGACAGCCGTGCCGGATCGGCGCCAAAATCGCTGGCATGCTGCTGGAGCCAGACGACGGACCGTCGCACCTGGCCGACCAGCACGTCGAGACGCTCGCCCGGCATCAGATCGTATTCGACAAGGGCAGCGATACCGCCGGCGGCCAGAACCGGCGCGGCGACGAAACGATAGTTTTCCTTTTCGCCGGAGCGCCAGTATCCGCCGTGAACGAAGACATGCAGCGGCGCGCCGGCTCTGGGGCTCGCCGGGAGGATGACATCGAGGATTTCCCGGTGCCGCGAACCGTAGCGAATATCCGCCAGCATGTCCGCGTTTGCCGAAAGCGCGCGGCTACGTGCCGCGAACTCGGCGGCAATCGCGTCGAAATCGGGCACGAAATCGCGAATCCGGTAAAGATCTTGTGACGTCATCCTCTGGCTCCCCTCACGTCAGTATTCAACCGCGTAATATTTTGCTTCCATGAATTCAAGAATGCCGGTCACGCCGCCTTCGCGGCCGAGCCCGCTTTGCTTGACGCCGCCGAACGGCGCGGCCGGGTCGGACATCAGTCCCCGGTTGATGCCGAGCATACCGGTTTCGAGACGCTTGCCGACTCTGAGCGCCCGCTTCAGGTCGCCGGAATAGATGTAGGCCGCCAGGCCGTATTCGGTGTCGTTGGCAAGGCGAACCGCCTCGTCATCGGTTTCGAACCTGTAGACCGGCGCGACCGGGCCGAAGATCTCCTCACGGGCGATGGCGGCGTCGACCGGTACGTTTTCAAGCACCGTCGGGGGATAGAAATAGCCGTTCTCAGTCAATGGCTTGCCTCCGGTCGTGGCTCGAGCGCCGGCAGCCACCGCCTCGGAAACCAGCCGGTCGATCTTGCGCACGGCGTTGGTCGTGATCATCGGGCCGCATTGCGTGGCCGGATCGTAGCCGGGCCCGACCTTGAGCGCGGCCATGCGCGCCGTCAATCCCGCAACGAAGGTGTCGTGAATGCCGGCCTGCACATAGAAGCGATTGGCCGCCGTGCAGGCTTCCCCGGCATTGCGCATCTTGGCGATCATCGCCCCGTCGAGCGCCGCATCCAGATCCGCGTCGTCGAAGACGAGGAAGGGCGCGTTTCCGCCAAGCTCCATCGAGCAACTGACGACCGACCTGGCCGCTTCGGCCAGCAGGGTGCGGCCGACGCCGGTCGAGCCGGTGAAGGACAGCTTGCGCACGCGCGGATCGGCCAGCATGGCATTGGTGACGCCGGCAGCGTCTCTGGTCGTCAGAACGTTGACGACGCCGGCCGGAACACCGGCCTCTTCGCCAAGACGCGCCATGGCATAGGCCGTCAGCGGCGTCTCGGAAGCGGGCTTGAGGATCACCGTGCAGCCGGCGGCAAGCGCCGGGCCGATCTTGCGGGTGGCCATGGCGGCCGGAAAATTCCACGGGGTGATCAGCACGGCGATGCCGATCGGCTCGTGGTCCACGAGGATGTTGTGCGAACCCGATGGTGTGTGGCGATATTCGCCCGGAATGCGCACCGCTTCCTCGGCATACCAGCGGAAGAATTCCGCCGCATAAGCCACCTCGCCGCGCGCATCGGGCAGCGCCTTGCCGTTTTCGAGCGAGATCAGCATGGCGAGCTCCTCGCCATGCTGCGTCATCAGTTCGAACCAGCGGCGCAGGATCTCTGCCCGCTGGCGGGCAGGGGTGGCGCGCCATCCGGCCGCGGCGGCCTGCGCCGCATCGACGGCGCGGAGAGCGTCGTCGATCGAGGCGTCTGCCACTTCTGCAAGCGTGCTTCCGGTCGAAGGGTCGAGAACCGGAATGCCGCCGCCGCTGTGCCAGGCGCCGCCGATATAGAGGCCGTGAGCGTGAAGGGCGGGATCGGCATAGCCGGAAACCTTGGCATGGAACGTCATGGGTTGTCCTTTCAGATCAGGTGAGGCTTGCGCGGTCTCCGCCATGAGCGGCGGCGACGAGATTGCGCATCTCCTGCGCGTTCAGCGGGCGGGGATTGTTCTGGATAAGGCGGGTGATGCCGCAGCTCTGCTCGGCTACCCAGTCGATCCGTTCTTCGGCAAGGCCGAGATCGCGCAGGGTCGCGGGAATCCCGATGCGCGCGAAGAGGGCGGCGAGGGCGGGGACGACCTCGCCGGGGCCTTTCAATCCGGCGGCGGCCGCGATCTGGGCCAGTTCCGGCTCGATGGCCGGTGCGTTCCACGTCATGACATAGGGCATGAGGCAGGCGACGCCGAGGCCATGGGCGGTGTGGGTGAGGGCGCCGACCGGATACTGGATGGCGTGGGCTGCGGCGGTGCCGGCGACCCCGAAGGCAAGGCCGGCGAGCGTCGCGCCGAGCATGACCTTTTCGCGTGCTGCCCGATCGGCGCCATCCTTGCAGGCGGCTTCGAGCCCCTGCCAGAGAAGTCCGATGGCGCTCAGCGCAAACTGGTCGGACAGCGCGTTCTTTCCGACGAAGACACGCTGCTGCGCAATGCCCGGTACGGGCTCGCGGCGGATGGCGGTAAAGGCCTCCAGGGCATGGGTCAGCGCATCCGCGCCGGCAATCGCCGTCAGCCCTGGCGGGCAGGAAAGCGTGAGTTCGGGATCGCAGATGGAAACCGTCGGGATGAGATAAGGGCTCGATATGCCGACTTTCAGGCTGCGCTCCGCGTCCGACAGAACGGCGACGGGCGTCACCTCCGATCCCGTTCCGGCGGTGGTGGGAATCGCGATCAGCGGCAGGACGGGTCCTGGAACGGTATGTTCGCCGTAATATTGCTGGGGCCGCCCGCCATGGGCGAGAAGAAGCGCGACGCACTTCGCCATGTCCAGGCAGGAGCCGCCGCCGATGCCGATGACGAGGTCCGGCTGGAAATTGCGGGCGTTGTCGGCGCTCGAAACCGCCGATTCGACGGGGACGTCCGGCAAGGTCGAGCTGTCCACCAGGACGGCAAGGTTTGCGGCTTCCAACTGGCCGACCAGCGCGCGCAAATCGGCGTCCGCGGCAAGGCGCGCGTCGGTGACGACCAGCGCGCGCTGCCCGAGCTTTGGGGCGACTGTCCCGAGCGCATGGCGTTGGCCGGCTCCGAAGAGCAGTTCGCGCGGCGCCCTCAATGTGCCGAATAGGTTCATTCCGTGTCTCCTCCAGTGATTCAGGCGGCCTCAAGGGCCATAAGCTGTTCGAAAAGCGGTTGCGGCAACGCGATCCCCTCCCGCATCGCGGCTGCGCGGCGGGCGCGCGCGCCATCGCCCGGGACGGCGACCGGCCGGCCCGGATCGAGCGGGCGCGACAGGCGCAGGCTGTCGAGATAGGACGCCAGCACGGAGATCGCGCCCATCCCCGAAGCGGGGTCGATCAGCACCAGTAGATCGCCCTTGTTGGCCGGCTGGGCGTCATCGAGCGTACCGCGCACCTTCGGCGACATGTCCGAGCCAGCCAGTGCGGCAACGAGAAGCTCTATGGCGAGGCCAAGCCCATACCCCTTGGTGTCGCCGAATGGCGCGATGGCGCCGCGCTGAGCCGCCACCGGGTCGTCGGTCGGCCGTCCCTCGGCATCCACGGCCCAGCCGAATGGGATCGGCGCGCCGCGCAGCGCGTGATTGTTGATCTTGCCCATAGAGACCACGCTCGTCGCCAGATCGAGCACGAAGGGGTCGCCGCCGGTGGGAATGCCGATCGCCACCGGGTTGGTGCCGAGCATCGCCTCGGTGCCGCCGAAGGGATGAACGAGCGCCTCGCTCGTCGACATCACGAGCGCGATCAGGCCATCGCGCGCCGCCGCTTCGGCGTAATAGGCGAGCATGCCGATATGGTTTGTGTTGCGGATCGCCGCGAGGACAATTCCGGTCTGCGCAAGCGGCTGCTTCAGGAGGCGCAGGGCGTTCATCATGACCACCGGACCGAGCCCACGCTCGCCGTCCACAGTCATGAAGGATTGACGCGACCAGGTTTCTGCGCCCTGCGTTCGGGGGTTTGCCAAGCCTTTTTCGATGCGGGAGAGCAGGAGCGGAAGTCGCTGAAGGCCATGCGAGGCCAATCCGCGCAACTCCGCCTCCACAAGCAGGTCCGCCTGCAGCCGTGCAGCCTCTTTCGGCGTTCCCCGGCTTTCGAGGAGCCCTGTCGCCAGCCGTCGCAGCCGGTCGGGGTGATGATGCATTTTCATATCCTATATCAGATCATATACGATATTGTATTTGACATAGGATATCTTATTTGCAACAAAAGATCGCATGTCAATAAGCAGTCGGAGAGCGAGCGTGGCAATTGCAGCGGAACGGGATGGCAGGGCGTCGAGCATTCGCCCAACCAGCGTGGTCGATGGCGTCTACGACAGCATCTATCATCGGCTGATGTCGCTGGAGATTGCACCCGGCGCGCGTATTCCGATCGATGTCCTCTCCCGTGACCTCGGCGTCTCGCAGACGCCGATCCGCGAGGCGCTCAGCCGGCTCGAGCGCGAGGGACTTGTGCGCAAGGAGCACCTCGTCGGCTACAGCGCGGCGCCGCAATGGACACGCAAGCAGTTCGAGGATCTCTACGCCTTCCGCCTGCTGGTCGAGCCTGAGGCTGCCCGGCTTGCCGCCGTCCACATGACGCCGAAGGCGCTGTCGGAACTTGAGACCTCGGCGGCCGACATGGGGCACGGCGAACCGCCGGTCGACCGCAACACGCGCTATTCCCGCTTCGCGCGCGCCGACGCGCAGTTTCATGACGCCATCCTGAAGATCGCGGGCAACGAGATCATCCGCAGCACGCTTTCGAACCAGCATGTCCACCTGCATATCTTCCGGCTGATGTTCCACACGCGGGTCACGCAGGAGGCTCTGGAGGAACACGAAAACCTGTTGGCGGCGTTCCGTTCCGGCGAGCCGCAGGCGGCTTATGATGCGATGCGCCTCCATATCGAGCGCTCGCGTGATCGCCTGCTGTCGGCCTTCGAATGAACGCGGTCGTCTCTCCAAAGCCGGTCGAGCCGCCGGCAAGCGCCTTGACCGCCGCACTCGGCGCCGAAGGGCTCGGCAAGACCTACGGCCAGATCACGGTACTGTCGGACGTCACGCTCGACATCCTGCCGGGCGAGGTTCATGCGGTGATCGGCGAGAATGGCGCTGGCAAGTCCACGCTGATGAAGCTCCTGTCCGGTTATGTCGCGCCGAGCGCCGGCAGCCTCTCGATGGAAGGCCGGCCGGTCGCGTTTCGCAATGCCGTGGAGGCGGAGGCCGCCGGCATCGTGCTGGTGCATCAGGAAATCCTGCTGGCGGGCGACCTGACGGTTGCCGAAAATCTGTTTCTCGGCCGCGAGGTCGGCCGCGGGTTCATGGTGGACGACCGGTCGATGAACCGCCGCACCGCCGAACTTCTGGCGAGGGTGGGCTCGACGGCCCGGCCGCGCGACCGCGTTAGCGACTTGCCGCTCGCCCAGCGCCAGCTCGTGCAGATCGCACGCGCGTTGCTGGACGAGCGAAAGGTGGTGATCCTCGATGAGCCGACGGCCGTGCTGGCCAATGACGAGGTAGCGGCGCTGCTCGACATCGTGCGCGGCCTGCGCGATCACGGCGTCGCCGTTCTCTATATCTCGCACCGCCTCGACGAAGTGCAGGCGCTGGCCGACCGCATCACGGTCTTGCGCGATGGCCGGATGATCGGCACCTGGCCGGCGGCGGGGCTCGGCCAGCGCGAAATGGCCGAACTGATGGTCGGCCGCGAACTCGATATGCTCTACCCGCACAAGCGGCCGCAACCGACAGCCGCACCGATCCTGACCGTCACCGATCTTGCCGTCGACCATGGCGCGCAGAGGGTTTCCTTCGAGATCCGCCCGGGTGAGGTGCTCGGCATCGGCGGCATGATCGGGGCGGGCCGCACCGAACTGATCGAGGGGTTGATGGGGCTTCGCCCTTCGCATGCGGCGAGCGTCACCCTCAACGGCAGGGAGATGTCCCATCGCTCGGTGCGCACGCTCATGGATGCCGGCCTCGTCTACCTGACCGAGGACCGCAAGGGCAAAGGCCTGCTTCTGGAGGAGAAGCTCGGCCCGAACCTCACGCTGCAGGCGCTTGATGCCGTCAATCCACGCGCCGTGCTCGACAAGCGGGCGGAGTTTGCGCGGCTTGAGCAGGCGGTGACGGACTACGATATCCGCGTGCGCTCATTGCGGCTGGACGCCGGCAAGCTTTCGGGCGGCAACCAGCAGAAGCTGCTGCTGGCCAAGGTGATGCTGGCCGATCCCTGCGTGGTGATCATCGACGAACCGACGCGCGGTATCGACATCGGTAACAAGAGCCAGATCTACGAATTCATCGACGCGATGGTGCGCGGCGGCAAGGCCTGCATCGTCATCTCGTCGGAAATGCCCGAACTCGTCGGCCTCGCCGACCGGGTTCTCGTCATGCGGGCCGGCCGGATCGTCGCCGAGCTTCGCGGCAATGACATCAACGAGGAGAACGTCGTCTACGCGGCCACGACGGGTGGAAGCGGCGACGGCCGGGAGGATGAGCATGAACACCGCAGCAACCCTGACAATCCCGCCGGCTGACGAGGCGGGCCGCATTCGCTGGGGCGAGCTGGCGCCCTTCATCGCGCTTGCACTGATCGTGCTGGTCGGCGCGCTGGTCAATTCCAACTTCGTGTCGTCGGCCAACCTGATCAACGTGATCACGCGCAGCGCCTTCATCGCGATCATCGCCATCGGCGCGACCTTCGTCATCGCCTCCGGCGGTCTGGATCTGTCCGTCGGGTCGATGATGGCCTTCGTCACCGGCATCATGATCATGGTGATGAACCATCTCGCCCCTGCCTTCGGCGGCTGGGCCATCCCCATCGGCGCCGGCGTCGGGCTGATTGTCGGCTCGCTCTGCGGCCTGTTCAACGGGTTGATCGTGACGGTCGGCCGCATCGAGCCGTTCATCGTCACGTTGGGCACCATGGGTATCTTCCGCGCCCTCATCACCTTCATGACCGATGGCGGCTCGCTGCCCATCGACCGCAGCCTGCGCGAGGCCTATCGGCCGGTCTATTTCGGCAGCCTGTTCGGCATTCCCTATCCGGTGCTGATCACGGCCGTCGTCGTGCTTGCCGGCGCCTTCCTGCTCTACAAGACGAAGTTCGGCCGGCGGCTGACATCGGCCGGATCGAACGTCGAGGTCGCCAGGTTCTCCGGCGTCAACGTGGCGGCCGTGCGCACCACCGCCTACGTGATTCAGGGCGTTTGCGTCGCCATCGCCGCCATCTGTTACGTGCCGCGCCTCGGCGCTGCGACCCCGACGACCGGGCAATTGTGGGAATTGCAGGTCATCACCTCGGTGGTGATCGGCGGAACGCTGCTGCGCGGCGGACGCGGACGCATCGGCGGCACGATCGCCGGCGCCCTCATCCTGGAGGTCATCGCCAATGTCATGGTCCTGTCCGACATGGTCTCGGAATATCTGGTCGCCGCCGTTCAGGGCGCGATCATCATCATCGCCATGCTGGCCCACCGCTTTACCGCCAACCGCTGATATCGACCCAAGGGTCGATGCCGAACCGACTTCAAAGGAGGAGAAAATGAAGTCTATGATGCAGAAAGCCGCATTGTTGCTGTCGGCCGCCATTGTCCTGGCCGTGCCGCTCGGCGGCGCGCAGGCCGAGGACAAGAAGGTGACGATCGCCGTCTCGATCCCGGCCGCGACCCATGGATGGACGGGAGGAGTCGTCTACCATGCCCAGCAGGCCGAGAAGGAGATCGAGGCCGCATTCCCCAACATCGACGTCGTGCTGTCGACGGCATCCTCGGCGCCTGCCCAGGTTTCCGCCCTGGAAGACCTTTCTGCAAGCCGCAAGCTCGATGCCCTCGTCATCCTGCCCTTCACGTCAGAGGAACTGACCGGGCCGGTCGAGCAGATCAAGGAGAAGGGGACGTTCATCACCGTCGTCGACCGCGGGCTGACCGATCCCAAGGTTCAGGATCTCTATGTCGCCGGCGACAATATCGCGGTCGGCGCCAACACGGCCCATTGGCTTGTCGACAAGCTCGGTGGCGACGGCCAGATCGTCGTCCTTCGCGGTATCCCGACGGTCATCGACGATGAGCGCATCAAGGGGTTCTCCGACGTCATCGGCAAGTCCAACATCAAGATCCTCGATATCCAGTACGCCAACTGGAACCAGGACGAAGCCTTCAAGCTGATGCAGGACTATCTGGCGAAGTATCCCAAGATCGATGCCGTCTGGGCCAATGACGACGATATGCTGCTCGGCGTGCTGGAGGCCGTCGACAATGCCGGCCGCAAGGACATCAAATATGCGCTTGGCGGCAACGGCATGAAGCAGATCATCGAGATGGTGAAGGAAAAGAACGAGCGTACGCCGATCTCGACGCCCTATCCGCCGTCGATGATCAAATCGGCGATCTACATGACCGCCGCGCAGTTCAACGGCCAGGCTCCGGTCCGTGGCTCGTTCCTGCTCGGCGCGCCGCTGATCACGCCGGAAAACGCCGATCAGTTCTACTTCCCCGATTCGCCATTCTGATCCGAACAGGCGCCCGGTCACGGCCGGGCGCCATCCCATATTCATGACAAAGGAGACAAGACATGAGCGGCAAGAAAATCCTCATGCTGACCGGTGAATTCACCGAGGAATATGAAATCTACGTCTACCAGCAGGGGATGGAGGCTGTCGGCCACACGGTGCATGTGGTCTGCCCGGACAAGAAGGCCGGCGATCGCATCAAGACTTCGCTGCACGATTTCGAAGGCGACCAGACCTATACCGAAAAGCTCGGCCATTATGCCGACATCAACAAGACCTTTTCCGAAGTGCGCGTCGAGGAATATGACGCAGTCTACGCCGCCGGCGGCCGCGGCCCGGAATATATCCGCACAGACAAGCGCGTTCAGGACATGGTTCGCCATTTCCACGAGACGGGAAAGCCGATCTTCACGATCTGCCATGGCGTGCAGATCCTGATGGCCGTGCCTGGTGTCCTCAAGGGTAAGAAGGTCGCAGGGCTGGGCGCCTGCGAGCCCGAAGTGACTGCGGTCGGCGGCATCTATGTCGACGTCAAGCCGAACGAGGCCTATGTCGATGGCAACATGGTTTCCGCCAAGGGTTGGACAGGTCTCGCCGCCTTCATGCGCGAGTGCCTGAACGTGCTCGGCACCAAGATAATCCACAGCTGATCCAGTGGAAGAACGGGGCCAGTCGCCGGGTCCAGCCCGGCGGCTTGACGGGCTCGCAATGCCTTGCGCGGATCATTGCCGCAATCGGAGCCGGGGCTGTCATCCGATCAACCGGCACGCGCTTGACCGCAAGGATGCTTTTCACCCTCCGTCATGACGCACCGACCAACCAGCCGATGTCCAAAACAAAACCCCCGCCAAAAATGACGGGGGTTTGTGAGCAGTCCGTGCCGCCGAATTGCCTCGGCGACACCCGCCTTCGCGGCCGTTTGCTTGGGAGGATCAAATCATTCCGCTGCGAGTTGCTTCGGGCTTAAGCGCAGTGCTGCGGCGCGGCGATGGCCTTCGAGCTGTTCGGTCGCGCTCTGGCGAACGGCTGCCGGAGCGACGGCAGCAACACCGCGCTCGTCGAGCCACTGATGGGTGGCGATCTTGACATAGGAACCGACCCAGAGGCCGCCAGTGTAACGGCCTGCGGCCATCGTCGGCAGGGTGTGGTTCGTGCCCGAGCATTTGTCGGAATACACGACGCTGGCCAGTTCACCGATGAAGATGGAGCCGTAGTTGCGCAGCTTCTTCGCCATCGCCTGCGGGTCACGGGTGTGGACCTGCAGGTGCTCGGTGGCGATGTAGTCGGAATAGGCGATCATGGTTTCTTCGTCATCGACGATGGTCACTTCGCCGTAGTCCCTCCAGGCAACGCCTGCGACGGCAGCCGTGGAGAGCGTTTCGAGCTGCTTCTCGACTTCCTTGATGGTCTCTTCGGCGAGCTTGCGGTCGGTCGTTACCAGACCGACGCGGGTGCGCACGTCATGCTCGGCCTGGGCCAGCATGTCGGTCGCAAGCGTAGCCGGATTGGCGGTCTCGTCGGCGACGATGAAGATCTCGCTCGGGCCCGCCAACTGGTCGATGCCGACCTGGCCGAAGACCTGGCGCTTGGCTTCGTTGACGAACGCATTGCCCGGCCCGACGATCTTGTCGACCGCCGGAATGGTCTCGGTGCCATATGCCATTGCGGCGATCGCCTGGGCGCCGCCGACGCGGAAAATGCGGTCAGCACCAGCAAGGTGGCAGCCGGCAATCATTGCCGGATGGGCATTCGGCGGAAGGCAGGCGATGACCTGGTCGCAACCGGCGACCTTTGCCGGAACGATCGTCATGACCGGGGCCGAGAGCAGCGGGTAACGCCCGCCCGGAACATAGCAGCCGACGATCTCGATCGGAATGACGCGGTGGCCGAGATGCAGACCCGGCAAGCTTTCGATTTCGAGCGGCAGGATCGTGCCGAGCTGGGCCTCGGCGAAACGGCGGACGTTCGCGATGGCGAACTCGGTGTCTTCCCGGGTCTGCGGATCGAGATCGGCAATGGCCTTCAGCTTCTCTTCCTCGGTCACCTCGAAATGTGCGACGTCGGCCTTGTCGAAGGCGATGGAATATTCACGAACGGCAGCATCGCCGCGCTCGCGCACGTTCGCGATAATGTCCTTCACGGTCTTCTCGACCGGGGCCGTGTCGGAGACGGCGTCTCGGGTCGGTTCCTTGATCTGGGTGAACTTGCCTTTCAGCGCATCGAGACGCGACGTCATCAAAACCTCCTGTGTGGGATGATGGGCGTCAGCATCATTCAAGGTCGGCTCCCCGGCAATTGCCCGCAAACCACCTGTTCATTATATTCACCAGCCCGGACGCTGTTCGGTGGGCCGGGTATCATGGCCCTCTTTCGGGTGTCATTGTCTTCGAAAAGCAGGAATCGGAATTCATCAATGCCCAAGATCGGCAGTAAGCTTCGTGAACTTCGGCGCCGCCGCGACCTGGGCGTTCGAGAGCTCGCAGCGCGCTCCGGGATATCGCATTCCACGATATCTCTGATCGAGCGCGACCGCATGAGCCCTTCGGTCGACACGCTTGGAGCGGTGCTCGACGCGCTTGGCACCACACTCACCGGCTTCTTTTCCGATCTGCAGTCCAGCTTGCCCTACTCGCCGTTCTATGCAGCGGGGGACCTCGTTGAAATTGGCAAGGTCGACACGATTTCCTATCGGGTCATCGGCTTGGACCATCCCAATCGGCAGCTGTTGATGCTTCATGAACGCTATGCGCCCGGCGCCGACACGGGGGAAGAATTCACACATGCGGCGCAGGAGGCCGGCATGGTGTTGTCCGGCATGGTGGAGATCACGGTCGGAAACCAGAGGAAGATTCTGAAAGCGGGGGACGGCTACTATTTCGACAGTCGCCTGCCGCATCGCTTCCGCAACGTCGACGATGGCCCAAGCGAGATCTTGAGCGCGATCACGCCACCGACATACTGAGCTGCTACGCTGGTGAGTATAGTGACCACAGTGGTTAACGCCGCTTCCCAAAGTTCCGAAACGTGCTTTCCTAGTGGCTGATCGACAACATCAAGGGGAGCTTCCGATGAATATTTTCAAGGCGACTATCATTGCATCCACCGTCCTGATGGCAGGCGGTTTCGGTGCGCAGGCCCGCGATCTGACCGTGGTGTCGTGGGGCGGAAATTTCCAGGATGCTCAGCGCAAAATCTTCTTCGAACCCTTCGCAGCGCAGACCGGCAAGCCGGTTCTCGATGAAAGCTGGGATGGTGGTTACGGCGTTCTCCAGGCGAAGGTGAAGGCTGGCGTTCCGAACTGGGATGTCGTCGAAGTCGAAGCCGAAGAACTGGCGCTCGGTTGTGCCGACGGCATCTATGAAAAGATCGATTGGGACAAGCTCGGCGGCAAGGCCGCATACCTTCCCGCAGCCGTCAGCGATTGCGGCGTCGGCAACATCGTCTGGTCGACCGGCCTTTCCTACGATGGCGACAAGCTCAAGGACGGTCCGAAGACCTGGGCCGATTTCTGGGATACGAAGAAGTTCCCCGGAAAGCGCGGCCTTCGCAAGGGCCCGAAATACGCCCTCGAATTCGCCCTTATGGCCGACGGCGTTCCCGCTGATCAGGTCTACAAGGTCTTGAGCGGCGAAGGCGGTGTCGACAGGGCATTCAAGAAGCTCGACGCGCTGAAGGCCGACATCATCTGGTGGGATGCCGGTGCGCAGCCGCTCCAGCTCCTGTCGTCCGGCCAGGTCGTCATGACCTCCGCTTATAACGGTCGTATCAGCGGCATCAACCGGACCGAAGGCAAGAAGTTCGGCTTCGTCTTCCCGGGCAGCGTTTACGCCATCGACAGCTGGGTCATCCTGAAGGACAGCCCGAACAAGGACGCAGGCATGGATTTCATCGCCTATGCCAGCAAGGCTGAGAACCAGGCCAAGCTTCCCGAATTCATCGCATATGGCCTGCCGAACCTCGGCGCGACCAAGCTTGTGCCGGAACAGTTCCAGAAGGAACTTCCGACCACCGAGGAGAACATCAGCGGCGCCATCCCGCTCGATGTCGACTTCTGGACCGACAACTCGGAAGAGTTGACGCAGCGCTTCAACGCCTGGCTCGCTCAGTAAGTGCCGGCATTCTCATGCCTCGACTTCCGTTGCCTGCTTTCGGCGGGCAACGGAATATCCTTTGCATGTGAGAGGGGTAGGTTGCGTTATCCAAACGAACGTAGGTCATGATGAGCGACGCATTCATACATTTCGACAAGGTCAGCAAAGCGTTCGGCATCGTGACCGTCGTTGACAATCTCGACCTGTCTATTGGCAGGGGAGAATTCGTCAGCATGCTCGGACCATCCGGGTCCGGCAAGACGACGCTTCTGATGATGCTGGCAGGCTTCGAAAACCCGACCAGCGGCGCGATTTCCGTCGGTGGCAAGCGCGTGGACGCGCTGCCGCCGCATAAGCGAAACATGGGCGTGGTCTTTCAAAACTACGCTCTGTTTCCTCATATGTCCGTTGCGGACAACGTGGCGTTTCCGCTCAAGATGCGGGGAGCGTCCAGGAGCGAAATCGTCGAGCGTGTCACCAAGGCCCTCGACATGGTGCAACTGGGCGCCTTCCATGAGCGCAAGCCGATCCAGCTCTCCGGTGGCCAGCAGCAGCGCGTCGCGCTGGCGCGTGCCCTGGTCTTCGAACCGGAAGTGGTCCTCATGGACGAACCGCTGGGCGCACTCGACAAGAAGCTGCGCGAGCAGATGCAGATGGATATCCGCGATATTCATCACCGCCTGGGCCTCACCATCGTCTTCGTGACGCACGATCAGACGGAAGCCCTGACGATGTCCGACCGTATCGCGATCTTCAATCATGGGAAGATTGAACAGATCGGCAGGCCTTCAGAGATTTATGACCGCCCAAAGACCCAGTTCGTGGCCGAGTTCATTGGTGAGACCAATCTGCTCGGCGGAAAGGTTGCTTCCAGCTCGAACGGTGTCCTGAACGTCATCCTGGATGGCGGCCAGCCGATCAGCGTTGCATCCGCCACGACTCAGGAGCCTGGACAGCACGTGAAGGTTTCGGTTCGCCCGGAGCGCATAGAGCTTGATTCGCCGGGCGACGGGCAAAACGAATTGAAGGTGCGGGTGACCGATATCGTCTACCACGGCGACCACCTTCAGGTTCTCGTCGATTCCGGTCACCGGTCGTTTGTCGTCAAGGCCACGCGCAAGGCCGTCGCCCCGCAAGTCGGGCAGGAGATCATCGCGTCGTTCAGCCCCGAACAATGCTGGATCGTTTCATGACCCGGCAGCCACGGCTCTCGAAACGCATCACATCCTTCGCGCTCATTGCGCCACTCGCTCTTTTCCTGGCGTTCTTCTTCGTGGCTCCCCTGGTCACGATGATGAAGACGGCGGTGTCCGATCCGGTTGCTTCGATTGCATTGCCGACCGTATCGGCGGCCTTGGATGGCTGGGATCGTGAAGGCGCTCCGCCTGTGGAGGCTCAGCAGGCTCTGGCGAACGACATCAGGAACGTCAGCAACGACGAGCTTTTCGGTGACCTGGTACGCCGCCTGAACAGTGCGAAATCCGGCTTCCGCACCCTGATGACGAAGACACGCAACGCCGTGATCGAGGACCCGAACCTCAGCGATCTCGTCTCTGTCGATAGGCGCTGGTCCGATCCCGGTTTCTGGGTCGCGGTTCAGGATGCGGCGGGAGCGTCTCTGACCGATCGCAACCTGCTCGCCGCCGTCGATCTCCAGCGCGATGCCAACGGCGATATCATCGATGCGCCGGAGGGCACGTCCGCCAACCGCACCACCCTGTTCCGCACGATGATCATGGCGGGCATCGTGACCCTCTGCTGCATCGCGGTCGGGCTTCCGTTCGCGATGGTCGCGGCTTCGACGACGGGCTGGAAGCGTCAGCTTCTTCTTGGCGCCGTGCTCCTCCCGCTCTGGACCTCGCTGCTGGTGCGAACGGCGGCCTGGTACATCATCCTGCAGGATAACGGCTTGATCAACCTCACGCTGCAGACGCTGGGTTTGACGAACGGGCCGGTGCCCTTGATTTTCAACAGGCTTGGGGTCGTGATCGCGATGACGCACGTCCTGCTGCCGTTCATGGTGCTGCCGATCTTCAGCGTCCTGATCGGCATCCCCAAGAACCTGATGCCCGCCGCCGCATCGCTTGGCGCCCACCCGATCAGAGCTTTCCTCCTGGTGCTTCTGCCGCTCAGTCTGCGCGGCGTCGTCTCCGGCGCGCTCCTGGTGTTCATGAGTGCTCTCGGCTACTACATCACGCCCGCGCTCATCGGCGGCGCAAAGGACCAGATGATCAGCTCGGTGATCGCCTATTACGCAACCGGTGCTGCAAACTGGGGCATGGCCGGGGCTCTGGGCATCGTGCTCCTGGCCGCGACCATGATCCTCTACGTCGTCTATCTCCGTCTGTCCTCTGAGGAGGTGCGCACATGAAAACACTTCCCGTCAGCAAGGCAGTCTTCGGGACGGCGGTCGTCATTTTCCTGATGGCGCCCCTGTTCGCCATCCTCCCGCTCGCGTTCACGGACAGCATCTTCCTGAACTACCCGATCCCCGGGTTCTCCTTCCGATGGTTCCATGAGCTGTTCACGGCCAACGCCTGGCGCCGGTCGATCCTGAACAGTCTGGTGATCGGCTGTGGCACGACGATCCTGGCGACCGTCCTTGGAACGATTGCTGCGCTTGGCCTGCGTGGAAACTCGGCATCGCTGTTTTTCAGTTTCTTCCGCACCGCCTTCCTGCTGCCGATGGTCGTTCCTGCCGTCGTTCTCGGGGTCGGCATGCAGCTGATGTTCGCTCAGTACGGGCTTGCCAATACCTATGTGGGCGTCATCATCGCCCATACGGTCATTGCCATCCCATTCGTGGTGGTCAATGTGACGGCAGCACTTCAGGGCATCGACCGTCGCCTGGAGAATGCGGCCGCGAGTCTGGGCGCGTCCCCCGCTGTCGTTCTCCAGCAGGTGACGTTGCCTCTGGCGATGCCGGGGATCGTCTCCGGCGCGGTATTTGCCTTCGCCACCTCGCTGGATGAAGTGGTTCTGACCCTTTTCGTCGCAGGGCCCAACCAGCGAACCGTCGCTCGCCAGATGTTCTCGACGATCAGAGAGAACATCAGCCCTGCGATTGCCGCCGCCGCATTCCTCTTCATCGTCGGAACGGTTGTCATCGCGGGACTTGTCCTTCTGGCGCAAAAGAAGACCCAGCGGGCGTAACAAGCAGGCTTCCGGGTGTATTGCCGGGAAAAGGAGGCAGCGGCGCCGCGTGCGTTGACGTCCGACCGTGCTGACGGGATCATCGATGCGATCCGCGACGGTCTCGGCGGATGCTCGGGCTGCTTGCGGTCTGCGCAAGACACACGATAGTCGCGTCCTCGTCACCGGGCTTGCGGGTGCGGGACCGCCAATGCATTGCCCGTGAGATCGGGCGCATCGGCGGCTGCCAGGTTTGGACCGAGGGCCGATATCAAGCCGCGACCAGGTGCATGATCGTTTCGATGTTGAACCGGATGCGCTCCTCCAGGGCTTCCTTGGCCATAAGGTCTCGCTCATAAATGATCGAACCGGTGAAGCGGTTGGTCAGATAGTAGTATCCGACGGCGGCGATCGTGATGTTGAGTTGCACGGGATCAATGCCGTGGCGGAAGACGCCTGCCTTGACGCCACGCTCAAGGATATCCGAGACCATGCCGACCAGCTTGCGGCTGGAGGATTTGACGATCTCCGATTTCTTCAAATGCTTCGCCCGATGCAGGTTCTCGCTGTTGACCAGCGTCAGGAATTCCGGATTCCTGAGGTAGTATTCCCATGTGAAGCGGACCAGCCTTTCGAGCGCGGTGGTGGGATCCAGATCCTCCAGATTCAGCTTCTGCTCGGCACTGCGAATGTCGAGGTAAGCCTCCTCGAGCACGGTCTGGAACAAGCCTTCCTTGCTCTCGAAATAGTGGTAGATCATCCGCTTGTTCGCCTTGGCCTTTTCGGCGATGTCGTCCACCCGCGCACCGCCCAAGCCATTCTTCGCAAACTCTTTTTTCGCCGCTTCGAGAATGCGGGCCTTGGTGGCTTCGGCATCGCGGATTCGTGGTTTGCGTCCCGGTTTTTCTGTCTGGTCGGTCATCATGCTCAGGCCTGTCCTTTGCCGGGGTCGGTATGTCTGTCGTCGGAGTCATACACGCATGGATCGGCGTGCGTCAAAGCCAGTTGTCGCACATCGCACCCGGCGCCGCATGGAAAAGCACTTGACTTGCGTAAAAATAAAGAAGTAACTAGTTAGTGCGTTAAGCGGCGTGGGAGACGCTTGCAGGGCATCAGGCCGGCCGTAACGCGGATGCAATTCAATCGCGGATTTTGGGGAGGAACCAATGTCGACCTTTATCAAGGATTTCATCGAACGCGAGACGGTCAGCCGTCGCAATTTTCTGTTTGCGGCGGCAGCCGGTCTCGGTGCTGCGGCCGTGCCCGGCCTGTTCGCCAACGGCGCGGCGCGGGCGGCGCTGACCGATCCGGCGATCGCCTGGAGCTACCGCGACCGGGCCTCGGCCTACTGGAACTCGGTCGTCTCCGGCGGCGAGGCTTTCGTGGAGTCGCTCGGCAAGCCGAAGAGCGCGCTGGTCAGCCTGATCAACGAAGGCTCGACCGAAAAGTCGCTGGCCGACATCAAGGCCTTCCTCGCCAAGAACAACGGCAATTGCGCGATCGCCTGCGATCCCAACGACAGCCCGAATGCCCGCCCCGTTGTCGAGGCGGTGCAGGCGGCCGGCGCCTATATCTCGACCATCTGGAACAAGACGGACGACCTGCATCCCTGGGATTTCGGCGACAACTACGTCTCCCACATGACCTGGTCGGACGAGAAGCCGGCCGAACAGACCGCCCGTATCCTCTTCGAGGCCATGGGCGGCGAAGGCGGCGTCGTGCATCTCGGCGGCATCGCCGCCAACAACCCGGCCGTCGAGCGCCTTGCCGGTCTCAAGAACGCGCTGAAGGATTTCCCGAAGATCGAGTTGCTCGATGCGCAGCCGGCCGATTGGGACACCCAGAAGGGCGCGGCCCTGATGTCCTCGTTCCTGACCCGCTACGGCGACAAGATCAAGGGCGTGCATTGCGCCAACGACAACATCGCCTATGGCGTCATCGAGGCGTTGCGCGCCGAGGGTATCGAGAACATGCCGATCGTTTCCTATGACGGCAACCCGGAGGCGGTGAAGATGGTGATGGACGGCCAGTTGCTGGCAACCGTCTTCACCAATCCGCATTGGGGCGGCGGCATCAGCGCGGCGCTTGCCTATCATGCCGCCATCGGCACCTTCAAACCGTCCGCCGAGCCGAAGGAACACCGCGAATTCTATGGTCCGACGATCCTTGTCACCGCCAAGGATGCAGCGGATTTCAAGGCGAAGTATCTCGATTCCGTGCCAGCCTACGACTGGAAGGATTTCTGGGGGCCGTCGAACGGCCAGATCCAGTACAAGGCCTGATTTGGCTGGGACGCTCCCGGTTTTTGTTCTTACCGCATTATCCCGACGCCGAAGCGGTTCCGCTTCGGTTGGCAATGCTCCAGGGCGGCAGCCGCCTGTGCTGCCGCCGCTTTCCCCGAGAAATTCCTGAAGAGGGATGTCTGACGTGACACGTCGCCTATCGCGCGAAACCTTGATCAAATGGGCGCCGTTTCTGGTGCTGCTGACACTCGTGATCTTTTTCACGGCGCTCAATCCGACATTCTTCTCGCTGAGGAATTTCGCCCGCATCGCGATCGCGGCGGCGCCGGCGCTGATGGTCGCCATCGGCGTGACCTTCATTATCATCATGGGCTCGATCGATCTTTCGATGGAGGGAACAGTGTCGCTGACGGCGGTCGCCTTCGCCTTCATCTTTGCCTGGCTCGGCGGATCGCTCGGCGGCCTCGGCTGGGTCGCGATCCCGCTGGTCATCGCGCTTGGCGGCCTGATCGGGCTTCTCAACGGGCTCGTGCATGTGAAACTCAAAATACCGTCCTTCATGGCAAGCCTCGCCATCGGCTTCGTCGGCACGGGGGCGGCCGTGCTGCTGACCGGTGGCGATATCGTCAAGGTCGGCGATGCAAGCTTTCGCGGCCTGCTGACGGTGCGCTGGCTCGGCTTTCCGCTCATGGTCTATGTCGCGGCCTTCTTCTTGCTGGTCGCCTGGTTCATCCAGACGCACACGACGCTCGGGCGCAATTTCTATGCGGTTGGCGGCGGTGAGGATCTGGCGCATGCCTCTGGTCTCAACGTCACCCGCGTCCGCGTCACCGGCTTTGCGCTGGCCGGTATCTTCTATGCCATCGCGGCCATTCTGGTCGTCGCCCGCATCGGGCAGGCGGAATCGGTGACGGGTGCGAATTTCATGTTCGTCTCGATCACCTCGGTGGTCGTCGGCGGCGTGGCGCTGTGGGGCGGCATCGGCGGCGTGTGGAATGCGCTGGTCGGCGTGCTGATCGTCGGCGTCATCGATAACGGCATGGTCGTTATCGGCCTGCCCGATTTCATCCAGGCCGGCGTGCTCGGTATCCTCGTCATCCTTGCCGTCGTGCTGTCGACCGACCGCAAGATGGTTTCCTTCGTGAAGTGAGGCGCGCCATGTACGAACTGAAAGCGGTCGACAAGAAATTCCCCGGCGTCCACGCGCTGAAAGCCATCGATTTCCAAATCCGGCGCGGCGAGATCGTCGGCCTGGTCGGAGAGAACGGCGCCGGCAAATCCACCCTGATGAAGGTCATCTACGGCGCCTATCAGCCGGATGGCGGCCAGGTGTTGATCAAAGGTGCGCCGGTCAAGTTTTCCAATCCCCGCCAGGCGATGGAAAAGGGCATCGGGATGGTGTTCCAGGAGCAATCGCTGATCCCCAACCTGACCGTCATGGAGAACATCTTTCTCGGTTACGAGCGGCAATTCGTGCGCTTCGGCGTCGTCGACTGGAAGGCGATGGCGCGGGCCGCCAAGGCGCAGCTCGCCAAGGTGAAGCTCGACATCGATCCCGCAATGGTGACGTCGAAACTCTCCTTCGCCCAGCGCCAGCTCGTCGAGCTTGCCAAGGTCTTGACCCTGGAGGAGCGGGTCGACGGCGATCTCGTCATCCTGCTCGACGAACCGACGTCGGTACTCTCTAAGGAAGAGGTGCAACTGCTGTTCAAGCTGGTGCGCGAACTGACGACCCGCGCCTCCTTCATCTTCGTCTCGCACCGCATGGACGAGGTCATGGATCTCTCCGACCGCATCTACGTGATGAAAGACGGCGAGGTGGTCGACGTGGTCGAGCGCGGCGGGGCGACGGCCGAAGCCATCCAGCACAAGATGGTCGGGCGCAACGTCGACAAGCAATATTACCGTGAGCATCTGCAGAAGCCCTATGATGACGCCAAGGTGCTGGTCGAGATGGACGGCATCGGCCTTCCCGGCCGCATCAGGGACATCTCGCTGAAGCTGCATGCCGGCGAAGTCCTGTGCCTTGTCGGAACGGAAGGCTCCGGCCGCGAGGCGATCCTGCGCATCATCTATGGCATGCTGACGGCGACCGCCGGGCGCCTGCGCATCAAGGGCGCGGATGCCACCGGTTTCACCCCGCGCCAGGCCGTTGCCCATGGTGTCGGCTATGTCCCGCGCGAGCGCAAGATCGAGGGCATCGTCGCCGGCATGAACGTCTATGAGAACATGACGCTTTCGCAGATGAAGAACCATTCCGGCGGCGGCGTGCTGCGGGTGGCGCAGGAGCGGGCGCTGGCGCGCGACTGGATCAAGAAACTGTCGATCAAGGCGCATTCCGAATTCGCCGATTGCGGCAACCTCTCCGGCGGCAATCAGCAGAAGGTCGTGCTCGCCAAATGGCGGTCGGGCGGCTCCGATATCATGCTGCTCGACCATCCGACGCGCGGCCTCGATATCGGCGCCAAGGAGGATGTCTACGACATGATCCGCGCCATGAGCGCGGCTGGCGTCGGCATCGTGCTGGTCGCCGATACGCTGGAGGAGGCCATCGGCCTGTCGCACACCATCATCGTCGTCAAGGACGGGCGCATCCAGAAGCAGTTTCCCTGCGAGCCGGGTGCCAAGCCGACGCCCTTCGACCTACTGCACTACATGATCTGAGGGACAAGATGGATATTCAGCGCCTCAAGCCGCATTTGCCCTGGATCACGCTGGTCGTGCTCGTCGCCATCGTCGGCATCACCGATCCCGGATTTCTGCGCCCGTCAAATCTGCTCGGTCTCGCGGGCGATATCGTGCCGCTGTTCATCATGGCGCTGGGCTTGACCTTCGCCATCTATATCGGCGGCATCGATCTCTCGGCCCAGTCGATGGCCAATATGGTGACGGTGATCGCCTCCGTCTATCTCGCCTCGATGGGCGCCTGGGTCGCCGTGCTCTGCGTGGCCTCGGGTTTTCTTCTGGGCATGCTCTCGGGCTATGTGACGACAAGGCTTTTCGTGCCGTCCTTCATCTCGACGCTCGCCGTCGGCGGCATCGCCTTCTCGATTGCGCAATGGCTCTCCGGCCAGCGGGCGCTCAATATGGACGCGGCCCAGCGCAACGACACCTTCGGCTGGATGATCGGCCGCAGTTTCGGCGTGCCGCATGAACTGCTGATCGCCGCCGTGCTGGTAGCGCTGTGCCTGTTCATCGAGCGCCGCACGACACTCGGCCGCGCACTGAAGGCCGTGGGGGCCGGCGAGCTTGCCGCCGCCGCATCGGGGCTCAACGTGGCGCGCTACAAGATCCTCGCCTTCGCCATCTCCGGGGCGCTCGCCGCGATCGCCGGCCTGATGTTTGCCGTCAAGCTCTCCGGCGGCGCGCCGACGATTGCCAACGGGTTCCTGCTGCCGGCCATCGTCGCGGTGCTGGTCGGTGGCACGCCGCTGACCGGCGGTGTCGGCGGCGTGGTGAACACGGTGGTCGGCACGCTGATCGTCGCCGTCATTCGCGCCTCGATGCTCTATTTCGAGATCGATGCGACCCGCCAGCAGATGGTGTTCGGCATCGTGCTGATCGTCGCCATCGCGCTGACCATCGACCGCGCCAAGCTGCGCACCGTGAAGTGAGACGGCTTCGATGACCACCATGCGTGCCGCCGTCCTCACCGCACCGAAACGCTTCGAACTTCGTGACGTCCCCCTGCCCGAGATCGGCCCGGAGGATGTGCTGGTCAAGGTGACGCGCACCGGCATCTGCGGCACGGATATCCATATCTTCAACGGCCATTATGCCGCCGACCGGCTACCGTTGGTTCCCGGCCATGAATTCTGTGGAACGATTGCGGAGCGCGGTGCCAATGTTCGCCATCTCGATATCGGCACGCGGGTCGTGGTCGATATCAATATCGGCTGCGGCGCCTGCTTCTGGTGCCGGCGCAACGAGGTCCTGAACTGCGCCGAGGTCACGCAGGTCGGCATCGGCCGGGATGGGGCCTTTGCCGACTATGTCGCCGTGCCGGCGCGCCTCGCAATCCCGGTCACGGCCGATATCGCCGACGACGTTCTCGTCCTGACCGAGCCAGTCGCTTGCGTCGTCCGTGCCGCCCGAAAGGCAGGGGTAACGTTCGGGCAATCGGTCGTCATCTTCGGGGCGGGGCCAATCGGCAACCTGCATGTGCAGATGATGCGGCTCGTCGGCGCAGCTCCCATCATCGTCGCCGATCTCTCGGCCGAGCGTTGCCGCATGGCGCTTGAGGCCGGTGCGGATGCGGCGGTATCCGACCCGGCCGAACTCAAGGAAACCGTGCGCCGGATGACCGACGGGCGCGGCGCCGATCTGGTGATCGAGAGCGTCGGCAGCAAAAAGCTTTACGAACAGGCCTTCGACCTGACCCGTCGCGGCGGCCATGTCGCCTTTTTCGGCATCACGCCGCCCGGCGAAACGCTGCCGGTCGATATTCTCCGCACCGTTCTCGAGGAGGGCAGCCTCAAGGGCTCCGTCGCCGGCATGGGCGAGGATATGCACGACGCTCTGACCCTGCTGTCGCATGGCCGCTTCCGCATCGGCGATTTCACGAAGGCAAGCTATCCGCTGGAGCGGATCCAGCAGGCTTTCGAAACGCTGGCCGACCGGCCGCAAGACCTGAAGACGCAGATCGCCGTCGCGGCGTAAATTTTTGAAGTGGAGCTATCCGATGGACCAGAAGACCCCGTTCCTTTCTCCCCCCGCCGCCGCCCGCACCTTCGGCTTCTTTATCGACGGCCAGTGGAAGGAGGGGGCTGATCATTTCGAACGGGCCTCGCCGGGCCATGGCCTGCCGGTCACTCGCACGGTCCGCTGCACCGTCGACGATCTCGACGCCGCCGTCGCATCCGCGCGCCGCGCCTTCGAGGATCGCCGCTGGTCGGGCCTCTCGGGTGCGGCGCGAGCGAGCGTCCTGCTGCGTGCCGCCGAAATCCTGCGCCGCCGCCGCGACGAGATCGCCTATTGGGAGACGCTGGAAAACGGCAAGCCGATTTCCCAGGCGCGCGGCGAGATCGACCATTGCATCGCCTGCTTCGAGGTGGGCGCGGGGGCTGCGCGCATGCTGCATGGCGACAGCTTCAATTCGCTGGGTGACGACCTGTTCGGCATGGTGTTGCGCGAGCCGATCGGCGTCGTCGGCCTGATCACGCCGTGGAATTTCCCCTTCCTGATCCTGTGCGAGCGGGTGCCCTTCATCCTCGCCTCCGGCTGCACCATGGTGGTGAAGCCCTCGGAAGTCACCTCCGCCACCACGCTGCTGCTGGCCGAGGTGCTGGACGAAGCCGGATTGCCGGCCGGCGCTTACAATGTGATTACCGGCTCCGGCCGCGTCATCGGTCAGGCGCTGACGGAGCATCCCGATGTCGACATGCTGTCCTTCACCGGCTCGACGGCGGTCGGCCGCTCCTGCGTTCACGCCGCTGCCGACAGCAATTTCAAGAAACTCGGCCTGGAGCTCGGGGGCAAGAACCCGATCATCGTCTTCGCCGATTCCGATCTGGAGGACGCCGCAGACGGCGCTGCCTTCGGCATCAGCTTCAACACCGGGCAGTGCTGTGTCTCGTCCTCGCTGCTGATCGTCGAGCGCTCGGTCGCCGCCGAATTCGAAAAGCTGCTCGCCGAGAAGATGGCCAGGATCCGCGTCGGCGATCCGCTGGACGAAGCGACGCAGGTCGGCGCCATCACGACGGAAGCGCAGAACGCCACGATCCTCGACTATATCGCCAAGGGCAAGGCGGCGGGCGCGACGCTGCTGGCCGGCGGCGAGGCGCTCGATCTCGGTCGCGGCCAGTATATCGCGCCGACGCTGTTCTCCGGCGTGTCCCGTGACATGGCCATCGCGCGGGACGAGATTTTCGGCCCCGTGCTGTGCTCGATGCATTTCGATACCGTGGAAGAAGCCATCCAGCTTGCCAATGACACCGTTTACGGGCTTGCGGCGAGCGTCTGGACGAAGAATATCGACAAGGCGCTGACGGTGAGCCGCCGGGTTCGCGCCGGGCGCTTCTGGGTCAACACCATCATGGCCGGCGGTCCCGAAATGCCACTCGGCGGTTTCAAGCAATCCGGCTGGGGCCGCGAGGCCGGCATGTACGGCGTGGAGGAGTATACGCAGGTGAAATCCGTTCATGTCGAGATCGGCAAACGCAGGCATTGGATCGCATGATGGCTGATGGCTATGATTACGTCATCGTCGGTGGCGGCAGCGCCGGCTGTGTGCTGGCGGCGCGACTTTCGGAAAATCCGGCCGCAAAGGTCTGCCTGATCGAGGCGGGCGGACGCGATACCAATCCGCTGATCCATATGCCCGTCGGCTTCGCCAAGATGACGACAGGACCGCTGACCTGGGGTCTGAAGACCGCGCCGCAGAAACACGCCAACAACCGCGAGATCCTCTACGCCCAGGCCAAGGTGCTGGGCGGCGGCTCCTCCATCAATGCCGAGGTGTTTACACGCGGCGTTCCCGCCGATTTCGACCGCTGGGCCGAGGAGGGCGCCGAGGGCTGGGGTTTTAAAGACATCCAGAAATACTTTTTGCGCTCGGAGGGCAATGCGATCCTCTCCGGCGCATGGCATGGGACGGACGGGCCGCTCGGCGTCTCGAATATCCCGGAACCGCAGCGCATGACGCGGGCCTTCGTGCAGAGCTGCCAGGAATTCGGCATTCCCTACAATCCGGATTTCAACGGCCCGGTGCAGGAGGGCGCCGGCGTCTACCAGACGACGACGCGTGACAACCGCCGCTGCTCGGCCGCCGTCGGTTATCTGCGGCCGGCCCTGAAGCGCTCGAACCTGACGGTCGTCACCGGCGCGCTCGTCCTGCGCGTCGTCTTCGAGGGCCGTCGGGCCGTCGGTGTCGACTATCAGCTCGGCGGTAACCGCATGACGGCGCGGGCGGAGAGCGAGGTGCTGCTGACCTCCGGGGCCATCGGCACGCCGAAACTGATGATGCTCTCGGGCGTCGGCCCGGCCGACGCGCTGAAGAAGCATGGCATCGCCGTCGTGCAGGACATGGCCGGCGTCGGGCGGAACCTGCAGGACCATTTCGGCGTCGATATCGTCGCGGAACTGAAGAACCATGACAGCCTCGACAAATATAACAGGCTGCACTGGTCGCTCTGGGCGGGCATTCAATATGCCCTGTTCCGCTCCGGCCCGATCACCTCGAACGTGGTGGAGGGCGGCGCCTTCTGGTATGGCGACAGGGATAATCCCTCTCCCGACCTGCAATTCCATTTCCTCGCCGGTGCCGGCGCGGAAGCCGGCGTCCCCAGCGTGCCGAAGGGCGCCTCCGGCATCACGCTGAATTCCTATACGCTGCGGCCGAAATCGCGGGGGACGGTCACGCTGCGCTCGGCCGATCCGCGCGACCTGCCGGTCATCGATCCGAATTTCCTCGATGATCCCGAGGACGTGAAGATCTCCGCCGAAGGCGTGAAGATCAGCCAGGAAATCTTCAGCCAGCCCTCCCTGCAGAAATACATCAAGACGCTGCGTTTCCCGGACCGGAACGTGCGCACGCAGGAAGACTATATCGCCTATACGCGCCAATATGGCCGCACCTCCTATCATCCGACCTGCACCTGCAAGATGGGGCGCGACGAGATGTCGGTGGTCGATCCGCACCTGCGCGTCCACGGCCTCGACGGCATCCGCATCTGCGACAGTTCCACCATGCCGAGCCTCGTCGGCTCCAACACCAATGCGGCGACGATCATGATCGGGGAGAAGGCGGCGGATATGATCCGCGGCAATGCCTGAGCCTTGATCCGATTCCAAATGGAAAGGGCGGCCTCGCGGCCGCCCTTTTGCATCAGTCCCATTCGGGAACCCAGGGCAGAAGCCCCGTGCTGACGATGCGGTGGTTGGTCGCCGTCAGGGCGTCGATGCGGTCCATGTCGATGGATGACAGGGTGAAATCCATGATTTCGAAGTTGGCGCGGATATTCTCCGGCTTGGTCGACATGGTGTTGAGCGGCACGCCCTTCTGCAGGATCCAGCGCACCACCACCTGGGCGGCGGATTTGCCGTAGGTCTTGCCGATCTCGGCAAAAAGCCTGTGCTTGAAGACCTCGCCGCGCGCCACCGATGCATAGGACGAGAGCGGAATGCCGGTTTCCGTCGCGGCGGCGAGCAGCTTTTTCTGGTCGAGCAGCGGGTGGAACTCCACCTGGTTGGTGACCAGCGGCCCGTCGACAACGGCGCGGGCCGTCCGCATCATCTGCGCCGTATAGTTCGACACGCCGATGGCGTCGGCAAGCCCCCTGTCCCTTGCGGATTGCAGCAGGCGCAGCGACGGGGCGACATCGCCGCCGACCGGCGGCCAATGCAGGAGAAGCACGTCGGCGCGCTCGACCTGCAATGTCTTTAGGCTGGCTTCCACGGAGGGGAGGAACTTCTCCTCGGTGTAATTGTCGGGATGCACCTTGGTGGTGATGCAGAGTTCGCCGCGCGCCACGCCGCAGGCGGCGAGCGCCGCGCCGGTCTCGGCCTCGTTGCCATACATCTGCGCCGTATCGAACGCCCGGTAACCGGCGGCGATGGCCGCGTCGATGGCATTCCTGAGATCGTCTCCCTTCAGCGGATAGGTGCCGAAGCCCCGCTGGAAACTTTTCTGGAAATAGATGCTCATGCCTCCTCCTTCATTGGCCCGGCGGGCCGGTGGCGCGATGGAAAATCGCGTTCGACGGATTGATCTTATCGCATTTAATGTATAACTAGTTAGTTACTTAATGCAATGGCGAACGGAGGTTTCGGCGATGAGGAAAGTGAAGAGCGCGCAAGAGGCGGCAAAACTCGTCAAGGACGGTGCGGTCGTCGCCGTCAATTCTTCCTCGGGCCTCTGCTGCCCCGATGCGGTGCTGAAGGCGCTCGGCGAGCGCTTCGACCGCGAGGGACATCCGCGCGGCCTCACCTCCATCCATCCGATCGCCGCCGGCGACTTTTTTGGCACCAAGGGCGTCGATCACATCGCCAAGCCGGGCATGCTGAGAAAAATCATCGGCGGCTCCTATCCCTCCGGCCCCAGCAATGCCGAGCCGCCGCTCGTCTGGCAGATGATCCTCAAAGAGGAGCTTGCCGCCTGGAACGTGCCCTCCGGTATCGTCTTCGACATGCTGCGCGAGGGGGCCGCCAAGCGCCCCGGCGTGCTCACCAAGGTCGGCATGGAAACCTTCGTCGATCCCGACCAGGACGGCTGCGCTATGAATGCCAGCGCGCGGGCGGAGCCGCTCGTCAAACGCGTCGAATTCGCCGGCGAGGACTGGCTGCATTTCCCGGCCCTGCAGCCGGATGTGGCGATCATCCGCGCCACCACCGCCGACGAGAAGGGCAACCTGACTTTCGAACACGAGGGCGCAACGCTCGGCGCCATGGAAATGGCGCTCGCCGCCCGCAATTCCGGCGGCGTGGTCATCGCCCAGGTCAAGCGCGTGGCGGCCAGCGGCACGTTTCGCCCGCATGATGTGCGGGTTCCCGGCATCCTCGTCGATGTCATCGTCGAGGCCCCCGACCAGTTGCAGACCACGGCAACGCCCTATGATCCGGCGATTTCGGGGGAACTGTTTCGGCCGCTCGAAACCTTCCGCCTGCCAGCGCTCGATGTCGGCAAGGTGATCGCGCGCCGGGTAGCGCAGGAGTTGAAAGCCGATTGGGCCGTCAATATCGGCTTCGGCATCTCGGCCAACGTGCCGCGCATCCTCATCGAGGAAGGGCTTCACGGCAAGATCACCTGGGTGATCGAGCAGGGCGCCGTCGGTGGCGTGCCGCTGCTCGATTTCAAGTTCGGCTGCGCCTCGAATGCCGAGGCCTTCGTCGCCTCGCCGCACCAGTTCTGCTATTTCCAGGCCGGCGGTTTCGATTGTTCGCTGCTGTCCTTCCTCGAAATCGATGCCGAAGGTTCGGTCAATGTCAGCCGCCTGGCGGCGACGCCGCATCGAACCGCCGGTGCCGGCGGGTTCGTCGATATCACCTCGCGGGCAAAGCGGATCGTGTTTTCCGGCAATTTCAATGCCGGCGCGAAGATGCGCATCGAGGATGGCCGCCTCGTCATCGACAAGGAAGGCCGCATCGCCAAATTCGTGCCCAAGGTCGATCAGGTCAGCTTCTCCGGCAAGCGCGCCCGCGCGCAGGGGCAGGATATCACCTATGTCACCGAGCGCTGCGTGATCCGGCTTGAGCAGAAGGGGCTTGTCGTCACCGAGATTGCGCCGGGTCTCGATCTCCAGCGCGATATCCTCGATCAGGCGGCCACGCCGCTCGGTGTCTCCAAAACGCTCAAGACCATGGACGTTGCCCTGTTCCGGCCGGAAATCATGGGGTTGGCGCTGTGAGCGATCCACGGATCGAACTCGTCATCGACAACCGCATTGCCCGGCTGACGCTGCGCCGCCCGGAAAAGCTGAACGCCATCGATGCCGACATGATCGACGCGCTGCTGCAGGCCTGCCGCGTCATCGAGCGGTCGGATGCGCGCGTCGCTATCCTCTCGGGCGAGGGCGGCCGGTCGTTCTGCGCCGGCGGCGATATCGAGGCGTGGAGCCGTCTCGATGCGGAGGCGTTTTCGCGCCGCTGGCTGCGCGACGGTCACGATGCCTTCAATGCGCTGGCGCGATTGACCGTGCCGCTGATCGCGGTGCTGAACGGGCATGCACTCGGCGGCGGGCTGGAGCTTGCCGCCTGTGCGGACCTGCGCATCGCGGAAGCGCATGTGAAGATCGGCCAGCCGGAATCCGGCCTCGGCATCATTCCTGGCTGGTCCGGCACCCAGCGGGCGGCGCGGCGTTTTGGCGCCCAGCTTGTTCGCCGCATGGCGCTATTCGGCGAGGTCTATTCGGCCGAGCAGGCGCTGGCGCTCGGGCTGGTCGATCAGGTCGTGGCGACGGGCGAGGGGCAGATTGCGGCCGAAGCCGCCGCCGCTCGGGTGCTGCAACGCGCGCCGCGCGCGACGGAACTGACGAAAATGCTGATCAATGCTGCCGAAGGCGAGGAAAACGAGCGGGTGGTGGATGCGCTGGCCGGTGCGGCCGCGGCCGCATCCGTCGACCTCTCGGAAGGTCTTGCGGCCTATCGGCAGAAGCGTCCCCCACGTTTCGGCGCGTGATCAGAACCTGGCCCCCGCACGGGCGTTCTGCCGCGCGGGGGACGGATGGTCAGGCGGGAACGGGCGCATCCTCGCGCAACAATCCCTTATGCTTGAGGTCCGCCCAGAAGGCGGCCGGGATCGGGTGAGCGAACCAGGCGAGGTTCTGCTCCAGCTGCTCGACCGTGCGCGTGCCGGCCATGAAGGAGGGGACGGCGGGATGGGCGACGACGAATTGCAGCGCGGCGGCGGCAAGCGGCACGCCATATTCGGCGCAGACCGCCTCGATCTTGGCGACCTTTTCCAGAATATCGCGCGGCGCCGACGCATAATTGTATTTCGCGCCGTCCTTTGCCCCGGTGGCGAGGATACCCGAATTGAAGCCGCCGCCCACGACGACGGCGACGCCGCGCGCCTCGCACAGCGGCAGGAAGGTATCGAGCGCCTCCTGTTCCAGCAGGGTGTAGCGGCCGGCCAGCAGGAAGCAGTCGAAATCGTGACGCTTCAGGGCTTCATGGCAGACTTCCCATTCGTTGACCCCGACGCCGATGGCTTTCACCAGCTTTTCCGACCGCAGCTTTTCCAGCGCCCGCCAGGCGCCGTCCATGGCCTGCTCGAAGACCTCTGGCTGTGCGTCGCCGCGGGTGAAAACGTCGATATCGTGGATGAAGCACATGTCCATCCGCTCCAGCCCCAGCCTTTGCAGGCTGTCCTCGAAAGCCCGCATCGTGCCGTCATAGCTGTAGTCGAAATGCATGGTGAAGGGCGCCGCATTCACCCATGGCGCGAAGTCGATGGTCTCGCGCTTGGCCGGCCGTAGAAGCCGCCCGACCTTGGAGGCGAGGACGAAATCGTCGCGCTTCTTCCAGCGTAGTGCATGGCCGGTGCGCAGCTCGGCCAGCCCGTGGCCATACATCGGCGCGCTGTCGAAGAAACGCACGCCGGCCTCCCAGGCGCGGTCGAACATGGCTAGCGACGTCGCCTCGTCGACCTCGCGGAAAATATTGCCGAGCGGCGCGGTGCCGAAGCCGAATGCGGTGACCTCCAGATCCGTGCGGCCGAATTTCCTCTTTTCGCCAGGATGCATGATTTTCCTCCATAAGTAACCAATTAGTGAATAATAAGCATGCGCCAAACGCCCGTGCAAGCGGCTTCCTTGGGTCTCGCGGATTTTTCCGTCTTGACGGCTCCGGTATTGCAAATGTATGTAACCAGATAGTTACTAGATGGGAGCCGAGGGCGATGTATCTCACCGAAACGCAGGAGCAGGTGCGCGAGATGGCGCGCGCCTTTGCCGATGAAACGATCCGGCCGCTGGCCGAGGAGTTGGACCGCGAGGAGCGCTTTCCGGCTGATCTCTATGAGGAGATGGCCAAGCTCGGCCTGTTCGGCATCGGCGTGCCGGAGGCCTTAGGCGGGCCGGGTTTCGACACGCTGACCTATGCCCTCGTCATGGAGGAACTGAGCCGCGGTTATGCCTCCGTCGCCGATCAGTGCGGCCTGATCGAGCTGATCTCGTCGCTGCTGGTGCGCCACGGCACGGAACGCCAGCAGGCGATGCTGCCGGAAATTCTCGGCATGCGCGCCAAGGTCGCCTATTGCATCACCGAGCCGGAAGCCGGCACCGATGTCTCCGGCATCCGCACCACGGCGGTGCGCGACGGCGACGGCTGGCGGCTGAATGGCGGCAAGATCTGGATCCACAATGCGCCGGTCGCCGATTACGGCTTCGTTCTGGCGCGCACCGACAAGGAAGCCGGCAATCGCGGCATGTCGATCTTCATCGTCGACCTGCATGCCGATGGCGTCGAGAAGGGGCCGAAGGAACACAAGATGGGCCAGCGCGCCAGCCAGGTCGGCGCGCTGAATTTTTCGGATGTGCGCCTTTCGGCCGACGCCCTGCTCGGCGTGGAGGGCCGGGGTTTCCACATGATGATGTCCGTCCTCGACAAGGGCCGCGTCGGCATCGCCTCGCTGGCCGTCGGCATCGCCCAGGCCGGCCTTGAGGCCGCGCTCGATTATGCCGGCACGCGAAAACAGTTCGGCAAGACGATATCCGATTTCCAGGGCGTGCAATGGCTGCTCGCCGACATGGCCAAGGATATCGAGGCCGCCCGCCTGCTCGTCCATTCCGCCGCCTCGAAGATCGATGCCGGCGCGGATGCGACCAAGGCCTGCTCCATCGCCAAATGTTTTGCCGGCGACATGGCCGTGCAGCGCACCGCCGATGCCGTGCAGATTTTCGGCGGCTCCGGTTACATCCGAGGCTTCGAGGTCGAACGCCTCTACCGCGACGCCAAGATCACCCAGATCTACGAGGGCACCAACCAGATCCAGCGCATGATCATCGCGCGCGAACTGCTGAAGAAGGGGGCACGGGCATGAGCGTCGCCCGCCCGGTCGCGCTCGTCACCGGCTCGTCGCGCGGCATCGGCTTTGCCGTGGCGCAGGCGCTGGCGCGCGAAGGTTTTGCCGTTGCCGTCAACGGTCCGGCTGACGATGCGGAACTGTCCGCCGCCGTCGCGCACATTACGGCGCTTGGTGTGCCGGCCGTTGCTGCGCCCTTTGATGTCACCGCCATCGGCGAGCATGACGCCGCCCTCGAACGGATCGAGCAGAAACTCGGCCCCTTGACGACACTGGTCAACAATGCCGGCGTCGGCGTCCTCAGGCGCGGCGACCTGCTGGAGGTTTCGGAAGAAAGCTGGGATCGTTGCCTTTCTGTCAATGCCAAGGCCCTGTTTTTCCTGAGCCAGGCTTTTGCCCGGCGGCTTCTGTCGCGCAAGCGGCCGCCGCTGTTCCATTCGATCGTCAACGTCACCTCGTCGAATGCCGTCGCCGCCGCCGAGCATCGTGCGGAATATTGCGCCTCGAAGGCGGCGGCATCGATGGTTTCGAAGACGCTCGCCGTGCGGCTCGGGCGCGAGGAGATCGCCGTCTACGACGTCCAGCCGGGTCTCATCGCCACCGAGATGACCGCGCCGGTCATCGACAGTTATCGCGAGCGGGCCGAGCAGGGCCTCACCTTGTTTCCCCGCGTCGGCCAGCCCGACGACATCGGCACCCTGATCGCCTCGCTGGCATCCGGGCGGCTGCCCTACACCACCGGACTGGCAATCCCGGCCGATGCCGGCATGCTCGTCCCGCGCTTCTGAGGTTTTCCCATGAAGATATCGCTTCCCGATACCGATGGCCGCCGCTCCGATTACCACCTGACGGGCACGCCGATTGCCGCCGCCACGCTCGGCAAAAATCCCGCCCGCGTCGTCTATTCCGCTGCCCATGTCGTCGCCGATCCCTTCACCGCCAACGATCCTTCCGGTCGGGCGACGGTCGATTGGGGCAAGACGATGGAATTCCGCCGCTATCTCGCCGGCCTTGGGCTCGGCATCGCCGAGGCCATGGATACGGCGCAACGCGGCATGGGCCTCGATTGGCCCGGCGCCCTCGAACTGATCCGCCGCACGCGGGAAGAACTGCCCGACGCGCTGGTCGCCAATGGCTGCGGCACCGACCATCTCGACCCGACGACGGTCACCAGCCTCGACGAGGTGCGCCGCGCCTATCTGGAACAGGCGGAGGCCATCCAGAAACTCGGCGGCCGGCTCATCCTCATGGCCTCGCGCGCCCTGGTGCGCGTCGCCAAGGGGCCTGAGGATTACATCCGGGTCTATTCGGATGTACTCAAAACCTGCGACGAGCCGGTGGTCCTGCATTGGCTGGGCGACATGTTCGATCCGCAGCTCGCCGGCTATTGGGGCGGTGCCGATTTCGATCCGGCGATGCAGGCCGCGCTCGCCGTCATCGAGGAGAATGCGGCCAAGGTCGACGGCATCAAGATTTCGCTGCTCGACAAGGAGAAGGAGATCGTCATGCGCCGCCGTCTGCCGGCGGGCGTGAAGATGTATACCGGTGACGATTTCAACTATCCCGAACTCATCGAAGGCGACGCGCAAGGTTTTTCCCATGCGCTGCTCGGCATCTTCGATCCGCTGGCGCCGGCGGCGGCCTACGCCGTGGAGCGGCTGGGCGCGGGCGACAGCGCCGGCTTCCGCGCGACGCTCGATCCGACCGTGCCGCTCGCCCGGCTGATTTTTCGCGCGCCGACGCAATACTATAAGACTGGCGTCGTTTTCCTCGCCTGGCTGAATGGTTTTCAGGATCATTTCGTCATGCTGAACGGGGCGCAGGCCATGCGGCCGCTGCCTTATTTCGTAGAGATTTTCCGGCTGGCGGATCAATGCGGCCTGCTGCGCGATCCGGCGCTTGCCGTCCAGCGCATGAAGACGCTGCTCGCGCTCTACGGAGCCTGAGGGGATGCGCGATTTCAGCAACGATCACTCGGCGCTTGCCCTCAATACGGCGAGCCTCGGCCATAATCTCGATGGCCATGGGGCAGGGTGGCCGCCGGAGCGGGTGATCGATGCCTGCGCGGAACGCGGTTTCGGTTCCATCGTCTTCTGGCGCCGAGAAATCGGCTCAAGAGCGGTGGAGATCGGAGCGCGGGCGCGGGCGGCCGGACTTTCGGTCGCAGGACTCTGCCGGACGCCGTTCCTCGTCGGCGCCGAGGCGATGGACCGGCAGACGGTGATCGACGGCGCGAAAGCCGCCATCGACATGGCGGCCGGCCTTGGTGCTGCGGTGCTGACCATCGTGGTCGGCGGCGTGCATCCGGGCACCAAAGGCACGGCCGAAAGCCTGAAGATCCTCACCGACCGCGTCGGTGAGATCGTGACCTATGCGGCCGAGCGCGGTGTCAAACTGGCGCTGGAGCCGCTGAACCCCGTCTATGCCGGCAATCGCTCCTGCCTGACGACGGTGCGGGACGCTCTCGACATCTGCGATGCCATCGGCGCCCCGAACCTCGGCATTGCCGTCGATGTCTACCATGTCTGGTGGGACAATGATCTCGATACCCAGTTAAAGCGTGCCGGAGCAGGGCGGATTTTCGGCTACCACCTCTGCGACTGGCTTGCCGATACGCATGACGTGCTGCTCGACCGCGGCATGATGGGAGACGGCGTCGCCGATCTCAGGGCGATCCGCAACAGTGTCGAGAGCGCCGGCTATGCCGGCCCCTGCGAGGTCGAGATTTTCTCGGCGCAAAATTGGTGGAAGCGGGATCCCGGCGAGGTTCTCGATGTGATGGTCGAGCGTTTCCGCACGCTTTGTTAATGAATTCAGGAGGCATTCCATGAAAATTCTCGTCCCGGTCAAACGCGTTGTTGACTACAACGTGAAGATCCGCGTCAAGGGCGACGGTTCTGGCGTCGAGCTTGCGAATGTGAAGATGTCGATGAACCCGTTCGACGAGATCTCCGTGGAAGAGGCGCTGCGGCTGAAGGAAGCCGGCAAGGCGTCGGAAGTCGTCGTCGTCTCCATCGGCCCGGCCAAGGCCGAGGAAACGTTGCGCACCGCGCTCGCCATGGGCGCCGACCGCGCCATCCTCATCGAGACCGACGAGACGGCCGAGCCGCTCGCCGTCGCCAAGCTGCTGAAGGGCGTCGCAGACGCCGAACAGCCCGGCCTGGTGATCGTCGGCAAGCAGGCGATCGACGACGATAGCAACCAGACCGGCCAGATGCTGGCGGCGCTGACCGGCTGGGCGCAGGGCACCTTTGCCTCCAAGGTCGAGATCGGCGA